>JBMOMP010000054.1:0-12846 GCA_049323115.1 Chloroflexota bacterium
AGCGTGGGAACTCCGGTAAGGGGTGCGGCGCGTAGATGTCCTCAGTGCACACCCGGCCCAGGGACGCGGCAACTTCTATCGTCTCGGCAGCAATCACAGGCGCAGGAAGATGCGAGAGCAGGCGGTCGCGCGCCTCATCGGGCGGCAGCAAGGTCAGGAATTCGGACATGTCAACGCAGCCAGAAGGCAAAGGTCAGCACCCAGGCAGCCAGGCCAAAGACGGCCAGGGCGTTGGCGGTCAGTAATTTCCAGTCCGGCTTTGCGCCCAGCGCCAGGTTGCGCAGGAAGTAGACCTGCAACAAGGCAAAGGGAAAGGTCAGGAAGGCCGGCCAGACCAACCCCCAGGCCAGCCCGAACAACGGCGCGGCGGCCAGCAGCAGGTAAGCGCCCAGCGCCAGGCCGTGGTGCAGGGGGACGGCGCGCTCCCAGCCCAGGCTGCGCAGGAGCGTGCGGCGGTCGTACTTCTGGTCGGCGGCGTAGGTGGGGAAATCGAGCGCCAGGAAACAGGCCAGCGCCAGCAAGGTGAGCGGGAAAGAGACGATGCCCACCAGGCGGTGGTATTCGCCAGCCTGCAACACGAAACCCAGGGCAGGCGCCAGCATGGCGATGTGCGCCGCCAGCGCAAACTCGCCCAATCCGGCGTTCACCAGCCGGGCGGGAGGGACGGCGTAGGCCAGCGCCAAAACCAGCGAAAGCGCCAGGAACAGCCAGGCGGCCGGCGAGAGCGCGCCCGCGCGCGCCAGCAGCAAGGCCAGCACAGCCGCAACCGACAGCGCCGCCAGTGCAACCAGCAAGACGGTATTGCGCAAGGCCAGGCGCTCGGAGCGGGTATCTTCATCCTCCATGGGTTCGGCCAGCGGACGGAAGGCCTCAGCCAGCCAGCCCATGCTGGCTTGCAAGAGCGTCACACCCGCCAGCCCCAACCAGAAGGCCAGCGCCCCCTGCGGGACGCCCAGGTAACGGGCAATGCCCGCTCCCAGGATGTAAGCCAGCGCGGCGAACATCAGGTGCAACGGGCGGGAAAAACGCAACAGGGTCAATAAACGCGGCGAGGTCATGGCTCAAGGAACGAGGGATTTGACGAGCGGGATGGCCCGCAACAGGCTGACGACCAGGAAAGACAACAGGCAGACCGCCAGGGCCGTCAACGGGATGCAATACAGCGGGTCGGCCATCCAACTGTACAGGCGGAAGCCAAGCGCGCCGTCGCGCAGCAAGTCTATCACAAGAATGTGGAGCAGGTAAATGCCAAAACTGGCTGCAGAAAACGCGCGCAGCGGCGCAACGATCCATCCCGGCAGGCGACCGCCGAGGTCTTTAAGCAGCAGGAAAGCGCAGGCGGAGGCGAGCACGGTCGGCAGGCTGAAGTAACTGTAGAAAAAGGCGTCAATGGTCTCGGAGCCCGCCGAAAGCAGCGCCGTGCCCCAAAAGGTAGCCAGCACAGCGCACAGCGCACCCAGCCCGGCCAGCAGGCGTCCGCGCTGCGTGAGGCGCACCTCCGCCAGCCAGAACCCTAGGATGAAGTAGCCCACGTAGCCGGTCACGACCGGAATTCCCAGCGCGGTCGGGAAACCGGTCAGACGCTTTGCCAGTTCCGTCAGCGAGGCGCCCAGCAGCCACAGCAGCAGGAAATATGCCAGGTCGCGGCGGGAGGCGGCGGAGACCAACAAGCGCAGGAGGGGTGTGACCAGGTAGATGCCGGCCAGCACGTACAGGAACCACAGGTGAATCTCGACATCCCCCAGGTAAATGGCCTTGAGCATGGACAGCGCAATGCGCCCCGGCGACATACTGCCGTTACGATAGGCTTCCACCGACCACAGCAGGTAGGCCACCGACCAGAACAAGGCAGGGATGCCCACTTTGACGAAACGCCTGCGCAAGAAGACGCCCAGCGGCTCGTCCCTGCCGAGCAACAGGGCGCCGCTGACCATGAAGAACAGCGGCACGCCCATGCGCGAGAACGAGTCATAGAAGTTGGCCGCGGACCAGGCTGAAAGCGGCAGGTCGCCTTTGTAGAAGACCGGAAAGGACAGGTGCACCAACACTACCTGGAAGACGGCGATCACGCGGATCAGGTCCACCCAGGCCAGGCGGGCAGGCGCACGGGATGTTTGCGGTTTGGACAGGTCCATCAGGAGGGCGGTCCGGCAACCCGCTTGCGCAAGTCGCGCAGGTGGATCTGGTTATGAAGGTAGACCATCTTGACCATCTCGGCCAGGGTCGTCTGCCCCAGGAAGGGATGGCGGCCTTCCCGCGCCAGGTCGGCCTCAGTCAGCCCGGCCACCCAGGCGGCCATCTCGGCCCGCACGGCGGTAAACTGCGCCAGCAACTCTTCAGGCGTCAGGTCCCTGGTCTTTTCCTGCTGGCTGGCGTTGTACCGGTCAATCGAAAAGTCTTCCGGCGCGCCCGCGCCGCCCGCGCGGATGCCTGCGAACAGCGCCAGGAAGCCGCGCTCTGCGGTCACGAAATGCGCCAGCACGCTGCGCACCGTCCACAGCCCGCCTTCCGTGTAGACTTCGGCTCTCCACTGGTCAGGGGTGAGAGCGGCAAAAAAAGCGGCGATCTTCTCGCCTTCGGATTGCAAGCGTTCGGACAGGAAAGCGGGCGTCTCGGGCATGACTCATCTCCTCTAAAGCAAGGAATAACCGCCGTCCACGACGATGGTCTGGCCGGTGATGTACTCGTTCTTGAGCAGGAACTCGAGCGCCGAGGCCACTTCCTCGGTCGCGGCCGGACGCCTGAGCGGCAGGCGCTCCACCAGCCGGTTCCACTCTTCGGCGGGCAGGTTTTCGGGCGGCAGCACCAGTCCCGGCGCAATGGCATTGACGCGGATGGAGGGCGCAAGCGAGCGTGCCAGCACGCGCGTGAGCGACTCCAGGGCGGCCTTGCTGACGGTATAGGATGGGTAGCCCAACCAAGCCTTGCCCGCGCCCACGTCGCTCACGTTGACGATTAGTCCGCCCGCGGTCATCCGCAGGGCAGCCTGCTGGGCGCACAAGAAGGGGATCTTCAAATTCAGGTCGAGCGCCGCGTCCCAGTCCGTCTGCGGGAGCGTTTTCACCTCCCCGCGCGGCATGACCGCCGCCGAATTGACCAGCACAGCCAGGCGGGATACGCCCGAATCAGGGGTCGCCAACAGGGAGTCGACCGTATCGAACAGGAAACGCGCCTGCTCCGCGCGGGTCAGGTCGGCAGATAAGGGAAACACCGGTACGCCAAAGGTGCGTATCTCGCCGGCCGTCTTTTGCGCCGCTTTCCCGGAGGTATGATAGTGCAACAGGACGGCATACCCCTGATATGCCAGCGTCAGGGCAAAGGCGCGGCCCAGCCGGTGCGCGCCGCCGGTTACGATTGCCAATGGAAAATCAGCCATAGGCCTTTTTTACCACTTTTTTGATTTTTTTGCCCCACCACTACTTCCGGAAGAAATTCGAGACGAAAAACCAGATGTTGGCCGGGCGCTCCGCCAGGCGGCGCATGAAATAGGGATACCAATGTGTGCCGAACGGGACGTAGATGCGCACCGGGTAGCCCTCCGCGGCCAATTGCTCCTGCAGGTCGCGGCGGATGCCGTACAGCATCTGGAACTCCAGCGCGCTCTTCGGCAGGCCAATCTTTTCAGCATACTGTTTCGCAAACGCAATGCGCTTCTCGTCATGCGTGGCAATGGCCGGAACGGGCGGGACGCGCCCGTCCTTGCTCAGGTGGGGTGAACCAGCCAGCAGGGCGGCATCTATCAGGATCTTGGTCAGCAGGTCGAAGTTGGCATCCACATCCGCCTTTTTAGGATAGGCCTTGTCAGGGGGTTCCTTATAAGCGCCCTTGACCAGGCGGAAGCGCACCCCGCGTTCGAGCAAGGTGCGGGTATCCTGCTCTGTGCGGTACAGGTAGGATTGCACGACCAAGCCAACCGTCTTGATCGTGAAGCCCGCGTCGAGCACGCCGTTCAAGATATCAATCGTAACATCTGTGTAAGGCGTATCCTCCATATCGATCCGCACAAAGTTCTTGTACTCTTTGGCGCGCGCCAGGATGCGCACCAGGTTCTGGCGGCAGACGGTATCATCCAAGCCCATGCCGATCTGCGTCAATTTGATGGAGACGTTCGATTGAACCCCCGCCTTGTCGATTTCATCCAAGATCGCGATGATCTCTTCGGTGGATTGAGCCGCCTCTTCGGTCGTGGTGGTATGCTCCCCCAAGTGATCCAGGGTGGCGACAATGCCCTTAGCGTTCAACTCACGAATGGCGCGAACGGCATCCTCAACGCGCTCCCCGGCCACGAAACGGGAGGCGGTCTTCCAGGCCAATTTCCAGCCGGTCACGGTGCGTTGCGCCCAACCGGCTTTGGACAGGTAAATCAGAAATGAACGGAGCATGGGGAAATCCATCCTTCGATTGGAAGATAATGTGACAAATCTATTCTAGCACAACTGGCAGGGTTGATTGTGTTATACTCTTTGGGTGATTAAAGTCACGATTCCTCTTCCACAAACCAGCAAATGAAGAACAAACATTTCGCGCTGTTTACCTGGGGCGTCCTCGGCTGGAACCTGATCGTTATCCTTTGGGGGGCCTACGTCCGCGCCACCGGCTCCGGGGCGGGCTGCGGGCGGCACTGGCCGCTGTGCGACGGGCAGGTTTTGCCGCGTGATCCCGGCGTGGAGATGGACATCGAATTCACCCACCGCCTGCTCTCCGGCATAGACCTCCTGTTGGTGGCGGCCATGCTGGTTTGGGGTTTCCGGGTCGTTTCCAAGGGCCACCCACTCCGCAAGGGATTGGCCGCTTCGGGGTTTTTCATTGTATTAGAAGCTTTGCTCGGCGCTGGCCTGGTGCTGTTCGAATTGACGACCGGGAACTCGTCCATAGCGCGCGCTTTCGCGGTGGCGCTGCACCTGGCTAACACCTTCTTGCTGGTGGCGAGCCTGGCCCTGACCGCATACTGGGCTTCGGGAGGCAAGCCTGTCCAGGTCAAGGGACAGGCAGGCAAGGCCTGGCTGCTGGCAGGCGGACTGCTCGGCATGATCCTGATCGGCATGAGCGGCGCAGTGACCGCATTGGGCGACACCCTTTTCCCGGCCGGTTCGCTGGCCGAAGGCATCGCGCAGGAACTGGATCCAAACGCCCACTTCCTGGTGCGGCTGCGCGTGTATCACCCCATCATTGCGGTCCTGGCGGCAGGCTATTCACTTTACGCAGTGCGCCTGCTCCATGCCCAATCCCAGGGACCAGCGCGCAAACTTCTGCTTGGACTCATGATCGCCGGTGTGGTACAACTCACTGCCGGGGTGGTCAACCTGGCGTTGCTGGCCCCCATCCCACTGCAAATCATCCACCTGCTCACCGCCGACCTGACCTGGATCATTTACATCTTGACGACGGCAGCCGTCCTGGCGAAAGAGGAATTTTACCTGTAATATTCTGGAGGTTGTGTGAGAAACCGCAGCGCATCCATTCTGGTCCGTATCGTTTCCATCCTGTTCCTGAGCGGGACGCTCATTCTAACAATCGTCTCTTTAATTGATTACAGCCGCCAACGCAGCAATTATCCTACGGGAATGACGATAGGCGGCGTCCCGGTCGGCGGCGTGGACCCGCAAACGGCCTCGGAGCGCGTCCTACAGGTCTACAACACACCCGTCGAGGCGCAATATGCGGGGGCGGTCATCCACATTGACCCGACTGTCGTTGGTTTCGAACTGGAACTGGAAGCGATGTTGGCGGCCGCCGATCTCGCGCGCACGAGCGACTCGTTCTGGGGTGGTTTTTGGAACTACCTGTGGAACCGTGAAAGCGCCCCGGTTGCCGTTCCCCTGCGCGCCTCGATTGCCGAAGAACGGCTGCGCGCATACCTGCAAAATGAAATTGCGCCGCGCTACGACATCCCGCCGGAGCCTGCCCAGCCCATCCCAGGCGGCGGATTCGCCGCCGGTCGCCCTGGGCAGGAACTGGATATTGACCGCGCCATTATCCTGATCGAAGACGCGCTGCGCTCGCCTACCAACCGCAACGTCTCGTTGACCTTCCAGCGCAGCGCGCCTGCCCGCCCCACTATCGAAAACCTGGAAATCCTGCTCAAGCAAACCATCCTGGCCTCCGACTTCGACGGCTTGACCAGCCTGTACTTATTGGACCTGCAGACCGGGCAGGAGATCCACTTCATCCTCAACCAGGGCCAGGAATTAGAATCAGAGCCTGATGTCGCTGTCTCAGCACAAAGCACGATCAAGATTCCCATCCTGGTCTCTGTTATGATCAAAAATGGAACAAAACCACTGGATGAGCGGATAACTGGCATGATCATCAACATGATCAAGAAATCCGAAAACCCGCCTTCCGACGCACTCATGGCAGAACTGGACGCTGTGCGCGGCCCTCTGATTGTTACAGAAAATATGAGGAAAATCGGACTTGTAAATACTTTCATGGCGGGTTTTTTCGAATTCGGCTCGCCCCTATTGGAGCGAATTAGCACACCAGCCAATCAGCGCCTGGATGTATACACCGATCCCGACCTTTACAACCAAACCACCGCATCCGATATGGGCATGTTGCTGGCTGACATCTACCAGTGCGCCAACTCCGGCGGCGGGGCATTGGTGGCAGCCTTCCCGGACCGCATCAACCAGGCTTCCTGCCAGCAGATGGTAACGTTCCTGGCCGAAGACAAGATCGGCGTACTGCTCGAAGCGGGCGTGCCGGGCGGCACCCAGGTGGCGCACAAACACGGCTGGTGGGTAGACACAACTACCGGTTACATGACAAACGTCTCCGATGCGGCCATCATTTACACACCCGGCGGGAATTACGTGCTCACGGTCTACACCTACCACCCGCAACAGATCATTTTCGATAACGCAAACGCCCTGTTCGCGAGCCTGGCGCAGATCACGTACAATTACTACAATCTGTCAACCCAATGAAACGGATACGACCAGGCAAAATTACTAAAATCTTGCAGACATCTTCGTATATAATCAGGATATGAGCGCATCGCTTGGTCTTTATCGCCTGCAATTGTTGGACAGCCGGTTGGATGGAATCCGCACCCGATTGGATGGAATCCGCCAGCAACTCGAAAATGACGAGGCGCTCCTCCAGGCCAGGTCCCAACTGGAAGATTCTGAAGCGGCGCGCGGGCTTGCAGCGCGTGCACTGAAACAGGCTGAAGTGGAAGTCGAAAAAGTCAAGAACAAAATCGAGCAGACCGAAGCCAGCCTGTACAGCGGCAGCGTGAAAAATCCCAAGGAACTACAGGACTTGCAGAGTGAATCCGCTGCGCTCAAACGCCACCTGCGCACCCTCGAAGACCGGGAATTGGAGGCCATGCTGGCCGAAGAAGCCGCGACCCAACATTGGCTTGCGGCAACCAGTCACATAGAAACTGTACAATCGCAGTTGTCCAGCCAAACACAATCCCTGACCCGGGAACAGGCTGACCTGGAGAAAGAACTGGAACGGTTGACTTCCGAACGAAACGCCGCGCTCAATCCCCTGGATGCAGGACTGCTATCGTCTTATGACAAATTGCGCCAGCGCCACAAGGGCCTGGCAGTTGCCTGCCTCAACGAGGGCGCTTGCGCGGCCTGCGGCACGACTCTTACCCCCGCCCAACAACAAAGCGCGCGCTCCACAACGCAACTCTATTACTGTCCCACTTGCGGGCGCATCCTGTACACGAACTAAACCTAGCGAATGCCAATCCTGGACCCTTCCCTTGCTTTCCTGGCCGGTTTCCTGACCGCAACCATCTTCTGGTGGTTGCTGGGACGCATCCGACCACTGTGGGGTGAAATAAAGGCTGGCTGGCAGAAAAACAAGGAAGAAGCCCAGGCGCGTCGTTCGACAGGCGTGGAAGAAAACCACCGCCGTACCACACTGCGCCGCGCACAGGGTATGCACCTGGCAGCGCCGCTGTTTGCCTTGGATGAAATCCTCGAACCTCCACGCCTCCTGGCGCCTCCTGCCCGCGTAGAACCGGGTGGGCCGCTGGTAACAGAAGATATCGTCTCACGCACTATCCCCTATATGCCCTCCTGGCCTGAATTGGCCGCCACTTACAGCCCCCCAACGCTCAGCCTCGTACAAGCCCTCAGCGGAGGCGTCAACCTGGTGATCACCGGCCAGCCCGGCGCGGGCAAGACCGTTTCCCTGGCCCACCTGGCCTCCCTGGCAGCGAACCGGGACGCACGCGCAGGCGAACTGGCGAACAAGATCCCCTTCCTGTATCACATTGCAGATTTGCGCCTGCCGGAAGGGGAAACCAGGGATGCGCTGCACCCCATCATCGAGGCGGCTTCTGAGCATGCCCCTATGCTCGACCTGACGCGCTTGCCCAACTTCATCCAATACACATTCCAAAACGGGAACGCCCTGCTCCTGCTGGACGGCTTCGATGAACTGACACCAGGCGAACAGGCCAAGGTGACCAGTTATCTCAAATCCTTACTCGACGCCTATCCGCAAACCCGCGTGGCAACGACCGGTTGCCCGGAACAACTGGACGGCCTGCTGGCGCTGGGCTTCGAACCAATGACCATCGCGCCCTGGAAAGCGAGCCAATGCAATGACTTCATCGACAAGTGGGGACAACTCTGGATGCAAACAGTGGCGGTGGAAGCCTGGGCGCAGACCGGCCCGGAGCAGGTCGATCCGTTACTGGTCAACGCCTGGCTGAATACGGACAACCAGGCGTTCACACCCCTGGAACTGACCCTCAAAATTTGGGCGGGCTACGCTGGCGATGGCCTGGGGCCCGGCATCCTAGATGCCATTGCGACCCACATCCGGCGGCTGACGCCGAGCAGCATCCCGCTTGCGGCGCTGGAAACATTGGGAATGCAAGTGATGCTTTCCTCCCAACCCATTTTCGACCCGCGTTCGGCGCGCGAATGGGTCAAAAAATTCGAACTCCCCGAAGAGAGGCCGCCGGAGGATGCGCTGTTAGAAGAAGGCGCAAAACCGCAGACCGGCCCCCTGGGCGAGAAAAAACAAACCGGGCCGCTGGACCAAAAAGGCGGTACTGGCCCGCTAAGTCAAAAAAGCGGTACAGGCCCGCTGGGACAAAAGGGAAAGACCGGCCCGCTCGGACAGAAATCCAAGGCCGCGCCGCTGCCTGCGACCAGCGGCCTGCTCGGCAAGATCACAGAAAGCGGCCTGTTAGTTTCCCACCTCCACAACCGAATGCGCTTCTTGCACCCCGTCCTGGGCGGGTACCTGGCCGGGCGCGCGCTGGCGGGTTTCAACGCTGCCGATCCCCTGTTCAACCAGCCCGATTGGAGCGGCAAATTCCTGGCAATGCGCTACCTGGCCGCGCATGGCGACGCCAACAGCCTGGTCGAAGCGCTGCTGGGACAATCCGAACCACCGTTGCAACGCCCGCTCCTGATCGCCGCCCGTTGGCTGCGGGATGCGCCGCGCAACGCTGCCTGGCGCGGGAAGGTCTTTGCGCGCCTGGCCGCCCTGCTACAGACCGAATCCATCCCGCTGGGGCTGCGAGCGCAAGCAGTTGCCGCCTTCGCCTGGAGCGGCGACCCCGGGGCCGCCCCACTCTTCCGCCAATTCCTGCAAACGACCTCGTTCGAATTGCTCCAACTGGCTACGTTAGGATGCGGCGCAGTCCGCGACGCCAAAGCCGTGGAGCAGTTATCAGGCATTCTCTACGCCCCCAGTATCTCGGCACAGCGGGCAGCCTGCCTGGCGCTGGTCGCGATCGGGAACTCCCCGGCCATGGAAGCGGTCGCCCGCGCGCTCCTGCGCGGGGAAGAAGACCTGCGCCGCGCCGCGGCCGAGGCGCTGGCTAACGACCCGGACGAGGGGCATTCAATGCTCAAAGACGGCGTCACGCTGACCGACATCCTCCTGCGCCGCGCCGTGGTATACGGCCTGGCGCGCGTGGACGAACCCTGGGCAATCGAAACCCTCCAGCGCATCCAGGTTGACGACGAGCAGTGGGTGGTGCGCAATTCCGCCACCGAAGTGCTGGACAGCAAGCACGCGCCCAACCCGCGCATCCCGCGCCCACTCACGCCTCCCGCCGAAACACCCTGGCTGATCGAATTTGCAGGCAAACAGGGGCTGGGCATTTCCCCCGGCTCGCCCGCCACCGACATCCTGGTTGCTGCCCTCAGGAGCGACATCGAAGAAGAACGCCTGGCAGCCCTGCCCTACCTGAAACGCACACCGACAGAGGGCGTCATCGCCAGCCTGTACCATGCCATGGAGCGCGACGACCCGGAACTACGCGAGGCCGTCTTCCTGGCCTTGTGCGAACTGGCAGCCAGCGGCATTGAACTTCCGAAACCCCAACAATTTGGCCTAGCCTGAATATCCCTTCGAGAAAACATGCTGATAAAAAACGCTACATTGGTCACCTGGGGCTCTCCCAACCAGGTGCTCGAAGACCAGGCTGTCCTGGTGGAAAATGACCGCATCCGCGAAGCAGGCCCATCGTCCGGGTTGGAAGCGCGGTATCCCGAAGAAGCAGTCCTCGATGCGCGCGGCCAACTGGTCATGCCCGGCAACATCTGCGCGCATACCCACTTCTACGGCGCATTCGCGCGCGGCATGGCCATCCCCGGCCATGCGCCCAGAGACTTCCCCGAAATCCTGCAAAAACTCTGGTGGCCGCTCGACAAGTCCCTGCAGGCCGAGGACGTGCGCTACTCCGCGCTGCCCTGCCTGGTGGACGCCGTCAAGCACGGCGCGACCACGCTAATTGACCATCACGCTTCGCCGAACGCGATTGACGGTTCGCTCGACATCCTCGCGGAGGCAGTGGAGCAGGCCGGCCTGCGCGCCTGCCTGTGTTACGAAGTGACCGACCGCGACGGGCCGGAAAAGATGAAAGCCGGGATTGCCGAGAACGTGCGCTTCATCAAGAAGGACAAATCCCCGCTTCTGGCCGCGACCTTCGGCCTGCACGCCAGCCTGACGCTTTCGGACTCGACCCTGGCGTTGTGCCGCCAATCCGCCCCACAGGGGACCGGCTTCCACATCCACACCGCCGAATCCGATGCGGACGAGTGGGATAGCCTGGACAAAGCCGGGCTGCGCGTGGTGGACCGGCTGCAAAAATTCGACCTGCTTGGGCCGCGCTCCATCGCCGCACATGGCGTACACTTCGACGCCCGCGAGATGGAAATCCTGGCCGAGACCGGCGCCTGGGTGGCGCACCAGCCGCGCTCCAACATGAACAACGCGGTCGGCGTTGCGCCGGTCGAATCCATGCTGCGTATGGGCGTGAGGGTCTGCCTGGGCAACGACGGCTTTTCCAACGCCATGTGGGAAGAGTGGAAGGCTGCCTACCTGGTGCACAAACTCTGGTACCGCGACCCGCGCCGCATGGGCGGGTACGACGTGGTCCAGATGGCGATCTACAACAACGCCGCGCTGGCCAACACCTTCTTCCCGGAGGCCCCCATCGGCCAGATCCTGCCGGGCGCCTACGCCGACCTGATCTTCGTGGATTACCACGCCCCCACCCCCTTGCATGCAGGCAACCTGCCCTGGCACATCCTGTTCGGCTTCCAGCCCGGCATGGTGACGACCACCATCGTGGCAGGCAAAGTCCTGATGAAAGACCGCGCGTTGCTCACGCTCGATGAAGCGGAAATCGCCGCCAAAGCGCGAGAGCGAGCCGTCGCAGCCTGGAAACGCTACGAGGAGAGATTTTAGAATTATGGAAAAACAATCCAACCTACCCACCATCGCCGTATTGGGCGGCACCGGGAAAGAAGGCAAAGGCCTGGCCTGGCGCTGGTCGAAGGCCGGCTATAACGTCCTGATCGGTTCGCGCACACCCCAAAAAGCGGTCGAGGCCGCAAACGAACTGCGCGGCCTGCTGGGAAATCAAGCGAAGGTCAGCGGACTGTCCAACCCCGAGGCCGCCGGGCAGGCCGAGGTCGTGGTGTTGACCGTGCCCTACGCCGCGCACCGCGTCACGCTCGAAAGCGTGAAAGACACCCTGCAAGGCAAATTGCTGATCGATGTGACCGTCCCGCTGGTACCGCCCAAAGTTGCCAAAGTGCAAATGCCGCCGGCCGGATCGGCCGCGCAGGAAGCGCGCGAGATCCTGGGCGAGGAGGCGCAAGTCTGCGCCGCTTTCCAGAACATCTCCCACGAGCACCTGCTGGGCGACTCGGCGGTCACTTGCGACGTACTGGTAACCGGCACTGGCCCGGAGGCGCGCGCCAGGACCATCCAACTGGTCGAAGCCGCCGGTCTCACCGGCTGGGATGCGGGTCCCATCGAGAATTCAGTCGTCGTCGAGGGACTCACCAGCGTGCTGATCGGCATCAATAAGAAATACGGAAGTACACACGCCGGAATCAAGATAACTGGCGTAAAATAGGCCTATGGAAAAGTTCGAAAAACTGACCCGCCAGGTAGTACCAGTTCTCAAGCCGTATGTAAGGCGTATTTCGGTATTCGGCTCGTATGTTCGAGGGGAAGAGACGCCCGAAAGCGACATTGATATTCTGGTACAACTACGGCCATCAGATCAACGTCCACGCCTGGGCCTGAAATTCTTTGGTCTGCAAGATGAACTCGCCAAACGGATTGGCCGCGAAGTTGACCTTGTTGTAGAGGAAAGCCTTAGCCCATACATTCGTCCCTACGTTGAAAAAGAAAAAGTGATCCTCTATGAAGAAGGATGATACCGTTTACCTTCATCATATCTTGGACGCCATCCAACGCATCCAAACATATACCCATTGGTCATAACTTAAGGCCGAGAGGCCTGGACATTCCAGCCCTCCAGCGAGTATGCTAGGGGTATGACCCAACAAAAGAAACCACGCAACCCTGACCATGTGCGGCGCGTCAATGTGCCCGGTC
>JBMOMP010000055.1:0-12515 GCA_049323115.1 Chloroflexota bacterium
GACCGGGCACATTGACGCGCCGCACATGGTCAGGGTTGCGTGGTTTCTTTTGTTGGGTCATACCCCTAGCATACTCGCTGGAGGGCTGGAATGTCCAGGCCTCTCGGCCTTAAGTTATGACCAATGGTATTGTAGAAGCACATGAATACATACATCAAATCAAAGCTCAAAACCGAAATATCGTCTGAAAATATTGACTGGGAAGAAGTATATGTTTCTTGCCTGCCTCGTGTTTTTCACTTTTTCTGTTTCAAGGTGGGTGTTCTCGCTACGGCAGAAGAACTGACTTCTATGACTTTTGAAAAAGCCTGGTCATGCAGGAAGAACTATAGACAAGATCATGGACATATTAATGCTTGGATAATTGGAATAGCTCGTAAAGTGGCAGTAGATTACTTCCGTCAGCCGCGACGTGAAGTTCCTTTGGATGAGGCGGTAGAGATACCTGCCCTGATTGATGTTGAAGAAGATGTTCAAAAAAAGATGGAATTTCACCGCCTAGCGTTGGTGCTTTCACGCCTATCTAACCGCGAAAGGGAACTGATCGCGCTGAAGTATGGTGTCGAACTGACAAACCGAGAGATTTCCCGAATAACTGGAATCAGTGAATCGAATGTAGGAACGATCCTGCATAGAGTTGTAGGCAGAATACGCCTGGAATGGGAGCAACAACGTGAAAGATGATTTTTTGTATCAAAGCCGTCCGCCTTTGCGCAAGGAGTTTGCGGATAATCTCTACCGCCAACTCTCAAACAAGTATCCAGATGTAAATACGTCGCGAAAGGGAGCGTTCATTATTATGAACAGACAATGGGCTTGGAAATTTGCATTAACTGCCAGTTTGATAATAATTAGCCTGGCACTTGTTATGCCTTTTGATGTCCGTGCTCAAGTAATTCGATGGGTCAAGAGCGTAGCGGGTTTCCAAGTGGAAGAGCGAAGCGAGTCGCCAATAACTGATAGCGGCGAAGCACAAGCCACATCTTTGGTGCCTGCTTACGACACTACGCCACTTTATGTAACGCCCACTGTAGTAAATTATCCAACCATTAATCCTCAAGCCTTATTTGCCAACGCACCATTTAAGTTTGGGTTGCCACAATATATCCCAGAAGGTTTTACTCTTGATGAAAACGCAGCAATTGCCACCTCTGATTCATGGGTTTCGTTGACGTGGAGTAGCCAAAACGCTGAAATTATGATGCTGGTGGAAAAGCAATATCTAGGTTATCCGCTTCCAACAGGTATGAATGGCGCGGAGGAAATTCAGGTTAATGGAAAACCCGCTCTGCTGATACGAGGTTGGTGGGACGAAAACCACAAATGGGATCCAACTCGAGGCTTTGAACTACATTGGATGATACAGGACATTCACTATCGTCTGATTTATTCTCAGCGTTCTGTGCCTCGATGGGAAATTGAACCTATCAGTGGTGACGCCGACAAGATTCTCAAGGATTTGATTAGCATGGCTGAGTCTGTGCCATAATAAAAAAGAGGCGGATGGTTTACAAGGAAATGAATGACTAACCATGCAATCTCTGGGGCGGGATAACCAACTTCCCGCCCTATTTCATTTTCACTATGGTCGTAGCGGGCATCGCGGTAGGACAGCCAGTTGTTACCCGACTGCCCCCGCATATCATCCAGGCGATCTTACTGGACAAACTTGTACTGAGCCTGTCGAAGTATCCCGGCATCCCACAGGGATTGCTGCGCTGATGCGGCTTTCCTTTCAGCAGGGTTTCGACTACTTCGCCGGCCTCCCTCTTTTATTCAAACCAGTTACCCTGTAGGGGTTGGCTTGCGAGTGGGGGACTTGCGCTCGCTGAGCCGCGTACCTCCCACCATTTCATATTGCGAAGAGTCATCGCCGTAATTGGCTTTGACCCCGCTGCGCGCCCGTTTGACCTTGTCCCAGATGCCCTGGTAAAGCGCGTCGCGCTGGTTGCGCAGGTTGGTCAGTTGGGTCTCCAGGTTGGTGATCTTTGCCATAACGGAATCGGCTTGGGAGATGTCGGCGGACAGCATGGGCAATGTCAGATCGCCGAAGGACATATCCGCTTTGATCTGCTTCCATGCGTCGAGAACGGTTTGGGCTTGTTCGAGGACATCAGTTGGGTACAGTCTTCTTGCCATGCTCAACTTCTCCTGATGATAGGTTGCCTGGGGCCACATCCCCAGAACTTGTATGAGTATGCCAAAAAACAGGACGGTTGTCAAATTAAACTACTAAGCATGTTATCTAAACTACGAAGCGATTGAACTAAACTAAGAAGCGTATTGTCTAAACTACGAAGCGGTTGGACTAAACTACGAAGCATGTTATCTAAACTACGAAGCGGCTGGACTAAACCAAGAAGCGTATCATCTAAACTACGAAGCGGTTGGACTAAACTAAGAAGCGTGTTATCTAAATTACGAAGCGGTTAGACTAAACTAAGAAGCGTGTTATTTAAACTACGAAGCGGTTGAACTAAACTAAGAAGCGTTTCACCTAAACTACGAAGCGTGTTATCTAAACTACGAAGCGGCTGGACTAAACCGGTATGCTTACCGAGGAGAGGGCGAGGGAACGCTTTCTATTGGAGGGTAGTGGGCGGGGTGGGCGACCGCCCCGCCGACCATAATTGGCACGCTTTTTGCCCTACAACTGACATGATTATAAATCACGGTGTATAGGCGGGAACACCCCAAATATTTACAGTACCACCGCTATCACCAATTGCAAGTAACCTTCCATCTTTGCTTGTGGTACAGGCTGTTACATAATCTGTAGGTGACATGTAATATATTTCAACTTCCAATTCTCTAATTAAATCTCCATCAGGGAAGGTTCTAAAAGTGATTCTGTTACCATCTACAAGAATGATAACTTTCGTGTCTTGGCTGAAGGCAATGCAATTAGCAAATAAATCTAAATCCTTTACAAGTTCTCCTGTTTGGAGATTCCAAACACGCATTTTGTATGAAAAATCTTTTGTGCCAGTAACGATAAATTGATTATCTGGGCTAAAAGCAAAGAACGCATAAGCCGCCATGTTGAAATGCGCAGGATGATAATGTTCTATAGGCGGAAATGAATATAAAAGAGTATGGTCAGACACTCTCCAAATATTTACCATTTCATCGCCCCCCAAATCCAATGCTTCGCCGAATAAATTCCCGTCAGGGCTGAAAGCGATGTTAACTACGCTCTGAGAGGTTTGTTTGTGATTCATTACCCATTGAGTGCCATCTAAATTCCATAAGGATATATTGTCGCTATCAAATAATGCCAATGTCTGATTGATTGGGCTGAATGTTGCAGTTCCTTGCAATTTTTGAATTACTCTTTTTGATGGGAATTCAAGCAATGTTCCGCCTGTTGCCAAAATGCTACTGTCTGGGCTAAAACTTATTTGACCGTTAGATAAGAAAATATCTCTGGGGGCGTCAGCCCATTCATTCCAGTTGTCTGCGGTAGAAATATCCCAAAATATGCCTGCTCCATTATCGAAAGCGGCTGCTAAATACTTTCCATTAGGGCTAAATGCAAGGCTGCTTACAGTGCCACGATACCCAGCATTCAAGTCTATTACCTTTGTTGCGTTTTCTGCTGAAATGGCAGGGGAATCAAAGTAAACAGGTGGTAAGGTTGGAGAAGGTGTTAATGTGGGAACTTCTGTGGGCGTATTTGTTGATAATACCGCTGTCGCAGTTGATGCTACATCTTTCAACGATGCGCAACCAAACAAGGACATAGCAAACAGAAAAATCAAATTAAATCTTGCGTGGATTCTTATTGTCATTTTTCCTGATCATGTTTATTTTGTTTTGCACGCGGCGTGCCAACGATCAAGGATTGATGCGGCGCGTGGGGAGCAAGAAGCAAGGGCGGGGAAGCAACAGCCGCCGCAGCAGATTATACGTCGGTAGGAACCACCTGACAAGAAAAACGAGGGCAGGGTCGATGCCGGGGGCGGCCCCAGCAGGCCGGGGCGCGGGGCGAGGCGGGCGCGAAGCGCGTCCACAGCGAGAGGGAGGGGGGCGGTCCGCCCGGGCGAGGGCGTCCCTCTCAGGCGGGCTGGGGCTTCGTCCGCCAGTCCTTGATGAGGAAGGGCAGGTACAGCAGCAGGAACATGACCAGGCCGATCAGTTCCAGGTAGGGGATGTAGCCCGGCCAGGCCGGCAGGACGTCGAGCAGGCTGGCGGTGTCGGGCTTGCGGTTGATGAACATGTAGTTGCTGCCGATGGCCGAATTGATGAAGAAGACGACCACCATGTAGAGGTTGGCGATGACCGCCACGCGCAGGATGGACTTCCAGGTGGGGCGGAAGCCTTCCACGGTGGTCATGTAGACCGCGGAGGTGACGATCAGGCCGTGTGAAACGAAGGTCTGGAAGAAGCGGTAATGCGGGAAGCCGTACAGCCCCAGGTCGGGCGTGAGCAGGGCTTGCAGCGCGCCGCCGATGCCCAGGAAGTAGGCGATCTCGTAGATGATGTAGTTCTTGCTGACCAGCATGTAGCCGCCCAACCACACCAGCACGCTGCACACGTGCAGGGGGACCATGGTCTGGACGTTCCACTGCCCGACGGCGTAGTTCCAGAGGTGCCAGCCGAACTCGTTGGCCCACAGGATGATAGCCATCGTCCAGCGCACCCTGGCGCGCGCGGCTTCGTCGCTGGTCTTGAAGCGCAGCAAGGTGATGTTCAAAAGGACGATGGCGAGCAATGCGCTGAGATGGGCGATTCCCATAAAGAGAAAGGGCGCTCCGGTGAAATCGCGGGCAAAGAATTGGTCCATGCCGGCCTCCTGCATTGTAGTATTGCAAATAGTGTACAGCAGAATAAAGCCAAAGTCAAAGGGGTTGGCGTTCAAAGTTGTCATACCATCCGCAGATGTTGCAGATTTATCCTGCGGGTACGATGTCGCAGAAAAATTTAAAAAAAAATCTGCAATATCTGCGTAATCTGCGGATTTTTTTCCTTGCCGCCGGCATCTTTTGCGTGCGAAAGGGCTGGAAATTGGGGTTCGTTTGTGCTACAGTAATAGTGAGTGACCTTTTTTGAAAAGGAGGTGGATGATGATCGCTCGAACGCGAAAACGATTGAACATCCTGCTGGCCGACGATGGCTCGGAACATGCGCAGGCGGCAGTCAAATTGCTGCAAGCGCTTCCCTTGCCGCCCAAAAGCCGCGTGCGCGTCTTGCGCGTCTTCCCGCCTGGCCAGACCTTCGCCGTGGGGGCAATGGAAAGAAGCCTCGAAAAAACCAGGGCGCAACTGCTCGAAAGCGAGATCGCTGCCGAGGCAGAACTCTTGCTCGGATACCCGGCCGAAAAGATCGTCGAAACGGCAACAGAGATGCGGCCAGACCTGATCATCCTGGGCGCAAAAGGCTTGCGCGCTACGTTAGGCATCCTGCTGGGCGGCGTGGCGCAACAGGTGGTGGAATACGCCTGCTGCCCGGCGCTGGTCGTCCGCGCGCCGTTCCGGGGCTTGCGGCGCATCCTGCTCGTCACCGACGGCTCGCTCTACAGCCAGCGGGCGGCGCGCTTCCTGGGCAAGTTCCCCCTGTCCGAGGGCGCCGAGGTGCGCGTGATGAACGTCCTGCCGCCGCCGATACAGCCGGTCATCGTGGAGCCGTATTTCGGCGGGCGGGACGTTTATATGCCCTTGCGCACGCCGGAAGAAGAAAACGCGCTCCTGAAAAAGCAGGAAGGCGAGGGAGAAACGCTTCTGGCCCGCGCCCGCGACCTGCTCCTGAAAAATGGGCTTGATTCTACCCCCGTGCTGAAGCGCGGCGACGCCGCCACCGAGATCATCGACTACGCCGCCCACAACGAGATCGACCTGATCGTGGCAGGCTCGCGCGGCCTGAGCCGCTTCCAGGGCTGGCTGATGGGCAGCGTCTCGCGCAAACTGGTGCACTACTCGAACTGCTCGGTGCTGATCGTCAAGCAACCCGCTTGAGCGGAGGGCCGGGTTTTCCACCCTCCAAAAGCGACTCATTCTGGGGACACGGATAACACGGAGAGCGCGGAAAAAATCCGTTCAATCCGTGTCCGAAACCCTTTTCTCCTTCCCGGCGTAGACCGCGCCGCCCGGGGCCGGGAAGGTATTCTCGAAGACGCGGTCGTCGCTCATCAACTGCGGCGGGTCAATTGGAGCGGGTCTGTTGCATCAGGTATTCGAGCGTGGCGTGCAGGATGGTCTCGATCTTTTCGGGAATGAGACCGGTCTTTTGGGCAATCCTGGAGACGATTGTCTTGCGGGTGTGTTCGTCAGAGTTGTACAACAGCAGGAGTTGCAGCAACTGTTCGAGGTCGATTTCGTCGGGCGAGGAGTGGGAGGCGTTGGGTTCCGTGGGCATAGTAACACTTTCTTGGGAAAAGCATCGCTGGGTGGGGGGAACGGTAAAATTATAGCATATTGACCAACGCAACTTTTTCCCTCTGCCTGCATCTGATACAATGGAAATTGTAAGGCCGGCTCGTGTCGGGTCGTCCTAAAAACATCATCACCTGAGGAAATCCATGTTCAATTTGGGAAACGTATCTACCCCTTCGACCAACGACGGCGCGCCGAAGCGCGTCAAAGTGCTGGTGCTTGGCTCCGGCCCGGCCGGTTACGCCGCCGCGCTGTACGCCGCGCGCGCCGAACTGGCCCCGCTGGTCCTGACCGGTATGCAATTGGGCGGGCAGGCTGCCCTGACCCACACCATCGAAAACTACCCTGGCTTCCCCGCCGGCGTGGGCGGGGCCGAACTGGGCGAACTGTTCCAGAAACAGGCCGAACGCTTCGGCGCGACCACCGAGTTCGACCTGGCTAATGCGGTGGACTTCTCGCAGCGTCCCTTCAAAGTGACGGGCGACAACGGCGCGTACCTGGCCGATACCGTCATCGTCAGCACCGGCGCCAGTTCCGTGCACCTGGGCGTCCCCAGCGAGACCGAATTGACCGGCAAGGGCGTGTCCTACTGCGCCACCTGCGACGGCTGGTTCTTCAAGGACAAGCGCGTTGTGGTAGTGGGCGGCGGCGACAGCGCCCTCGAAGAAGCCCTGTTCCTCACCCGCTACGCCAGCAAAGTGACCATCATCCACCGCCGCGACGAGTTGCGCGCGGGCGTCCTGCTGCAAAAACGCGCCAAAGCGCACGACAAGATCGAATTCATCTGGAACAGCGTGGTGACGGAAGTGGTCGGAACCGACAAAGTGGAGTCCCTCAAACTCCGGAACGTTCAGACTCACGAGGAAACTGCCCTCGCTACCGACGGTTTGTTCATCTTCATCGGCCACACCCCCAACACCGAGATCTTCGCCGGGCAGTTGGAGCGCGACGCGCTGGGCTACATCAAGGTCAACGAGCGCATGGAGACCAGCGTGCCGGGTGTGTATGCCGCCGGGGAGGCTGCCGATCCGCACTTCCGCCAGGTGATCACTTCGGCGGGGATGGGGGCCGCGGCCGCCATCCAGGCGGCGCGCTATCTCGAAGAGCAGGAGCAGGACGCGGGTCCCGCATGAAGCGTTTGGGAGACTTTGCCAGGTTCACAGGCAGGTCTCCTTTTTTTGCGTCATAAATATCCAGAGAGGTGACAAATTCCGCCTTCTCTGGTATTCTGAGTAACACTCACTATCACACTCCATTGGAGGAGACATGACCAAGAAGATCTCGATCATCGGCGCTGGCATGACCGGCGCCACAACCGCTCACTGGCTGGCTGCGCGTGAACTGGCTGACCTGGTATTGGTAGACGTAGTGGAAGGGATGCCGCAAGGCAAAGGGCTCGACCTGCTGGAGGCCATGCCGATTATCGGCAAGGATGTCAGAATCGTGGGCGCGAACGATTACGCCGCCACGCAAGGCTCGGACATCATCATCATCACCGCCGGGCTGCCGCGCAAACCCGGCATGTCGCGCGACGACCTGCTGACCGCCAACGCCGAGATCGTGGGCAAGGCTGCCACAGAAACACTGAAGCACTCGCCAGAGGCGTACTACATCATCCTGACCAACCCGCTCGATACCATGGCTTACCTGGCGATGAAATTGACCGGCCTGCCGCGCAACCGCGTGGTCGGGCAGGCGGGTATCCTCGATTCCGCCCGTATGCGCGCCTTCGTGGCCATGGAGACCGGCGTGAGCGTGGAAAATATCGCCTGCTACGTGCTGGGCGGCCACGGCGACGAAATGGTGCCGCTTACCCGTCACTCCAATATCGCCGGCATCCCGCTGCGCGAATACCTGCCGGCCGACAAACTGGAAGCCATCGTCAACCGCACCCGCAAGGGCGGCGGCGAGATCGTGAACCTGTTGAAGACCGGCTCGGCCTTCTATGCCCCGGCGGCCGCCTGCGCCCAGATGGCCGAAGCCATCCTCAAGGACAAGAAACTGATCGTCCCGGCGGCGGCTTACATGCAGGGCGAATACGGCCTGAACGACATGTTCTTCGGCGCGCCGGTGATGCTGGGCGCGAACGGCGTCGAAAAGGTCATCGAGTACAGCCTGGACGCCGACGAGAAGGCCGCTTTCGAGAAATCGGCTGCCGCCGTCCGCGAGACGCACGAGGCGCTGCGCAGCCTGGTAAAAATTTAATCGTATTCATTCCTTGGAGGTATTCCCATGCTTTTGCACGACCAAATCGCCGCCCAACTGCCTGCCTGGCGCGAGCGCTATAAAGCCCTCGCCAAGGATCACGCCGAGGTCGTGGTCGCGCAGGTCACCGTCGGGCAGATCGTGGGCGGGATGCGCGACATCAAATCCCTGCTCACCGACATCTCATTCGTAGACCCGGCCGAGGGCATCCGCTTTCGCGAACTGTCCATCCCCGAAGTGCTGGCCGCGCTGCCCAAGCCTGAAGGCGCCGACATGCCCTACGTGGGCGGGCTGTTCTACCTGCTGTTGATCGGCGCCCTCCCTACCCGCGAGCAGGCGCTGGCAGTGGAAGCCGAATGGCAGAAGCGCAGCGTTGTCCCGGCGCACGTCTTCCAGATGCTGCGCGACATGCCGCGCGATACGCACCCCATGACGCTGCTGACCCTGGGCGTGCAGTCTCTCCAGCCGCAGTCTGAATTTGCCCGCCGCTACAAGGAAGGCATGAAGAAGGACGCCTACTGGGAGCCTGCGTTGGAAGATTCTCTCAACCTGACCGCCAAACTGCCTGTCCTGGCCGCCTTCATCTATAACCTGAAATACAAGGACGGCGCCGAACCCAAACTCGATCCCAACCTGGACTATGGCGCCAACTTTGCCCGCATGATGGGCGTGGACGACCAGGGGGGATATGCCGACCTGGCGCGCCTGTACTTCATCCTGCACTCCGACCACGAGTCCGGGAACGCTTCGGCTCACGCCACCCACCTGGCTGCTTCCACGCTCTCGGACATCTACTACGCCTTTTCCGCTGGCCTGAACGCCCTGGCCGGCCCGTTGCATGGACTGGCCAACCAGGAATGCCTGGGCTGGCTGCTGGATGTGCACCAGCAGTTCGGCGGCGTGCCCACCCGCGACGAGTTGTACAAGTTCGCCTGGGATACGCTCAACAGCGGCAAGGTCATCCCCGGCTACGGCCATGCCGTGCTGCGCGTCCCTGACCCGCGTTTTACCGCGCAGATGGAATTTGCCAAAGAGCGCTTCCCGCAGGACGACCTGATCCGCCTGGCCGATCTGGTCTTCGATGTCGTCCCGGCCGTATTGAAGGAACAGGGCAAGGCCAAGAACCCGGCCCCCAACGTGGACGCCATCTCCGGCGCGCTGCAATATCACTACGGCGTGCGGGAATTCGATTTCTACACGGTGCTGTTCGGCGTGGGCCGCGCCCTGGGCGTCACGGCCAACTACGTGTGGGCGCGCGCGCTCGGCCAACCCATCGAGCGTCCCAAGTCGCTGACCACCAAGATGCTTGAGGACGTGGTCGCCAAAGCCAGTTCATAAAGGAAACGTCCCGAAGGCTCGAAAACCTTCGGGACGATGTTTTAGTTCCCCGCCAGGAAAGGGCGGACGACCCCTGTCAGCAGGTAAACGAACCATACCTGGTTGACAAAGACCGCCGCCACTAGCGCCAGCAGCGCAGGGGGAAACCAGCGGTGGTTTGCCATCGCGCCCAAATTGAGCGCCACGAACAGCGTCAGCGCGTATGTCCAATCGGCAGAATACAGGAACGGCTCGACGCCGTAATTCAGGTGCAGGACGAAGTTGAAGGCCAGGCAGGCCAGCAGCGCCAGGGACAGGCGGCCGGCGGGCGTGTCCCGGCGCAGGTTTCTGGCAAACTGGAAGACCGCCAGCGCGCAAGCCGCCAGCCACAGTCCCAGCGCCGGCCAGCCGAACCAGGCGTATTGCGCAATGCTGCCCGGCAGGAAGTTGAAGCGCGGTTTCGACTGTTCGCGGGTGTGGAAATAAGGCTGGGGCGCGACCACATTGTAGACCAGCAGGTTCTCGGTCATCAGGCTGATGCGCCGTGCGTCGATCGTCTGCGCGTACTTTTTCTCTGTCAGCATATTTTGTGGGAGGAAGAAGTAGTCCGTCGTGGGGTAATACGAACGCGCCAGGATGTTTGCCGCTGCCCCGGCAGCGACCACGATGACGACCAGCGCCGCAAGCCGCTTCAGGTTGCGCTGCACGAAAAAGTCCGCCAGGACCTGCTGGCCGAAGTTGGTGACGGTGATCCCCAGCGTCAGCACCCCGCTTGCGGCCAGCCAGGCCAGGGATGCTTGCCTCGATAGTAGCCAGATGAAGAGCAACAAGCAGAAAGCCGAAAAGATGTAACTCTCTACCACGCTGGCAAAGACCAGGTGCGAGGTGGAAAGCCCCAGCAGGCTGGCAAACAGGACGGCGTAGGCGGGCCCCGGCGCGAATGGCCGCACGATCTGGTACGCCAGCCAGACGCACCCGCCGCCTGCCAGTCCCAGCAGCAACAGGTTGGCGTGGAAGCGGTCGCCGCCTGTCACCAGGGACAGCGCCGCCGTCAGCGGGCGGAAGATCACGTGCGCCAGCGGATGCACGGCGCGCGTAGCGATGTCCCAGCCAAAGGGCGCCGCCATGCGCCAGTGCCACGAACTGCTGTCGGCGGCAAAGTAAATGTTGTTGGTGTTGAGTTCCTGTTTGTTGAAAATGCTGGCCAGCAGGAAATAGCCGGTCGAAAAGGACAGGAACAGCGCCAGCGCGGGCAGATTCTCGCGCAGGCGCGCCGAGCGCCGCGAGGCGACCAGCGCCGCCGTCAATGCCAGCGTAGCCAGGACCGTTGGCAAGGGGGCGGCGCTGACCAGGGCCGGGGCTTCAAAGATAGCCGCGTTGCGCAGGCCGGTGACCAGCGCAGCCAGCGGGAACAGGATGGAAAGCAGCCAGGCTGCCAGTGAAACCCACACAGGGCGTTTTTGCTACTTCTTCCCGAGCGCGGAAATGGCCTGCATCAACGCCCCGGCCACCACCTCGCCGGATTGTTGACGGTGCGGCTGTTGCCCCAGCGGCCCGCCGGAGACCAGCGCGGAAACCGCCGCCTGCATAGTATCCTGTCCCTGGTTCTTGGCGTTCAGGAAAGCCATGCCGGCGTTGAGCAGGTTGCTGACATCCTGCCCGTCCAGTTTTTCGCCTTTGGCCAGGTCCATCAAAGAGTCCAGCGCGCCGCCGGAAGAGGCGTTCCCGCCTCCCCCGCCGCCCAGCAGGGATCCCAGCAGGTCCATCCCGCCGCCTGTGGACGGACTTGCGCTGCTTGCGCCGCCGCCCATCAAGGCCTGGAGCAGGCCCATCCCGTTTTCGGGGGTGACAGCCTGTTGTCCCTGGAATTGCTGCGCGGCCTGCGCCAGTCCCTGCGCGTAGACTGCGGCGGAACCGCTGTTGGTGTTTTGGTTGAGCATCTGGCTGGCGTATGCCAGCGCGTCCGACGGCTGCGCGTCTTTCTGCGAGGCCAGCGCCTGGGTGATCAGGTTGAAGGTCTGTACCATGTTGTCGCCGTGATTGCCGTTATGGGAATCGGCCTGGTTGAGCGCGGACTGGTTGGCAGCCAGCGCCTGCGCCGCCGCGCCGAAGATTTGCGCCAGGTCTATGCCTTGGGAAGATGATTGCTTGGGCATGAGGATTTCCTTTCTTTCGCATGTTTTCGATGCTGGTAGTATACAACATATTTTTACCGATAACGTGGAAGTGCGCTGAAAGATTCCTGTTGCAAGCGTCCTTTTTTCCTCAGGAAATTTTCTGCTTCAACTCTTGGGGATTCAAATACATCTCGACATATCCGCAATTCGGGCAGGCGCGCGCCAGGGTGATGTTGGTCACTTTGCGGAGCATCCCGGTCTGTTTGTTCGAGACGTATCCGGCCCCCGAGTCTCCCGACCAACTGATACGGCCTTCGTCCATCGTAGAATCGCATTTGGGGCAGGCGTATGTTTCCATCTCATTCTCCTTTGGTATTGATAACTTTAGTTTCCGCTAACTGGTGATGATGAAAAGGATAGTAATGGGCCCAAAGCATGGTAATCTTATTGCGCTGACAAAAGATCGTAGCCAAAGGACCCATTACCATGGCAAATCATACCATAG
>JBMOMP010000056.1:0-12505 GCA_049323115.1 Chloroflexota bacterium
CATCCGGCCAGCGCAATTCGCGCACTACCGCAAAACACTTCGCATCATCTATCAGATTCTGTATGTTGACCATGAACCAATCTTATCAGAATCTGACCACCTCCTTGAATTCAGTTAAGAGCCTTCTCCTTATATGGTTGGAGATGCCGACCACCAGTGGTGAGCGTATAAATATGCGATATTGTGCATGTCCTGCCGGATTATGTCAGTAGGTGAAATAGTGTCTGGCGAGGAGGAAGCAGAAATGGATGTGACACTGGAAGTAACTGCCTACCCATCTTACCAGAGTTCTGCTAAACTTGCCCTATGGCCGAACAAGCACAGATAATCAATGAGCTGCAAAAACGGCTGGCTGATCTTGAAGCCGAGGTGAGCTGTCTGCGGGCGGAAGTGGAACGTTTGCAGGCAGAAAACGCCGAGTTGCGCCGCCGATTGGAGAAGAACAGCCAGAACAGCCACAAACCGCCGAGCAGCGATGGGTATCGGAAGAAGCGGGTTCAGGCAGCCATGCCCAAAGGGGAAAGACGAGCGGCGGGAGGGCAGGTGGGACATAAAGGCAGGACGTTGCGTCAGTTGGAAAAGCCCGACTGGGTGAAAATACATTTGCCGGAGCATTGTGCCATATGTGGGCGACTGATTTCGGCAGGCGAGCCGCACGAAGTGGTGAGCAAGCGGCAGGTTTTCGATTTGCCTGAGCCGAAGTTGGAAGTGACAGAGCATCGCCTGGGACAAGTCGTTTGCTGTGAGCAGTCTCAGCGCGGGGAGTATCCGCCTCACGTGACCAGCCATGTGCAATATGGGTCGGGGGTGCGAGCGTTGATCACCAAGCTTTCCGTTGATCACAAAATGCCGCTGGGACAAATCAGCCTGTTGTTCACGGATATGTATGGGTACGAGTTGAATAGCGAAACGGTGGAAACGACATTGGAACAAGGGTACGAACTGGCTGCGCCCTTGGAAGCAGCCACGATGGAGCAATTGAAAGGGGCGCAGGTAGCACATTTTGACGAGACGGGGCTGCGGGTTGCCGGGAAACTGCAATGGCTGCATACGGCCAGCAACGCTCTGTACACCCATCTGTTTGTCCACGAGAAGCGTGGCAAAGATGCACTGCGGAGTGCCGCCTCGGTGTTGAAAGACTTTACTGGTCGAGCTATCCATGATTGTCTGGCAGCCTACTTCGAGTTTACCCAAGCTCTACACGGGCTGTGCGATGCGCACATCGTGCGGGAACTGCAAGCGCTGATAGAAGATCACTCGTTCTGGGCCGAAGCAATGCGGACGTTTCTGTTCGAACTGTACGCCCAAACTCGCCCGTTGCAAAGGCCAGAAGCAGAAGACGCTCGTCAACGGTATCGTCAGATCCTTTCCCAGGCCGAGCAGGAAGAACCACCCCCGCAACCGAAAACGGGGAAAGGACGCCCAAAGAGCACCCCTGGACGCAACTTGTTGCGACGCCTGCAGCAACACGAAGAGGCTGTGTTGGCTTTTGCGCTGGTAGAAGGTGTACCCTTCACCAACAATCAAGCGGAACGTGACTTGCGTCCAGCCAAGGTCAAGCAAAAAGTGAGCGGTTGTTTCCGCACTGAACATGGAGCAAGAGTGTATGCTCGTTTGCAGGCTGTGATTTCAACTTGCCGCAAGCAAGAGCGAAATGTCTTCTCGGTCTTGCGCGATCTGTTTGCTTATCAACCCATCTCCCTACTCGCAAGGTAGGCAGTTACAGTTTTACCGATATGCGGCTCGCCAATGACGGCCGTCGATTCCCCATTGCGCAGGCGATTGAAAACGGTTTGTAATTGTTCTGCCCGGCAAACACATTCTTCGCCCCTCACAGCGCGCCCATAGATGAATGGATTGCGATAACTCACCCTTGCACCTCCAGGTCTCCAACGACTTTATATGGGAATTATATCGCGATTTTTTACCAGCAATTTCTGACGCTAAATGCGAGTTTTCCTTTTTTGAGTCATGCGTATCCTCCAAGTATGATATCTGGTCGTCTTCGAATAAGATGCATGATTTTACGGTCGCTACACAAGGATGATAATGCGCTGAAAGGTTAAAAATAAATTTTCACCATTCAAATTTTGCTCATTTGGGTTATAGTGAATGGGAGTGATACCCCACATTACCCAGGAGATGTTTTTCATGCTGTTACAACATGAACGCGAAGAGATTGTATTCTTTGGACGTAAACTGATCACATCGGACCTGACTACTGGCTCGGGCGGCAACTTGAGCGTGATCGATCGCCAGGCCGGGTACGTAGCAATCAAACCCACTGGTGTTGATTATCTCGAAATGCGCCCTGAAGATGTGGTGGTCGTCAACCTGGAGGGTGAAATCATTGATGGATGGCTGAAACCTTCCAGCGAAGTCAGCCTTCATCTGGGTTTGCTCGAAGCGCGCCCGGAGATCAATGCTGTGGTTCATACGCACCAGGTATATGCCACCACCCTGGCTTGCCTGAATTGGGAAATCCCGGCTGTGCATTACCTGGTCGGTTTTTCTGGGAACAAGGTTCCCCTGGCGCCTTACGCTACTTACGGCACACCCGAACTGGCGCAGAGTGTTGTCCAATCCATTGGTCACTACAACGCCTGCTTGATGGCCAATCATGGCGTCGTTACCGTAGGCGCTACCCTTGCGGCGGCCTTCAATGTAGCGGAGGAATTAGAATTGGTGGCGCGTTTGTATTACCAGGGCATGTGTATCGGAAAGCCGCAAATCCTTCCAGACGAAGAGATGGAGAGGGTAACAAAGAAATTTGCTACTTACGGACAACCGCAAGCCCGCTAAGTAGTCTCTTGCCTGGGATATGACCCTACAGGCTTGGCGCGCAAATGCAACTACCGTCCCAAGCCTGCAAATTTACAAATTTGCTGCCCGTTTCTTGCGCCGTTCCAGCAGCCTGCGGATGCGGGTGTGACGTTCCCTCGTGAGGGGATAGAACCAAGCCATGGCCACGGCGCTGAACAACAACAATGCGCCGAAAGGACCGGCCATCACGCGGATGGCGGTCACAGTGATGGGGGATTGCTGGAAGAAGGTGGCTCCCTCGGGCGGCGCTTGGTAGCCGAACCAGCCCAGCACCTGTAAGGCGATGAAGATCGCCAGCGCGCCGGTCAATTTGCGGATGAAGTTCTTGACGCCGTAATAGATGCCCTCCTGGCGGCGGCGTGTGCGCAGTTCGTCCCATTCGATCACGTCGGGGAAGAGCGCGTCGGGCAGGACGTGCGCGGTCGAGACCGAGATGCCCGCCAGCACGGACAGCGCCAGGATGTAAGTGAGTTGTCCCGGTTGGATGGTAAAGATGAGCAACTGCACCACCCCCCAGAACGACATGCCGATCACATAAGCGATGTGTTTGTTCAGGCAGTTCGACAGCCAGACCCAGAACGGCAACACCAGCACCGAAGTGATCAGCAACAGCGCAAAGACGGTCGACTCGATGGGCAGGCCAAGCGCTTTCTGGAGCAGGTTGCCGCCCGAAACCCAATACGAAATGAAAAAAGGCAGGGACAGTGCTACCAGGTCGAAGGTGATCCAGTTCAGCATGTACAGGCCGGTGGCAAAGCGGAAGGGAATATTCGACCAGGCTACCCTGATCGTTTCGAAGAAAGGCGTTTCTTGTTCCGCGCGGATTTCCTGCTGGCTGCGCGGGCGCTCGCGGATGAAGAAGAAGATCAGCAGAAGCGGCAACACAGACAGTCCGCCGAATAAGGCTGCAACGATCATATAGCCTTGCTGCTGGGTGGCGCCCGAGACCAAGACAGAATCTACGATAGCGGGAGCAGCCACGGCTGTCACGAGCGAGGCGAGCAGGTTGAAGAACATCCGGTAGCCGGTCAATGACGTCCGCTCGTCGTAGTTCAGGGTGATATCCGGGGTCAGGGCGTAGAGCGGGACGCCTACCAGGGTTTGGAGGGTGTCGCTGAACATGAAAGCCAGCGTAACGGCGGCCGCCAGCGCAACCTGGTTCTCGAAAGGCGGTGCCCACCACAAGATGACAAAACTCAGCCCGTAAGGGATGGCAAACCATAGCAGGAACGGGCGGCGGCGTCCCCAGCGGGTATCGACGCGGTCGCTGAGTACGCCGACCAATGGGTCGTTGATGGCGTCCCACAGGATGCCGACCAGTGCAGCGATGGAGGCCAGGCGCGGTTCCAATCCCACCACGTCGGTCAGGAAGATGGCGTAAAAGATCTGGCGCAATGTCCCAAAACTGGACATGCTCCAATCGCCAGAGCCGAAAACCAGTTTGGTCCAAAGCGAGAGGCGGGGTTCTGCAGGGGTCGCGGTCATAGTTGCTCCGGAAGCAGTCTGTATATCGAGTGTAACACCAATGGGGGGAATTTCCCTCGAAAGAGAGATGAGTGTTTACGCGACCTTATCGAGTTTTCATTTTTATCAGGCGACATAACGAAACTGTAAAGCCTGGGAGCGCCCCTTTCTTGTATAATGGGGGCGAGAAAAATATCCGATAATAGCAAACCCGTCGAAAGACGGCGACGCAAAGTCATGGGTCTACCGCCGCGCAGGATGCGGCCATGATCGCCAGACCGCCGAAGATTATCACCCTTTTGTTTGTTTTGGCAGGTCTGGGTTTTTTACCAGGCCTGTTTTTTAGCGCACATTAACTCTGGTTCGTTCGATAAGGGCAAACCCGTCGAAAGACGGCGACGCAAAGTCATGGGTCTACCGTTGCGCCAGGCGCAACCACGATTGCCAGACCGCCGAAAACGATTTTTCGTTTTTTCACCTCACGTGATTTTTTGTAGAGAGGGAATAGAACGGGCGCCCTTGTCGGAACGAGGAGGCAAAGGCAATGGCGTCGAACAACCAATTTACCCGCAAGCAGGTTTCCTTTTTTTCTACCATCTTTTTCATGCTGGTCTCGGCGTTGTACGTCCCACTGCCAGCGCAGGCGCAAGGTCATGCCGAGGGCCTTGCGCTGGATTTTCCCGCTTTCGTGATGAGCGTACAGGATGGGCAGGCAGGAGTCCTGCGTGGCGTGTATGCGCCGGATGTGCTGGCTATGCCGGTCGTCCAGCAGCCTACCGGGTGGCCCGGCTATGTTTCTGAAACGGCGGACGTGGTTACCCAATTCGGCATGGCTGCGGAAGTGGGGAATGTTGGATTGCTGGCGCACAATTACCTGGCAGGTCAGGCTTTCACGGGTTTGCTGCCCGGCCAGGAAGTACGGCTGGTGTATGGGGATGGGCGGGTGGAATATTTCATCGTCACGGAGGTCCTGAGGTACCAGGCGCTGCAACCTTACAGCCCGACCAGCGAGTTCCGAAACCTGGAGACTTCGTTGACCATCACTGTGGAGGAGTTGTTCCGCCAGGTCTATCGCGGGGAGAGGCACGTCACGTTCCAGACCTGCATCGAAGCGAATGGGAATAGCAGTTGGGGGCGGCTTTTCGTGATTGCGCAACCGCGATCGGCGGTTTTCGAGGCGCAACGATTTTTGCGCAGCGAAACATTCTCCTATTACTATTGAGCCAATCCTCGCCGTTGAGGCTTGCATAGCAACAGGGAGCCGAAATCCGGCTCCCTGTTGTACATCATTCGTTCAGCACCTATCGTCCTACATGCCAGAGGATGTCCGTTTGGGTTTGGACCAGGCGCGCCTTGACGACCAGGCGTTTGAGATAGGTCTCGACGATTTCGTTGTAGTCGGCGCAGGTGACGAGCGTCAGCCAGGCGTCGTCTTCGTGTTGCAGGATGGAGGGGTCGGATGCGCTGGCCTTGCTGACCGACTTGATCTCGTAGACATACAGGTAGCCAAAGGCGCGGACGAATATCTTATCGCCAACCTTCAATTTATGCAGGTCGGCAAAGGGGCCGGGCTGCCCATAAGGCAGGGTGACATGGCTGGTCAAGACGCTGTTGCCGTTGAAGCCGGGGAAGGCGCTGCCTTCGAGCCAGCCGGCCTGATTGAGCAGCCAGTTAACATCCCAGGTATTGTCCTTGAAGGGGATGCCGACAATGGGCATTTTCAACTTCAGGGCCGGGATTTCCAGGGTCGCGTCGCCGGTAGCATGGTAGCCAGTGGCCGGCAGGTGACTCAGGTCTGTGACGCGGCCAGGAGCGAAGCCGGTGACGGGGATAAGCGCACCAGACGCCGACCCGCCTCCTCCGCCGCCCCTTCCACCGCCACCGCCTCCACCTCCGCCTGTGCCTGCGATGGCGACCCGGAAGTTGCGTGTGAAGTCGGTACCTTCCAGCGTGCTGTTCCCGGCCAGGGGCAGGCCGCCCAGGTCAACGATGGAGGTGGTGCCGCACACGATTAGCCGGTAGGTGCCGTCCGGCAGGGCTGTCCCGCCGTTGATGTTCAAGGTTGCCAGGAAGGGGCCAAGCCCGCCGTTATTGGTGTAGATGACAGAATCCACGCTGATGGGCGTATCGCCGCCGGTCACACCGCCGCCCGGGGCTGTGGTGTCGCAGGTAAAGGTTTGGATGCCGTCGCCGTTGTCGCTGACCAGCAGGTAGTTGGCCGGGTTGGTGACGTCGTCGGGATCGGGGGGAACGGGATCAGGCGTCGGGTTGTTGACATCCTTGTTGAACGTGACCAAGATCTGGCTGAGTCCGACCGCGACTGTCTCGCCTTCGTCCAGGTGACCGTCGCCTGTGTCGGCGAGGGTGTTGACGCCGTTGGTGACAATGGTCGGCCCACCCGCAATGGTCAGGGTGAAGGTCTGGGTGGCGTCTGGCAGGATTCCGTTGGCGGCTTCGAAGGTCAGCGTGTAGACGCCGGCCGTGCCGGGATCGGGCGTGCCGCTCAGGGTGGCGCTGCCTACACCGGGCGTGAAGAGGATGCCGGTCGGCAGGGCGCCGCTGGTATGGCTGATGGCCGGGGCAGGATACCCGCTGGCGTTGATGGTGAAGATGCTGACGCTGCCGACGGTGAAGGTGGTGTTGTCGGCTGACAGGAAGGCCGGACTGGAATTGACCGTGTGCGTTTCGCCTGCGGAAGTGGAGCCGCTGAAGTCCGCGTCGCCAGCGTAAGTGGCGGTCAAGGTGCGGCTGCCAGCGGTGGTGAGGGTGATGTCACAACTTCCAGCCGCGACCGTTCCGGTGCAGGAATCTACACCATCTGTCACCTCGACATCCCCGGTTGGCACTGTGGGGGTGTTGCCAAATTGCCCGGTCACCGTAAAGGTTACTGTAACCGCTTCTCCTACCACAGAAGGGTCGGGCGCATGATTGACAATCGTTGTAGTTGTATTTGCGCTACTGACGAAAATGGAAAAATCTTGGGTGTCATCCGGCGCAATGCCATTGGTCGCCGTGACCGTACCAGTATACGTGCCAGCCGTTGTGGGTGTTCCAGAAAGGACGCCAGCAGGAGTCAAAGAAAGGCCAGGAGGAAAACCACCCGCAGTCAGCGAGAACATAATTGGTGCTGTGCCGGTGGCTGTATACGTGTGTGAATATGCGTTGTTCACCGTACCGCCGGCAGGGGGGACACTGGTAATGTTAGGAGGGGCGATAACGTTGTACGTAACGGTGTTGTCTACACTAGTGGAGGCCGTGTTGTTGTTGCCTCCAATATCGGTCGCCCTCCCTGTCGGAATGGATGCCATGACCGTACCGCTGCTCGTCATGCCAGTGACTGCCACATTGTAGGTGGTGCCATCGTTGGGAGCAATCTCTGTCACAGTACCTACCAGGGTGCCGCCTGCCGTACTGCCAGCAAAACTTACATCGCCTGTTGCAAAGCCAGTAACGCGCTCACTGAACGTTATAGTGAAATTGATAGGAGAGACGGTTGTTGGGTCAGGCTGACCTGCCGCCTGGTCGATTATTACCGTGGGGACACTGATGTCCATTCTGAAAGTGGCAATTGCCGCTGCCCAATCTCGAATGGCGATACCTGTTTTTGCTACCGTATAGGTTCCTGTTGCATTGACGATACGATACCCCATTGATATTGTGATATTGCTGGCAGCTGGGCTGCCTATCGTGCCCACGCGCGGACCGGCGATGAAAGAGTTTTGCCAAGCTCCTGCATTATCGCCGGATGGTCCCTCCGTTCCAATTGCACCAATCAGCAGTTCATCGGCTTGATTGGTTAGCGCGGTTGCCCCTGAAGATGGATCTGCGCTATGGCCCGTACCGGTGCTTGAACGGTCGAATACTCCTGAGGGCGCCAGGCCGCGAAAATTGCCAGCGGTTGCAGCACGCGCAGTCACACTTGGGTGAGCAATAGTAATTGTACTTCCATTGGGCAGCGCGGTAACATGAAAAGCAGCAAAAATAACCGTGCGTACACCATTTGCGTTGGTCACATCGGCATAAGAGGTATAGGTGTTGCCAACCGAGTCGGATACGCTCACCGTTCCAGCCGCATTGTCCATTACAAAAGTAACGATGATATCGTCCCCAGCCGTTACCGCGGAGGTCGTCGTAATCGTCAGGGTTGTGCCGGTAGTCTTGCTTTGCGCCGTGCCAACGTCAATGGCAATGGTCGAGATGACTTCCAATGGCCCGGCTTGGGCAGGTAGGGCTGGCATGGCCGCCAGCGCCAGCAGGGCGATCATCAGTGCAGCGATGAGTCGCGTTGTCCAACGTGAGAAAAGGTTTGTTTGCATGTGTCACTCCCGAAGTCGAATTTTGCAGGAAAGCGAAAAGCGCGAATCCAATGCGCCTCTCCCGGCAGGCATTGTGTACGCGCAGCGTACTGATCAAATCAGTGAGTCGTCCGGCCTCGCCAGAAAACCCTGCCCTTTGGCGCAGACCGCATGGATTCCCCGCCCGGCGACCTTACAAAATTGTTAAGTCGAATTAATATTACATTAATAATTCGAAATGTCAAGGTATGTTTATTCGATTTTCTAATTAAGTTTTTAATTTTATTTTTAAACAAGTTTTACAATATTTATATGAAACAGGATTAGACATGCAGAATATAACGCCAATTGACCAGACAAGCGGGTCTTATAAAGAAAGTTAAATAAAGTACAAGAAAATTCTTGCCTGCGTGGTTATAATCAGGGACATGACCGATCCCGTTCCCAAAGCCTCCCTGCAGGACAAACTCAAAGCCCTGGGCGTCAAAGTCGGTGCGCTCGACCTGCCTGCCCCGCGCAAGAAGAACGACCCCGGCGAGGGGCTGGCCGGGCTGGCTGGGCGCTTCGTCCCCACCGCGCGCGGCGAGGTGTTCGTCCACGAGGAGACCTACGGCGCAGACTACCGGCACGGGCGCGCGCCGCTTGCCAGCGACGCTCCCCTCGGCCTGCTGTCCGAATGGGCAAAGGAACCTCGCCTGCCCGATATGCCCCTGGAGACCTTCGCCTTCCTGGATACCGAGACCTCCGGCATGGCAGGCGGCACGGGGACGTACGCCTTCCTGGTGGGAGTCGGGCGCTTCGAGACGGGCGCTTCGGGACGCACCTTCCGCCTGCTCCAGTTCTTCATGCGCGACCCCGGTGAGGAGGCGGCCCTGCTCGAGGCCCTGGCCGGTTTCCTGGCGCCCTGCGCGGCGCTGGTCACTTACAACGGCAAGGCCTTCGACGCGCCCTTGTTGCGCACCCGCTACACCCTGCACGACATCCCCTGTCCCTTCGGCGATTTCGCCCACGTAGACCTGCTGCCGCTGGCGCGCCGCCTGTGGCGCGACCGTTTGCCCTCGCGTACGCTCAAATATATCGAAGAGCACGTGCTGGGCGCGCCGCGCAGCAGCCAGGAAGTGCCCGGCTACGAGATTCCCTGGCTGTACTTCGACTACCTGCGCACCGGCGACGCGGCTCCTCTCGAAGGCGTGTTCTACCACAACGCCATGGACGTGGTAGCGCTGGCTGCCCTGCTGGCGCACGCCGCCGCCTTGCTGCACGGTCCGTTCGATGGGCGCATCCAGCATGGACTGGACGTGATCGCGCTGGCCAAGTTGCACGAAGATCTGCGGCGCTTCGACACGGCCGCCCGCCTGTACGAGCGGGGGCTGGAGATGGCTCTCGAGGAAGATGATTTCTGGGAAGCGGTGCGCAGGCTCTCGGTCCTGCAAAAGAGGCGCGGGGACTTGGAACAGGCCGTCGGCTGGTGGGAGCAGGCCGCCGCGCAGGGTCACGTCTACGCCCACGTCGAACTGGCGAAGTTCCACGAGCACCGCCGCCGCGACATCCCCGCTGCCCGGCGCTGGGCGGGATCTGCGCTGGGACTGGTCGCCTCGGGGAATCTGCCGCCCTACGCCCGCGCGCACTGGCAGGCCGAACTGGAACACCGCCTGGCGCGTCTGGAGGGGAAGTCGAAGGGACCGTCGGCGCGACCGGAAAAGCGCGTATAATACGATGAGTTTTGTCTGCATTTGCTCTAGGAGAGAAAATGGAGATCGACATTTCCCAGGCCAACGGGCGCGTTCCCGTTACCGTCATACAATTGACAGGGACATTGGACACGTCCAATTTCCATGAGTTGATCGCTGCCGCGCGGCAACTCCACGAGGCTGGCGTGCGCGACCTGTTATTGGACCTGGCCGGCTTGACCTACATCAGCAGCGCCGGCTTGGCCGCGCTGCACATGCTGACGAAAATGTTTCGCGGGGAAAGCGTCAGCACGGGGGGTGCGTGGGGGAAGCACAAACAACTGGACCGCGAGATCGGCCTCCAGGAGCATGTAAAACTGTTCAAGCCCTCGCCGGAAGTGGATGAAGTGCTGGACACGACCGGCTTCAAGCAATTCTTCGAGGTCTACACCGATATGGATACGGCTTTGCAGTCCTATGGATCGGCCGTTGGAGAAGATGCAGCATGAAACGCAGCCTGGGCAACTTCGCCATCCTGGCGCTGGTTGTCCTGAATTTGGTCATCTGGCTGGCCTTCCCGCCGGTGGACGATGGACGCGAGAATTTCGCGCGCGCCTGGGCCGGGGAAATCCTCGGCTCCACCGTCATCATCCTGATGGCCTGTTCGCTCTTCCTGTCCACGCGCCCCAAGTGGGCCGAAGCCTTCTTCGGCGGGCTGGACAAAATGTACGGGGCGCACCGCCGGGCGGCCGTGAGCGCCTTCCTGTTGCTCTTCCTGCACGTTCTCATCGTGCCGATCAGCGCTGTTTGGCGGCTGGGCAACTACATGGCGATGACCGCCTTTCTGGGCATCGTGACGCTGGCGCTGGTCACGCTGGCGCCGCGCATCCCGCTCTTGAGCCGTCTCACCAACGCCTCCTACGACGGCTGGCGCAGGGTACACCGCTTCATGGGAATTTTCTACGCGCTGGGCTTCTTCCATACCTTCTTCGTCCATTCCCTCTCCGCGCTGGTCGCTTTTACCTGGGTGCAGACGGTCTTCCTCATCGGGCTGGCCTCATACCTGTACACCGAATTCTTCAGCGGACTCTCGAAGAAGCGCTTGCCCTATGTGGTGGACGGCGTGCGCCGCCTGAACGGCAATACGGCGGAAGTGACGCTTCGCCCGCGCAGCCGCGGCCTGCTCCACCGCCCCGGACAGTTCCTCTTCGTCCGCTTTGACTCCGATAAGACGCTGGCCGAGCCGCATCCGTTCACCATCAGCAGCGCGCCCGGCGAGGGGACCTTGCGCCTGACGATCAAAGCCTGCGGCGATTGGACCCGTCACCTGTACCAGGCGCTCGCGCCCGGCGCGGGGGCCACGGTCGAGGGCGCATACGGCCTGTTCGACTACAAGCGCGGCGGACAGGAACAGGTCTGGATCGCGGGCGGGATCGGCGTGACGCCCTTCCTGTCCTTCCTGCGGGACGCCAACGGCAAACTCGACCGCCAGGTGGACTTCTTCTACACCGTGCGCACGCGCGAGGAGGCGCTCTTCCTGGACGAGATCATGGCGGCCGGCAGCAGCGACCCGTCCTTCCGCCCACACACGCGCTTCTCGCTCGAAGACGGCGCGCTGACGGTGGACGAGATCCGCAAGCAGGTTGGGGGGGACATCAGCCAGCGCCACGTCTACATGTGCGGGCCGCTCGGTATGGTGCAGCCCTTTGCCGCGCAGTTCCGCACGCTGGGCATACCGGCGGGGCATATCCATTATGAGGAGTTCAACTTCCGGTGATCGGGTAGGGCCATGCCCAAATGCGGCGTTACCTCCTCAGGATGTCCTCTGGACTATTGCAGCAACCTCCTTGCAAACGACAAAAAGGCCTGCGCATCGTCGAAGTTTGTGACCATGCCGACCGAAATACGCACCGCGCCGCTGGCCTTGCCGTCGATGCACAGGCGGAAATCGTCCAGCGACAGGCGCTGTTCCTTGCCGGGCATGGAGAAACAGGCCGCCAGTTCCATGCTGGAGATGCCGAGCGCGATCTCGCCCGCGCCGGGGTTGCAGAAGCAGCCGGTCCGCAGCGAGATGTTGACCTGGTTGGCGGCTTTTTCGATGTCGCGGTGGTCGATGGGAAAGCCATCCCGGTTGAAAAAATTGACCGTGATCGCGCCGCCGCGCCCTTCGGTCGTGGTTGGCCCGTAGATGCGCGCCAGCGGTTCGCCGGTGCTGTGTTTCATCTGCGTCAGGTTGTCCAGCAGCCAGCCGGT
>JBMOMP010000057.1:0-77313 GCA_049323115.1 Chloroflexota bacterium
CGAAGCCACCGACCCCATCAAGTATTTGTCCGCACCGGAAAACCAAGACCTGGGTGTGGTCAAACGCCTTCGCAAGAAACAGTTACCCACTCTCGCCATGTCAACCGCTTAAGTTATGACCAATGAGGCAGGACCTCTGCTCAAGTCAATCGTTTTTTGAGCGTGGCCGTGACACCAAAAGAACACCAATTATTTACTAATGCTTGGCGCAATACGATTGGATACATTAACAGCAGTAATCCAATAAGAACAGGGAGTGTAAATGCACAACAAGTTTGGGAAGCAGCCCAAAGAATCTATGTAGATTATCCGGCCTTGCTAGATGCAGCAAAAACAACTATCTTCGGACAATAAGGAGAGTTACTGTGGAAATTTGGCATAGAATTGCTATAAATTCTGGCAAAGATGCAATATTTTACAATACTATCACAAGTATTGGTATTCGATATAAGTCTCAAGAATTGCCAGGCGGTAAAAGTAAGTTAATCTTTTTTGATATTGCTGAGTCCGATCCATATTGGACAGAAATATCAAAGCTGATTGCAACTTATGGAGCATCTGACATAGCAGATACTTTCTTTGAAGACAAAGAAGTCCGTAATGCCGAATGGTTGCGGCTTGTGCCGACTTTTGAGCAAGGTTATCCACAGCCAAAATTGCATTGGCCACTAAAGCAGCTCTCTTTTGAAATTATCTGCTCTAGTTGTGCTTTACGTCAACAGATAAGCAATATGAGAATAATAAAGGAGCCTAACCTTGGTAAAAAATCGTTCATGTCACTCATTTGGTGCGGCGAAATCTTTTGTACGAGTGAAGTATTTGAGAGCTTAGGCGCAATCGGAGCAAAAGGTTACGAAGCCTGGGATGTCCTATTGCATAAATCAGAGCAGCCTTCCTCCAAGGTAAAACAACTATATGTACCTAATATTGCACACCCTGGCCTTATAGTTGGTGAAGAGCTTCAATCTGTAAAATGTCCTACTTGTGGGACTGTAAAGTATTATCCACATATGAAGGGTGCTATGCAAATAAATCGCAATGCACTATTGTCTGGCCTTGATTTTATGTTAACTTCTGAGTGGTTTGGATCAGGTTATATTGCATTTCGCGAAATACTCATCTCCAATCGAATAGCACAATTGATATTGGATAAGGCTTGGCAAGGATCTAGATTAAAGGTGGTTGAAGTAGTTTAGTTGTTTACTGTCGCATGGTCTACCCCTGTGGGGCGCACGTCCTGGCCTGCGCCAACGATTGACCGTCCGGCCTCCGCAGCCGGCTGTTGCCGGTCGCTTCCTGCGCAGCGGGTTTGGGCAAGTTTGGTCGCGCGGGAGGCGGCCGGGAGGGTCGCGTATGATAAAATGAGCACGGAGTAATGCTGGTCGCGCCGGAGGTATTACGCAGGGAACTGCGCGGCTCGATCTTGCAAGAGGCGTTCCCCAAAACGGGGGCAGGCTTCCCCCAGGGAGGGGAAGCGTTCCCCAAAGTGGGGGGAAGGTCCCCCCAAAGAGGGGAGGCGTTCCCCAAAGTGGGGGGAAGGTTCCCCCAAAGAGGGGAGGCGTTCCCCAAAACGGGGGGAAGGTCCCCCAAAAGAGGGGAAGCGTTCCCCAAAGTGGGGGGAAGGTTCCCCCAAAGAGGGGAGGCGTTCCCCAAAACGGGAGCAGGCTTCCCCTAAAGAGGGGAAGCGTCCCCCAAAACGGGGGGAAGGTCCCCCCAAGAGCGGCGAGAGATTGTCCAGCGTGGATGACCGGCGCCCGCATCCGGGCAGCCGAAGACAAGTTCAGCAAATCCAAAATATGGAGGTCGATATGCCAAAAGGTTCCTTTTCCGATCTGTTGTTGCGCCTGGGGCAATTGAGCGCCGGGCTGGAGGCCAGGGCCGGGGAGTTGGATTTCCTGGCCGAGGATCACGCCGCGCTGAAGGCCCTGCTGGACGAGGCGCGCAGCCTGGACGAGCAGCAGGAGGCGCTCAAGGCGCGCACCCAGCAGGCGACGGCGCAGTTGGCGGCCAAGCAGGCCAAACTGGAGGCGCTGGAGAGCCGCATCCGCGCCATGTTGAAGGGCAAGTATGGGGCCAAGAGCGAGGCGCTGGAGAGTTTCGGCGTCAAGCCGGCCAGGCCGCCGGCGCGCAAGAAGGCGGGCTAAGTGTGACAGGAAAGTGGAGCCGGGATGTGGTCTCGGCTCCACTTGATCGCTTACGTCTTGCTTTTTCTCGCCTTTGGCTCGATTTTCGCCCTCATTCCCTCCCTGGGTTCAGGCGTAAGCCATGCTTGTTAGGGAAGTGATCAGGTTCTACTTCACGACCGGCAGTTCAGCAGCAACCCAGGCGCCGAAGCCGCCGCCCAGGTTGCGGACGCCGGTGTAGCCCAGGAATTGCAGGTACATCATGGCGATTGCGCCGCGATGGCCGGACTTGCAAACGGTCACAATCGGGGCGGCCTTGTCGGCGGGCAACTGGTCGAGGCTGGCGGGCAGGTCGCCAATCGGGAGCAACAGAGCGCCTTCGATATAGCCGTCAGCAGCGGTCTCTTCCGCGCTGCGGACGTCCACGATGGCGGGCTTGGTATCGGTCCCCAGTTCAGCGTTCAGGTCAGCAGCCTTGACGCTGTAGAAACCTTCGGGCAGGCCGCCCAGGTACGCATCCAGGGCCGCCAGGCGGGCTGCATCCACTTCGGGAGCGGCGCCGGCAACAGGGGCTTCGGGCAGGCTGCCAGTGACCGCAGGCAGTTCGGCTTTCAGCCAACCGCCCATGCCGCCGCCCAGGTTTTCCACGTCCGTGTAACCCAACATGCGCAGGGCTACCATGCCCAACGCGCCGCGATGGCCGGAAGCGCAATAGATGACGATCTTCTGGTCTTGCGCAGGCAACTTGTCCAGGTTTTTGAGCAGGTCGCGGATGGGGATATTGACGGAGCCTTCGATATAGCCGTTTGCTTCGATCTCGGACGTCTCGCGCACATCCAGCAGGAAAGGCGGATCGCCGGCCAGCATTTCGTTCAGGCTGGCCGCGGTAATGCTATAGTAGTGATTGTCGCCATTGAGGGAAGCGACGAACTCGCCAAAGACGGTCGGCCAATCCACCACCCCGGCGACCGGGAAGCCGCCGGCTTTCCATGCGCCCAAACCGCCGCCCAGGTTGCGGACGTTGGTATAGCCCATCAGGTACATCGCCATTTCGGCCATAGCGCCGCGATGACCAGAGCCGCAGTAGACGACGATCTTCGCGTCTTTGTCGGCCGGCAACTTGTCCATGCTGTCCAAGAAGGCGGGGAATTCGACCAGGGTAGCGCCTTCGATGTAGCCGTCCTTGTCCCATTCGTCCTGGGAACGGACATCGATCAGCGCGGGGGCGTCCGCTTCGGCCAGTTCGGAATTGAGCGCATCGGCCTTGACGCTGTAGAAGCCTTCGGGCAGGTTGGTCAGGAAATCGTTCAGGACGGTGAACAACGCTTCATCCGCGACGATGGGGCTGCTGACCGCTTCGGGAGCGGCCGGCGCGCCCTGGACAACGGGCAACTCAGCCTTGGCCCAGGCGCCAAAACCGCCAGCCAGGTTGCGGACATTGGTATAGCCCAACATCTTGAGCGCCATCATGCCAAACGCGCCGCGGTGGCCGGAAGCGCAGTAGATCACGATGGGTTCGTCCAGGCCGGGCAACTTGTCCAGGTTCTGGAGCAGTTCGCGGATGGGGAGATGAACCGCGCCCTCGATGTAACCGGCGGATTCGATCTCGGCAGTCTCGCGCACATCCAGCAGGAAGGGCGGCTTGTCGGCCAACTCTTCGCTGAGGCTGGCGGCTTTCACCGAACCGTAGGCCTTATCGGCCGGCACAGAGGCCCAGAACGAGGCTAATGCCGCATCCAGGTCCAGCGCGGGCTCTTCGACCACCACTTCCTCGGTGGCAGCAGGGGGCGCTTCTTCCACCACAGGTTCGGCAGGCGCCGGGGAACCACAGGCGCTTAACAACATGCTGAAGAGCATCAGCAACACGAGCGGGAGGTACAACTTTTTGGACATTCTTTCTTCTCCTTAGTTTGGGTTTGTGAGAATTACCGCTTATTTCGGAGCGGGAACTTGAGGAACGATCACGTTCAGGTTGGCATTTACTTCCGCAGGGGCAACCTTGTCAGAGGTCAGGAAGATATCCGCATTGCCATGACAATTGTTGCATGATCCATTCTGCGGGGTTTTGCGCTGGATATTGTGCGGGGTCGCGTAGGCCCAGGTCGGCAGGGCATCGAAGTTTTGCAACAGGTTATCGCCATAGAAGGCGTAACTCTGTGTATCGACCGGGATATGCCGCACAGTGACATACTCATACGGGCGGTGGTAATTCGGGTCCGGGTTACGCCCGATGAAGAAAGTCATATAAGTAGCCTGGGTCTCGAAGAACGGGTTGCCGGTCTTTTCGCTGATCGCAACGTGGCAGCCATCGCAACTGGTGTAAGATACCGAGTGGCAGACCTGGCAGGACAGTTTGTCCTTATGCAGGGTGTGCTGCGGGTTGGAATCGCCCGCTGCCCCAACCGCTTCGTGGCAGGACTCGCAGGACGGGATCTGCGCCCCGGCATAACGGTTGGCGCTGCTGACCAGGGCGGCTTCTTCCGGCGTGTTGTGGCATTCGATGCAGGCTTGCGTAGAATCGTGCATATCCGCGCCAGCGTGGCAGTCCACACAGTTCATCCGCCCGGTGCGGAAGTGGACATCGCCCGGAATATCCTCGTGCTTGCCCAGGTATTCGCTGCCTACGCGGCTGCCATGGCAGGCGGTACAGTTGCGCGTCATGGATGGCGTCTTTTCAACAACATGCCCATTGATAAAGCCGCCGCCGACCGAATTCGGCTGGCTGATGTGACAGTCGCCGCAAGTGGTGTGACAGGAGGCGCAATGGTTTCCAAACATTGTGGCCAGGGTTGCATGGTCTTCGGGCGCAGAGCGAGCATCGAGCGCGGTCCAGTATCCTCCTTGGGTAGCGTGCAGGCTGGCATCGAAGGCGTGGTTCGTATCCGCGTGGCAGGTTTCGCAAATGTTCGCCTCGCCTGCGCCGGGATTGGCGATCAAGCCAGTGTGCGCAGCATCCTTGTCAGACTCCTGCGGTACGCCGCCGTGACAAAATGCGCATTCGATCTGCCCATGCACATCGCCGAAGAACTCTTCCTGCAGAACGAGCACTTTCTCCCATGGCTCCAACGGAGCCACATCGCCGCCTCAGCCAACCCCCTTGGACTCTGATTCTGCGGCCTCTTCGGGTTTTGCGGTAGCGATCAACTGCTCTTTGTCCGTGTGGCAGGAAAGGCAAGTATCCACTTCGGCCACTACTTCTTCGGTGGGCTCTGCTGTGGGCAACACTTCCGTTGCTGTTGGAACCGGCTCTTCCGTCGCTGTTGCCTGGCATCCAGCCAAGAACAGCGCCAGAATGGCAACAAGAATGGGCCAAAATCTACGCATTACCATCTGCCTCCTTTTTCTTTGCACCTTTATTCACAAGTTTAACGGGCTTTGCGTCATAAATAAAAGTGATAAATATCACATGCTAAGAAAGATTTTCCTATGTATAAATATAAGGGTTGCTTATGTTGTATGCTATATAAGGAGTGATCATGTTAGATACCCATCGTTTGCGCGTCTTCCTGATCGCAGCGGAGACTTTGAATTTTTCCCTGGCCGCCAAGCGCTTACACATGACCCAACCAAGCGTAAGCCAGCATATCCAGGCCCTGGAGCAGCAATTCGGAACCGAATTGTTCGTCCGCTCAGGGCGGCGGTTGTGCCTGACAGAAGCAGGGGTTATACTCCTGCCGCTGGCCGAGAAGATGGTTTCCATGGCAATGCATGCCCAAGAAGTGATGGTCAACCTGAAAGGCGAAGTGCATGGCCTGTTGCACGTCGGTTGCAGCACCACCCCCGGCAAATACATCCTGCCGAAACTGCTTTCCAAATTCATCATGCGCTACCCGCAAGTGCAGGCCTCCTGCCAGGTCCATTCGCGGCAAGAAGCGCTCAGGCAATTGTCACAGGGAAAGGTCCATCTGGCGTTGGCAAGCACGCATGAATTCGATAAGGATTGCGAATTCTACAAGTTGTTCGAAGACCGGATCGTCCTGATCGCGCCATTGGAGCATCCCTGGGCAAGGACCGGCATTGCCCACCTGGACGACCTGCCCAATGCACGCCTTATTTCGCGGGAAGCAGGCTCCGGGACGTATGGCGTTGTCAAACAAGGACTGGAGAGGGCCGGGATGCACATCGAGGATCTGCAACCCATCCTGACGCTCAGCAACGCGGAAGCGATTGCGCTAGCGGTACAAGAGGGGCTGGGAGTTGCTTTCGTATCCGAGGTAGTGGTGTCACGCCTGGTCTACGAAAGGGTCGCCACGATCCAGGTCGAAGGGTTGAGCGAGCATCTCCACCAGGACATCTACATTGGAAGAAATATGCTGCAACCGTCCACTATCGCGCAGACCGCCTTCTGGGAATTCGTCACCTCGCCAAGCAACCAGATCAGTGAAAAAATAGCCCTGGAAGTCCTGTATTTGGACAAACAAACTGCCCGATCATAAGGGAAAGATGTATACTTCAAGGTATGACGCTTGGCACTACCACCCCAGAGCAAAAGGGGTGATAATAGGTAAAAATTGGCTGATAAGCCCATTGAACTTCTCGAAAAGGAGAACTGAATGCCCGCAAAAGGTTGGATCGAAGTATCTGATACCTACTGCAAAGGGTGCGAACTGTGTGTCAGCGCCTGCCCCCAGGAAGTACTGGCGCTGGACATGGAACGCTTGACGCCCAAGGGCTACCATCCGGCCCATATCTACAAGGATGGTTGTACAGGCTGCGCCATCTGCGCACTGGTGTGCCCAGACGCAGCCATTACGGTCTACCGAGAAATTACCAAAGCCGTCCCGGCGGCGGTATAGGAGGCAGGCATGGCGCGTGAACTCCTCAAAGGCAACCAGGCCATTGCCGAAGCAGCAATCCGCGCTGGGCTGGAAGGCTACTTTGGCTACCCGATCACCCCACAGACGGAGATACTCGAACATCTCTCCCGCCGCTTACCCGAACTTGGCCGCGCATTCGTCCAGGCCGAGAGCGAGGTAGCGGCAATCAACATGGTCTACGGCGCAGCATGCACCGGGGCGCGGGTGATGAGCACATCATCCAGCCCCGGTGTATCATTGATGATGGAGGGCATCTCCTACATCATGGGGACAGAGATCCCGGTCGTATTGGTCAACGTGATGCGCGGCGGGCCGGGTCTGGGCAACATTGCCCCGGCGCAAGGCGACTACAACCAGGCCGTACATGGCGGCGGTCATGGGGACTACAACCCGATCGTACTGGCCCCCTCGACCGTGCAGGAAGCCATCGACATGACCGTTCTTTCCTTCGACCTGGCGGAACGCTACCGCACCCTGTGCATGGTCATCGCCGACGGATCGATCGGCCAGATGATGGAACCTGCCGAACTGCCCGAAATGCAACCCGTGACACGCAAAGATTGGGAGTGGGCTACCAACGGCGCGATCGGCCGTGAACGCCGCATTCTCAGTTCGATCTACATCGACCCAAATGAAGAAGAAATCGCCAACCTGCGCATGTTCAAGCGCTGGAAGGAAGTGCAGGAAAACGAAGTTCGTTACAAGGAATATTTGTTGGACGACGCCGACTTTGTCGTGGTCGGTTTCGGGACGGCCGGGCGCGTGGCGCTCTCGGCGGTGCGCGCTGCCCGGCAGCAGGGCATCAAAGTCGGCCTGCTGCGCCCGGTGACGGTCAGCCCATTCCCGTACGCGGTCTTGGACGAACTCTCGCAGCGCGCGCAAGCCTTCCTGGTGGTCGAGATGAATATGGGGCAAATGCTCAACGACGTGCAACTTGCCACCAAAGGACGCGCGCCGGTGGAGTTCTACGGCCGGCCGGGGGGCGTGGTACCCTTCCCGGATGAGATCCTGAATGAAATTAAACGGGTGGCAACTTCGAGGCTTAGAGTCGAAGCGGATCCGCGTCACGCCTGGTTCGAGCGCATGACCGCAGTCGTCAAATAGAGGTGAGCGATGGAAACTTTTGTCAAACCCGAAAATATCGTTTACAGCCGTCCTGAGGCGTTTACCAAATCCCCCACCCACTATTGCCCTGGCTGCACGCATGGCGTGGCGCACCGCCTGATCGCCGAAGTACTGGACGAAATGAACCTGACCGAGCGCACCATCGGTGTTGCCCCGGTGGGATGCTCGGTCTTTGCTTATAACTATTTCGATTGCGACTTCGTAGAAGCCGCGCATGGGCGCGCCCCGGCGATGGCGACCGGCATCAAACGTGTGCTGCCGGACCGTATCGTGTTCACCTACCAGGGCGACGGCGACCTGGCTTCCATTGGCATGGCCGAGATCATGCACGCCGCCGCGCGCGGGGAGAACATCACCGTTGTTTTCATCAACAACGCCATTTACGGCATGACGGGCGGCCAGATGGCGCCTACCTCCCTGCCCGGCATGAAGACGACCTCTTCGCCGTTGGGCCGCGACGTGGAGACACAAGGCTTCCCCATCCGCATGGCAGAGATCCTATCGAACATGGACGGAGCTGGTTATATCGTGCGCCGTTCCCTGCACGACCCTGGAAACATCCGCAAGGCAAAGAAAGCCATTCGCCTGGCCTTCGAGACGCAGGCGCATGGGTTGGGCTTCTCGATGGTGGAACTCCTGTCCACCTGCCCGACCAACTGGGGTATTTCGCCGCTCGAAGCGCTCAAGTGGGTGGAAGAGCACATGGTTCCGGCATACCCGCTGGGCGATTACAAAGTCGCCCCACAGGTAGCGGAGATAAGATAGTGAGTAGAAAGTAGAGAAGAGAGAGTAGTCGCTGTTCTCTAATCTCTAATATCTACTCCCTGCACTAAGGAGCATCATGCAAAAAGAAATTCTCATCGCCGGTTTTGGCGGGCAGGGCGTGTTGTTTGCCGGTCAGGTTTTGACGTATGCCGCCATGGATACCGGCCACGAAGTGACCTGGATTCCCTCTTACGGCCCCGAAATGCGCGGCGGCACGGCCAATTGTACGGTTGTGATCGCGGACGAGGAGATCGGTTCGCCGCTGGTGCAACACCCCCCGGCGGTGATCGCTCTCAACCTGCCCTCGTTCGACAAGTACGAATCGTTGGTGCAGCTTGGTGGGGTGTTGGTGGTGAACGAATCGATGGTGGACCGCAAAGCCAGGCGCAATGACATTACTGTCCTATACGTACCCGGAAACGAAATCGCCGAAGCAACCGGCGACCGGCGCCTGCTCAACATGGTCATGGTGGGCGCACTGCTGGCCCGATTCGATGAACTGAAGTTGGACGATGTCAAGGCGGCGCTCCAGGCGCACTTGCCCGCCAAGCACCAAAAGTTGATTCCGAATAACTTCGAGGCTATGGACAAGGGCTACGCCCACGCCAAGGCGCAATTGGATGGAGTGCCGGCATAGACCAACCAAATCTCTGTAAATGTTCCCCCCTTCCCTGCGGAAAGGGGGAATTTTTTTCCTTCCTTGCCCAACAAGTTGCTGATTGAAGAACCTTTGCAATGAAAGAAGAAAACAATAAATCAAAAAGGGTGCTATAATGATGGAAATTATTGCAAATGCAATAATTTGCACACTTCGTCGAGATTGCCTTTTGTGGAGTTTGTTCATGAAATCCAGTTCTGTCGAACAATTGATTCTGGAACTCTTTGCCCGGCACTCTACTGAGGAAGCCCACTTCACCGCGCAGGATGTCTATCACCAGATCAAACCGCGCCTGCCTGCTGTCAACCAGTCAACGGTCTACCGCGCTCTTGAGCGCATGACCCATGCCGGCAAGGTCTCGGTTTCAGATATGGGAGTAGGGGCGGCTGTTTACGAAATCGTGGGCGGCGAGCATCACCACCATCTCATCTGCCAGGATTGCGGTAAGGTGACAACAATCAACAATACCGCCATACAAGCCTTGTTCAGGAGCATGGCAAAGCAGTACGAATTTGAAGTGATGACCAACCACCTGATCTTGTTTGGTCGTTGCGCGCAGTGCAGGCAGAAGGCATCCTAATGAATTGTGACCGTTGCGGCGAACCGATCCCGCCTGGGGAAGAGATGAATCACTTCGGGCAAACCCTTTGCGAAGAGTGTACCATGCACGCCCTCTCGCCTGCCCGCGCCTGCGATCCATGGGCGGTGCGCAGCGCGCACACTTTGACCAAAATGGACGAGAGTTATTCGGGTTTGAGCGAGTCCCAGGCTGCCATCCTTCGGGTTTTGCAAGAGACAGGCGGGATAGAGGCAAATGTCATTGCTGAAAGGCTCCAGATGAAATTGCCCGAATTGGAGCGGGAACTCGCCACCCTGCGCCACATGGAGAAAATCCGCGGCGCGATGCGAGCCGGGAAAAAAGTCGTGTGCTTGTGGGAGGCGCAAGAGTGAATGACGAACTGACTTTGTATGATGCGACGCGGGTCGAACTGCGCAACCGCTTGGCAGGTCGCTTTCCAGCCGATTTCGATTTGGAAAACACCATCACGGCTTACGCCTACTGGGTCTGCACGGTGATGCGCAACCACGGTAAGGATTGGGAAAGCGCCGTGCAAGAGTACGTTGACTTTGCCCTGCGTGATGCAGTCATCGAGAGCCAGGCAGAAAAAACCGAAGTGGACTTGTTGCGCCGCGAACTGTCCCGTTGCGCCAGCCCGCTTTTGGATGTGGGCGCGGGGTGGGGGCGGTTTGGTTTCCTTTACGAAGAATTTGATCTCCAAGCAGTGTACGCTGAACCGTCGAACCTGGGTTGTCAATTGCTCCGACGGAATGGTCTTGCCCGTTCCGCGCGCTGCCTGGGACAGTCGCTCGGGTTTCCCGCCCAGTCCTTCAACAGCGTTGTCATTGGCTGGGTGTTGCACCACGATGCGCCCGATGTGCCGGCCACACCCATTTTGGGCGAGATTGCCAGGGTGATAATTCCTGGCGGGCGGCTAATCTCCATCGAGCCGCTTTCGAGCGATTTCGACGCTCCAACATGGAAAAACCTGATCGAATCGGCTGGCTTCCAGGTGGAAAAACTGGAAAACTTCTTCGATCTGGCGGCCTCGGGGAAAAAGAGTGAACAATATGCCTGCCTGATAGCAACACGCCGAGGGGAATCTTAGTGTCAGCTACACACATATCCATCGGAGTTCGTAACGCGCCGGTCTTTCGGCAAATCTATCAGGAAAATATCATCCCTATCCAGGAGCCTGTTTCGGTGGATTGGGATAACCGTTTGCAGATGCCGGTGAGTTTCCAGCGCCTTGGGCGTACTTACGAAATCCTTGAACTGATCGGCGCCTACCCGGATATTTCAAGTACTTCCACAGTCACATTCCTGGTGCGCACCCCTTACGGCGTCTTTGCCCTTTACCTGGATCATGGCAATACCCAAACCCGGGCTGCAGCCAGCCGCCCCAGTCAATGGGTATTGCACTATTTAGTCGAAGAGGATATCACAAACAGCGAGGTGGATATGCTGATCGAGATGCGATTGAAGCAAATTGCCGATTTTCATGGACACCTGTGTCCCGATCTGGTCATCGGATACCGCGCTGCCCAGTATGCGCTCTCGCGCCTGGAGGTGAAACTGGCCCTGCCCAAACTGCGGGTGATTGCGGAGAACAATTCTTCCGCGGTGGATGCCATTCAGGTGTTGACCGGCTGCACGCCCGGCAACCAGCGACTATCCATTCGGGATGAGGGCAAGCATGTCTACACTTTCCAGGTCAATGACCAACACGGGTTGTGCCTGACGCTTGCCCCGGCGGGACAGGAGGTGCCGGTAGATTTCCTGTCCATCGAGCAAAAGATCCAAGCTGGCCGCGCCAGCCTGGATGAGACAGCATTCTATCAATACCTGTTGGACTGGCGCGTCTCGCACCTGTTGAAACTACCGAACGAGGCGTTGTTCGAAATGCGCTGGGTCCAGGTTGCCTGGCCGGAACCGCCGCTCACATCCGCCATCTGGAAATGCGACGGCTGCGGCGAACCGGTAATTGAATCACACCTGGTCAATTTACACGGCAGGCGTCTCTGCCAGCGCTGCCTGGAGGCACGCAAAACGATCCAGGCGGTTTGATCGTTTGTGAAGATATGCACGGCAAAAACTGAAAATCTCAAGGAGTACATGATGGATTGCACCTTCGATTACATCGGCGTCATCCACACACCCTACACAGAAAAAGCCCCCTACCAGCCTGTCGAAGATGAGGCGCAGGAATTTTCCATCGAGTTGAAGCCCGAATTTGCCGAAGGCTTGCATCTGCTCGACAAGTTCAACTACATCTATGTGCTGTTCCACGTTCACAAACTGACCCGCCCTCCATCCCTGACCATCACCCCGCCATGGACTCATGATTTACAAGTGGGCGTCTTTGCAAGCCGCTCGCCTGCGCGTCCCAACCCCATCGGCTTGAGCGTGGTGCGGATCAGACGCATCGAAGGCAATGTGATTCACGTCAGCGGGCTGGACGTCTTCGACGGCACGCCCCTGCTCGACATCAAGCCGTACATCGCCCAACTGGACGTAAAAAAAGACGCCAACCTCGGTTGGGCTGGCGACATGGACGATCCCGAACACTTGGCGCTGCACATCAAAGGCGTGCCGCATGATTTTTAAATTTAGCAGGCCGTTTTTCCCAGTCGTTGAATGAGGTGACCGCAAGCGGAACGAGCAGGAGGGAAGCGAGAGTCCCAGCCACCAGCCGTGATTTGGTGACGATCCCCTGAATCAGGGTGGCACATGCAAGGCCAAAGTCCAGATACACATAAAGGGTCGTTCAATGAAAAGCGTCAACCTCTCCACCCATTGTAGGGCGGCGCTCCTGTGGAAATCGAATGCCTCATCAACTCGCCGCCCCAGTGATTGCATTGTGTTGGAGGTCGAGGGGCGATTGGATTTTATACTCATGGCTGTTGCCAGGTTCGCAGGAAAGCGATCACGTCAGCAAGTTGGCTTTCGGACAGTTGCCCGTCGAAGCCGCGCATGGCGGTTCCGGATCGCCCGACCAGCAGGAACTGGAACAGGTCCGCGTTGGTGCTATCGTGGACGAATACATTGGGCTTGAGTTTGCGCCCCACGCCGCCCTGGCCTTCTGCGCCGTGACAACTCTTGCAAGCATCCACGTAAATGGTCTCCCCATTCACCCGGTCACCAACAGGCCAATCGGCGGAGAGGCTGGTAAGGTCCCCCAGCGCAACACTTGTCTTATCGGCTTCGATATCCTTGATGATCGGCTCGAAACGATCCAGGGCTTCCCCAAAGGCAATCGCCTTGGCGCGTTTGAGATAGAACAACGCATCTTCCTTATCCTGCTCCTGGAGTGAGAACAACGCCGAATTGATCAATTGGGCCACAGTGATATTGGGCGCTACGGTCTCACCATTGCGCCAGGCGCCGATCAAGGCTATCAGGTCGGAGGCCTGATTAGCGGAAAGCACCGTACCCCAACTGGGCATGCCCTTGGCGGGGCGTCCGTTATTGATCGTCTGCTGATACCAGGCATCGTCATGTTTGTGTAGTTGGGCAGGATCGTTGATCGCGAGCATGGTTCCACCGTCCCCATCATCGATGCCTTTGCCGTTCTCGCCGTGGCAGTTGAAGCAAACAGCGTCATAGGTTGTCGCGCCGCGCGTCGCGTCAGGTACAAAGACATCCGCCTCCACAATCGGAGCGGTGGGTTCCCAGGCGCGAATGAAAGTCACAATATCGCGGATCTCTTCATCAGTAAACATGCCGCCATACACCTGCCCCCAGGCCGGCATCACGGTGTTTGGACGCCCGGTACTGATGATTGCAAAGAGCATATCATTCGAGGCCTTCTTCAGGAACACACTGTCATTCAGTACAGAACCGACGCCGCCCTCGCCGCGCGAACCGTGGCAGGTGACACAATTGTCCACATATAACTGGCGGCCACGTTGCAGGCTGGTTTTCTCGGTTGCGGCAGTCACGTTTTCGAGCCTGGACGATTCGTTGGCAAAAGCCATCGTTACTGCTGCGATCAGGATGACTGTCAGGACGATGCCGATGATCTGGAGTTTGGTGTAGTTTTCGTTTTGCATGATTTAGGCCTTTGTCGTCTGACTCGCGTCATACTCAGACCGCGTAATGGGATGACCAGTATCAACGAAGACCTGTCCATCCTGGATCGTCACCGGGAACAGATCCAGCGGGCGCGGCGCGGGGCCGCCCGTCACCTCACCAACCAGGTCATAGAGTGAGCCATGACACGGGCAATGGAACTGGTTTTCCGCCTCCACCCAGGGAACGCTGCATCCCAGGTGAGTACATTTCTGCCACAAGGCCAGGAAACCGCCGTCTTCCATGCGCACCAGGTAGAAGCGCCCGGCCTGGTTGTGGGTAATGCTACCGCGTTGGAAGTCATCCACTTTTCCCGCATTGACCACGCCGCCGAATCCGCCGGTGTTGATCGGCTGAATGAATTTGAAAACGGCTCCGGCTGTCTCCGCGCCTAGAATCACTGATAAAGCGGTCCATACGACGCCGAGAAAGTCGCGCCGTGTAATTTGATTTTTGGTTGATTTTGTCTTGTCTGCGCTCATGGTGAATAGCTCCTTCCATTGGCCGAAACAGCCTAGAGATTATTCAACGGGTTATAGTCGTTCGGCATGTCCCAGGGCCAGTAGAGCTTGAAACCGGGACCGCGGAAGAAAAAACCTGTCACGGTGAAGATGATGGCCGAGACGAACAATACAGTAAATAAAACGAGCATCACTTCACGGGCGTTTGGCTTCGAGCGCATCAATACCAGCACCGGTAATAGAACGAGTATTGCCATGATTACCGCCGGGAGGATCGATTGCACGATAACATCCGGGACCACGCCGCGCAGGAGTTCGCGAGGTGGAAAGAAATTGTCGAGTACGATGTAGGCTGGCATGATCAGTACTGTGTAAATGGCCGTCCAGCGTGTGATTCGTTTGCCGCGCTCGGAGGTAAACCAAAGGCCAGACCCAATCCTTGAATTGTCCAGGTAGGGGATCGCCATGACGAACAACACCATCAAGGTAGGCATGATAACGCCCGATACAAGCGGATGGGCGTGTTCTAGCATTTCCTGTAGGCCCATGAAATACCAGGGCGCCTTGGCTGGATCCGTCGTGACCAAGGGGTTGGCCAGGTCTTCAAGCGGCGCGTTCTTGATCAAAGAGAAGACGACGAGAGCGGCCGTCGTTCCGAGCGTAATCAACATTTCAAGGATGGCGACGATGGGAAAAGCGAATATCGTATTGTCCGGACCTTTTTCGATCATGGTTGTGCGGCCGCGAACAACTTCGACAAGATTATAGGTTTTGATTCCATCTTTGGGAAAGACTGCTTTTTCAGGGGTCATATCTGCCATGTTCTGCTCCATCTTCGATTTCGGATGCCCAAATCATGCGGCTATGGCTGACTGCCGTCAACGGACGATCGCTCCAGATCGTTCGCGGCCAGTCCACCGTCTTTCCTGACTCTCCACATGTGGAGACTGATCAGCAAAGCGAGCAGGGCCGGGATCACCATAATGTGCAGGGCATAGAAACGGGTCAGCGATTCCTGCCCGACCTCGGGCCCGCCCAGCAAAATCCGCTTGACCGTCTCTCCCATGGTCGGCTCGTAGGACGCGATGCTTGTCCCAACCGTGATGGCCCAGTAGGATAGTTGATCCCATGGTAGCAGGTAGCCTGTGAAACTCGCTCCGAGGGTCAAGATGAGCAGCACCACACCCACAACCCAGTTGAATTCACGCGGCGGCTTGTAGGCGCCGGTGTAGAAGACGCGCGCCATGTGCAGGACGCAGGTCAACACCATGAGATGCGCGCCCCAACGGTGCATATTGCGAAGCAGTTGGCCGAAGGGAACAGAGTTTTGCAGTGTAACAATATCCGGGAAAGCGCGTTCAACAGACGGAACATAGTAGAACATCAATAGTGTACCGGTGCCAGACAGGGAAAGGAAGGCGACCAGGGTCAGAATTCCAAGACCCAGTGAATAGGTGGCCCTCAAACTTCTGATGTTGACCTTGACCGGGTGAAGGTGAAAGAAAACGTTGGTGGTCATCACCAGCGAACGATCCAGCGGATTGTTTGGCCAGCCATGTCGGAAGAAGGACCGCCAAACACGGGATTTGGTTATGGAATTTAAAATAGACACAACGACTCCTGATCACTTTCCACTATAGGTGAGCACTTCCTTGAAACGGAAGGCCTCCATTGTAATTGCACCGGTCGGGCAGCGTTCAGCGCAGAGCGCGCAGCGCGTACACGCCGTATCATCTTTGAGCATGGCGGCAACCGCGCCGCTTTCCCGCGCGGCTTCCAGCACTTGTGTTACCGCTTCGTCGCCAGTGACCATATCAATGGATACGATCTTGAGGCAGTTCCATGGACAAACGTCCACACAGCCATTGCATAATACACATTTGGATCCATCGAACACTGTGTTGACACTGCATTCGAGACAGCGCAATCCCTGTGTGTAGGCCTGTTCCAGGGAATAACCTTGCTCCACCACAGAAAGCCCCGTCCGTCGTTCCACAGGTAAGCCCGGAACTTTTTCGCGCTCGAGTTTCGTCCAGTCGAAGGGCATGGTGTGAGTCGGCAACTCTGTCCATTGGGTCGTCACAGAACGCTGGAGTGAGCGGCCCTGGACCTTCTCATCAATCCCCAGGGCAGCCAGGTGGCCATCGCGTACCGCGTGGATGATCAGGCGGGGGCCATAAGCCAGGTCGCCACCGGCAAAAACATCGGGAGCGCTGGTCTGTCCCGTTTCGGGATCGATCTCCACCAGGCCGCGCGGCGAAACGCGGATGTCCTTTGTGTCGAGAAGCGCGCCCAGATCTGCGGCCTGACCGATGGCGAGGATCACCGTGTCGCACTCCATTACCCTTTCCGTCTTTGGTTTGAACTTCGGATTGAAGCGATGGTTCTCATCGAAAACCGATTCGACCTCGATCACTTCCAGCCCGGTGACTTTACCGTTTTCACCGAGGATGCGATTCGGACCAAGCCGGGGCTGGATCGTAATTCCCTCCTCCAGCGCTTCCTCGATCTCGAATTTGGAAGCCGGCAATTCCTCCCATGATTCGAGCGCGATCATTTTTACGTCGGCCACGCCCAGGCGCAGGGCGGTACGAGCCACATCCAGCGCCTCATGGACTGCGTCTGAGGCTTCATCGCTTCTCTTTTCTGTTTCACGCAGGGCGGCCTTTTGTTCCGCTGTAACCTGTCCCAGGCGCAGGGCAGTGCGGGCGGCATCCATGGCCACATCCCCGCCGCCTACCACAATGACGCGTTTGCCGAGCGTCACTTTGTAACCAAGGTTGTAATTCAGCAGGAGATCGACAGCAGTGATAACGCCATCCAATTTTGCGCCTTCGATGTCCAGGCTACGGCCTAACATAAGTCCCATGCCGAGGAAAACTGCATCATAGTCGCGGCGTAAGCCGGCGAGACTAATATCCCGGCCGACGCGCATCTCGAAATGGATTGTAACGCCCAGGTCAAGGATACTTTGAATCTCCATATCCATTGCCTGCTGGTCGACGCGATAAATCGGAACACCATAGCGCATCATGCCGCCTGTTTTCAGCCCGGCTTCATAGATGACCACTTTATGACCAAGCAAGGCGAGATCGTGGGCAACCGTAAAACCTGCCGGTCCGGCACCGATGACGGCGATCTTGCCCAGTCTGCGCCCCGGCTCGGCGGCCAATGCTTTCAGGTTTTCGCGCGACCAGGCGGCAGGGGAATAATCGGTGTTTGCACCCAGTCCGGGAAGCGTTACTTCTCCTTTTGCTTCGGCATAAGGGGTTGCAGGGCGAATTGGTTTCGGCAAGGCCTCATTGCTATCTACACCGGAGACACCGGGCAAATGCCCGGCAGTCTCTGGGCCGTAACGCTCTGTCAGCACGCGCTTCAGAGGGCGGATGGCAACCGGTTCGAAATCCGGGCCGACCGCGCCGCGCCTGCAGGCAATTTCACACGGTGCGCCGCAGATGCGCCCACAGATGGTCGAAAGTGGGTTAGGGTCGTGTGCGATCTGGTAGCCCTTCTCCAACTCGCCCCGCGCCACCGCTGTCACGTAGGCGCGGGCATCGGTTTGTACCGGACATGCAGATTGGCATTTCACCATCTTGCGATAATAATCCGTGTCGGGGATGACAACGTGATAGCGGCCTTTGGTCATAATGTATGTCCTTAGCGACAAGCAAATCGGGACTTATTTTTCAGTGAGCAGGTAGGCAACCAAATCAGCGATTTGTTGCTCGCTCAAATCTTCTCCCCATTTCTGGTACATGTCGCCTGCGTTATAGTTTTCGACTACATAAGCGTCGGGGGTAATGATGGATTCGTGAATGTATTCCTCGGCCGTCATACCTGGTACCCGGGTTTCGGCACGCGTACCTGTGCCGGCAGTAAACGGCGCTTTGGATTCATCTCCAACGGAAGCGTCGTAGGCGTGGCAGCTTATACACCCTTCAGCGGATTTGGCGCCCAAGGTTGCAGAATTGTATAACTCTTCACCTCGCGCCGCATCGCCAACGATAGAGCTCTTTCCCCCGCCGCAGGCAGTCAGGGCAAGCGAGAGAACAATAACAAACAGGAGGGACGGGAATATTTTTTTCATTTTGATCCTTTTCTTGTTTGAATCATGTATATTGACTTGCCAGGAAACACACGCCCTGACAAGTCAATATATTTTTTCAGTTCGTATGACCCAGATCGTGACAGAGATGTCACTATCTTAAAACCTACAGGCTACTCTGTAGCAGCAGGCGGCGGGCTGGGAGGAAGTTCAGGCATCCCTGTGTAGTCCACAGGAGGAAGTTCACCAGTCAACAAGCGGAGGAAGGTCACAATGTCGTCAACCTGTTCGAGGGTCAGTTTTTCTCCCAACTGGTGGCGAGCCATCAACTGCACCATGTCGTCCAGGGTGGGGATGCTGCCGTCGTGCAGATAGGGACCGGTTTGGGCAATGTTGCGCAGGCTGGGTACTTTGAAGGCATACTTGTCGGTGTCCTTCTTGGTTACGTTGTAGCGTCCCAAGTCGTTGGTTGTGTACGGTTCTGCTGCACCCAGTTTTTCGAAGGTAGCGCCGCCCAGTGCGGGACCATCATGGCAGCGAATACAATTCAATTCAACGAAGAGAGCCAAGCCGCGCTGTTCCTGTTCGGTGAGAACGGTCTTGTCGCCAGCCAGGAATTTGTCGAAGCGCCCCGGTGTCATCAGGCGGCGTTCGAAAGCGCCAATTGCCTGCCCTACGTGATCGTAGGTAATCGGGTCGGAATCTCCTGGGAAAGCGGCTTTAAAGTACGGCAGATAGCCGGGAATTGCCTTGAGCGCCTCAACTACATGTTCCGCGCTGGGCATGCCCATTTCGCCGCCCGCCAGGATGGGTCCCTTGGCTTGTTCTTCTACGTTGGCGGCGCGTCCATCCCAGAATTGGGTGGCATGCAAGGCAGCGTTATACACGGTGGGTGAATTGCGTCCAACCGGATTTCCGGAATGGCCAAACGAGAACCGCAAACCATCCATGCCGTAGTTGTTCAACCCGTGACAGGTGTTGCAAGACATGTTCCCGTTGACGGAAATGCGCGTCTCGTAATACAACATACGGCCAAGGGTAATAAGTTCTTCGCTCGTTTCATAATCAGTGGGAGTTGCCTCGGCGGGCATGGTGCCAAAGCGGGCAAGCGTCTCTGCGGAGACCTCCGTCTTCGCCTCTTCCTTTTCAGCAGACGTGCCACAAGCAGCCAGAGCCAAAAGCACCACCGCCCCCAACAACATCAAGGAAAACGCAAATTTGTTTTTCATTTCATTGTTCCTTTCGAAGTTTTTCGAACACACTAAGATAATCGAGACAGTGCCAACGCGGACTTGAAATTAGGCTTGGTGTAAAAGCATTGTCACCCAATACTTGGTCAAAAGCTCAGTTTGAGGCTTAAAAACCATCATACCTGGCACAAAGTCCATTTACACCGCAAATCTAATAAACTTTCCTCCTTTCTAAGTAATTAGACAAACTAGAGGTTTATAATATAAAAATTACAAACCTCTAATTAATGCCACATTTATCTTGTACATAATAGAGTAACTTGCCAAGCCAAAATAGTGATTTATGTCACTGGCAAACAATGACATAAATCCTTATTTTTAGAATAACTCTAATCTTAGATTTATTCTAATATAATAATTAAAAGCAATTACGATTTCGCAGAGACTCGCACTGCACTACACGGTCTTCTCATCATCTAAACTTGTCTGTTTGTGCTTCTAAACAACTTGTAATGCGTCAACGGAAATGTGTTTAATGTTTACCGGTTTTAGTGTATAATCCTATTGAAAATCGGCATTGAATGCGAAGAAAAATATTTGTGCATCAATACCCCATTCACCCAACCTGGAATTTTGAGAAGGCCTAATATATAGACATGGAAATTACTGGTAAAAGATTAGACGCCCTCCTTACTGGGCTCCGGAAAACTGGAATGCGGATGACACCGCAACGCTATGGGATATGTCAGGTTCTTGCCGAAAGCAGGACACACCCGACTGCGCAATCCGTATTTGAGCAGATGCAGGTCATATACCCAAACATTAGTCAGGCAACGGTATACAATACCTTGAATTCCTTGTTGGAGGCCGGGCTTATCCAGGGGTTGGATGCGTCAGGAAGTGGAGCGCTTCACTATGACGCAAACCCACAGCCGCATGTCCATTTGGTTTGTAGTCAATGCCAAACCATCGAGGATTTTCCAGGTTTACAATTGGAAAGCGTAGTTGACCAAATCAGCCAGGAATCTGGATACGAGTTACGTGAATTACGGTTGGTATATTTCGGTATATGCCCACGTTGCAAGCAGGAGCGTGAAAAGAGCCATCTGGAATTCATAGCAGATTCATAATCAGTGATAAAGAATTAAAACTACGTCCACTTGGACGCGGCTTTTGCATAAAATGCCGAAAATCCGGGCAGGACCCGTCGAACACACTGCATTATTCCCTTCCCCTTTTTCATCAATACAAGTATCCACCAGGCATTTGACAAGATGTACGCAGTCATATCACATAATTCCAATTAACGCGTGACCTTGACCCTAATACAAAACACATTGACATCAAGCCTTAATATCGACCAACTGGATGTGAAAAAAGACGCTAGCCTTGGCTGGGTTGGCGACATGGACGACCCCGAACACCTGGCGCAGCACATCCAAGGCGTGCCGCATGATTTTTAGGCTCAAAGCCCCCCAGCTTAAACTTTGCGAAAATTGAGCGTATAGCACCACCAGTTTCCGAAAGAGCCGTCTATTTCAAAGCCGGCGGCCTTTGCCCAGGCAATGGTGGTTGCCCGCCGGGGGTAATCGGGGTCGAGAAATTCTTCGGTCAGCGAGGCGATTCCGCCGGGTTTGAGCACGCGCTGGATTTCGCGCAGGCAGCGTACGGGATCGGGAATTTCCGGCAAAACCGTGACAAGGTAGGCGCGATCCACCTGTCCGTTTTCGATGGGCAGGTCGTACCCGCTGGCGACGTGTGTTTCGACGTTTTGCACGCCGTGGGCCAGCAGACGTTGGCGCACCTTTTCGATCATCTGCGGCTGGATGTCCACGGCAATGATTTTTCCTTCGGAACCAACCATCCGGGCTGCGTCCAGGGTGAAAGCCCCCGGGCCGGGGCCTAGCTCCAATACCGTTTCGCCAGCCCGCAACCCGGCGTATCGGAGCGCGTTTCGCACATCCCAACGCCTGAGCGGGTTATCCACAATCCAGCTCAATTCAAACGGACAGGGCATACCACCGCCCTTTTTGGGCAACCGTGCGAGCAGTTTCAGGGGGAACAGCCAGAAGAAGATGATGCCGCCAAAAATCGCCGGCAGCCAGAACCAGTTTCGTTTATTCATTACATGCCTCCATTGTGTCAATTAATTGAGGGCTGGTCATAAATCCTACGCTGCCTTGATGAACGCTTTCAGGCCGATGTTTTGTGGGGACTTGTCCATGTCCATCGAAGATGCCTTTGAAGTGTTCGTTGAAGCTCTCGATGGCGAGCGAGCGCAACTTGTGGAAAATGCGCCGGACTTCCACTCCTGCATCGGGGTGTGGGTAAGGTCCATATTCAGTGGTGACCAAAGTACATCCAGTCTGATCACAGGCTTCCCGCACATTGGGTGCATTGTAGTGGAGATCGCCCAAGACAAAACGGGCGTCTGGAGGCAGTTCGTAAATCAAGGCAGGTGCGACTTCGTTGGCAGGCGTGAGGCGAGCGCTCAAAGGGATCCACATCGCAGCGACGACGCAGATCAGGTGCAGTTTCCAGCCATAGACCCAGCCATGCCAGCCGGATTTCGTCCAGTGCGCTTCGGTGTCAATGGAAGTGTGCGGCACTTTGCCCTGTTCGCGGTCTTTTTTGTACCAGACGCCGCCATTGGCGCGCAAAACGGTGCTGTCTACCGCTACCGCACGCCCACAATCTGCCCAAGGTGCAATCAACCCGATCAGATAGTGCCCTAAACAAGCGCTTTGGGCGGGCAGACTTTCCGGCAACCCTTTCAGACGCCTCTCCCAAGTCCGCCGGGTTGGATAGCGCTCACCTTCCATCAGCAATAGACGCAACTGTTGCATCTCATAGGTCGGCTCGTTCAACACGCTCAACAATTCGTGTACCTTGTGTAGGTGCTTCACGAGCATGATCACTGACGCCCTCAGAAACAACTTTTCCGGGTATGTGACGGGACGTCCGCGTTTGGCTTTCGACGCCAGCGGTGCAGGGATCGCGTCAACCAATTTGACCAGGGTCACAAGTAAACTCTCCTGCGGTATCATAGGGGTTACCTCCGTTGTTTGGTGGATGTACAACCCCAATCATACTGGGGCTCCCTGTGTTCAGGCTTTACTTGGGCACAGGGATTTATGACCAGGCCTCAATTAAATAGCATTTTGTGATTCCGAGGTCAATGCGGTGAGCCTGTGTCATAGTTTGCCTTTACGCCAGCCAAAATAACGATTTGTTTTTGCGCAGTACTCCTGGTAAGCCTTTCCGTAGTTTTGCGAGAGAAACCGTTCCTCCTGGAGAATCTGGTAATGCACGCCAGCGATGATGATCACAGCAAAAATCAGGAAAACCAGTGTCTCGTTGATCAGGAATGTGCCGATGAAATACAAATCCATAAATAAAAAGATGGGGTTCCGGCTGACAGAGAACATGCCGCTGGTAACCAGCCCGCCTGGCGTCTGTTTGTCCACGCCGACCCGCCACGAGTCTTTGAATGCCCACAGCGCCAACAGGAAGATGACCTGTCCAATGACAATCAGGATGGCTCCAGCAATTTTTAGCGGCATGGAATCGAGCAATCGTGCTGTGAAAGGAGCGGGGAACAAATGAATATGGATAGGCAGCGTGTATAGAAACACTTCAATAATCCACGCTGCAAGGAGGACAAAGAAAGCCAGTTCCACCGCTTGCTGCCATCCGCGCTTGCCCACTCCCAGGGTGAAAACGCGAATATTCTTGCGTATCCGCAGGTAGAACGTTCTGCCGAGGAAAACCAGCAGGAAAAAAATCAGGTTGATGAGTTGAAAATGGTCAAAGAAGGTCTCTGTCATGGGTTAAATTACCTCTTGGGTTGTGCTTTGGGACTCGTCGTACCAGGAAAGATCCCCAGGCTTGACTTCCAAGCGTTCTAACAAGGCCTCGATCTGATCCACGAATTGGTTTGTGACGGAAGGCTCGATTTGGGAGGCTTCAAAGCGCGCTTGCGCCAACGGATAGTTCAGCATCCGCCCCATAAATGTTTCCAGGACATACAGGCGGCGAATGCCCAGAGCTCGCCTTGTTCCGTCAGCCGAACGCCCCGCCGGTACGCATAGTGGAGATAGCGCTCCTTTGCCAGGGATTGAATTTTCCGGGTCACGCTGGGTTTGCTGTACCCCAAGGTGCTCTGCGATGGCTTTGGTTGACACCGTTTCCGCATCCCGCGTGAGATGATAGATGGCGATCAGGTATTTGGCGGTCGATTCGATGATCATGGCAGGTATCAACTTTGGGGTGAAGGTCTGTCGGCTAAAGCTGTGTCAGCATCCGGCGCGCCCAGGCAAGCGCATCATCCAAATTCGTAAAAATATCCACCGGGCAGCCGTACATGCAAGGGCCTGTGATTTTCAGCATGGGTTTGTATAAAACAGCAGCGCGTTGTTCGGGACAACGTTCGCCACGCCCGCGCACAGGCGGTTGAAATCGGCCTTGTTATCCTTGAGCCAAGCCATCATGTAGGCATTTGCGCCGCGTTCACGCTTTTTGCTGTCGCCGCCATCATTGGTGATGACCAGCGCGAACGGTTCGTTCTTTTCGATTAATTCAGCGGCGGCGCTCATCATTGCCTGGGTGTCTGCCAACAGCATTGGTTCAATGGTGTGAACAACCAAAATGGGCAGGTGGGTTTTGTCGATCGAGTGCGTAGTATTTTCCTGATTCTGCTGGATTTTGTGGTTGGGCTATATTTTGCCCAAATCGTCCACGAATTTTCACGAATACACGAATGAAACGGCCTGAATTCGGGCATTCGTGGCCCTGTTCGTGGGTGGTTTGTGACGAAACCACAAATTCCGCAGTGTCTTCTCAAAAAGAAGGGGGGGGAAGTGGGGGGGGGGGGGGGGGGGGGGGGGGGGGCCCCCCCCCCCCCCCCCCCCCCACACAAGATAAGAGTTGAAAAAAAAAAAAATAGGGGGGGGGGGGGGCGGGCGCGCCCCCCCCCCCCCCCCCCCCCCCCCCCACCCCCCCCCACACTCCGATTTACTGAGAAGATACGATCAAAACTTACTGTTGGGGGTTCACTTCTACAATGGTGTGGACGATGTCATTCTCAGCAGCCAGCAATTTTTTGTAATCAGCAGGTGTTTTGGTGGTTGACGTTTGAACTGCAACCACAACGCTGTGCTGTTCCGGGCCGATCTCCCAGATGTGCAGGTCGGTGACAGTGGTATGCGGTTCTTTTTCGAGCAGACTTTTCACCTTTTGAAGCAGTTCGGGCTCCTGTTTATCGAGCAGGACGTGGGTGGTGACGCGTATCAAGCCCAATGCCCAACGCGAAACCAGGATCGCGCCGACGATGCCGACCAGCGGGTCCATCCAGGTGAAGCCGAGGTATTTCCCGCCCAATAGGGCGAAAATCGCCAGCAGCGAGGTCAGCGCATCTGCCAGGACATGCAGGTAAGCGGCGCGTCGGTTGTGATCGTAATGCTGATGGGCATGGTCATGATCGTGGTCATGATCGTGCTGTTCGCCCAGGATGAGCACCGAAACGCCGTTGACCAGCAAACCCAGGATCGCCACCAGAATCGCCTGATTGAAAGCAATTTCGACCGGATCGAGCAGGCGGTCAACGCTTTCCCAGGCCATAATCAGCACGAAAACAGCCAGCAGCACCGCGCCGCTAAACCCGCCCAGGGCGTTGACCTTGCCGGTGCCGAAGGAAAACCCCCGGTCGTTGGCGTGACGCCGGGCGTAGACGTAGGCGTAAACGTTGATCGCCAGGGCGATAGCGTGCGAGGCCATGTGCAGGCCGTCGGCCAGCAGCGCAATCGATCCGAACACAATCCCGGCGGTGATCTCTGCCGCCATCATCACCGCGGTCATGATGACAACAATGAGGGTGCGCGTTTCGCCAGAACTGGCCCGGTTGTGGGTGAAAATCTGGGGGTACAGGCAGGGTTGTTCAATGCTTTGCATCGCTGCTCTCCAGCACTTTGTAGCCGTGTTTCTCGATTGCGGCAATCAGATCAGCACGTTGGACGGTTTGCCCTGGCGCGATTTCCACGGCCACCTGCTTGTTGCGCCGGATCGAGACCGACCGGACGCCGGGCAGGCTGCGCACGGCGATCTTGATCGTCGCTTCGCAGTGGCTACAGCGGATGCCTTCCACTTCCAGCGCCTGCACCTCGCCGGGTTTATGAAACCAGTTCATCATCGTTCACTTTCACGGGCAGCGAGTAGCTCCTGGGCATCTTTGCCACGAAGGAGCAGGTTTCAGCGCCGCCGCAGGATGGCCCGCAGCTCCCGGCGCTGTGGGCGGCTTCGGGGTAGATGTCATCCTCTTTCAGGCGGCCCTTGCGCACCCAATGGGCCAGCATCCCCTCCAGCGCGCCCGGCTCGATGCCCAGTTTACGGCTGAGGACAGTCAAGGTGATGGGTTCACGGGCGTGGGTGATTTCGTTCAAGACCTGGGTTAACATGGAAACTCCAGTGATCAGTGAATAGTGATCAGTAACCAGGGTTCAGTTTCCAATGACGCGCTTCATCACTGCTGACTGACCACTGATTACTGATCACTGAATTTATCCCAATCCCAGCAGCAACCCGCCCTGGAAGACGACCAGCGCCATCAGCCAGGCCAGCGCCAGTTGGCCGAGAATGCTGGCCCACATCCACTTCATACCCAGTTCCTGGCGTTCGGCGGCGACAGCCACCATGCAGGGGGTGTAGATCAGCGCGAAGACCATGAAGGCCATCCCAGCCAGCATTCCATGTCCGCCGCTGGAGGCTTCGAAGTCGTCCTTGATCGCGCCCATCAGCGTGGTGGGTTCCTCTTCAGATTCTTCCTCGAACAGGTTGACGCCCACGATCAGCGGCAGGGATTTGACCGTATCCACCGTCGCGCCAACAAAGGAGGTGAGGATGCCGCCCACGTCTTCGAAGAAAGTAGGAGTCTCGCCTTCTTCTTCGGCTTCTTCCACCGCGTAGACCTGCGCCATGGTGCTGACCACCACTTCCTTGGCGACAAACCCGGTCACCAGGGCACTGCTGGCCTGCCAATTGCCAAAACCCAGCGGTTGGAAAACGGGAGCGATGACCTGGTTGACCGTGGCAAAAGCGCTGTGGTCAACGTCCGTCTCCGCAAAACTGCCTTCACCGCGTACCGGGATTGCCATCAAGATCCACAGGATGATGCTGGTCGCCATGATGATCGTCCAGGCTTTTTTGACGAAAGAACTGGTGCGCTCCCAGGTATGGAACCAGATGCCGCGCAAGGTAGGCAGGCGGTAGGACGGAAGTTCCATGACAAAGGTGGATTGTTCCTTGCCTTTGAACAGGGTGTTCTTGAGCGCAATGCCCAACAGAATGGCAGTCACGATGCCAAGCAGGTACAACCAGAAGACCACCGCGCCGGAGTTCTGCGGGAAGAAGATCGCCGCGAATAGCACGTACACCGGCAAGCGCGCCCCGCAGGACATGAACGGAACCAACAGGCCGGTCAGGATACGGTCTTTCTCGTTTTCGAGGGTGCGGGTGGCATAGAAGGCCGGCACGGTGCAACCGAAGCCAACCAGCATGGGCAGGAAGCTCTTGCCGTGCAGTCCGAGCGCGTGCATCAGGCGGTCCATCACAAAGGCGGCGCGCGCCATGTAACCGGAGTCTTCGAGGATGGCCAGCGCCAAGTAGAGGAACATCAGCACCGGCACAAACACCAGCACGCCGCCCACCCCGGCGATGATGCCATCCACGAACAGGCTTTCGACCCAGCTTCCGCCCAGGCCGAGCAGACCGAGCAGGGCCAACGTCCAGTTGGTCAGCGGGCCGCCGATCACGCCATCTACCCAATCGAGATAGGGCGCGGAAACATCGGCGGTCAACTTGAAGACCGCCCACATCGCCGCCAGGAAAATGGGGATGCCCAACAGCCGGTGGGTGACGATCTTATCAATTTGGTCAGAGGCCGTCTGGCGGTTGACGGCCGGGCGCTGGACGACCTCGCGTACCAGGCCGTTGATCCAGCCGTAGCGCCGGTCGGCAATGACGGTATCTACGTCGTCGCCGTAGATTTCTTGCAGGCGGGCAACGCTCTTACCTGCCTGCTCCAACAAAGCCGCGCCGCCCTGCAAAACGCGCAGGCGGGTCTGGATGTCTTCGTCTGCTTCGAGCAGTTTGATCGCCAGCCAACGCGCTGGGAACAGGGAGACAACTGTCGGGGTATCGGCAATCGCCGCCGCAAGGCGGGCAATTTCCGTCTCGGCCTCGCTCCCGTAATTAATAGCAAAACCCTGGATTGGAACGGCAACGGCGTTCATGCTGGTTTCTCCTGTTTGGTTTCGAGGATTGCGCTTACCAGGTCCTTCACGCCCTCGCCTTTGCTGGCAACGGTGCGGACGACCAGCGAACCCAGCGCCAGCCCCAGGCGTTCCTGGTCGATTTTGATGCCGCGCGCATCGGCGACATCCGACATGTTCAGGGCAGCAATCACGGGGACGCCCAGTTCGAGCACCTGCACCGCCAGGTACAGGTTGCGCTCCAGGTTAGCAGAATCCAGCACGGTCACGACCACATCCGGCTTTTCATGGATGATGTAATCGCGGGCAATGACCTCTTCGGGCGAAAACGCCGTCAGGCTGTACGTGCCGGGCAGGTCAACCACTTTCACTTCGTAGCCGTCCTGCTGGAACTGCCCCTCCTTTTTCTCGACCGTCTTGCCGGGCCAGTTGCCCACGTGCTGGCGGGAACCGGTCAGGGCATTGAAAATGCTGCTTTTTCCCGCGTTGGGGTTGCCCGCCAACGCCACGTGAATTTGGTTCATAAATTTTCTCCTGAAATGATTTCAACGAATATTTTCTGCGCCATACCGCGCCCGATTGCCAGGCGCGAATCGCGCACTGAAAGCAACAACGGGCCGCCTGCATCCTGAACGACCGTCAGTTCGACGCCGGGCGTCAGCCCCATTGCATTCAACCGGCTGATCAACCCCTCACCAGCGTTGACCTTCAGCAGGCGGGCGCGCTCACCTGCTCCCAGCATGGAGAGCGGTAAAGCCCCTGGAGCGCAGCGGAGTGGGGTGGAAGCTATGGTCATACGGTCACCGGCTTGACGAGGATTTCTCCGGCTTCGGCTTTGCGCAGCGAAAGATGGTAGTCTTTGACGACAAAGTCAATTGGGTCTCCCAGCGGAGCAACGCGCTCGACGCTAACGGTCTCGCCCTTGACAAGTCCCATCGCCATAAAACGCTGACGTGCTGACCCTTCGACATTCATTTTGACAATGACGCCGCTTTCCCCGACTTTGAGTTGACTCAGCGGAAAAACATTTTCTGGCATGACTATTCTCCTATCGTGTTATAATATATTTACCATAAATGTTATTATATACTAATATTTTAATTTAGCCTATAATAAATTTCTGGATTAAAAATGATAAATGTCATGAATAATGTCATGAATATTGCTTCTACGAAAATTTCCACCTTAGTTCAACCATCCAGGATTATCTTTCCCTCATCGACGTGATGGAACGTGCCAATGAACCAGTGTTGGTTTGCATCTCGCCGAACTGTTAGGCGTTATTCCCCCATGGGACCAATACGCTCAAGCGGATGGCCCGCGACGGATTGATCACCATGAACAAGGACGGCGCCCACCTCACGGAAACCGGCTGGGCTGCGGCGCGCGTGATCATGCGCCGTCACATGCTGATGGAATGGATAACGAGACCATCACTGTGAAAGTTGAAGGCCAGCTAGTTGCGTCAGGGCTCACGACAGCACGCCATATTTTCGAAAAAGCCCCTTATGAACGATAAGGGGCTTCGAACATATCGGGAGATCCATCTACATCAACTGGTGGGAACGTAAAATCCCTTCAAAAGCCTGCCTGCCGTCGGCCAGGGCTTTTTGCCGCCAGCGAGGTTCGACGGGAAAGTACAGTTCCTCGAATTCGCGCCGCACGGCCTGTTCAGCGGCTTTGCTGACCGCGCCATGCCAGTGCAATTGGTTTTCCAACACCATGGCGCGCAGGCTGCGGATGCGCGCCAGCAGGGACTCGCCGAAGGTGCCGAACTCGAAGCCGCAAGCGAACAACCGTTTGCCGGGGAATTGCGCATCGCGCAAGCGGTAGATGTATTCGCCCATGTCGCCGCTGATGGCGTAGAACTCATTGGCGTCTATTTTCTGCACGAGCGGATAGTCGAACTTACGGCTGAATTCCGCCGACGAAATCGTCTCCACCAGCGGGACGATGACGCTCATCTGGTAGCGCGGGCCGTAGCCGGTGTGCATGTCCATTTGGATGACCTGCTCGTATTCTTCCAAGGCGCGGCGGTACAGACCCATCAGGACGGTGGCGCTTTCTTCATGTTTCGTCCCGCCGTAGAAGAAGCCGTCGGGCGTGTGGTATTGTCCCAGCAAGGTAGCGGTAGAAACGCGCCCGATCCCCAGCGTGAGCAGGGCGCGCAGCACGCGCCCCCAGAACGAGAGATTTTCCAGGGCAAAGGGACGCACCGGCCGGCGCGGGTTGAGCAGGAAATCGAGCGCCTTGTAATCGGGATTGATGGCCGGGTCGAAGTTCCCGTCGAAGATGAAGTTGCGGTTGGGGTCTACGCTGTTTTCGTTCACCTTGCGGCGGTGTTCCATGCCCCACGGGTTGATGGCGTGGACGAGCAGCAGGCCGGTGGCTTCCGGGTCCAGGCGCGGGGCAAATTCTTCGATGAAGATCTTCAGCATGGCCGCGCCCACGTAGCCCTCGATGCCATGCTCGCCGGTAGAAACGATGACCAGGTTCTCTTTTCTCTGCGGCCCGGCCAAAACCCAGTCAATGGACAGGCTCGGGTCGGCGCTTAACGGGTGACTTTCCAGCCGGGCGCCCGGCCAGTTGGCCTGGAGCAGGCCGAGGCTGAGTCTGAACCGCTGGCGCGAGGCCTCGTAGGAGTCGGGATAGTAGGCGTCCATCTCAAAACGGTCCGTAGTTGACAGCCACGGCAATCCCCAGGAAGGCCACCGTGACCAGGATGACCCACAGCCAGAGTTTGGCCGTCCAGCGGATCCACTTGGGGTAACTGACGACCGTCAGGCCCAGGCTGATGAGCAGGACGGGGTTGGTGGGGTAGGCCAGGTTGGAGAAGCCGTCGCCGAAGACGTAGGCCAGGACGGTCGTCTGGCGGGTGACGCCGACCAGTTCGGCCAGCGGCAGGAGGATGGGCATCATCAGGAAGGCCTTGGCCGAACCGGATGCGATGAAGAATTCGACGCCGAGCGCCAGGGCGTAGACGACCAGCGCGGCGGGGAAGCCGCCAAGTTGTTGGAACGGTTCGGCGGCGGCGTGCAGGAGGGTGTCGGTGACGCCGCCGCTGTCGATGATGTAGCGGATGCTGGCCGCCATGAGGATGAGCGGGACGGAGGGGGCCAGCCCGCCCCAGCCTTCGGCCAGGCCCTGCCAGACCTTCCTGCCGCCCGCGCCGGACAGGAAGCCCGCGCCCAGCCCGCCGACCAGGAAGAGAATGCCGACCAGCGGCAGGGCATAGTCGGAAATGGCCGGGACGAACGGCCCCATGAGCATGACCGCAAAGACGAAGAGCAGGAACAGGCCGAAGAAGTTCATGGCGCGGTTTTGTTTCGGGTCTTCTTGGGTGAAGGAGGCGTCTGGGTTCTTGTATTTTTCGCGCTCGGCCCGGTCTTCGCCGTGGACGAGGGAGGCGGCCGGGTCGCGGTCTATGCGGCGCGCGTAAGCGGAAATGAACCAGCCGAAGAGGAGGTAGATGACGATGAAGACCAGGATGCGCAGCCACGCGCCCGAAAAGAGCGGCAGTTCGGCCAGTCCCTGCGCCACGCCAAGCGTGTACGGATTGGAGATGGCCGCCGAAAAGCCCAGGTTGGTGGCCAGGATAGACATGCCCAGGCCTACCAGCGCGTCCCAGCCGAGCGAGTAGGACAGCGCGATCATGACCGGCACAAGCAGGACGACTTCCTCGAAGGTGCCGAGCGTGGCGCCCAAGAACATGAAGGCCAGCGAGACCATCCACAACAGCAGGTACTTCTGTTCGCGGAAGCGGCGCACGATGCGGCCAATGAAGGCTTTTAGCGTACCGGTCTTGTCCAGCACGGCGAAGGCGCCTCCGGCAAAGAACAACACGACGATGATGACGATGACCGTCAGCCCGCTTTCGCTGCCCAACACCTCGAACGGCGCAACGAACCAGCGCCAGATGGGATAGTCGGGTCGCGCGATGAACTGGAAGGAGTTGGGGTCTATCGTTTCGCGTCCGTCCACTTCGAGACGGGTGTACTGTCCCGCCGGGACGACCAGGGTGAGGACCCCGGCAATCATCATGAGGACGAACAGGATGGCCAGCGATTGGATGAAGGCGCGCTGGCTGATCTGGGCGCCGGCTTTTTGTTCCATGAGAGGCTCCTAATGGGTGTGTTTTCCCGCAGTTGCACTGCGGACGCTTCGGCAAACCGGGCTTTGGCAGTACAACTGCCAAAGGAACCCTTGTTCCCCCAGCAGTTGCACTGCGGGGGGACGGCAGTAGGGCTTTGGCAGTACAACTGCCAAAGGAACAGCGAGTGCAACTGCCAAAGGAACAACGAGTACAACTGCCAAAGGAACAGCGAAACGTGAATAGCAGTTTTATTTCACCATAAGCAAGTCGGTCAGAGGATACGTTTGCTCTCCGAGAAGATATGCTCGTGCGCTGGAATAAGGCCATTCATCTGCATATTTTACCAACCCTGCTCGAACAGGATTGAGGTGAATGTAGTCCATTTTTTGACGCGCAAATTTTTCCGAGAAAATAGCCTCAGGATGTGATCCTTCCTGCCAAACTTGAAAGGTGGAAACATCCTGCGCTCGATTTTTCTCCCTTGCTTTTGTGAATATGGAAAGGATATCGTTGTCATTTTGGCGGATTGCAAGTTTAGAAATTTCGCGCGAGGTGAAGCGTTTGAAATCTCTTGTCACATCCGATAGGTTCACGCCAATGTCCGGCCAAAGAATTGCATGAAGGTGCGTAGACATGATAACGTAAGCGTTGAGCTGGGTATGTTTATGTGTTCGCAGGTAAGCCAGGGAATCCAAGACAATCTGGCGGTATGAGGGTTTGTCGAACAAACTCACCCACTCCACCAGCGTCCATGTTACGAAATAGGGATAATGCTGATCGCTGAAAACACGGTAGGCGTTGGTCATGCAGAATATCTTCGCTAGAAAGTCTGCGAATACGGCAGTACAACTGCCGTATGAACCATCTTATCCAAACCACTTCTCATCCAGCGCCGGCCACTCGTCTGACTGGTCGGCGCGCTCTTTCCAGTTTTCCTTGCCGCTCCAGGCTTCGATGGCGATGGCGTAAACCGACGTGGCGCGCAGTTCCTTATCGGTGATTGCGCGGTACTCCTTCCCGGCGGTCATGGCCGGGAAGTATTTCTGGAGCAGGCCATACAGCGCGGCGCGTTTTTCGGCGGCATCCTCGATGAGACGCGCCGTCCCGAAGACCATGACGCTGCGATACTGCAACGAAAATTCCAGCGCGACGTTGGACGGCAGCAACTTCCCCAACTCGCTCGCTTCCAGGCAGACCTTGGGGCTGCGCTCGATATTCGAGCGGATCCTGCCCGCGACGTTGGAGTGGAAGATGATGCGATGCTCCGCTTCATCGAACCAGAAGGTGGTGGGCGTGACGAAGGGCTGGTCGTCCCAAACAGTTGCAACATGCCCGATCTTGGCTACACGCAAATAAGCGCGCATCCAGGCATCGTCGCGGGTAAATTCGGGTAAACGTTGGAAAGCGGTGGGAGGCTGGTGGGCATAGTTGCGGGGCATAGGCGCTCCAACAGGTCATTGTGTATCGACCAGCAAGTGCTTGTACCAGGTCCAATGGCCCAGGTATCCGGCTACACAAAAAACAGCAGTCAGCAGCCAGCCCCACCAGGCCACCCCGCCCAAACTGTTGAGCAGGAAGTAGACCGCTGCGGCGGAGGTCAACGCCCCCAGCAGGCTGACTTCCACGGCCATCAGGTTGGCAATGCTGTACGGCTTGTCGGTCGGCGGGACGGACCCCAACCGCCACTTGAAGGCCGGTTCGATCTCCGGGCGCTGCCGGATGTAGAAATCCTTGAGTTTGTTCATCGCTTCCGCCGATTCATGCCAGGCGGCGCGCAGGCGCGCCAGTTGCGCAATCGTCAGTCCGCCCAAGGCGGTCAAGACAACGAACAACAGGCTGAACGCCAGCGAAACGCCCCGCAGGTCATCCTCCGCGAACTGCGCGCCCAGGATGGCCGCCACCAGCGACCCGACCGAGACGAAGTAAAACGAGGTCACGCGGGCGCGGTCTTCGTTGGCCTGGAAGGCTGTGTGGGCGATGTAGTCGAACTCCGCCCGCAGGATTTCATCGGAATCGAGTTTTACTTTCGAGGCCATATCTTCCTCCTGTCAAACGTCGAAGGCCCACTCACCGGCGCGCATGACCGGCTCGGTTTTCCCGTCAGCGGTCAAACCGTCGATGTCCATGCTGCCGGAGCCGACCATGAAGTCCACATGCACGATGCTGGAATTGCCGCCGCGCGCTGCAAATTCTTCGTCGCTGAGTTTTTCTCCGCCCTGGAGGGTGAATTTGTAGGCGCGTCCCAGCGCCAGGTGGCAGGAGGCGTTCTCGTCGATCAGCGGGTCGTAGAAGAGATGCCCGCGCTGCGAAATGGGGGAGCTGTGCGGCACGAGCGCCACTTCGCCCAGGCTGGAGGCGCCCGCGTCGCTCTCGATCAATTTCTGGAGGGTAGCCTCCCCTTTTTTTGCGCTTGCCTTGACCACATGGCCGTTCTCGAAGGTCAGGGAGAAACCTTCCATCAGCGCGCCGCCGTAAGACAGCGGCAGGGAGGCGCTGACGTGGCCGTTAATCTGCTCCTTGTGCGGCAGGGTGAAGACTTCCTCGGTGGGCAGGTTGGCGATGTATTCTATGCCGTTCTGCGCCTTGCTGCCGGCGCTGTTCCAGTAATGACCGGTCGGCAGGCCGACGGTCAGGTCGGTGCCGGGGGCCGCATAATGGAAAGCGGTGTATTGCTTGGCGTTCAGGTAGTCGCTGCGGGCGCGCAGTCCGCGGACGTGCTGCTCCCAGGCGGCCACGGGATCGGGCTGGTCGGCGCGGGTGATGGCAAAAATGGCCTCCCAGAGTCTTTCTTCCGCCTCAGCCGGCCCGAGGTCGGGAAAGACGCGGGCAGCCCAATCCGGCCCGGCAGCGGCAATGACCAGCCAGTTGATGCGGTTCTCGCCGATGGCGCTAAGGAAGTCCGCATAGTGTTCGAGGTAGGTCTTTTGTAACTGTCCCACGATTTCGGGATCTTCGTTGCTCATCAGGTCGGGGTTGTTGGAGCGGATGGTGAGATGTGCGCCGTCGTTCTCGAGCAACTCATCCAGCGCCCTGACCTGCCACTTGGAAAATTCGCCGAACGAGTCGCGCGGGGCCTGCTGGACGCGGCTTTTGAGCAGGGCTTCGTCGCCCCAGATGACGTCCACGTAGCGCGCGCCGGCCTGGTAGGCGGCTTTTGCGATCTCGCGCACCAGCGGGGCAACGTGCAGCAATACGCCGCGCGTAGAAGGGTTGTTGATGAGCAGCCGCTGACCGGGGCGCAGGTTCAGCCCGACGCGCACGGCCAGTTCGGCGTAGGTTTGCAGGGATTTTTGGGTTGGGAAAGGCATGGGGAAAGTATAACCCAAAATAAGCTATCCTCGATTTTTTCTTATGCCCCCTCAAGCAAGTCGAGTGTCTGCATGCGTCCAGCAGGCAGGGCGCGTAAGTGTTCGTCGCGGTGAACCAGCACGGCCTCCCTGGAACAGGCGGCCGCAGCAATCAGCGCGTCCACCAACGGCAAGCGACGCGGCGTCTGGCGAATAAGTTCAAGCGCTATTTGCGCCACCGCAGGATCGATGGCCGTCACTTCGCCGAACAACTGGCGATAGGCCCTGAGCGTCTCTCCGGCCTCCTTTTCCGATGCGCCGAGGTCATAGAGCCGCCGGCCGAATTCGGTCAGGGAAACACTTGCCAGGAACAGTTCCGCCGCTTCGTCCTCGAACAGGGCGTGGACAGCCTCCCAGCCGGCTTCCTGACGGTAGTGGGCCAGGAGAGCGGAGGTATCCAGGAGGTAGCGCACGCCGATCACCCTTCTTCGGCGCGCTCGGCGACCAGTTCGGTCACGGCTTCTCGCTCCGGCGCAAAGCGCCGCCCGCTGCCCAGCAATCGTCGCGCCAGTTCGCCCCGGTCCGGGATGACGCGCACCAGGAGGAAATCACCCTCATGCGGTTGCCATTCCAGGCGATATCCCGGTTTGATCTTGTAGCGCTGCCCGATCTTGGCAGGAATGGTAACCATGTTTTTCTTGGTAACGGTTGTAATCATAGAAAAGATTATATTCAAGGGATTTTCGAATGTCAAGGAAAGAGAGACATCCAAATCAGCATTCATGTCTACAGTATTGCTCTTGAGAATCTTCACGGTTGGCGTAGTCTTTCGAGAGAGAGCAATTCTATAGTTTCAAACACGACCCCAAACCGGCTCTGGTGTTGTATACTAATATCAGTCCTCATTCCATTCCAGGAGTCTTCCCATGCTTACCATCGAAAAAATCGACACGGACGACAAGTCCCAGGTCAAGCGCTTCGTCCAACTCCCCCACCGCCTGTACAAAGACTGCCCGCAATGGGTGCCATTGCTGGACATCGACGCTTACACGTACCTGAACCGAAAGAAGCATCCCTTCCACGAGCATTCGGACGTAGACTTTTTCCTGGCTGTACGCAACGGGCGCGACGTGGGCCGTATCGCTGTCATCGAGAACAAACCTTTTAACCAGTATCACGGCACCAAGAAGGCCGATTTCTACTTCTTCGACTGCGAAGATGACCTGGAAGTTGCGACGGCGCTTTTCGACACGGTTTTCGACTGGGCAAAAGCGCGCGGCCTGGATACCGTGATGGGACCGAAAGGCATGGGGCCGCTGGACGGTTACGGCATCCTGGTCTTTGGGCATGAACACCGCAACACCATGACCATGCTCAATTACAACCATGCTTACTACCAGAAACTGGTTGAAGCGCAGGGCTTCGAAAAAGAAGTAGATTTTGTCTCCTGCTACCTGCCGGCAGATAATTTCAAAATCCCGGAACGGGTCGAACGCATCGCCAGGCGGGTGATGGAACGCGGCCACCTCGAAGTCAAACGCTTCAAGAACAAAAAGGAAATGCTCCAGTGGGCCAGCCGCATCGGCCAGGCTTACAACGGTGCATTTGTCGAAAACTGGGAATACTACCCCCTCAGCCAGCGCGAAATCGACTTCGTGGTAGAGAACATCATGATGATCGCCGACTACCACCTGATCAAGATCATCGTGCATGAGGAGCAAGTGGTCGGCTTCCTGTTCGCCTTCCCGGATGTCTCGGCTGCGCTCCAGCGCGCCCGGGGCCGCCTGCATCCCATGTCGCTTGTGGACCTGCTGCTGGAACTGAAACGCACCCGCTCGGTCTCGGTCAACGGCATGGGCATCCTGCCGGAATTCCAGGGACACGGCGGCAACGCCATCCTGTACGTTGAAATGGGACACACCCTGCTCGACTCCGGCCAGTTCCAGCACGTCGAGATGACCCAGGTGGCCGAGACCACCGAGCAAATGCGCGCCGACTTGAAAAACCTGAACGGCGTGGAATACAAGAATCATCGCGTCTATCGCAAGAAAATCGCGTAATTCGTAATCCAGAATCATAAAGGAGTCGCCAATGTTCCATCCCCTGACTTTTATCCGGGAACAAGCCCGCAAACCACTCTTCTTTGCGCTTCTCGCCCTGACCCTGGTCCTGTTCGCCGTTTTCCGGGTTTTGAACGCGCCCCTGGTCACCCCCGATGCCCCCGGCGGGATCGTCACCTTCGAACTGGCCGGGGATATCCGAAAGACGATGAGAGTCATTGCCTCGTGGGACGAGACCGCCCACCTGTTCGCCGCCTTCGGCCTCGGCCTGGACTATCTCTTCATGCCCTGCTACGCGCTGGCCTTGTCGCTGGGCGTGCTGCTGGCAGCCGGGCGGCACGGGGGTTGGTTCAAAGCCCTGGGCGCGCTGGCAGGCTGGGGGGCGTTGGCTGCGGCGCTGTTCGACGCCGTGGAAAACTTCGTCCTCTGGAAAATCCTGCTGGGCGCATGGGTAAGCCCCTTGCCAGAACTGGCCGCAGTCTGCGCGCAGGTCAAATTCGGGCTGCTGGCGCTGGGACTTGCGTACGCCCTGGCAGGCTGGGGGTTGCCCAGGAAAAAGGGATAGCACCAGGCTGCACAAAGCGAGGGCATTTACTGTGCTTCGGTATATAATCAATACAACGTAACGCGGAATTCATTCCACAGCCATTCGTGAAAGTCAGCCCGCCATATTTCTTCTACTTCGCCGGAGGAAAACATGGAGTCCCAAAAAGACAAACCTGCCAAAACAACGCCTGCACAGGGGAACAACCAGGCCCCAAAAACAGAACGCAAAAAACTCGACAAGAAGTTCTATGAACGGGAACTGCAAAGACTCCAGATCGAACTGGTCAAATTGCAGGAATGGGTCAAGTTCAAAGGCCTGAAAGTCGTCGTCCTGTTCGAGGGGCGAGATGCCGCCGGGAAAGGGGGCGTCATCAAGCGCATCACCGAATGCCTCAACCCGCGCATCTGCCGCGTGGCCGCCCTGCCCGCCCCCACCGACCGCGAAAAAACACAGTGGTATTTCCAACGCTACGTAGCGCACCTGCCCGCCGCCGGGGAGATCGTGCTCTTCGACCGCAGTTGGTACAACCGCGCCGGCGTGGAACGCGTGATGGAATTCTGCACCGACGACGAATACAACGAATTCCTGCGCTCCTGCCCGGATTTCGAACGGATGCTGATCCGCTCTGGCATCATCCTGATCAAATATTGGTTCTCGGTCAGCGACGAGGAACAGGAACAACGCTTCCAGGCGCGCATTGATGATCCCACCAAGCGCTGGAAACTCAGCCCCATGGACCTGCAATCGCGCAGCCGCTGGGTGGAATATTCGATGGCCAAGGACGAGATGTTCAAGTACACCGACACCAAGCAAGCGCCCTGGTACGTGGTCAACTCGGACGACAAATGCCGCGCGCGACTGAACTGCATCAGCCACCTGCTATCCATGATCCCCTACACCGACCTGACGCCTGAAAAGATCAAACTCCCCCCGCGCCAGAGGGATACCGGCTATGTCCGCCCGCCCATCAGCGACCAGACCTTCATCCCTGAGAAATACTAGCCGCCGTCGCGTCCAACGCCCGCACCCTTCATGGATGAACCAGCCACAGCCAGCCCGGTGACCAATTGCCGGGAGCCTATCACCCTGCTGTGCGGCCGGCGCATGACCGGCGAACCGGCTTACTATCCACAAGCCACATATCGGGAGCGCACGATCTATTTCTGCACCGAATCCTGCTTCAATGCCTTCCGCGCCGACCCGGACGCTTTCTACCTCGCCCACAGCCGCACGGCGCAACAAGAAATCACCTGATACCCTGCTGCAATCAGGAAAACTTTCAGGTACGGAGCAGATATGCTTGAGCAGCAAAAACCCACCCCGAACGGATTCTCGTCCCCGAAAGCAGGATAAATATCCCTGTCAAATAGAGATAAAAGCAACTGAATTAATCCGGTAAGAAAAGGGATAATGAAACTGCAAAATTAGAACCCTTCCTTGAGGCAGCATGACCAACAAAAAAATTCGATTCAAGCCGATCCCAACTGACATTTTGGAACTTGCCGGACAGCACGGCAATTCACCCGAAGCCACCCTGGAGGTCCTGAAAGACTTGCAGACGCATCCGGCCGGACTTTCGCCTGCCACCGTTACCGACGCCGCCCGCGCCCTGGGCATCCCTGCCCACAAGGCCTACGGCATGGCAACCTTCTACTCGATGCTTTCCCTCGAAGAACGCAAAAAGGTACTGCGCGTGTGCGACGGCCCGGTCTGCTGGCTCAAGCACGCTTCGGTAGACGGCTGGATGAAAAACATGCCCGCCGGGGATTGGAGCGTGGAACGGACATCCTGCCTCGGCCTGTGCGACCGCGCTCCCGCCATGCTGGTCGAGGACGAACAGGCTGGGCCGGCTGCCGAAACGGATGCGCACAAGGTCTGCGAAGGCTGGCGCGGCGTCCCTACCGATTACAACCAGCCGCGCCCCGGCGAAATGCGCGTGATGACCGCCCTGCTCGGCAAGATCGACCCCGATTCGATTGACGACGCCCTCGCCAATGGAGTCTACGACGGCCTGAAGAAAGCGCTCCAAGCCGAACCGGTGGCCGTCCTTTCGGAGATAGAAACATCCGGCCTGCAAGGGCGCGGCGGCGCGGGCTTCCCGGTCGGGCGCAAATGGCGCTTCGTGGCTTCCGAAAAGCGGACGCCGCGTTACCTGGTCTGCAACGCCGACGAATCCGAACCGCTCATCTTCAAAGACCGCGTCCTGATCGACACCAACCCGCATCAGTTGCTGGAAGGCATCGCCATTGGCGGCTACGCCTGCGGCGCGTCGGAAGCGTGGATCTACATCCGCGGCGAATACGAGTACCAGGCCCGGCGATTGGAAAGAGCCATTGCGCAAGCCGAAGGGAAGAACCTGCTGGGCGAGAACATTCTGGGCAGCGGCTTCTCGTTCCGCATCCACGTCCATCGCGGCGCAGGCGCCTACATCTGCGGCGAAGAGACCGCCTTGATCGAATCGCTCGAGGGTAAACGCGGCGAACCGCGCCTGCGCCCGCCCTACCCACCGCAATCCGGTTTCCGCGGGCAACCGACCGCCGTCAACAATGTCGAATCTTTTTACGCCGTGCCGCATATCGTCAAACACGGCGCGGACTGGTGGCGGAACCTGAGCAACGATCCCACTCCTGGAACGAAGGTGTACATGGTGCTGGGTCACGTGCGCAAACCGGGGCTGTTCGAAGCGCCCTTTGGCCTGACCCTGCGCCAGATCATCGAAGATTTTGGCGGCGGGATGCTGCCCGACTCGCAATTCAATTTTGCCCTGTGCGGCGGCGCGGCCGGCACCATTGTCCCGCCAGCGCTCATGGATAGCCATATTGATTATAGTTCCGGGCCGCTCAAGGGCGTTCACCGCGACGTGCCCGCCGACGAGAAACGCTGGACGCAGGTCATTTCGATGGGCGCCGGTTCCTTCCTGATCTGCGACCAGACGGTCTCGCCGGTGGCCCTCCTGCGCGAGTTGTTGCACTTTTTCGCGGCGGAGTCTTGCGGCAAGTGCACTCCCTGCCGGGTTGGGACCTGGCGCTCACTGGAAATCCTGGAGCGCATGGCCGCCGGGGAAGGCCAGCGCGGCGGCATCGAAGAACTGCAAACCCTGGCGCAATTGATGCAGGATTCTTCCTTCTGCGGCCTGGGGCAATCTGTGGCTATCCCCATGAAATCGGCTCTCACCCACTTTGGCGCTGAATTCGCCAAGGCCGAAAAGTAAAAAAAGCCGGGAAGATTACGCTTCCCGGCCAGAACCTTGAAAAATGATCTAGGCTGCTAATGGCGAAGATACAATGGATGGCTTCCATTCGACTTGCTGAACCACCCGCACTTGTTTCGTCATGCGAACGTAAACGATCGGCGCATCCTGGGGTGGTTTCGGTGAGGATTTCACCATCTCGATATTGGCGCGGTTGAATTCCTCATCCTCTGGATCAAGCAAGACAAGAACCGCGCGTTCTGGCAACCCATCGAGAATATCGGGATGAGCGAAAACGTAGTGGTTGAATTGTTCCATGAGTTCGAACACTTTGTCGGCTACAACTTTAGGGTCTAACGCGTCCATTTTTTATACCTTTCTGTATAGAACTCATAATTCACACGAAAATCTCTAATGGCAAAGTTGAAAGCGTCCTCGTAGTTTGGAAACAACATCGGCACAGTTTTTATCTGTTCGCCATTTGGCTGAAGATCGTCGCGATGAACAAAGCCATGAGAAGTATCGTAGCGAGAAATTGGCGTCCAATCATTGTTCCAGTAGATTTCCAATTGGACCACGAACCACAGGAAATGTCCGCGATCTTTGAGGTAACGAACCCGAATACGGACCAAGACGCCAGGATATTGAAAGTATTCTCGCTCGTCCATCTTGGTCAACATGCTATCACAACTTGGACAAACCTTCAAGCAAGGAGAAATCCTGAATGAGTATAAACATTACGCTAAATGGACACAAGATCGAAGCCCAAGCGGGCCAGACCATCCTGGATATTGCCAGTCAACATGGCGTCAAAATCCCAACCCTGTGCTATCACAAGGACCTGTCGCCGACCGGCAACTGCCGTATATGCGTGGTGGAAGTCAAGGGTGGGCGCTTCCTGCAAGCCGCCTGCGTCACGCCGGTATGGGAAGGCATGGAAATCCAGACGCACAGCGAAAAGGTCATGCGCGACCGCAAATTGACGCTGGAACTGATGCTCGCCAACCACCCGCAAGACTGCATCACCTGCGATGTGAGCGGCGAGTGCGAATTGCAAGACTTGGCCTACGAATACAAAGCCGAGGCGCCGATGTGGGGATCGAAGGGCAAGCGCTATCCAGCAAACAGCGACCCCAACCCCTTCATCCGCGTGGACATGAACCGCTGTATCCTGTGCCGTCGCTGCGTGGGCGCCTGCGCCGAGATCCAGGTGCGCGACGTGTGGGGCGTGGCCAAACGCGGCTTCGAGGAGGTCATCGTTGCCGGGGCAGGCACGACCATGCTGGAAGCGCGCTGCGAATCCTGCGGCCAATGCGTGGCCTATTGCCCAACGGGAGCACTGTCCAGCAAGATGACTTACGGAAAGGGACGCAGGCACCAGGTCCAGAAAGTGACCACCACCTGCTCCTACTGCGGCGTCGGCTGCCAGTTCGACTTGAACGTGCGGGACGGTAAAGTGATCGGCGTCACATCTAACCCGGGCGCGCCCGTGAACGGCATGGCGCTGTGCGTCAAGGGACGCTATGGCTGGGATTACATCCACCACGCCGATAGATTGTCGAAGCCGAAGGTGAGACGATATTTATTGGAAGGCAAGAACAAAGAAGATAGTAGAAAGCAGAGATTAGAGAACAGTAAACTGGTCTCTAATCCTCCAGTCTCTACTCTCTGGGATTGGGTCGAGACCGATTGGGATACCGCCCTGGACATCACCGCCCGCAAACTACGCGAGACGCGCGACACCCACGGCCCGGACACGGTCGGTATTCTGACCTCGGCAAAATGCCTGAACGAAGAGAATTACCTGATGAACAAACTGGCGCGGCAGGTCATTGGGACGAACAACATCGACCACTGCGCCCGTCTCTGACACTCCAGCACGGTGGCCGGTCTGGCCGCCTCCTTCGGTTCGGGCGCCATGTCCAACAGCATGGACGACGTGGCCCAACAAGCGGAAACCTTCTTTGTGATCGGCTCCAACACCACCGAGCAGCATCCCGTCTTCGGCACCATGCTGCGCCGGGCGGCGCGTTTCCGCGGCGCGAAATTGATCGTGGTCGACCCCCGCCGCATCGACCTGTGCGACTTCGCCACACTGCACCTGCAACAAAAACCCGGCAGCGACATTGCCCTCCTGAACGGCCTGATGTACATCATCCTGGAAAAAGGCTGGGAAGCCAGGGAGTTCATCGCCGAACGCACCGAATCGTTCGAAGAGTTCAAGGCAACGGTCATGCAATACCCGCCGGAAAAAGCCAGCCAGATCTCCGGCGTCCCGGTCGAAAAACTCTACCAAGCGGCCGAGATCATGGCCGCCAGTAAACCCATGGCCGTCATGTGGGCCATGGGCATTACCCAGCACATCACCGGCGTGCGCAACGTGATGACGCTCGCCAACCTGCAAATGCTGCTCGGCAACATGGGCGTTCCCGGCGGGGGCGTCAATCCCCTGCGGGGACAGAACAACGTCCAGGGCGCCTGCGACATGGGCGGCCTGCCAAATGTGTTCCCCGCGTATCAGCCAGTCACTTCGCCCGAGGCGATTGAAAAGTTTGCTAAAGCATGGGGAACTTACGAAAGAGGAAAGAAAAAAGAAGATGGCGAGGAAGATTCTTTCATCTTTCATCTTTCCTCAAAAGTCGGCCTGACCGTCACCGAGATGATGCCCGGCATCCTCGAAGGAAAAACCCATGCCCTGTACATCTTGGGCGAGGACCCGGTCATGTCCGACCCCGATACGCGCCACATCCGCGAATGCCTCGAAAAAGTAGACTTCCTCGTCTTGCAGGAGATTTTCCCCTCCGAAACCGCGGCATACGCGGACGTGCTGCTGCCCGGCGTCTCCTTCGCCGAGAAAACCGGCACCTTCACCAACACCGAGCGGCGCGTGCAGATGGTCCACAAGGCCATCGAACCGCCCGGCGACGCCAAACCCGACTGGTGGATCACAGCCGAAATCGCCAAGCGCATCATCCTGCTTCTTTCGTCTTTCAATGACGGCGAAAAGAAAGAGGAAAGAAGAAAGATCGATATGGAAGCCCCATGGGCGAAATGGGATTATGAAGACACTTCTGCCATCATGGACGAGATCAACGCGCTCACTCCCTCTTACGGCGGCATTACGTTTGCCCGCCTGGAGACCGGCGAGCGCCTGCAATGGCCTTGTCCCACCAAAGAACACAAAGGCACACCCATCCTGCACATCGGCAAATTCGCGCGCGGACTGGGCAAATTCATGCCCATCGATCACGTCCCGCCGGCCGAGGAACCCAGCGCCGATTACCCGATGGTCATGTCCACCGGGCGGGTGCTCTACCACTGGCACGGCGGCCAGATGACGCGCCGCGCGCAGGGACTGATGGAAGTCTATAGCGAAGCGCTGATCGAAGTGAACCCTGACGACGCCGCTAAACTGGGGCTGAATGGCAAGAAGGTGGTGCGCGTCTCCTCCCGCCGCGGCAGCATCGAAGCCCAGGCCTGGGTCACAGACCGGGTCCCGCCCGGCATGGTCTACGCCAACTTCCATTTCCCTGATGCTTCGGCCAACGAACTGACGCAGGCAGTGCTGGACCCGGTGGCGAAGATCCCGGAATATAAGGTTACAGCAGTAAAAGTTGAATTGGTATAAAGCGTAGGGGCAGGTCTGCAGGGGCGAGGCTAAGACCTGCCCTCCTATTAGGAGAAAGATATGAACATCCGCAAAGTCTTGGAATACGCCTTGCAACGTGAGTACGAAGGCAAAGCCTTCTTCGAGAACAACGCCGAACGCCTGAGCAATGCCGCCGCAACAGGAGCCTTCAAAGCCATTGCAAAGGAAGAGCAACGCCACATTGAATTTATCCAGGCGCAACTCAACGCATTGGATGCAAAAGAAGCGGGCAAAGGGACCGCCCAAAAACCAGCCCCCGAGTTAGACGAGGCCGAATTCTTTGCCAACCGCGCCGACAAGGAAATGATCGCGCAGACCGTCAACGAATCCATGGTCGCAGACCTGCCGGTCTTGCGCATGGCCTACCTGATCGAACGCGACTTCTCCGAGTTCTATCGCCAGGCAGCATCCAGGGCCGAAGGCGAGGCCAGGATCGTCCTGGACATGCTGGCGCGCTGGGAAGCGGGCCACGAGCGCCTGTTCAAGAAACTGCACGATGAAGCCTTCGAAAGGTATGCAGAAATGCCCTGGGGCGGGTAAAATTTGCTATACTCAGGCACCAACAGGTCTTTACTCACAAAGGAGAATGGAAATGGCTACTGTCCGAACCTTAATGAACACCAAGAAGGACGAAACCAACTACACGGTTGACTGCAATGACAAAGTGTCGAAAGCCCTGGAAGTCATGGCCAACGCCAACATCGGCGCAGTGCTTGTAACCGAGGGCGGGAAGATCATCGGTATTTTCACCGAACGCGACTACATCCGCAAAGGGGAATTGATGGAACGCTCGGCAAAGACAACCCTGGTGAAGGAACTGATGACCGAAAAGATGATTACGGTCACAACCGATACTTCCATGGATCAGTGCATGGCATTGATGAAAGAATATAACATCCGCCACCTGCCGGTCGTGGAAAACGATAAACTGATTGGGTTGGTCTCGATGCGCGATGTAGTGGCTGTTATCATGGCTGACCGCGAAAGCACCATCAAGGGGTTGGAGAATTACATCTTGGGCAGCGGGTTTGCTACATAGGTCTACAGGTCTTACAAGTCTTACAGGTCAAAAGGTCTTACAGGTTGCCGACTTGTAAGACCTTTTGACCATTGGACAGCCCAGGCGATATTGGTACAATCACCGCCATGCACCGAACAACCTTATTTGTATTGATTTTCCTCTTGCTTCCCGCCTGCGCGCCGGGAACGGCTGGCGTGACGCCCACCGCCACAATCGCATACAATCCCTTTGTGCCGCTGGAGGGCGCATCGCCCGTTGTAGTTGCCCAAGACGCCAGCGCCACGCCCAGCCCCATCCCGCCCACGATTACGCCCACCAAACGAGTCGGGCCAACTCCTACGCTGGCCGCATTGAACGCGCTGCTGCCGCCTACGCGGCCGCCGGGATCGCCGCTGGTATCCCCTACGCCAGATATGCCGCGCACGCTGCCCACACCGCGGCTGGCAGCCGACCAGTACGTGGTGCAGGCCGGGGATACGCTTGGCAGCATCGCCCAAAGGTATGGGATCAGCCTGGAGGCGCTGATGCAGGCCAACGGGTTGTCCGAAGCGGACGTGCTGTCCGTGGACCAGGCGCTCAACATCCCAGCGCCCCAACCCGGCGAGAAAGGGCCCGATTTCAAGGTCATCCCTGATTCGGAACTGGTCTACGGCCCCGCCAGCGTTTTCTTCGACGCCGAGGCGTTCATCCAAAAAGAGGGCGGCTACCTGGCCGCGTACAGCGAGGAACTGGACGGGGAAGTCCTGAGCGGCGCGCAGGTCGTCATGCGCGTGGCGCAGAATTACTCGGTCAACCCGCGCCTGTTGCTGGCGCTGCTCGAACACCAGAGCGGCTGGGTGAGCAACCCGGCGCCGTCCAACGTGGAGTACCCGCTGGGCTTGCAGGATGCCTGGCACGACAGCCTGTACCTGCAACTGACCTGGACCGCCGATACGCTCAACTGGGGCTATTACCTGTGGCGCGTCAACGCCGTCTCGACCTGGGTACTGGCCGATGGGAGCATTCTACCAGCCGACCCGACCATCAACGCCGGGACAGCGGCGGTGCAATATTTCTTCTCTAAACTGGACGATATGTTCGCCTGGCAGGGAGATGTCACTGCCTTCGGGTTGTTCCAAACGTATTTTTTCTTGTTCGGGAATCCCTTCGATTATGCTATCGAACCGCTCATACCGGCAACATTACAACAGCCCCGTATGCAATTGCCTTTCGAGCCGGGAGTTATCTGGTCCTTTACCGGCGGCCCGCACGGCGGCTGGGACAGCGGCTCGGCCTGGGCGGCGCTCGATTTTGGCCCGCCCGGCGAGACGGCCGGTTGCTCGCCCAGTGATGAATGGGTGACGGCCGTCGCGGACGGCTGGGTCACGCGCACCGGCGACGGCGTGGTCATGCAAGACCTGGACGGCGACGGTTACGAGCAGACCGGCTGGGCGGTGTTCTACATGCACATCGAAAGCCGTGACCGCGTCCCGCCAAAGACCTACGTCTACGCCGGGGATCGAATCGGGCACGCATCTTGCGAGGGCGGATTTTCGAACGGGACGCACGTCCACATCGCCAGGAAATACAACGGCGAGTGGATCGCAGCCGACGGCAACCTGCCCTTCGTCATGGATGGTTGGTCGTCCAGCGGGAACGGCGTCGAATATGACGGCTTCCTGAGCAAAGACGGCCAGGTCATCGAAGCCTGGGACGGGCGCAACGACCTGAACCAGATCGGGCGGTAAAACGCTCACAGGGATTTAATCTCCGCAGGTATAATCTACCTGAAAGCATCCCCAAAGCGGCTCGCCCCCTTTGGGGACGGAGAACCTCCTTGAAACGCCCCATCCTCTCCCTGGCCATTCTTGCGCTGGTCGTAAGCGCGTGCGGGGCCAAACCTGCCCTGTGGGGGACGCGCCCGACCCCTACCGTTGGAGCAAATTTGAGACCTGCCCCAACGGCGCTGCGCGCCATTCCCACCCTTACCGGAAAAGCGGCGTCCGGCGCGCAAGCCATTCCAGCCTTGCCGAGCAAGACGCCGGTAGTAGCCCAGGCGGGGACGGATTCAATCGTCACGCCTACGCTCCTGCCCACGCCGGATGCGCCTCCCATCCTTTACTACGCGCAGAGCGGCGACACCCTGCCAGCCGTGGCTGCCCGTTTTGGGGTCAAAACGACCGAGATCACTTCCGCACAAACCCTTCCCAAGACCGGCCTGATAGACCCGGGTGTCTTGCTGGTCATCCCCGACCGCCTCGACGAGTACGGCCCGAACGCCCAGGTGATACCCGACAGCGAAGTGGTTTTCTCCACTGCTGCCGCGGATTTCGATACCTTTGCGTATGTTGCCGAGGCGGGAGGCGAACTCTCCAAATATCGTGAATTCCTCAATTCCACCGGCTGGGAGACCGGCGCCCAGATCATCGACCGCCTGGCGCGGGAAAACGCCATCAACCCGCGCCTGCTGCTGGCCGTACTCGACTACCAGGGGAACTGGGTCACAGGCACGCCGGGCGATTTCCTGAAACGCACCTACCCGATGGGCTACGAGAAAGAGTTCAAAGACGGCATCTTCAGCCAGATGGTGTGGGCCGTCAACCAACTATTTGCCGGTTACTACGGCTGGCGCAGCGGGAAACTGACCGACCTGACCTTCCGGGACGACTCGACCCTGCGCCTCGCCCCCGACCTGAACGCTGGCACCGTTGCCGTACAATACCTGTTCGCCCAACTCTACAGCCAGGCCGACTGGCAGCGCGTCATGGATCCAAATACTGGTTTCCCGGCAAAATACGCCGAGCAGTTCGGCGATCCCTGGCTGCGGGCGCAAAACGTCGGCCCGATCTTCCCGCCCGGGCTGACAGCGCCGACCCTGGTCTTGCCCTTCGAACCGAACCGCGAGTGGTCCCTCACCAGCGGGCCGCATGGCGCCTGGCTGGTAGGCGGCCCGCTGGCAGCGGTTGACTTTGCCCCCTCCACCGACCACCCCGGCTGCGCCGAATCCGAAAAATGGATCGTCGCCGTCGCGCCCGGCCTGGTCGTCCGATCCGGGAAAGGCGTGGTCATGCTGGACCTGGACGGCGACGGCCACGAAGAGACCGGCTGGAACCTGCTCTACCTGCACGTTGCCACAAAAGACCGCATCGAACTGGGCGCCTGGGTCGAGACAGACCAACGCATCGGTCATGCTTCCTGCGAAGGCGGGGCCTCTACCGGCACACACCTGCACTTTGCCCGCAAGTACAACGGCGAGTGGGTGTTGGCTGACGGCCCCATGCCCCTCGTGATGAGCGGTTACACCATCCACGAAGGCAAACTGCCGTACGAAGGCACGATGACTAAAGGCGATGTCACCATCATCGCCAACCCGGTCGGAACAGCCAGTTCGATCATTTTCCGTAAATCCAATGAATAAGCCGGTCATCTTCCCCCTGCTCCTGGCTGCCTCCCTGTTGCTGGCCGCCTGCGGATCAGCCGCCTCTGCCAGCGGATTGCCGCTGCCTTCGGTCACGCAGTCTGCGCCTCGTCCCCCCGCCTGGCAGGGACGCCCGGAATACGCCCCCGGCGAACTGGTGGACTACACCGCCCAGACCGGCGATACGCTCCCTGCCCTGGCAGGGCGCTTCAACACCAGCGTGGAAGAGATCTACGCCGCCAATCCTTTCATCCCGCGCAACGCCACCACCATGCCGCCAGGCATGCCGATGCGGATTCCCGTTTACTACCTGCCGTTGTGGGCCGACCCTTACCAGATCATCCCCGATCACGCCTACGTGTACGGTCCCACCCTGGTGGGCTTCAACGCCTCGGCCTTCGTCGCCTCCCACCCCGGCTGGCTGAAGGACTATCGCGCCTGGGCCGGCTACGACTGGCGCAGCGGCGCTGAGATCGCTGACTATGTGGGCCTGAACTACAGCATTAACCCGCGCCTGCTGCTGGCGCTGCTCGAATACCAGGCGGGCGCACTTTCCCTGCCCGAGAAACCCAAGACGCGCTACCTGCTCGGCTACCAACGCACCTATTACGAAAGCGTCTACCTGCAACTGGTTGGCGCGGCCAACACCCTCAATAACGGCTACTACGGCTGGCGTAACGGCAGCCTGACCGAATTCGAACTCAAGGATGGGACTCTCATCCGCCCGGACCCCTGGCAGAACGCCGCCTCGGTGGCCGTGCAATATTACTTTGCAACGATGCTCCCTGCGGATGAATACCGCCTCGCGGTCTCCCCCCAGGGCCTGTTCGCCCTGTATACAGACCTGTTCGGCGACCCCTGGGTGGATGCCACCGAACTCATCCCCGGCAGCCTGGGACAACCCGACCTGCGCCTGCCTTTCCCGCCGGGCCGTGTGTGGACCTTGACCGGCGGCCCGCACACCGGCTTTGGGCATGGCCTCCCCTTCGCCGCGCTCGACTTTGCGCCTCCATCCGAATTTTCGGGCTGCTTCGCCGTAGACGAAAAGGACTATGCCATTGCGATGGCCGACGGCATCGTCGTCCGCTCCGAAACCGGCACGGTGGTGCTGGACCTGGACGGGGATGGGGATGAACGCACCGGCTGGGTCATCGTATACATCCACGTTGGTTCCGACGGACGCGCCCCCACCGGCCTTTCGCTCAAAGCCGGCGAGCCGGTCGGATATCCTTCCTGCGAGGGCGGGCGGACGACCGGCACGCACATCCACGTGGCGCGCAAATATAACGGGGAATGGATTCCCGCCGACGGCCCCGTGCCCTTCAACCTGGAAGGCTGGGTGGCCCACAACGGCAGCGAGGCGTACCTGGGTACGCTCACCAAAGGCAGCCTGACCATCACGGCCAGCGCAGTATCCGACCTGTACAGCCAGATCCAATCGCAGGCAACACCCTGATCTACGGCATGAACCTGTTATACAGCGACGACGCCCTGCTCGTGATCGAAAAGCCCGCCGACCTGCCCGTCCTGCCGGATGGCTGGAAGCCGGATTCGCCCTACCTGGTCAAGATGCTGGAAAGGGAATACGGCAAGGTATGGGTCGTCCACCGCCTGGACAAGATCACCAGCGGCGTGATGCTCTTTGCGCGGACGGCGGAGGCGCACCGGGAACTCAACCGTCAGTTCGACCAGCGGGAAGTAGAAAAAACCTATCACGCCCTCGTCGCAGGGACGCCCGCCTGGGACGAGCAGATCTGCCAGGCGCCGTTGCGCGCCAACGTGGGGCACAAACACCGCTCCGTCGTAGACCGGGAACGCGGCAAAGCCTCCGAGACCAGGTTCAATGTCCTGGAACGGGGGCAGGCCGGGGCGTTGGTCGAAGCGCGTCCCGTCACCGGCCGCACGCACCAGATCCGCGTCCACCTGTCTGCGTTGGGATTTCCCCTGCTGGGCGACGTCCTGTACGGCGCGGCGGAAAGTGGATTGATCGACCGCCCGGCCCTGCACGCAATTTCACTGGCGTTCGCCCATCCGCTCTCGAAACAAAGACTGGCCTTCTCGGCGGAATACCCGCAGGATTTCGTCACTGCTTTGAAACGTTTGGGGCTTTGAACGACAAAAAGTTGTGTGGTATGCTAGCCGCCAGGTAAACGAAAAGACATGATCCCCATCCTGCCAAACCTCCGCATCCTGCCGCTCGATAAGTTAATCCTACACGAAGACCACGACATGCAGCGCACCCTGCCGCTGGTGGAAAAATTGCGCGCGCAGGGCATCTTGCGCAACCCCCCCATCGTAATGCCGCTGCTGGACGGTTCAGGCCGCTTCATGGTGCTGGACGGCGCCAACCGTTTCACTTCGCTGAAAGAAATGGAATTCCCCCATATCGTGGCGCAGGTGGTGGAGGCCAACGACCCGCACGTCATTTTGCAAACCTGGAACCACGTCGTTTGGGGGTTGCGCCCCAAGCGCCTGCTCGAAGACCTGCGAACTGTGACCGAGATCGAACTCAAGAAAGTCAACATCCAAAAATCGTTCGACCCACCCGAAACGGTGCCAGCGCAGATCCGACTGCCGGGCGGGAGCGTATACATGGCCTATACGCCCAGCGGGCTGATAGACAAAGTGAACGCGCTGCACGGAGTGGTCAACTGTTACAAAGAACGCGCCTCGCTCGACCGCACCAGCCAGACCCTGGTAGAAGGCTTCAAAACCATCTACCCCGACCTGACGGCGCTGGTCGTCTTCCCGCGCTTCGACATCCCAAGCGTACTCTCCCTGGCCGGGCAAGGCGCGGTGCTGCCGGCCGGTATTACGCGCTTCACTGTCTCGCCGCGCGCGCTGCATCTCAACTATCCGCTGCATGAACTTTCGAGCGGCAAACCGGTCGAGTACAAGGAAGCCTACCTGCAACGCTGGGTCGAGGAGCGCGTCAAACGCAAAGGGGTGCGCCACTATGCCGAGGCTACCTTCCTGTTCGATGAGTGAAAGTATGGAATTCTTTTTACCCCAAGACAACCTGGACCGCGTCCCGCCCGAGGAAACGAAGATCCTCTCCCTCCAGGCCAGGCCCTACGAAGACGCCCGCCGCGTGCTGGTAAACATCGAGATGTCGCCCTTCGAAAAACGCCCGCATCTCGAAGTCACCCTGCGAGACGCGCAGGGACAGGAACTCAGCGCAGCCAGTTTCATCGAACCAATGAACTGGAATCTGGAATTCACCCTGCATCTGCGCAGAGAACCGGCCCAAGGCGAATTGATCCTGGAAGCGCGGCTGTTCTACCCGGACGGCCCCGCCGCCGAACCGGTGGTCGCGCGCTTCGCGTTGCCCGAGGTTGATTCTAGCATACCGTAAACACGTAGACATGTATCACGCATTACGCATTACGCATTACGTATTACGCATATCGGCCTTGACCCTGCTAGTGTTGACCGTGGCCGCTTGCTTGCAGCCAGCGAGCGCGTCCCTGACCGCGCAGGTCAGCCCCACGCCGCTCCCGCCCAGCGAGACGACTACGCCGGTCTCCATCCCCGGCGCGCAGGATGTGATCCTCCTGTCCATCGAAGAAAATGGCTACGCGCATCTGTTCATCTACATCCCCCAGCAACTCCCGCTCACCCGCCTGACCTACGGGGCATGGGACGACATCACCCCGGCCCTCAGCCCGGATCGCACCCAGGTCGCCTTTGCCTCCAACCGCGACGGCCAGTGGGACCTGTACCTGCTCGATCTGGCCAGTGGCCAGGCGCGCCAGGTCACCGATACGCCGGAATACGAGGCCTCCCCCTCCTGGTCGCCGGACAGCCAGTGGCTGGCCTGTGAACTGTATGGGAACGAAAACCTGGAAATCGCCGTCGTCTCCCTGACAGACGAGGATCAGGAGCCGATCAACCTGAGCAACCACCCAGCCTCCGATTACGCCCCGGCCTGGGCGCCCGACGGGCGGCGCGTAGCGTTTGCATCCAACCGGGGCGGCGACAGCGACATCTGGCTGGCCGACCTGGACCAAACCGGCGAAGACCGCTACACAAACCTGAGCCGCACGCCCTTCGCCGCCGAAAACAACCCTGCCTGGACGCGCGACGGCAGCAAACTGGCCTGGGCGTCTGCATCCCAGTCCATTGGCATGAGCGGCATCTACACCTGGAGCGCGCTCCAGCCGGAACGCTTTGCTACCTGGATTGGCAACGGCGACTGGCCCGCCTGGGACGCATCCGGCAACCGCCTGGCGGCGGTCATCCAGACTCCCAACCTGGACTACCTGACCGCATACACCCTGGACGGCAGCCTGCTGCTCCAGCCACTGGCTTTACCCGGCCCCGTGCGCGGGCTGGACTGGGCCAACCTGGTCCTGCCCGACCCGCTGCCGGGCGCGTATGACGCAGCCGCCGCGCAGGTCCCGCCCACCCTGTGGACCGTGGCAGTGACACCGCTGGCCGAAGGGCCGTCGCAGCGTTACACCATCAACACCCTGGCCAATGTGCAAGCCCCTTACCCGCAGTTGCACGACCTCGTAGATGAATCGTTCATGGCACTACGCGAGCGCACCATTGAAGAGGCCGGCTGGGATGCGCTGGCCGGCCTGAGCAACGCCTTCGTCCCGCTGACCTCCTTCCTCGATCCCGGCCTGGGCGAGGATTGGCTGTACACCGGGCGCGCCTTTGCCTTGAACCCGCTGATGACCAACGCCGGTTGGATGGTCGCTGTCCGCCAGGACTATGGCGCGCAGACGTATTGGAAACTGTACCTGCGGACGCAATTGCAGGATGGCTCCCAGGGCGAGCCGTTGCACGAGCCGCCCTGGGACCTGGCCGCCCGCAACGAGTTGGACCCCAAATATTACGAACAAGGCGGCAAGTACGCCTCCGTGCCGCCCGGCTACTGGATAGACTTCACCAGCCTGGCGCGGCAATACGGCTGGGAGCGCGTCCCGGCGCTGCCCAACTGGCGCACCTTTTACAGCGGCGCGCGCTTCACGGAATTCGCCATGACCAGCGGCCTGGACTGGTACAGCGCCATGCTGGAGATCTATCCCAAAGATGTGCTGGTCACGCCGACGCATATCCTGCCGCCCAGCCCGACGCCCACCAAAACGCCCATCCCCACCCGGACGAAAGTCCCCACCCGCACGCCGCGCCCGACCGGCTCGCCGACGCTTTCGCCTACACCGAAGCCCACGCGTACGAATACCGCCCCCCCACCCCCGCCCGCTACTGCAACGGACACCGTCCCGCCGCCTGCCACCGCAACGAACACCGTCCCACCGCCGACCGCAACGCATACCGCCCCGCCGCCCAGCGCCACTCCAACACCGGGGATCATCGTTACACTGACGCCATGAAGATTCATCTTGCAGGGTCACGCCGCCAGGCTGTTTTTGGGGTCACCTTGCTGCTATTTGCTCTATCCGCCTGCGCCGTGCTTGGGGGAAACAGCCCAACGCCGGTGGTCGCCTTCGGTAACGGCGGGCAGGCCGGGGGGTGGCCCGATGCGCCTACATCCACGCCGCCGCCCTTGCGCTTCGATCTGCCCACCCCCCGCGCGGAAGCCGTCTCTGGCTGGCGTCCGCCGCTGTATCCTGTTCCCTGGGCGGTCTCCCCCTACGATCATTTTTATTTTGCCAGGCCCGTCGGCGCGGATAACGTCAACTGGCCGCTGGCGGAATATCGCTATGGCGGCATCTTCTTTGCCAATGTGGTACATACCGGCGTCGACATCCCGGACGAGACCGGGACGCCCATCCTGGCTGCCGGGCCAGGGACGGTGGTGTGGGCCGGCTGGGGGCTGTTCACCGAAGCGCCGCTCAACAAGGACGATCCGTACGGCCAGGCAGTCGCCATCCGCCATGATTTCGGCTATCGCGGGCAGGCGCTGTATACCGTGTACGCGCACCTGGAGGCGATCAACGCCAGCATCGGCCAATGGGTGGATACGGGCGAGGTGATCGGCTTCATGGGCAGCACAGGCCAGACCACCGGGCCGCACCTACACTTCGAGGTGCGCTTGGGCGAGAATTCCTTCCACAGCACCTATAACCCTGAGTTGTGGTTGTCCCCGCCGCAAGGCTGGGGCGTGCTGGTAGGACGGTTGACGGACGATAAAGGCAAACCCCTGCACTGGTACTACGTGGAAGTGCGCCCAGAACCGGAAGGCAAACCGCTGCGCACGGTCCGTACCTATGGAGGCGGGGCAACCAATTCCGATCCCTATTACAAAGAAAACCTGGTCTTGAGCGACTTGCCAGCAGGCATCTACAAGGTTTCGTTGAAATACGACAAGAAAGTGCAACAAACCTGGGTGGAAATCTTCCCCGGCCAGGTCACGTATTTCACCTTTCACGGCGCGGACGGTTTTTCCGCCAGCCCGCCGCCGACGCCCAGGCTGGACTTCCTGCCTCCCACGTTAACTGTTACGCCCCAACCGTGACGGAGGAACGGCTTGTTAGGACGCCTCTAAAGTGAACAACGTCATCTCTGGCCTGCAATTGAAGCGCACATAAGGCCGCACCATGCCAAGGCCTCGGTTGGTGTATTGGAGCATGTCCCTTACCCGGTATAGTCCCTGCGCGTATTTGCGCCCCAAGGGCGGCAGGACAAGCGGCCCGACGAAAGGCATGACGAACTGCCCGCCATGTGAATGCCCGGAAAGTTGCAAGTCGAAACGCCCATAAGAAGCGCTCGTATCGGCATAATCTGGTTCGTGCGCCAGCAAGAGTGCACAACCATCTGCTGGCAACTGCGCTAGCACCATGCCCAGGCGGTCGCGCCGTTTGAGTGCACTGTCCACGCCAGCCAGGTACAAAGTTTCACTGCCGTTTTTCAAAGGATAGACCCCATTATTCAGGTCCGTGACGCCAGCCTTTTGGAGGAGATCCAGCATCGCCATCTGCCCCAGCCAGTGATCGTGATTCCCGAAAACGCCAGCGGTAGGAAATGCGCTCGTCAGTTTTTGGAGCGCCAGCGCCAGTTCATCGAGGTCGTTCGAATATTCGGGATCGAAACTATACTTCATCACGAAATCGCCTGTAATAACAACCAGGTCTGGCGAAAGACTGACCGCCACATCCAGGAATCCCTCCAGGCGTTCGCTTGTCATCCAGCCGCCATAGTGCAGGTCGCTGAGTTGCAGCACCCGCATACCCGAAAACGACCTGGGCAGGCGCGGCAACTTCAAATTTACCTCGACAACTTCCAACCAGGTCGGCTCATAGGCTTTCATGTAAATCCCACCGCCAAAAGCCATCAACGCCACTTCCAATCCAGTAAATTTCATCAACTTCAAAAAATCCCGGCGCGTAAGCGCGCGTTTTGATTTAGAATTCATTCGGCTCAGACAATCTCCTCTCGAAAGGACAGGAAATGCAGTCGCTCCAGTTCGACAATCTGCACATTATAGCCTCTTCCCAGCAGGTCAATAGCATCCCTGGAGGATACATTTTACGCGGATCGAGCGTATCCCTGCAACTGCCAGCCCAGCCGCAAAAGTACTACCGTCACGGCTGGCAGTCCTGGTCCCTGACGACCTGGCTCGACCCGGACTTACCCCTGCCTGTCCAGAAACCGGCCCTGTTACAGCCCATGCAAATCGACCCGCTGTACGCCAACCATCCCGCGCCGAACGGCTCCTGGCTGGGGGCTGTGGAACCCGAAGACGGAAAAATCCTGCTGCTCGGCGCGCTGGGTCTCGAAGCCCACGTCGCATTACACGACCGACAACTGCATGGCTGGTACGAGACCGGCGCTGGCGAATGGTTCGTCGCCTGCGGCCCGGAGAAGGAAGTCTTCGCCTCCTATGCGGGCTGCCTGGAAAAGCGCTTTGGGGCCGCCGGCAAACGCCCGTCCCCGCGTGTGTGGTGCTCCTGGTACAGCCTGTACACCGCCATCGAAGAGTCCCTGCTCCACCGCGCTTTCGACGGGCTGGGCGACCTGCCCTTCGACGTCCTGCAAGTGGATGACGGCTGGCAGGTTGCCATCGGCGACTGGACGCCAAACGACAAGTTCCCCGCCGGGATGCAGGCGCTGGCCGCCAAAATCCGCGCTTCTGGCCGGACCCCGGGCCTGTGGCTGGCGCCCTTGTTGGTCGTCCCCTCCTCGGCTTTGTCCCGCGAACACCCCGACTGGCTGCTGCGGGACGGAGAGGGCAAGCCGGTCCCGGCCGGCTTCAACTGGGGCGAGCCGCTCTACGCGCTGGATACCACCCACCCCGCCGCCCTGGACTGGCTGGCAGCCCTGATGAAACAAGTGCGCGCCTGGGGTTACGACTACCTCAAACTGGACTTCCTCTACGCGGGCGCCCTGCCCGGCGTGCGTCACACCGACACGCCGCGCGAAGCCGCCCTCCGCCAGGGATTGCAAACCATGCGCGAGGCGATGGGCAACGACGCTTACTTCCTGGCCTGCGGCGTTCCCATCCTGCCCTGCCTCGGCCTGTGCGACGCCGTGCGCATCGGCCCGGACGTGGCCGGGGAATGGGAAAACCACCGCGACGCCGCGCTGCTGTACAATCCCACCACCCCTGGCGTGAAGAACGCCATCCGCACCAGCATCCACCGCTTGTGGCTGGAACCGTTGGTCGCCACCGACCCGGACGTAGCCTATTTCCGCTCGGTGCAGAATACCCTCTCTCGCCAAGAGAAACAGTTGCTCCAAGACCTGGCGCTGGCCTGCAATTTCAAGGCTACTTCTGACCTACCACAGTGGCTGACGGAGACCGAGAGCGCCAAACTGCGGGATTTCCTGGAAACTGAGCCTGTGATCGAGCACACTGGCCGCTACACCTTCAGCCTGGGCGACCGCAGCGTGGACTTCAGCCCGGCGGTCTCGCTGCCCACTTCCCCGCGCGGACTGGCGGCCCTGGAAAGCGAATTCGTTGGCTGGTTGGCAAACCAGGATTGGATTATGAAACGCTTCCATCAATTGGGGAAGAAAGCGCTGCAAAAAGTGATTGATCAGTTATAGGGTCATTTTCGCACAGAGTTCATCCATGGGACAACCAGCGCAATCAGGATCGGATGCAAAGCAAAACCTTCTTCCAATCTCCCAAAGCGGACCGTCCAACTCGCCAGGGAAGGAGGGATTCATCTTTCGAGCCGCCCTCATTGCAGATTGTTCTTCCAGATACTCACTAACACCAAGCCGATAAAGTACGCGCATTGTGTGGGTATCTGATTTGATGTCCATGAAGCTTTTGTTTAAAAACGTGACGGAGAATGCTCTTTCAATCAACAATACACCCATGTTGGCAATTCCTTCACCAACGCCATAGATAGATTCTAGCGTGCCTTCTATAGCCCGAGCCTCTCTACCCTCCCAAATCTTTGCAGCGCAACTATCATATTCCTCAACAACTATGCGTGTTAGATCTTGTACTGTTCTTGGCGCAGCGTTGATATAACGGGGCTTTTTTGGTAGTCGGGCAAACAATTTTTTCAAGTCGTCCAGGGACATTTTGTGAATTAACTTCGGGTCAAGATGTCCCAGCTCCATTTTCATGTAATATGGAATCGTCCAAATGATCTCAGCCTTTGTTCCCCGATCAAGACACACACCAATTAGAAACGCATAAGGGTCCGCTGCAATCAGTGGCGCAGCTTCCTTGACGACGGTTGGGAACAATTCTTCTGTTGCAATACTCTTGCCATAGGCCAGGAGTTTACGGGTGATTTCTTGTTCGTCAATCATGGCATTCTCCTACTCGCTCAACCGTTGCAATTGCTTCCCGATGGGCAAGCCTTCTAGCGGAACCTCCACATGTGCCAAGTGGGGGATGAGATATTTCCGATATTTTGCCCCGGCTAAAAAGATAAACTGGTCCTGTTTTAAGTCCGTCTTTTCGGAGAGTTGACGCAAGACGCCATCTGCCCAATGCCTCACCTCCTGCGCGGACATGGTGTTGAGCGTCAAGTCATACGGCTCGATCTCTTCATCCAGCCCGACCAAACCGTATCTTGCAGAAAGGATGAAGATTTTATTTGGCGCAAGTTTTAAAGCATATTGCAGGTTTTTCCTGAAAAGCGCGCTGATATAGAGTTCGCTGGCCTTACATCTTTGCGGACGTTTCTTGCTCGCACAGGAAATAATGACGATCTTGCTCATTTTCTTGTAATCTTCTTTTCAATGGCGTTCTTCGCCATAGTCGGTTATAGCATACAAGAAAATCCCCATTTGGGCAAGTGTAATGATGCAATCTACTCAAATCTTACAACTTTGCGAAAGCCTTCACACTTGACAAGGCATCAAAAACCGATTAAAAAGATACCGACTGGTCGGTATCTTTTTTAGGAGTCCCCATGCAGCAACGTTCCGAAGAAACCCGCACCCGCCTGCTCGAAGCCGCGCTCAAACGTTTTGCCAATCACGGCTACAACGCCGCCAGCGTGGACGACATCTGCGCGGATGCGGGCGTGAGCAAAGGCGCGTTCTACCATCATTTCCCGTCCAAGCAAGCCGTTTTCCTGGCGCTGCTCGATAACTGGCTGGAAACGGTCAACGCCGGGTTGGAAGCCGCCCGCCAGGCAACCGTCCCGGAGACCCTGCTGCGCATGACCGAAGTGCTGCCCGCTGTGCTGGCCTCCGCCGACGAGCGCCTGCCGATGTTCTTGGAATTCTGGCTGCAAGCCAGCCGCGACGAGTCCATCTGGCAGGCGGCCATCGCGCCCTACCACCGCTACCAGGAATATTTCGCCGCGTTCATCCAGCAAGGCATCCAGGAAGGTTCCTTTGCGCCCGTCGATCCGCAGGCGATAGCGCGCACCGTGCTGGCGATGGCGGTCGGCTTCCTTCTGCAGGGCTTGCTCGACCCACATGGTGCAGATTGGGAGAAGGTAGTGCGTGAAGGGATGGAAGTGATCCTCAAGGGGCTGCGGGCCTGACGCTCGCCCCAACACAAAGGAGCATCCATGTATCTTGTCACTGGCGCAACCGGGCACATCGGCAACGTGCTGGTGCGCAAACTGATCGAGAAAGGCGAGCGGGTGCGCGCCCTGATCTGGCGCGGCGAGGATACCCGTCCGCTGGAGGGGTTGGCCGTGGAAAAGGTGGAAGGCGACGTGCTCGACCTGTCGTCATTGTGGGAGCCGCTGCGCGGGGTGCGCGGGGTCTTCCATCTCGCCGGGGTCATCTCCATTTTGCCGGGAGCAGACCCCTTCGTCCGGCGGGTGAACGTGGAAGGCACCAAAAATGTCCTGCGCGCTGCCCTCGAATCCGGTATCCAAAAACTGGTCTACACCAGTTCCATCCACGCCATCAAAAGGATCGAGTCCGGCGTCATCGACGAGACCGCCGGATACGACCCGGACAATCCGTACGGGGAGTACGACCGCTCGAAGGCTGAGGCCACGCTGGAAGTGCAGCAAGCGGCTCAAGCCGGACTGGAGGCCGCCATCGTTTGCCCGACGGGAGTCATCGGCCCGTACGACTTCCGCGGCTCGATGACGGGCGCGGTGATCCATGCCGCGGCGGTGCGCAAGCCGATGCTGTACGTGGACGGCGCCTACGACTTCGTAGACGTGCGCGACGTAGCCGACGGCCTGCTGCGCGCCGCCGAGCGCGGCAAACGCGGCGAAAGCTACATCTTGTCCGGCCAGCGCATTTCGGTGCGCTACCTGCTGGAGACCGTGCGCGAGGCAAGCGGGCGGAACTTCTTCCAGATGAAGATCCCCCTCCGCCTGGCGCGCTTTGCGGCCTGTTTTACGCCTATGTATTATCGCCTGGCGTGCGCCACGCCGCGCTTTACGCCCTATGCACTGGAAGTATTACAAAGCAACTCGCACATCAGCCACGAAAAAGCGACCCGCGAACTGGGCTACCAGCCGCGTTCGCTGCAAGAGTCCATCGGCGACACGGTGCGCTGGTTCCTGGAGTCGTCCAACCAGCGCGTCACGCAGGCAACGCTGCGGCGGATTGCAAAGGAACTGGCGCGCGAGCAGGAAAGGCAGAGGGTGTAGATTCCCAAGCGTTGAAAATCACAAAGGAGAAAGCGCCATGCAATATGTTTTCCATACTCCCATTCCAATCCCCTGGCTATTGGCCGACCTGGTGACAATTGCCATTACGCTGGTTGTTGTCGTATTCATCGTCAACAAAAGCAGGTATCCGGCCATTGTCCTGCTGGAAGGTTTTGGTTTTGTCTTCCTGTATGCCAGCGTCTTCGAAAACTTCGCAGTGGTCAATGGATGGTATATCTACGGGCGTTCCTTGTTGATGATCGGTGACGTTCCCCTGTCCGTTCCGTTGATCGAAATGGATGTCCTGCTCACTGGACTCTGGCTGCTGGGAAAAATGGACCTCCCGGACTGGTGCAAGCCGTTCGTGATGGGACTTTTTGGGATGCTGCAAGATTTTTCCCTGGACCCAGTGGCTGTGCGGCAAGTGTTCACCACCCAGGGAATTGCCAGCGGGCGCTGGACATGGTTGTTGCCGCCGGGAGCAGTGAACATCTATGACATCCCGGTCTACAACTTCCCTGGTTGGACGCTGATCATGCTGTATGCCACCATTTTCATCCTGCTGGGCAGGCGCTGGTTCGCGTGGTCGGGCTATCAGAGAACAATTGGGTATGTGTATCCGTTCCTGGCCTTGTTCCTGTCGCTGCTTACCATGGTCAGCCCGCTCTCGCAATTCCTGCTCTGGCTGGGACCATCTGGCGCAAAAGGGAGCAATGCCGAGTGGGTCGTGCTGACCTTCCACCTGCTCTTCCCGTCCATTTTGCTGGCTGCGCTCTGGCGTGGGAAGATGAACTACTCCCTGACCATCCGGGATGACCTTCCGGTCTTTCTGGTAATCGTAGGATTTCATTTGTCCGACATTCTCTGCGCGGTTGCCGGCGGGTTCCAGGAAGTGCTTTGGCTGGTGCTGCTTGCCAGCGGCGTGCATGTTGCCCTGTTAGGAGGGGTATACGTTGCCAGTCGGCAAGCGAAACCCAAACTGGGATTACAGAATTCCGTGTTCGAGTTCTAGATTGTGCTGAACGCGCGCTTGCGCGACTCTTGACGAATGTTCCCTAACCGCATAAAATCATTTTATAGGTTAGCACAGTTCCCCCCATCGTTGCCATTGCAATCAAAATAGCGTCAGGAGTAATATGCCCGACTACGCTGCACGCCTGCCCCTACTGGGCGGCGCACTCTGCCTCGATTTCACCAATACGCTGGAACCCTGGGGAGGCGAGCAACCCAAAGAATTCCTCGCCGACTATGCCGGGCTGCTGGCATGGGCCGTACACGCCGGCGCGCTGAAGGCAGAACATGCGGCACCCTTGTCCCTACTGGCCGAGATCCAACCGGCGGCTGCCTCTGCCGTCCTCGATCAGGCGCGTACCCTGCGGCGGGCGATCTATCACCTGTTCTCTGCTGCAACGCAGGGTCACGCGCCCAGGGTGGATGAGATCGGGCTACTGAACAAGGCCCTGATGCAGGCCTGGTCACACCGGCAGATCGTTCACACGAATGAGCGCTTTGCCTGGGATTGGCAAGCCCTGGAGTCCAATCTGGCTTCTATGCTCTGGCCTGTGGCTTTATCGGCCGGCGAGCTGCTTGCATCCCCGCAACTGGACCGAGTAAAGGCCTGTGCGGGCTGTGGCTGGCTATTCCTAGATATCAGCCGGCCCGGCACACGGCGCTGGTGTGACATGGCTGTCTGCGGTAACCGAGCTAAGGTGCAGCGGCACTATGCTCGCACACGAAAATCAGCGAGCCGATGAGCGATCAAGAATGCAGGTCAATCAGCAAATCCAGAATTTTAGATGCTTCCAGCCTGTCGACGATATTCCCCCTTACGAACAAAAAAAGGAGACGAACGATGCCACCCTTTGAATTGCAAATCAACGAGCAACTTTACACCGTCGATGCCAGCCCCGAGATGCCCCTGCTCTGGGCGCTGCGCGACCTTCTCGGCCTGACCGGCGTCAAATATAGCTGCGGCATCGGCGTGTGCGGTTCTTGCACCGTTCACCTGGATGGCGAAGCGGTACGCTCGTGTGTCACCCCGGTGTCTGAAGCCGCAGGGAAGGCAATCACCACCATCGAGGGATTGTCGCCTGATGAGAGCCACCCTGTGCAACAGGCCTGGATCGCTGAAAACGTGGCTCAATGCGGCTACTGCCAGCCAGGGCAGATCATGGCGGCGGCTGCACTGCTCGCCAAAAATCCCAGCCCCAGTGAAGCCGACATTGATAAGGCTATGGCTGGGAATCTCTGCCGTTGTGGAACCTACCAACGCATCCGGCGCGCCATCCAGCGCGCCGCCCAGGAAGGAGCCTGAGATGAAAGCAAGCTCGACCCTCAACCGTCGCGATTTTCTGAAGGTTTCTGCGCTGGCTGGAGGAGGTCTGTTAATCAGCGTGTATCTGGCCGGATGTGGGGAGCAATCCACGGAAGCGCCCACGCCAACGACTTCACAAAAACCGACACCTACCGTTACTCCTGAAACCACAGAGATACCAGAAACTCCGAGCTGGTTCGAGCCGAATGTGTTCATCAGGATCGGCAGCGACAATTCCGTGACGATCACGGCTCACAAGTCCGAAATCGGGCAAGGGGTGCGCACCGCCTTGCCGATGATCGTGGCCGAAGAGCTGGAGGTGGATTGGTCCGCCGTGCGCATCGAGCAGGCGCTCGTCGATCGCGCCTATGGTGATCAGAGCGTGGGCGGAAGCGATAGCGTTCAGGACTTCTATGGGGGTCTCCGCCGGGCAGGCGCTGCCGCGCGCCAGGTGCTGGTTGCCGCGGCGGCCCAAATCTGGGGCGTCGACCCGGAGTCCTGCTATGCGGAGAGCGGGTCGGTGGTCCACAAGGCCAGCGGCGAACGGTTACCCTATGGAGCCTTGGCCGAGACGGCGGCTGCCCTGCCGGTTCCCCCTCCTCAGGACGTGCAGCTCAAAAACCCCAAGGATTTCCGCATCATCGGCGCCCGGGTGGGCCAGGTGGATAATCCCCAGATCGTCAGCGGCGCAGCGATCTACGGGATGGATGTACGCCTGCCTGGGATGTTGTATGCCGTGATTGCCCGCTGCCCCGTATTCGGCGGGCGCGTGGCCGATTTCGATCCCGCGCCAGCGGAGGCCATCGAGGGCGTGCGTCACGTGATCAAGATGGACGAGGGGGTGGCGGTTGTGGCCGAAAACACCTGGGCGGCCATCCGGGGACGGCAGGCGCTGGAGATTACCTGGAACGAAGGCTCTCAGACTGGTCTGAGCAGCGAAGATCTCCGCCAGAAACTCCTCAAGCAAGCCCTGGGCGAATCCGGGGCCGCCGGAGTTGGCGGTGAGATTTTACAAGAGATTTACCAGATCCCCTTTCTGGCGCACGCCACCATAGAGCCGATGAACTGCACCGCCGATGTGCGCCCGGACCATTGTGAAGTGTGGGCGCCGACCCAACGACCTTCCGAGGCCTTGAATCGGGCCAGCGCCATCACGGGCCTGCCGCGCGAGGCCGTTGCCGTGCACATCCCGTTGATTGGGGGCGGTTTCGGACGCCGTCTGGAGATCGATTACGTCGCTGCGCCGGTCAAGCTTTCTCAGATGCTCGAAGCGCCCGTTCAGGTGGTGTGGACGCGCGAGGATGACATCCAGCACGATTTCTATCACCCTCTCAATATCAGCCGCTGTTCGGCCCGGATCAGTGAGCCTGAGCGGATTACGGTTGATACCTTGCAGGCGAGCAGCGTCATCCCAACCGGATATTGGCGGGCGGTGGAAAATATCGACAAGGCCTTTGCTCATGAGTGTTTTCTGGATGAGCTGGCCGCAGCCCTGGGCCGGGACCCCTATGAATTGCGCCTGGAACTGGCGCCGGAGCGACATCGGGCGGTATTGAAGCTGGCAGCAGAAAAAGTCGGTTGGGGAACCCCATTGCCGGAGGGATGGGGACGCGGGATTGCCCTCCACGCTACCTGGGGCGTCACCCCTGTGGCGCAGGTGGCCGAGGTTTTCGTGGATGACCAGGGGACCGTGCGGGTTCAGCGCGTAGTGTGCGCCATCGACTGTGGTACCGTGGTCAACCCCGACATGGTGGAGGCCCAGATGGAAGGCGGCATTGTGTTCGGACTCTCCGCCGCGCTCAAGGGAATGATCACCGTCGAGGGCGGCCGCGCGCAGCAGAGCAACTTCCACGATTATCCCATCCTGCAGATCGACGAAATGCCCACCATCGAGGTTTACATCCTGCCCAGCGAGGCTTCCCCTACAGGCGTGGGTGAGATGGGCGCGCCGCCCATCATCCCGGCGGTGGCGAATGCCGTTTTCGCGGCGACCGGTGTACGCATCCGGCGGATACCGATCTTGCTGGAGGATCTGCGCCAGTAAGGAGTATGCAGTTGTTGGGGCGCTCGGTTATACCATGGCGGCTCTATTCAAGTGTAGGATATGCCCCTTGACTCTCCATCTACGGGAGAGTGTATAGTAAGAAGGCAACAAGCCAGCTTTTTGATTCACATCAGCGTTGAGAGGAATAGAACATGAACCTGAAGAAGTATCTCACCTTAATGCTCATCAGTGCAATGACCCTGACGAGCATCAATATGGTGATCTCCTTCGTGACTTACCCGCTCTACATCGAGGAAGGCGTCCAAACACGCAGCCCCACTTTCTATCTTGTCAGCACATTTCTTTTGTCTCTCTTCCATAGTTCATTCCTGGTAGCCCTCTACCTGTTATTGCGGGAGAAGCTGCCGGGCAAGGGGCTGCTCAAGGGGATTTTCTACGGGATCTGCGTGGTCTGGCTATTGGGTCCGGTATTTGCCCTCTCCTTCGAACTCGCCTACAACCTGACTGTGCAAACCTTGACAGTGACCTTCGCCGCGACTGCCCTGGTGAGTTGGACACTGTACGGGTTGATTCTCGAAGTGCTGTATGGAAGAGTCTAACGGTGATACCTGTTGAAGGACCAAACATGTCTAGCAAAACCTGGGAAGCGATAGCCTTGGCGTGAGGATGTGGATTGCATACGCACTGCCATAAGGTCTGTGGCGCAACTTGCATGATCAACGGCCTGGAGGATTTATCCGAGCAGAAGACCCGCGTCCGTTGTGAGTAGGGGCATAGGAAGTGACATTATGAGAAAGGTAAGATATCTCTTCATATGGATACTGATCGGCTTTCTCACTGCATGTAGTTCGAGCGAGAAACCGAAGCAGGTGGATGCGATTTTCAACGCATTCATCACTCCAGGGACTCCCGGTGGAGCAGTTGCCATTTTCCAGAATGACCGGATCGTCTACGAGGCAGGTTATGGCCTGGCCGACATCGAGCAGCGCATCCCCATGACACCCCAGCATATCTTCCAGCCTGGCTCAATTGGCAAGCAATTTACCGCCATGACTGTCATGATACTGGATGAACAAGGCAAGCTCGACTACGATGATCCAGTGAGCAAGTACTTGCCAGAGTTAGCACATCTAGGGGAAGGGGTCACGATCCGGCGGCTCTTGCATCACACCTCCGGCCTGACTCGCAATTTTCATGGCGGCGACCTGGATGATGAGTTGCTCAAAAAGACCCAACAGCCGACGAACCGCGACCTGTTGGCCTTGCTATCCGAAAGGGCGGAGTTGGAATTCCAGCCGGGCGCTACATACTGGTACAGCAATCCCGGCCATCAGGCGCTGGCTTCAGTTGTTGAGCGTATGTCGGGTCAACCATTCCATGTTTTTCTGAAAGAGAACATCTTTGATCCGCTTGGTATGGTTAACACCTTCTCCGCTGCTGACCCTCGTCGGTTGAGCGATCCGAGCATGTGCCATGGTTACTTGTATAACGCAAGCGGCTTGTTGGAACTGTACGAGATTGACCCTTTTCTTGGGCTGGAGGGTGCAGCCCCCGTCTATACCACGTTAGAAGACATGTATCGCTACGACCAGGCTCTCTACACCGAGAAGATGGTTGAGCAATCCACCCTGGCGGAGGCTAGGAGGCCGCTTGTGTTGAATAATGGACGGGAATATCCCTATGGGTTCGCCCGGCAAGTTGGCACCTACTTAGGGCAACCATATAAGGCCCACTCCGGAGGCTGGTTAGGTTTCCGTTCCTACTACATTCGATTTCCCGAAAAACATCTCTCGGTAGTCTTGTTCCTGAACTTCAGCTTTATGCCCCATGGTCAGGACCAGTGGAGTCCAATAGAGCCAGAACTGCTGGGGCTACAAATTGCAAGGATATACCTGAAGTGATCCGACCTGCCAAAATGCCCCCCCGAAGCGCTCCGCGTCTGTTGCCCATTGACGCGCTGCGTGGCCTGATCATGATTCTCATGGCCCTCGACCACGCCAGTTACTTCGCTGCCCACAAACATTCCAGCGAACACTGGGGCGGCGGCTTGACTACCTACCCGGACGCGCTGTCTTTCTTCACTCGCTGGCTGACGCACCTGGCCCCCACGGGCTTCTTCTTCCTGATGGGAGCTGGCATGGTCCTCTTTGCCCACGCGCGCCGTCGAATGGGATGGAGCGAGTGGGCCATCACCCGACACTTACTGGTGCGCGGCAGTTTCCTGCTTGGGCTCAAGTTCCTGGTGGTCAACCGTATCTGGGAGTTGGGCCCGTTCCCGATGTCCATAATCTATCTGGGTGTGCTGTTCGGCCTCGGCGGCAGCATGATTTTTGGCAGCCTGCTGCTGCGCCTCAAGCCAGCCTATCTGCCGGTCATTGCCTGCGCGTTCACCATGGGCTTACAGTTTCTCTATCCCGCCCCAAGCCAGTGGGGACAGTTTGACATTCTGGGCCTGGCCTTCCTCTATACTGGTGGTGACATGCGTTTATGGTCGAACTACCCCATTCTGCCCTGGCTCGGTCTGACCACTCTCGGCATGATCTTCGGACACCTGCTCACTCGGGACGATAAGCGCGCTTCCTGGCTGGCGCTCGGCACGGGCCTTGCCTTTTTACTGGCCTTCGTAGTGCTGCGCAGACTGGGCGGTTACGGCAACATCCGACCACTGCAGGATACCGGGTGGATGGACTTCCTGAACGTCGTCAAGTATCCGCCCAGCATGGTCTTCATCCTTGTAACCTTGGGCATGGACCTCGTGCTCCTATGGCTCTTTGCACAAGTTGGCTGGAAAGCGCAACGGTTGCTCAGGGGTCTGGCTGTATTTGGGCAGACACCGCTGCTTTTCTACGCCCTGCACCTCTGCCTCTACATGGCGCTTGGTCGCTGGCTGACGCCGCACGGAACCAGCCTGCCGGCGATGTATCCTATATGGCTGGCGGGGCTGGCTATCCTATTTCCCCTATGCCTGGCGTATGGACGCTTCAAGCAGCGGCAGCCAGCCAATTCGCCCTGGCATTTCTTTTGAGGCGTGCGATGGTGACAGGCTGTCCAATATTTCGCTGCCGCTAAACCATCCCGTGCGCAGAAACTTTGATCGAGTATACAATTTCAAACCCGAAATGGTTATCACAAATAATCAGGTGTTTTTAGAAGGCGTTTAAGGAGCGCATCAGATGTTGAAAGTTGATCCACATCCAGATTATCCCCCTGAAGAGGGACGCTATATCCGAGGCAATGATTTTTCACCGGTCACAGTGGCAATCGTGCTGAATTGTGACGCGGATAAGATTCCGCCTGACCTGGAGGCGCTTGCCAGGGTCGGCGCCGAGGCTGGCTCTGCGCTATCCGGAACTGTGCAAACAGAAAACATCGGGTTCGAAAAGATTATCTGCAACATTACTGCCAATCCCAACATTCGGTACTTGATTCTGGGAGGCCCGGAATCGGATGGTCACCGAACGGGGGAAGCCCTGAAAGCCTTGTTTCGGAACGGTGTAGATGACAAGAAACGGATCATCGGTACCTCCGCACCCCATCCGGTTTTGTTCAACATAAGCGCTGAAATGATAGAGCGATTTCGGGATCAGGTGACCCTCATTGACCTTCAATTCGAGGGCGATCCTGAAGTCGTTCGACGGGGAGTGTGGTCCTGTTACCAGGAAAGCGCCGTGGAATTCCGAGGTTATTCGTTGCGTGATCCCGGCGCATATCCAGCACCACCCCTCAGTGGAAAGATTACATGGCGAGTGACGCAGCCCTGGGCAGAGCCCCCTGATGATGGTGAGAGAGATGCTTTGGTGAGAGCAATGGAAATGATTGAACGCCTGAAGAAAATCACAAAACGAACTGGGAGTAATTAGAAAAATTTGCCTGAAACACGGAGGTAATGGTCATGAAAAAGTTCAGATTGTTACTGCGCCTGTTCGCAATTTTGTCAGCATTCATGGCAGTCAGTGTATGCAGCCCAACTGTGGATAGATTAACCTCATATTCGACTGCTGACGGTTTGGTTAGCAATTATGTCTATGTCATCGCCGAGGCCCCCGATGGCGCTGTTTGGTTTGGCACCAAAGAGGGCCTGTCACGCTTCGATGGGAAAAGTTGGGAAACTTACACTGAGGCTGATGGCCTGGTGTATGACCATGTCTACGCTATTGCTGTGGCACCAGATGGCGCAATGTGGTTTGGTACGGGGGATGGGGTCTCACGATTCGATGGAGAAAACTGGGCAAGTTATACCCCAGCCGATGGTCTGGGGCATTTTCGTACCTATTCCATTGTTGTTGCAGAAGATGATGCGATATGGTTTGGTACCTGGGGAGGAGCCACGCGGTTTGATGGAGAAAACTGGAATACATACACAGTTTCCGATGGAATGTCAGGCACTTATGTTCACTCTATTGCCGTCGCCCCAAGTGGGACTTTGTGGTTTGGCACCCTTTCCGGTGCTTCATGTTTCGATGGGAAAAAGTGGACAATTTACACAACTGCTGACGGCTTGGCGGGTGATTGGGTACATTCTATTGTCGTTGCTTCTGATGGCACTGTGTGGTTCGGCACTGATAAGGGCGTTTCGCGTTTCAATGGGGAGGTCTGGGCCTCTTACACCAGCACGGATGACCTGGCAAATGATTGGATCAATTCTGTTGTCATCGCACCTGACAATACTATATGGATAGGAGCAGGGGTACTCAGTTTGGCTGGCGGCGCCTCGCGCTTCGATGGTAATCGCTGGGTGAGCATCGACACCCTTCAAGGCAGCGTAGTAAACGATGTCTTTGTGGCATCAACAGGTGACGTATGGTTTGGTACTTGGGGGAACGGTGTACTACGTTTGTCGCCGCCTGAGTAAACGCCTGTTAAGTAAAGTGACTTGGTGGTTTGTGCGGGGAGAAAGGAGGAGTGCTCGAAGTAGCGGTACAATAGGCCTATGCCCTGGAACACGACTTCCACTCATGCGAAGGCCGGCGACCTGGCCCTCCTGGTCGGGTTGCGCCACAAACACTTCATCTTCCCGCTGCTGGAAGACGGCAAGTTCGAGACCCATCGCGGCATCCTGTATCACAACGACCTGATCGGCCTGCCGTGGGGCAGCCAGGTTTACAGCCACCTCGGCGCGCCGTTCTTCATTTTGCAGCCTGCGCTTTCCGACCTGCTCGTCAACCTGAAGCGCAACACCCAGATCCTGTACCCCAAAGACATTGGCTTCATTTTGGTGACAATGGGCGTCGGGCCGGGCGTCAAGGTCGTCGAAGCGGGGACAGGTTCCGGGTCTATGACGATCGCGCTGGCGTACGCGGTCGGCGCGGAGGGCAGGGTCATCTCCTACGAGCAGAGGGAGGAGATGCAGCGACTGGCGCGCAAGAACGTGGAGCGCGTGGGGCTCGCTTCGCGCGTGGACTTCAAACTGCGCGACATCCAAGAGGGGTTGGACGAAACTGACGCGGACGCCTTCTTCCTGGATGTGCCAAATCCCTACGACTACATCCCACAGGTGCGCGCGGCGCTCAAGCCGGGCGGTTTTTTCTGCGGGCTGCTCCCCACCGTCAACCAGGTGGAGCAGTTGCTGTACGCCCTGCGGCGCAACGGTTTTGCCTTCCTGGAAGTGTGCGAGGTGCTGCTCAGGTATTACAAGCCGGAGCCGTCGCGCCTGCGCCCCACCGACCGCATGGTGGCGCATACCGGTTTCCTGATCTTCGGGCGGCGCATCGAACCCAGCGAAGATCCGCGCTCGAAAGAGTTACTGGCCGAGCAAGCCCAAGATGATGACGAATAGGTTTTTGAAGTTTGCGTTTTTTCAGCAGTTGAACTGCTGACGAAACGCAGAGGTGACGAGTAAACCACAATGGATCGGAGCGAATGATGAAACCGAAGGTTTTTTGTATCGCAATGCTCTCTTTGTGTTTCCTTTTTGTGCAATCTTGCGGGACGGCCCCCCAACCCGTTCCCGCTCCTGCCGACCTGCCTCCGTCCCCGACCGGCCTCCCGCCGACCGTTGCGCCGACGGATATTCCCGCCACCCCAACTGCCACTCCCCTGCCGAAGCCGCAAGGGCCGTGCGATAACTTCCTCTACCCGCTTGCGCCTGGCAACACCTGGGTTTACCAGACCACTGGCGCGAACGGCCAGGCGCGGATGACCTTCCAGGTCACAGGCATCGAAGGCGACCTGGCGCGCATCCGCGTTGTGGACGAGGAGAACGGCGTCACCACTGACGATACCGCGCGCTGTGAGCAAGGCGCCATCGTCAACCTGCCGCTGGTCTATCTCAGCCTGCTGCTGTCCGACTACCTGGATGGCGTCCTGAACACCTACCAGGAATCCGGCGTCACCGCCCCCAGCCTGCTGATGTTTACCGAAAATAACTGGAACTATTCCTGGCAGGTCAAAAAACTGGTCGAGCAGCCGGTCAAGGTCAGCCCGCCCGGAACGGAATTGAGCGGGGGCATTTTACGCAGCAATGTCATGACGCTGGACTCGCACACCCAGGGGCTGCGCGAAGCGGTCAACGCGCCGGCCGGAACCTTCCCGCAGGCGTTGTTGGTGGACTCGGAACTGACCTCGCCCGTGACAATTGGCGGCAGCGGCGGGGTGTTCAAAGTGCAATACAAGGAGTGGTTCGAGCCGTACGTTGGCCTGCTCAAGATCGAAGCGGTTTCGGGCAGTGTTGATACCACCGGTTTCCCCGTTCCCTTGCCGATCAGCAAGACGTTGGAATTGGTCGAATACCATTTCGAGCAATGAGATGGGTGTATCTTTATCCAGGAGGTAACGATGTTTCGAAGACGACCTATAGGGCGCCCCTTGCGGCGCGGATTTGCCCCCCAGGTTCCTCCCTTGTTGCAGCGCGCCAACCAGATGATGGCGAATGGCCGGTATGGAGAGGCGGCTGAAGCGTTCGAAGCGCTGGCAAGCGCTGCCCAGGCGCGCAGCGGCCCGCGTGCGCCGTTGTTTTTCTTGCAAGCCGGTCGCGCGCGCATCTTGGATGGCAAGACAGAGGCTGGGCTGGCGCAGGTCAAGCAGGGACTGTCCCTGCTGGCCGGGCGCGCTGACTGGCCTGGGTTGCACCGGGCAGGGACGCGCGTCCTGGCGGAACTCAACGAGCGCGGGCTGGATAAGGAAGCCGCTGGGATCGAGGCCTGGCTCAAGGCGACCTTGCCCGCCATGCCGGCCGGGTTTGCAGAGCGCGGCCCAGCGCAGAAGCCGCAACTGCCAACCCATTGCCCTTCCTGCGGCGGCGCATTACGCCCGGATGAAGTAGAATGGCTGGACGACGTCACTGCCGAGTGTGCGTATTGCGGCAGCCCGGTGCGCTAGGTCATTGACCGCTCTATGCCATTCCCCGAAATTACAGAAGCCTATATCATCGAAAAGTTGCGCGCAGCTTACGATGCAAACGCTTCTCCGGAAGTGCCGGAGCATAAGAACTTTGCCCCCGGCGCGAATCCGAAATGCGCGGCTGTGCTCCTGCCGCTACTGCGGATCGGGGACGAGTGGCGTTTGCTCTACACGCGCCGCACCGAGCGGGTCGAGACCCATAAGGGACAGGTCTCCTTTCCCGGCGGCGCATGTGACCCTGGCGAGCAACAGCCCGAACAGACCGCCTTGCGCGAGGCCGAGGAAGAGATCGGGCTTCGTCCGCGTGACGTGCACGTGCTGGGGCGGTTGAATCCCCTGGTTACGATCACCGGCTTCCGGGTGAGTCCGATCGTGGGCGTCATCCCCTGGCCGTATGCGTTCCGGGTGGAAAACGCCGAGGTGGCGCGCGTCTTTACCATGCCGCTGTCCTGGCTGGCAGACCAGCGCAACCGCTGGGAATTTTCCCTGCCGGGCAGGAAATTCGGCTTGATCGTGTACCATCCGTTCGACGGGGAAGTGCTGTGGGGGGCAACCGCCCTGATGACAGACACCTTCTTGAAAACCCTGGAACGATAAAAAAAGACAGCGGTACAAACCGCTGTCTTTTTCCGCAGGGATGAAAGGCTATTCGCCTTCTCCCTCTTCCTTCTTGCCTTTCTCGATGACCTCGGGTTCGGCAGCCTCGCCTTCGACCACTTCCTCTTCTTCGGCGGCCATAGCAGTAGCGACCACGATCATCTCCTCGGGTTCGCTGAGCACTTCCACTTTGTCGGAGACCACCAGGTCGCTAACATATACGCCGTCGCCGATTTCCTTCAACCCGGAAATATCCACGACAATGCGTTCCGGCAGGTCGGTGGGCAGGCATTCGACTTCCAGTTCGGTCAGGCCTGTCACCAGGATGGCGTTGAAGTCCTTGACTGCAGGCGCAACGCCTTCCAGTTGGATGGACACGCTGGCGGTAATTTTCTCGGTCAAAGAGACAGCCAGGAAATCCACGTGCAACAGGCTGTTCTTGATGTAGTTGCGCTGTTTCTCGCGCACCAGGGCCGGGTATTCTTTGCCGTCCAGGTCGAGCGTCACCAGGCTGGACGAAGTGAGTTTCGCCAGGGTGCGCGATGCGGTGTGGGAGTCCAGCACAATACTGATCGGCTGGATATGCCGCCCATAGATCACCGCAGGAAGTTTCCCTTCCCGGCGCAGGGCGCGCACCTGTTTGCCGACCACAGCGCGTTTTTCTGCTTTGATTACAACTTTCTCCATCTTTACTCCTCGAGCGCCTCTCACCTCACAGTACCGGCTTGAGCCAGTACCACAAGATTACCCTCGCTCTTTGAAATGAATTAATTCAACCGGCAACACACCGGATGATGACAAATTATGATTTGCGCCGGAATACCAGCCTTCCAACGAGCAAAATGAGGCCCGCAACCAGGCCTCCAGTGATCCCGGCCAGGAGCGCGCCGCGCGTATCCACCACAGTCTGGATATCGCCCTCGACGCGGTTGCCCAACAGAACGAGCGCTTCGATCCGTTCGCCTCGCACCTCGCGGCCTGCCACCACACCCGCGTAAGTGTTGCCCAGGTTGACGGTCCCCGCCACTACCGCCCCGGCATGCCCCGTCAAGGCAACGTTTTCCGCGCGGATGGCGCCAGTAGCGCTGTTCGCCATGTGCACATCGCTGGCGTTGACCACTCCCAGGGCCGCTTCGTGCGCTGTCAAGTTGGCCGTGGTGACATCCAAAGCGATGCTCTGGTGCAATCCTACTTCTTCGGCGGTAATTTCCTGGGCAATGCTTTGGTGCATCCGCACCAGTTCAGCCTCTACCGCCTCGGCGCTACTGGTAGCCAGGTTGGCTACTTGCGGCAGTTCGTCTTTGCTTTCTTCCGGAAGGATAATTTTCTCGGGCATTTCAACTCCGGCAGGATTGGGCAAAAAGCCCGCCTCCATGCGGAGGCGGCGCGTCAACGGGCTGCATTTTACCATAAAAACGATGATCCAGCAGGGGGCTTGGGCCTATCGAGCCTATCCAATCGCTCGGCCAACGCGGATTCGTCGGAACTGGATAGGCCGATTCGGGGTAATGCCCGCAGATTGTTCCGAGTGGAAGAGATACCAAGTGATCCGCAAATATGGCAAACGCGGTGAAATTTGGCGCTATCCCAAAAACTGAAACGCACTCGCAACTTCACAGGGATTGATTCCAGGCCCAAAATGTCCTATACTTAGGTGTAAGATTGGTATATTAGGAAAGGAGCCAACCATGTCAGAGCGTAGGCAGGTTGAACGAAAAGATTTTTCCTACTACATGCGGCTGATCGATACCCAAACGCAAGAACTGGTTGGGCACTTGGTGGATGTCAGCACGGGAGGCTTCAAACTGGACAGCCCCAAACCCCTGCCGCTCGAAAAAGATTACCGGCTGCACCTCGACCTGACCAGCGATGTAGCCAATAAACCATTCATGATATTCAAAGCACGCAGCAAGTGGTGCCAGTCTGACCCGCTGGATCCCTTTGTTTATAACGTCGGCTTTCAAATCACCGAAATTGCCTCCTCGGATATGGAGATATTCAACCGGATCGTGGAGAAATACGGCACACAGATCGCCAACAAACGCATAGACCTGCGAAGAAGCAATATCTGGTAAACCGATCCAATTCCTTGGACAGACGAACTCCCGCAGTAAAAAACGGGAGTTCGTCTGTTCTTACGTTGCAGCATTTCCTCAATTGGCATACAATTACCCCATGCGCAATTTTCTTCGCTGGCTGGTTCGTTTCATCCTGAACTCGATTGCCCATGTGGAAGTACATGGCTACGAGAATATCCCCAAGGAAGGCAACTTCGTCATTGCCACCAACCACCTCGGCATCGTAGACGCCGCTATGGCGTTCTACGCCCTCGACCGCTGGGACCTGTTCATCCCGGTGGCCGAAAAATGGGAACTGAATCCCTTCCTGCGCTGGCTGGGGAAATACTTCAACTTCATCTTCATCGACCGCTTCAACCCGGATATCAAAGCCATGCGCAAGATCCTGAAATTGATGGACGAGGGCAACAACCTGGTCATTGCCCCCGAAGGGACGCGCAGCCGGGTCGGCTCGATGATCGAGGGCAAGCCCGGCGTCAGTTACCTGGCAAGCCGCCTGGGACAGCCCATCATCCCCGTCGCGATAGCCGGGACGGAGGACAAGGTCGTCTTTGGCAATCTCAAGCGCTTGCGCCGCAGCCGCATCACCGTGACGGCTGGGCCGACCTTCACCCTGCCGCCGTTGCCCAAGGAGAACCGCGACGCCGTCCTGAAACAATACACCGACGAGATCATGTGCCGCATCGCGGCGCTGCTGCCGGATAAGTATCACGGGGTCTATGCGGGGCATCCACGATTAAAGGAGTTGTTGACACAAATTTAGCGCCCCTAACGACATTCAAGCACCCTATTGCCACCCAGGCACTAATAACGGAGGTGCGCGTGGACAGGCTGGATCGTACGACAAAGTGAATCGCCGAGATAGACAACTTTCGCATTCCCACTTCAATCCCAAAAAGTGGTTGCTATAATACCTCTCGTCAAGACAATTTCGAATTACGGATGGCAAGTTGTGTCACAAGGAGTTTTATATGACAGAAGTAACTCTTCGTAGATATACCAGTCTGCCATTTCTTATTGATATATTGAAATGGAAAAAATTAACTTTGGTAAACCCCATAACATGGGATGATAAAAATGATTCTTTTTTTATAACAACGTATAAAAATAGACTTGAATTGCAATCTGTCTTGGCATTATGTTTCGCTGAATATCATGAAACTTATTTCCACTGGAAACTATATGCAGGCGACACCTGCGGAGTTTGTATAGAATTTGATAAGGAATTGCTTTTATTACAACTTAACGATTTTGAAGGAATAAGGTCTGGTTACGTACACTATAAAGAATTAGATGAGCTAAGAGGCGTTGAACTTGATCAACTTCCATTCACAAAACGGTATGGTTTTAGTGAAGAAAATGAATTTCGTATTCTTTATGAAGATAGATACAATAAATTCTCCCGAAAAGATGTACCAATTAACATCAATTGTATAAGACGAGTGATTTTTAATCCCTGGATACCTCAGCATGTATACAAATCAAATAGAGACATCATCAAAAAAATGTGTGAGGTTAAACAACTGAATATTATCAAATCAACCATTAACAATAATAAAACTTGGAAAAAATGGGGAAGTGAAATAGCAGGTAGCACCTCACTAAAGCGTGGGATGGCATAAACCTTGCGGAAAATAGGGTTCACTGGCAAACTCTTGCGACTGCAAAATCACGCGAGGAGCCAATGAACCCACAAGAGCTATTTTGCCCGAAT
>JBMOMP010000058.1:0-12247 GCA_049323115.1 Chloroflexota bacterium
CACTGCGGATAGCCAGCGTAGATATGGAAGGGCAGGTCGAGGAATGCCTTGACCTGCCGTTTGTCGCTGAGGGAGATTGGGGTGATGCTCATTATTTGTGGCATTTGTGGCGCAAATTGGCAATTTGCGCAACGGCGCTACATGGCTTTGGCGCGTTCGGCCATCTGGCCGCGCAGGACGTGGGTGTCGTGGTCAATGGTGAAGAGCGCGCCGAGGTAGAAGAGGAAGCACAGCCCCCAGGTCACGCTGCATATCAGCAGGATGGCGGTTTGCAGGTTGAGGGCGTCGGCGATGACGCCGGTGATGATCGGCGCAAAGGCCGCGCCCGCGTTTTCGACGAAATATTCCGTGGCCTGGGCGGTCGAGCGGACCTCGGGGACGGTCACGTCGTAGACGGTGGCGATGACGTTGGCCGAGGAGAGCGGCATGAAGACCGCCGTGAGGCACATGAAGATAAAGAATTGGGTGCGCGCTTCGACCGGGGTGGTGACGGCCAGGGCGAGGAAGATCGCCCCGAACAAAACGCCGATGCTGGAAATGACGATGCGGCCCTTGTTGGTGCGCTTGAAGGCCGCGTCGCCCAGCGCGCCGCCGATGAAGTAACCCGCGGCCAGGATGAGGATGACTGGCGCCATGGTGAACAGGATGCTGTCGGCGCTGTAGCGGCGTTCTTTTTCGAGGTAGGCGAAAAAGAAGAAGGTGATCACGTTCCAGGGGAAGACGCCCGCAAAGCCTTGCAGGAAGATGAACCACATGGTGCGCTTTTTGAAGATCTCCCTGGCTTCGGCCCACGAGAAACGGAAGGCCTGCATTTCGGCGAGGTTCTCGAACTCGGGTTCGGCCTTGCCGCGCGGCATTTCCTTGACGCCGAAGAAGATGAAGGTGGCGATGACGATCCCCAGCGAGCCGGTGATGTAGAAGATCGAGCGCCAGCCGCCGATCATTGGCGCTACGATCAGGGCCAGGACCATGCCGACCAGGTAGCCCAGCGGCTGCGCCAGTTGCAGGATGCCGTAGATCTTGCCGCGCAGGTTCGGGCCGAAGTAGTCGGCGATCAGGGTGTACAGGCCGGGGTAGGACGAGTCGTCAATGCCGGTGGAGGCGCGTGTGACGAGGAATCCGCCGAACGAACGGACGACGGCGTTCATCCAGGTGGTTGCGCCCCAAATGAAGGAGGCCAGCGAGAGCAGTCTGGCGCGGGCGTAGCGGTCGTAGAGATAGCCCCAAAGCGGGTAGAGGAGGGTGGCGACGATCAGCGCCCCGGAGTTGATCCAGCCCCATTGCTGGTTGTTCAGCCCGAACGTTTCACTGATCGGCACTTGCAGCGAACCGATCATCAGCTTGTCGGTCTGGTGCAGGAGCATGAAGAAGAAAAAGATGACGACGACGAACCAGCGGTAGCGGGAACTTTGGGCCATGGCATTTCTCCTGGGGGTGCGGATTTTGAATCAGTTTACAACTGATGCAGGCGCAAGTCAAACAAAACAGCCTTTCACAGCCTGTCGTTGCGAGGAGGGTGCTCTCCCCGACGAAGCAATCTCCGAATTGGGGTGAAACTCGCTGTAAACAAAACAGCCTTCGGCAATGAAGGCTGTTCCCTGCGATGGCGATAACGATTACTTACCGATGAAGAGGAACACCGCCGCGCCGAGGGCGAACAGGCCCGTCAGGGTTCCGAACAGACTGCCGCCGAATGTGATCCCCAGGGCGGCGAGTCCGGCGAACAGGAAGAACAAAACCATGAACCAGGTGGATATAGATTTCGGCATTTTCATTTCAATCTCTCCTTTGGCGAAAGGTGGATCGGACTGGCAGGATTGCCAGATTTGATATTCTTAACCCTTCTGCAATGAGGGCGTTACTGGCGTGTTCTTAAAAATGGCTGTAGAAAGGTCGTTTGGCAAAAGGGTATGTCATGCTGAGAGGCGTTCGTTGTCCCGAAGCATCTCTACGGACCCGTGTCCGAGCCCCTTCGGTCGCGGGGAACGCTCTCTCAGGGTGACATGATTTGGACTTTGCTACAGCCACGTGCTCTTATAAAATGTTGATGGTATTGTCTCCTTATATCGGGTACAATCGCCGAATGACTGTTCTGTCTGCCCCCGCTGAGTTCACAATCGAACGGAAACATGCCTATAACCGCAGTACGCCCGCCCGCTGGGTAGTGTCGCACGCGGTCCGTTACTGGCCGATCATCACCATGATGACCATCGGCGCAATCGGCAACGCCTGGCTGGCCGCCCTGGTGCCGATCTTCGTCGGGCAGGCCTTCGATGATATCCTGAAGGTCCCGCCCGTGGTGACCAGCCTCTTGCCGCTGGCGATCTACATCGGCGGGACCCAGGTCGTGCGCGGCGTCTTGCAGCTTGGCCGCAACTACGGGGCTGAACTGATCGCCCAAAAAGTGGAACGCGACATCCGCGACGAGTTGTACATCTCCCTGCTGGGCAAGAGCATGACCTTTCACAACCTGCAATCGGTGGGCGATACGATGGCCCGGGCCACCAACGACGTGCGCGAGGTCAACTTCATGTTCAGCCCCGGCGTCAACCTGGTGGTCGGCTCGCTGATCTTCATCGTCATGCCCATCGCCTACGCGCCGCGCTACCACCCGGCCCTGCTGGCGACGCCGGTCATCTTTACCGTCGCTTACTTCATTGCCCTGTATTTCTACCTGAAAGCCCTCGAACCGGTCACCAACGAGGTGCGGGATTCCTTCGGGCAGCTCAACAGCCGCCTGGCCGAAGCCCTGGACGGGGTGGAAATCGTCAAGGGCGCGGCCCAGGAGCAGGCCGAGGTGATCCGTTTCGGCGGCAACGCCCGCCGCTTCCGGGACGCTTTCGTCCGGCAGGGGGACCTGGAGGCCCAGTTCCTGCCGATGCTCCTGCTCGGCATCGCCCTGGCGACCGGCCTGTTCCACGCCCTGGCGCTCTTCAACCAGGGGTTGCTCCAGACCGGCGACGTGGTGGCTTATTTCAGCCTGCTGCTGATGCTCGGCTTCCCGACCTTTGCCTCCACCTTCGCTTATTCGCAGATCTCGCTCGGACTGGCCGGGGCGCGCCGCATCCTGGAACTGATCAACAACGAGACCGACCTCGACCAGAACGCCGCCGGACATGCGGGCCGGATGCGCGGCGAGGTGGAGTTCCACGGCGTCGGCTTCGCCTACCCCGCAGGCGACGAGGTGCTCTCGGACATCTCGTTCAGGGTCGCGCCGGGGCAGACGGTGGCCATCGTCGGGCAGACCGGGGCGGGCAAGACCTCCCTGGCCAAGCTGATCAACCGCACCTACGACGTGACCGGCGGACAGCTTCTCGTGGACGGCGTGGACGTGCGCGACTGGAACCTGGCCTCCCTGCGCCAGCAGATCTCGATCATCGAGCAGGACATCTTCCTGTTCTCGCGTTCGATCGCCGAGAATATCGCCTTCGGCAAGCAGGACGCCACCCGCCAGGAGATCGAATCCGCCGCCATCGCCGCCCAGGCTCATGATTTCATCATGGAATTCGAAAAAGGCTACGAGACGGTCATCGGCGAGCGGGGCGTGACCCTTTCGGGCGGGCAGCGCCAGCGCCTGGCCCTGGCGCGGGCCTTTTTGACGGAACCGGACATCCTGGTCCTGGACGATTCGACCTCGGCCATAGACAGCGCCACCGAAGACCGCATCCAAAGGGCCATCGCCGCCGCAGCCCGGGGCCGGACGACGTTCATCATCACCCACCGCCTGTCGCAGATCCGCTGGGCCGACCTGATCCTGGTCATGCGCAAGGGTCGTCTCGTCGCCAGCGGCAGCCACGACGAATTGATGCAGAAGTCGGAAGCGTATTCGAGGATTTTTAGGGAGTAAGCAGGTAAACAGGTGTTCGTGTCTACGTGTCTACCTGTCTACCTGCCCACGTGTCCATTTGCTTGCCAACGTGCCGAACAAACAACCAATTACCAATCACCATTTACCAATTACTGGATGACCCATGGGCTTCTTTGCCGGACTTAACGAAGAAAAATACGACCGCCAATATACCGACCGCCAACTGACGCGGCGGATCATTGGCTACCTGACCCCCCAGCGGGCGCGGCTGGCGCTCGTCTCGCTCCTGGTGGCGCTCACCGCCCTGATCGGCGCGGCCCAGCCGGTGATCGTCTCGCGCGGCGTGGACTACGTCAAATCCCAGCCGACCCGCGCGGCCATCCTGCTCATCGGCGGGGCGGTGCTGTTCACCGGCGTCGCCAACTGGGGCCTCAACTGGCTCCGCCGCAGCCTGACCTCCCGCGCCGTCGGCGACGTGGTGCTCGACCTGCGCACCCAGGCCTTCGATGCCGCCGCAGCCCACGACCTGTCGTTCTACGACCAGTACTCCTCCGGGCGGATCGTCTCGCGGATCACCTCCGACACGCGTGAGTTCGGCCAGTTGGTGGTCATCGTCACCGACGTGGTGGCCCAGATCGTCCAGGCGCTGATGCTGGCGGTGGTGCTGGTCAACACCGAGTGGAAGATGGCCCTGATCCTGTTCAGCTTCATGCCGGTCATCTTCCTGGTGGCGCTCGGCTTCCGGCGCATGGCCCGCCAGGTCACCCGGGAGGGGATGCGGGCCATGGCCGACGTCAACGCCGCCATCAAGGAAACCGTCAGCGGCATCTCGGTAGCCAAGAACTTCCGCCAGGAAGACAGCATCTTCGTGGATTTCGACGCCGCCAACCAGCAGTCGTACCGGGTCAATATCAAGCGCGGTTTCATCCTGTCGCTGGTCTTCCCGACCCTCAACGCCCTGGGCGGGGTCGGCACGGCCATCCTGGTCTATTTCGGCGGGCTGTCGGCCACGCAGGGACTGGTCACGGCCGGGGCCTGGTACCTGTTCATCCTGAGCCTCGACAACTTCTTCTTCCCGATCCTGAACCTGTCGGCGTTCTGGGCCCAGATCCAGTCCGGGCTGAGCGCCGCGGAACGGGCGTTCGCCCTGATAGACGCGGATCCGAACGTGGTCCAGGTGGATCGGCAACCGGTCCCGCGCCTGACGGGGGAGATCTGTTTCGAGGGCGTGGACTTCCGCTACACCGAATCCGAGCCGGTCCTGCGGGACTTCGACCTGTGCCTGCGCCCCGGGGAGAATCTGGCCCTGGTGGGACATACCGGGGCGGGCAAGTCGTCCATTGCGAAATTAATTGCCCGCTTCTACGAGTTCCAGGGCGGCAAGCTGCTGGTGGACGGGCTGGACATCCGCACCTTCGATTTGCAGCAATACCGCCGCCAATTGGGGATCGTCTCGCAGGTCCCGTTCCTGTTCTCCGGGACGGTTGCCGACAACATCCGCTACGCCGTGCCCGAAGTGCGCGACGCCGAGATGCTCGACATGGCCCGGCGGATCGGCGGCGGCGAATGGCTCGAAACCCTGCCCGATGGTCTGGCAACCGAGGTGGGCGAGCGCGGCAACCGCCTCTCGATGGGACAGCGCCAACTGGTGGCCCTGATGCGGGTCCTGGTCCAGAAACCGGCCATCTTCATCCTGGACGAAGCCACCGCCAGCATTGACCCGTTCACCGAGTGGCAGATCCAGCAAGCCCTCAACCTGATCCTGAAAGAAGCCACCAGCGTCCTGATCGCCCACCGCCTGTCCACCGTCAAAGCCGCCGACCGGATCGTGGTGATGGAGAACGGGGCCATCATCGAAGAAGGCGACCACGACGGCCTGCTGGCGAAGGGCGGGCATTACGCCACGCTGTACAACACCTATTTCCGGCACCAGAGCCTGGCCTACATCGAGCAAGCGCGGGAGTTCGTGCAGGGGGATTGAGGGGGCGGTATTCAGTATTCAGTATTCAGTGTTCAGTGAGCAGCGGTAGGTCACGTTTGTAACGTGACGGATGTGGAGGATTGAGTAGGTCACGTTTGCAACGTGACAGATGTGGATGATTGAGGGGCCGTAGGTCACGTTTGCAACGTGACGAAGTTTTCCGGGCATTCTTTACCGGACAGATCTTTGAGAAGACCTTTTTGGCTCTTCGACAATCAGCGGGAAAGAGCCTAAACACAAAGGGTCACGAAGGCGCTCAAAGGGAGAAAAGGCGCACTGTCGGACGCGATTTTCCTTAGTCGCCTTTGTGTTCCTTCGTGTTTCAAAGGTTTTCCCGGTAAAAACGTAATGCCGCCTTTTTTCAACGCGAATATTGCGGATTTGGCGAGTTGGGCGGATGTTTTGAAAATGGATTTGCGGTATTCGTTCCATTTTGGCCAAACTGTCCACGAATCCTTCGACAGGCTCAGGACAGGTTTTTCACGAATAACCGAATGGACTGGCGCAAACCTGCGCCGCGCAGCGTATTCGCGTATTCGCGGCCCCATTCGTGGATGGTTGACCGCGAAACCACCCCCGCCCAAACGAAAAGCGAGCCGCCTCCCGGCGACTCCCTTTTCGCTGACCACTGAAAACTGAATACTGATCACTGGTCACTGATTACTGACCACTGCTCACTTCCCCATCAACCGTTCAATATCAGCGATCAACTTCCTCGTCTTCTCCTCCATCTCCCCCGCCCGGCCCTGGTACGCCTCGAAATTGCGCAGCGCGGCCCGGGCGTAGAGCAGGGCGTCGGGGAGACGATTTAGCCGTGATGATGAAATGGCGAGATTTCTCCGGACGATTGCTGCATTAAAAAGCGCCCCTGCTGCTTCAAAAAATTTAGCAGCTTCTTGATGGTGATGGATTGATTGCTCGAAATTGCCTGCATCGCCGTAAATGTTGCCGAGTTGGTTGTGGGTCACGGCCAGGTCGTCCACCGCATCCGGCGGCTGGAGCGCCAGGGCTTGCCGATAGTAGTCGGCGGCGGTGTTGAGATGCTGCAACAACTCTTCTTTCGTCTTTCCTTCTTTCTTCGCATCATTGAAGCGTTCGTAGGCGACCAGGCCGAGTTGACCTGTGCATCTACCACGCATGATTCGATCATTCTTATCGAGCAATTCCAGGCTGCGGCGATACCAGCGTTCGGCCTGGTCCAGGTCGCGCAGGGCGGGCAGTTGCATGTAGGCGTGTCCGAGGTTGAAGGCGAGAATTGCTTCTTCAGCTTTATCATCGATCACCTGACAAATTGGGATAGCTTCTTTCATCGTTTGGGCACAGTCGGCCATGCCAATTTCTCTTTGGATTTGGCCCAATTGTTCCATGGATACCGCCAGCGTCCGCAGGGTATTCCTCTCCCCCGCGTCCAGCGACTCCGGCGGGCGGGCCAGCAGGGGGGCGGCGTTACGGCGGTCCCAATCCACGCAGACGCGCTGGAGCCGTTCGGCTTCGGCCCAGTTGCGCTCTTCTTGCGCCAACAACACGCGATATTGCGTAACCAGGCTCCACTGCGCTTCGCGCCCCGGCCGGGGCAGGTCGTCCGGGCCGACGAAGTCCGGGAGGATCTCCTCCACCAGCCGCTGCCACTCGGCCCGGCGGCCGGTGTGGGCGTAGAGCGTGTCCAGTCCCTGCATGGTTTTGATAACAGAATGTGCCCAGTTATACTCGCCCTTCGACCCCCGCAGTCCGCTCAGGGCAAGGGCGCGGGCGTGGAGCAGGTTGGCTTCCTCGGCCCGCAACGGGGCGATCACCTCCCGGTTGCCGTCTTCGTACTGGTCGTGGTAGTAGTCCCCGAGTGCGCCTATGGCCTCCACAAAGGCGCGCAGGGCCGATTGGCGATTGGTAATTGGTAATTGGTCATTGGGATCGTCTGCCGGTTGGGGAGCCGGCGCAGGATAGTACTGCTCGAACAGCTCGCCGAAGAACCACGGCAGGGCGGGGTGGATGGTGTAATAGCCGCCGCCGTGGGCGGTCAGCAGGCCGATTTCGGAGGCGCGGTCGAGTAGATTGCCAATACTATCCTTTGTTAGCCATTCTAATTCTGGTAAGTGCCATTCATTATCTTTGAAACCCATGTACATAAAGGTAGCTGCATGGACAAATCCCTGGAAGAAATGCAGCAGGGCCAGGATCTTGCGTTCTTCTTCGGTAAAAGCCGTTTCGAAGCCATACGAGAGCGAAGCGCCCAGCGATTTTTCCCGGCCTTCGCCTTTCTCATCCTCGAATTTGGCTTCACCTGTGCGTAACTTGTTCACATACTCATAGACCTGGGCTTTGGTATTCAGTCCGTCACGCAAGGCCTGTCCTACCAAAACAGTCAGGGTCATGGGGTTGCCGCGAGTGAAATCCAGTAAAGGCATCCAATCGCCCACAGAACTCATCTTTTTGCCTTGTTTTTCGGCCAGGGCGCGGGCCAATTGCACCATTTCCTGTTTTGGCATGGGCGGCAGGCTCACGCGGCGCGGCAGGTCGCCCAGCCAGGCCCGCTCGTCCCGGCGGGAGGTGAGCAGGAATCTGGCCTTCGTCAAATCACCCATGTTTTGCAGGAAATTCTTCAGGTCGCGCTGTTCCTTCTCCGTCCAGGCCGATTGCGCCCCGCTGGGGAATCCGTTGACCGGCTCGACGTTGTCCCAGATCCAGAGAACGGGTATTTGCTTAAGAACTTGCAACGTAACGTTTAAGTGTTCATCATCACTTTGCGGCGCATTCCAGTGAATGCCGATATTTTCCAACGCTTTCCCAAAAGTTTGCCCAATGGCTTCGTTGAGAATGATATCCAGTGTCTTCTTTTGTTCAAAACTTGTAAATAAAATTGGCCCATCCAGGCCTCCCGTCTGTTGATACCAGCGGGCGAACTCGGCTGCGGTCATGGTCTTGCCGCTCCCGGCGTAGGCGTGCAGCAGCACCACCTTCTGGGTGTCGAAGGCCCGGTCGAGCGCCAGCAGGGTCTCGTCCCGGCCGTAGAAGCCCACGTCCGGGCGGGGCAGGTCGTCGGCGGGCTTGGCGGTTTGGGAAAGGTCTATTTCGATTTGTGTAACATCGGTCTCGGCAACGGTATGCTGCAACAGCCGGATCGATTCTGCTTCATAAACAATCGGGACGACCCAATCCTGCAAATTGACCGGATCGTATCCAATAGACCGGGCCGGTTCGTTTCTCAAACTCTGCCGGCCGCGGGTTACGGCTTCCCCAAGCGCCACACCTTTTGCCAGTAAATTGTAGAGGTTGGCAACGAATTTTGCCGCAGTTTCTACAAACACGTTATAGCGCATGGCAACCACACCGGCCACACCGTTATCCGAGACTTCCTGGGCAAATGAGCCGAAGGTACGTACTTGTGAGTGAATATCCTGTTGTTCTTTTTCGTCCGGTCTTTCCAAAGGCTCGGAATGGGCCGAGCGGCAAGCGTTGAGAACCAGAATGGGAACACTTGCCTGTTTGAGCAATGATCCCATTTCAGGCCCGTCCACCAGTCGCAGGTTATATTCACTTTCGGGGTTTTCGAAGATCAAATAGCCGCGCTCGCCATTGCGGCGTTCATTCGGATAAATGATTTCTGGGGAGAAGCGGTTGGTGGAGATGTTCAGCCAGTCGGCCAGGAATTTGAGCATGGCCTGCTCATCTTCCTCCCATTTTTCGAACAATTGGGCGATATCGAGATAAGCCCCATGTCCATCGAAGTGAACGATATGGTAAGGTTGTCCCCTGCGTTTGGCTTCCAGCAGTTCATTACCCAGGTTTTCGAATGTTGGCGGGCGTAAAACTCTCAATTCAAAGGTCTTTTGGCTGTCTTGCTGCACTGCCCTGAGAATGTGGCCCGCTACAGAGCGGAAAGGCACGTCCCGTTCTTCACGGGGGCGGCAGATGGCTAACAAGATGCGAACGACATCCGTTGCCTGGGGAATTTCAGGAGATTCGCTCGATTCAGGATGGGAGCGCACAAATTCGCAGGCATTGAGCGCCAGGAATTTGTTGGTTTGGGTATCACAAATCAATTCCCAAGGTATGGCATTTGCGCCAAGCACATCGGTCACAATCTCAATACGGAATTCACTGATTTTTTCCCCGACCCGGTTCCAAATCTTGACTGCATCCGGCGACTTGAAAACCTTGCCAAAGATTTCCTTGCCAACCTCGATCATGCGGCCTTCGATGCGGTCTGCGATCTTTGGATTGGGATCGAAAGGAGTATCCAAATAATCTTCCAAATACCAGCGGAAGTCTCTTTGATCAGTTTTGTCTAAAGCAAAATCGAAGACGGCTGTGGCGACTTTACGCGGGCCATCTCCCTCCAGCGCAATTTCCACGCGGTAGTTATCTTTGGATTCGACGTGTTGTGTCAAACGCAGCAACGGCATGACAGCCTCCCTGGATAGTCTGGTCCTGTCCGATGTCCCTATTTTACAACCAAAACCGGCGTTGGGATTCTCTTTGCCAGGTTTTCCTCCCGCTATTCGAACGATGATACGGGCCGGGGTTACAATTTATCGGCCTCTTCCGGCTCAACTGCGGGGACCCCGCCCGGGATTTCCGGGAATTCCTCCCGGCTGGCGCGTTGGGCCTGCCTGTTTATCAATGCCGGAAGTTCCGGGCTGCCTTCGAGTCGTTCAAGGTCGCACGCAAACCTGGATCAGTCCAAAACCCCAGCCGGGCCAGCGCCTGCCGTTCCACCAGCGCAGCCAGGAGACCGCCTGCGGCGTAGGCCGGGAAATCCAGCAGGTCGAAACTGGCGCCGAGGGCGTTCACCCCCAACCCCTGGAGAAGTTCCATCGTTGCCGGGAGCAGGAAAACGGTCAAGGCTTTGACCCGCCAGCCGCGCAGGAACGGCAGCCAGGGTTCGATGAGGCAGAGGACGAAGTACAGTCCAAACGGCTGGACAATGTCGGTGATATATCCCGCAAAAAAGGCATAAGCCAGGCTGCGTGGCTCGAAATATGCCCCGTAAGGGAAGCTTTCCAGGAACAGGGCAATGGAAAGCGGAATGAGAAGCAGGACGATAAGCTTTGGAAATTGGATGGAAAATTTCATGCGGCTTCGGCAGGCTGGTTTGCCAGCAATTCCTTCAACCTCGGATGCTCTGCATACACCCCCCAATATTTCTCAGGCAGCAGGGCGGCGATGCGGCACATGATCTCGTCGGTGTACTGCTTCAGGGCCTCGTCCCGGTTTTGGCGGGGCAGGGGCGGCAGGGTGAAGGCCGGGCCGGCCGTGACGGTAATGTGGCTGCGCTTGAGCCGTTTGAGATTGCCGAAGATGACGCGATCCTCGGTCCCCGCCAGCGCCACCGGGACGATCGGCTGGCCCAGCCGCGTCGCCAGGTAACTGACCCCGGGCTTGCCCTCGATCAACGACCCGACCCGGCTGCGGGTCCCCTCCGGGGCGATGACCAGGTTCTGGCCCTCGTCCATCAAATTGATGACCTTGCGCAAGGCTCTGATGTCCGGGTTGAAGCGGTCAATGAAAATGAAGTTGAAATATTTCCCCAGCCACTTGAAGAAGGGATTCTTCTCCCATTTTTCGGCGATCAGCACGAACAGGTCCCAGCGGTCGAGGGCGTAGAAGGCCAGGGGCGCGTCCACGATCCCCAGGTGGTTGGTGGCGATGACGAAGTTGCCGGTTGCGGGCACGTGTTCGTACCCGCTCACGTCCACGCGGGCGATGAGGTTGATGATGAAGCGGATGAGGGTGCGGAGGATATTGCGCATAGATTCAGGCCAACAATTCTTTCATGCGGGGATGGTCGGCGTACACGCCGCGATATTTTTCCGGCAGCAAGGCCCCGATGCGGCACATGATCTCGTCGGTATAGCCTTTCAGGGCCTCGTCTCGGTCCTTCCCTTTGACCGGGGGCAGGCTGAACGCCGGGCCGGCCGTGACGGTGATCTTCGTCTTCCTGAAACGTTTCAAATTCCCGGCCACCACCCGGTCTTCGGTCCCGGCCAGGGCGATCGGGACGATGGGCACGCCGGCCTTCATCGCCAGGTACGCCACGCCCGGCTTCCCCTCCGCCAGGGACTCGGTCTTCGAGCGCGTCCCCTCCGGCGCGATGACCAGGATCCCGCCCGCCTTCATCCGGGCGAACATCTCACGGATCGAGCCGACGTCGGCGTTGAAGCGGTCCAGCCAGATGGCGCCCAGGGCGTTCCCCAGCGGGCCGAAGAGCCAGTGGCGCTCGTATTTCTCGGCCACCGGCAGGATGAAGTCGCCGTCCAGGGCGTAGAAGAGCATGGCGGTGTCCAGGCGGCCCAGGTGGTTCGCGGCGAGCACGTACCCGCCCGTTTTGGGCAGGTTCTCGAACCCCCGCACCTCCACGCGGGCGATGAGCCTGATAACGAACCGGATGAGCTTGCTGACGAATTGGCGCATGAGTGCAATTGTATACCCAGGGCGGTCGAAAATTGCGCTTTTTTGGAAGA
>JBMOMP010000059.1:0-892 GCA_049323115.1 Chloroflexota bacterium
GGTTATTCGAGCGATTTGACGCCAATCGAGGCGAGGCCAACACGCTGGTCATTGATACTTCGGAGCCTCGCATCTTGCGCCTGCCGTGGGAATTGCTTTCGGACAAGAGCGGTTACTTGTTCTCGAAGCGTCCGCAAGTGACTGTGGTACGCCGGATGCAAACGTTGGTGGCAACCAAATCGTCAGGGTTCGAGCCGCCCGTGCGCATCCTGATGGTGACCTGCCGTCCCGAAGGCGCGGGCTTCATCGACCCGCGTTCCATCGCCACGCCCCTCCTTTCTGCACTGGATGGAATCCCCGAACAGGTGGAGGTGGAGTTCCTGCGCCCGCCCACGTTGAAGGCGCTGGACGACCGCCTGCGCGACCCGAACCGGCCGCGCGTCCACATCGTCCACTTCGACGGGCATGGCGTGTACGATAAGGGCGTCGGATTGGGATTCCTGTTATTCGAGGATGAAAAACACCAGAAGCATCTGGTGGACGCCGAACAACTCGGAACCCTGCTCAACGAGAGCGGCATCCCGTTGATGGTGTTGAACGCCTGCCAGAGCGCCCAGCCCGATGACCGTAACCCCTTTGCCAGCGTGGCCTCGCGCCTGATCGAATCGGGCGTGGGCGGCGTGGTGGCGATGAATTACTCGGTGCTGGTCGAGACCGCCAAACGCTTCACCGCCGAGTTCTACGGCGCGCTCGCCCGCGGACTCACTGCCAGCGCGGCAATGGACTCCGCCCGCCGCGATCTGTTCGCCGACACCAAACGCTTCACCTTCACCCGCCCGGGCCAGGAAGAAGCCGAAATCCTGCACCTGCAGGACTGGTTCCTGCCCGCCCTCTACCAGCAGGCGGAGGAGTTGACGCCGTTTGCCCCCCTGGCGTGCCCCCCACATCTCCC
>JBMOMP010000059.1:902-12208 GCA_049323115.1 Chloroflexota bacterium
AGGCGGCGAAAATGGGGGGACCGGCGCAGCCGAGGGGGGCCTTTCCCCCACCTCCCCTGCACGGCTTCCACGGACGCGCCCGCGAACTGCTCGACCTGGAGCGCGCCTTCGCGACCCGCAACATCGTCGTCCTGCACGGATTCGGCGGGCAGGGCAAGACCGCCCTGGCAACCCAGGCCGCGGAATGGTTCACGCGCACGCATCTCTTCGACAGAGCCGCCTTCGTCTCATTCGAAAACGGCGTGGGACTCGATTTCGTCCTGAACGAGTTGGGGGAGGCCCTGGTGGAGGAGAACTTCCAAATCCATCAAGGCGACAAGACTGAAGCCATCGCCGAATCCCTGCGCGAGAAGCCCGCGCTGGTGGTCTTCGACAACTTCGAGAGCATCCTGCCCAACGGGAATGCCCCCCTCTCCCCCGAAGAACTCCAAAAACTGCTCGACGCCGCCGCCAGGTGGTTTCCTGCTGGTCTCGATACGGCGGCGGAGGTCGAGTGGACGAAGTCCGTATCGAGACCCCGCCGCCTACTCGACCAGCGGCGTTCCTGCATGCTGATTACCACCCGAAATCCTAATATTCCCAATCCAGCATTTTCACCCAGCAAGAACTGTTTGCACAAAGAACTGGAAGGCCTGGCCCCCAGCGACGCGCTGGAACTGGCCGCTTCGATTTTGGAAGCGTACAGCCTGCCGCGCCCGCCGCGCCTGCCGCTGGAAGCCCTGCTGGCCTTCCTCAAAGGCCACCCGCTCTCCCTGCAACTGGCCCTGCCGCAACTGCGGAACTACAGCGCCGAGCAACTGGTGGAGCAATACCAGACCATTTTGCCGAGCATCAAAGTGGGCGAAGCCAGGGAACGCAACGAATCCCTCGAAGTCTCCCTGCGCTTCTCGCTCGACCGTTTGGGGGAGGAGGCCAAAACCCTGCTCACGCGCCTGTCCGTCTTCGAAGGCGGGGCGTTTGAGCTGGCTTTACTTGCCATCACTGAAATCCCCGAAGATAAATGGAACGCCCTCAAACCCCAACTGACCTCCACCGCCCTGATCCGCGTCGAAGAACTCGAAGGCGTCACCGTACCCTTCATCCACTTCCACCCCACCCTCGCCCCCCACCTGCGCGCCCAACCCGAAAGCCAATCCAATTACCAATTACTAATTACCAATTACTGGAAAGCCTATTACCAACTCTCGCGCGAACTTTACCAACTCGACACCCAACACCCCATCCAGGCCCGCTCCATCGTCCGGCGCGAACTGCCCAACCTGAAACGCGCCCTCCACCTCGCGCTCGAAGCCGGCGCGCTGGATGAGGCCGTGGAGTTTGCCGAATGTATCAACAGGTTTTTGGATGTCTTTGGCAGGTGGAGGGAGAGGGATGAGGTTGCCTCCCAAGTGGAACGAGCGATGGAGAAGGAAAGAGGAAAGCATGCCCTGAGCAGCGTCGAAGGGAAGAAAGAAGGAGGAATTACAAAGTCTGAATTCCTGCTGGAAAGCGGACGCGGGCAGAGACTGTTGCAACAGGGACGCGCGGGCGAGGCGGAGAAGGTCTTCCGCGCCTTGCTGGCCCGGCTGGAAGGGGAGGCGGCGTATGACACGCGCTATGACCAGACGCTCATTTTGCGAAATATTGGTCTCAGCCTGCGCGCGCAGGGACGCCCCTCGCAGGCGGCGGACTTCTATCGCCGCGCGATTGGATTGGCGGAGGGGTTGGAGCAGACCGATAATGTTCGCGGTCAAATTGGTTTTTATCATGCCGACCTTGCAGATGTTTTGCGAGATTTGGGCAACTATGCTGAGGCACGCACAAATTATGAGAAGTCATTGGAGATTGCCCAAAAAGAAGGTAATGACCGTAGCGCGGGCGTTGCACTCGGTCAACTCGGCACCCTGGCAATGAGGCAGGGCGACTTGAACGAAGCCCGCAAACGCCACCTGGAAGCGCTGGGTCTCTTCCAGCGCATGGGCGAAGACCAGAGCGAAGCCGTCGCCTGGCACCAGTTGGGGATGGTCGCGCAGGAAGCCCGCGACTGGGACGAGGCCGAGCGGTGTTACAAGGAAAGCGTGAACATCGAAGAAAAACTTGGACATGCGGAAGGCGTGGCGCAAACCTGCAACCAACTCGCCATCGTCGCGCAGAACGCCGGGCGGCCTGCGGAGGCCGAGCGCTGGTATTTGCGGGCGATTGAGATTCACGAAAAAATGGGTAGGCAACAAGAACTTGCGGTCATGTTGAGCAACCTCGCCAACCTCTACCTCTCCCAAAACCGCCTCGACGAAGCCGAGACCTACGCCCGCCGCGCCCTGGCCATCATGGAAACGCTCGATCTTTCCGCCCAGCCGTGGACAACCTACAACATCCTCGCCCAACTCGCCGAGAAGCGCGGACGGATGGACGAAGCCCGCGCGTGGCGGCGCAAGGAGCAGGAGTCCTTTGCGGCGTTTGCGGGGAGTGATTACAAGTTAAAACAACTTGAACCTGTGATTGGCGTTGTTGTTGCAGCATGTCAAGGAAACAAAGAAGCGCAACAAGCATTGGACACCCTGCTTGGACAGTTGGAAGGCTCTGGAGATGAAAACCTAAAAGGTTTTGCTGACATAATTCGCCGCATTTTGCAAGGTGAGCGAGATTTCAGCGAAATTCTTGCCAATCAAGGTGGCGGAATGGCGGCGCTTGTGCAACGCATTTTGCAAGCGTTGAATGGGGAGAGCGCCCCCCATCCCCCAGCCCACCTGCCCTCTTCAGAGGGTTCCCCCATCGCCAAAGAGCAGGCGATAGGGGAAGGGGGGCAGGCGCAGGGACAGCAAGGAATTACCATTCCCCAATTACTCGAACTGGTCGAACGCGCCGCAGGCGGGGATCACGAACTGGGAGGCAAGTTGTTCCCCATGCTCCAGCAAATGGCGCGCGACCCGAACGCCCCGCAAGAGATCCAAGCCTTCGCCAATGTCCTGGTGCGTGTCATGGCCGGTGTGCGCGATCCCGATCTCTCGTCCCTGCCCGATGAACTGGCCTCGGCGGTGCGGGGGATGTTGGGGAGGCTCAAGAACAAATAATTGTAACTACTCGTCATTGCGAGGGTCGAGTAGAGCGGGCGCTCTTCCCGCTCGTATCGAGACCCGAAGCAATCCCCTCGTTGAAGCGGAGATTGCTTCCCTGCGGGATGCTTCGCGATCGCTCTGGTCTCGATACGCAAAGAACGCTACCCGACCATCGCTTGCAATGACGGACATCCAATTACCATTTACCAATTACCATGATTTTAGCCACCCTCTGCTACCTCCATCAAAACAACCACACCCTCATGCTCCACCGCGTCAAAAAAGCGGACGACATCCACGCGGGCAAGTGGAACGGGCTGGGCGGCAAGTTCGAGCCGGGCGAGACGCCCGAGGAATGCGTCATCCGCGAGGTGCGCGAGGAATCGGGCTTGACGATTCGGAACCCGAAACTGGCCGGCCTGCTGATGTTCCCCCACTTCAAAGGCGATGACTGGTACGTGTTCACTTTCACCGCGACCGAGTTCGAAGGCGAGTTGATCGAATCGAGCGAGGGCCATCTGCGCTGGATTCCCGACGCCGAGGTCGAGTCGCTCAACCTGTGGGAGTCCGACCACATCTTCCTGGCGTGGATCCGCGCGGGGAAGTTCTTCTCGGCCAAATTCGTGTATGAAGGGGATGAGATGAAGGGGTATGAGGTGGTGTTTCACCATGCCGCGTTGGTCGAGTAGGCCGAGGTATTCCGAGGCCGTACCGAGACCAACACGTAACATTGACGACAAATGTTTGTATAAAACTGCTGGTCTCGATACGCCCCGACGAACACGGGGCTACTCGACCAGCGGGGTTCCTAAATCCAGCAGTATAATCGACCCATGTCCATCTTCCCCTCCAAACGCATCCTGCTGGGCGTCACCGGCTCCATCGCCGCCTACAAAGCCGCCGACCTGGCCTCCAAACTGGCGCAGGCCGGCGCGCTGGTGGATGTGATCCTCACGCCCGCCGCCGGGAAGTTCGTCGCGCCGCTCACCTTCCAGTCCGTCACGGGCCGCCGCGCCTACACCGACGCCGACCTGTGGGGGAGCGAGTCGCACGTGCTGCACGTCGGGCTGGCGCGCGGGGCCGACCTGCTGGTCATCGCTCCCTGCTCGGCGAACACGCTTGCCAAACTGGCGCACGGCCTGGCCGATACCCTGCTCACCGTCACCGCGCTGGCGGCGGCCTGCCCGCTGCTGCTCGCGCCCGCCATGGAGAGTCACATGTTCGCCCACCCCGCTGTGCAGGACAACCTGTCCACGCTGGCGGCGCGCGGCGCGACGATTGCCGGTCCGGCCGAGGGACGCCTGGCTTCGGGACAACTTGGACGCGGACGGATGCTGGAGCCCGCCGACCTGCTCGGCCACCTGCGCCTCGTCCTCGGACGGGGAGGCCGGCTGGCCGATAAAAAAGTTTTGGTCACCGCCGGGGGCACCCGGGAGCCGCTCGACCCGGTGCGCGTTCTCACCAACCGCTCGTCGGGCAGGCAGGGCTACGCGCTGGCGCAGGCCGCGCTGGATGCGGGCGCGCAGGTGACGCTCATCACCACGGTCAATTTGCCGCCTCCGGTGGGCGCGCGCGTGGTCCCGGTCCACACTGCGCAGGAGATGCTGGAGGCTGTCCTGGCGGAAGCGGCCGCCGCCGATGCGCTCGTCATGGCGGCTGCGGTGGCCGACTTCCGCCCGAAGCGCCCCGCCGGCGACAAGATGAAGAAGCGGGACGGCATCCCGCAGGTTGAACTCGAAGCCGCGCCAGACATTCTCGAAGCAGTAGCAGGCCAGAGGTCCAGAATGAAGCGCCTGAAGGCAGTGATTGGGTTCGCCGCCGAGTCCCGGGATCTGCTCGAAAACGCGGCAATTAAGTTACAATCCAAGCATCTGGAGTTGATCGCCGCCAACGATATTTCCGCCGCCGACGCCGGTTTTTCGGTGGAGACCAACCGCGTCACCCTGCTGTACGCCGATGGCCGGCGGGAGCCGCTGCCGCTGATGGACAAGTCCGAAGTGGCCGAAATCATCGTAGCGCGCATTGCGAGTTTGTTAGACCCTTTAGACCCTAAAGGTCAGGGAGACCTTTAGGGTCTATCTTGAGGAAATCATGCGTATCCTGGTCATGTCGGACATTCACGCCAACTACACCGCCCTGGAGGCCGTTCTGGAAGACGCCGGGCCGACCGACGAGGTCTGGTGCCTGGGCGACCTGGTGGGCTACGGCCCCGACCCGAACATCTGCGTCGAGCGCATCCGCGAACTGCCCATGCTGACCTGCCTGCTGGGCAACCATGACGTGGCCGCCATCGGCAAGATGCCGTTCGAATCGTTCAACGGCGACGCGCGCCGCTCGCTGGTTTGGCAGGAGCGCGTGCTGGCGCCCAGCAACGCCGATTTCCTGCGCTCGCTGCCGGAGAACCCCAAAGTGCGCGGCGAGGTAACCATGGCGCACGGCAGCCCGCGCGACCCGGTGTGGGAGTACATCATCAATACCCTCTCGGCGCGCCTGAACTTCGATTATTTCGACACCAACTGGTGTTTCGTGGGGCATTCGCACATCCAGTGCATGTTCGTGCTGGACGAGGCGCGCGACCGCATCAGCCTGGAAGCGCCGCGCGTGGGAGAGCCGTTCCCATTGGACGCGCGGGCGATCCTGAACCCCGGTTCGGTCGGCCAGCCGCGCGACCGGGATCCGCGCGCGGCCTACGCTATTTTCGACCCCGAGGCCCGCACCTGGGAGGCGCGCCGCGTGGAATACAACATTGCCGAGGTGCAGGAACGCATCCGCCAGGCCAACCTGCCTGAGAAGCACGCCGTACGCCTGGCGGAGGGCTGGTGACATGATCGCTACCTTGCGCGGAGAAGTCAGCCAGGTCGAAGACAACGCCCTGGTCGTGGAGGTCGGCGGCGTGGGGCTGCGCGTGTTCGTCCCGGCGCCCTTGCGCGGACGGCTGAAAGCGGGCGAGGTCGCCTTCCTATACACGCACCTGGTCGTCCGCGAGACCGAACTGTCGCTCTACGGCTTCGAATCCCAGTCCGACCGCGACCTGTTCACCCTTCTTCTGGGCGTGGACGGGGTGGGACCCAAGGTGGCGCTTTCGGTGCTGTCCACGTTGACCATCGAGGCCGTGCAGCGCGCGGTCTTCAGCGAGGAGCCGGACCTGCTGGGGCGCGTGCCGGGCGTGGGCAAGAAGACGGCGCAGAAGATCGTGCTGTACCTGCACGACCGCTTGCAGCCGGCGGATGCGCTCAAGGCCGTGGCAGCCATGTCCGATACCGATTCGGAGGTGCTGGCGGCGTTGACCGCCCTGGGCTACAGCGTGGTCGAGGCGCAGGCGGCCATCCAGTCGCTGCCCAAGGATGCGCCCGCCGAGGTGGAGGAACGCCTGCGGCTGGCGTTGGGGTATTTCCAGTAGGACCATTTGGTCCTCTGGGAATCGTCGCGATTGTTGCGCCAATCTTTCATTGTTGCGCCAGCAGTTGCACTGCTGGCGGGCGGCAGGATACAATCAGGCATCGAGAGGAACGCTATGAACGAGATCATATTTTTAGTGGAAGACGCGCCCGAAGGCGGCTATACGGCTCGCGCGCTCGGTCATTCGATCTTTACAAAAGCCGACACATGGGAAGAACTCAAGGAAGCCATACAAGAGGCTGTCCGCTGTCATTTCGATGGGAATGAATGATGCCTCAACCGGCGCCCTCCGTTTAGTCATGGCGCAGGATAATGGTCAACGGATGCTTTGCAAAACGGATAAGCGGATAGGTGGCTCTACACCTTGATGTCTTCCATCCGATTATCCGTTTCCCTATCCGCTGACCACTGTTGCCCCACTTGAAGTAACTCCGAATGGATGCAAGGACCGCTTTTGGCTCGAAATATGCGCTCGGCTATGACGAACTGGCCGAGTCCCTGTTTGGAAAGGAATGACCTTCGATGAAATTCAGCGCTGCAAAAGACTCTCGATGGGTTGAGATCATCCTGCTGGCATTGGTCTCAGCGCTGGCGTACCTGCCGGATGTCTTGGCGTTGGGTTATTATCGCGACGACTGGTACTATATGTACGACGGCCTGGTCTTCGGGCCAAAGATCTTCGAAATTATGTTCCTGCACCTGCGGCCCGCGCGCGGGCCCTTCTTTGCGGCGCTGTTCTCGCTGTTCGGGAACCAGCCGCTGCCCTACCACCTGCTGCTGTACGCCTGGCGGTTGTTGGGCGGACTGGGGATGCTGTGGCTGTTCGACCTGCTGTGGCCGGGACGCCGGAACGCGCGCTTCTTCACGGCGCTCATGTTCACCATCTACCCCGGCTTCCTGTGGTGGGCAGCGGGCGTGGAATACCAGCCGATGGTGTTCAGCCTCGGCTTGCACGTCTTTTCGATTGCGCTGACCTTGAAAGGCCTCCAGGCAACGACGCTGCGCGGGCGGGCGTCCTGGTACGCCCTGTCGCTGCTGGCGGGCTGGTACGCGCTCTCGCTGGTGGAGTACGCCTTCGGCATGGAGGCGCTGCGCTGGATGGGGATTTACCTGCTCGCCGGGCGGAACATTCCATCCGTCAAGAAGAGACTCGTGGAAACGCTGAAACTGGCCGCCCCGTTCCTGCTCCTGCCGCTGGGCTGGCTGGCCTGGCGGTTGTTCTTCTTCGAGAACTGGCGCAAAGCGGCCGAGATCGGCCTGCAACTGGGCGAGGGACTTGGCTCCGGGAATGCGCTTCTCTGGTCGTTGATCCACCTCGTCCAGGGCGCCCTGAACGTCTCCGTCTTTGCGTGGGGCGTCCCGTTTGGCTCGCTCTTCTACGCCAACCGGCTCAAGGACATCCTGCCGGGGCTGGCGTTCGCCCTGGGCGGGCTGGCCGTCGTCCTGGCGGCGGAACGCGCCTTCTCGAACAAGACAAAGGAAGCCGAGTCCGATCCCTGGATCAGGGAGGCCGTCCTGCTGGGCGCGCTGGGGACGCTGGCCGGGGTGCTGCCGGTGGTGCTGGGCAACCGCGTGGTCACGTTCGAGCGTTTTTCGCACTACACGCTGCCGGCCTCCATTGCCGGGGTCCTGTTCCTGGCCGGGCTGGTCTACGCCCTCAGGGACCAACTGGCGCGCATGACCGTGATCGGCCTGCTGGTGGGGCTGGCGCTGCTGACGCACCGCAGCCTGTCTGCGCAGGCGCGCAACGAGCAAGAGATGATCCGCGATTTCTGGTGGCAGATGTCCTGGCGCGCGCCCGGCCTGCAAGAGGGCGTCACGCTGGTCGCAACTTACCCGTTCTCCTTCGCGGACGATGTGGACGTGGTGTATGGCCCGGCCAATTACATCTACTTTCCCGAAAAGCAGGCGCAAGCGCCGGTGCAACTGGCCGTCAACGCCGAAGTGGTGCGCGGCGATACCGTCGAAGACATCCTGCTCGGCAGGAAGAACTGGGAAGTGGACTACTACGGCGCGCACGTCTACCACGTCAATTTCGGGAACGTGCTGATCGTCACGCAGCCATCCGCCAGTTCCTGCCTGCGCGCGCTGGATGCCCGCTGGCCGGATTACTCCGTCAGCGACGGCGATTGGGTGTTCGCCAGCGCCTCGCAATCCAAGATCGAGAACATCCTGCCCGATGCGACGCCGCCCGAACTGCCAGCCACCCTGTTCGGCGACGAGCCGGAACATGAGTGGTGCTACTACTACCAAAAGGCCGACCTGGCGCGCCAGGCGGGGGATTGGGAGACCGTTGCACACTTGGGCGACCAGGCCGAGAAACTGGGCTACCGCCCCAACGACCAGATCGAGTTGCTGCCCTTCCTGCAAGCATACGCTTACCAGGGCGAGGCCAAGAAGGTCAAGCAGTTGTCCACCCGCATCAACACCGAACCCTGGTACAAGCGGCAGGCTTGCGCGGCGATACAAGCCATGCCCGAACACGGCTTTCCCCTCCAGCCTGAAATGCAGTCGCTGGTGGATGACTTGTTCTGCGGGGCAAGCCAATGATTTATGAGGAGTTATGCTAGATAAAACAATTGCTTTTATTGGCCCCGGCGCAATGGCAGAAGCCATGATCGCGGGATTGCTGCGCCAGGGACTGGCCCGCCCCGACCATTTGACGGTCTCTGGACCGCGCATCGAACGCGGCGAGGAGTTGCGAGGCAAATACGGGGTCCAGGCCACGACCGACAACGCTGCCGCTGCCGCGCAAGCCGACGTGGTCGTCCTGTCGGTCAAGCCGCAGCGCCTGAGCGCCGTCCTGAAGGGACTTAAATCCGTCCGCAAGGAAGCGCTGGTGCTGTCCATCGTGGCGGGCGCGCCCATCCAGAAGATCGGCGCGGCGCTGAAACACGACGCCATCGTGCGCTCCATGCCCAACACGCCCGGCCAGATCGGGGAAGGCATTACCGTTTGGGCGGCCTCCAGGGAGACATCCGCTGGGCAGCGCGACATGGCGCGCCAGATTCTGGGCGCGCTGGGCGAAGAGGTCTTTGTCGAAGACGAAGGCTACCTGGATATGGCCACCGCGCTCTCCGGCACCGGCCCGGCCTACGTCTTCCTGTTCACCGAAGCGCTGATAGACGCGGGCGTCCACATGGGCTTCCCGCGCCGCATCGCCGAGCAACTCGTCCTGCAGACCGTGCGCGGCTCGATAGACTATTACCGCCACGCTGGGCGGCATCCTGCCACCCTGCGCAACCAGGTCACCTCCCCCGGCGGGACCTCCGCCGAGGCGCTGTATTACCTGGAAAAGGCGGGCTTCCGCACGGCCATCTCGCGCGCGGTGTGGGCGGCCTACCAGCGTTCGCTGGAACTAGGTCGGGAGCAGGCAGTTCACATCCCGGACAAAGAAGCGGATAGTTGAACAAACGTCCCGAAGGGTTCGAAACCTTCGGGACGTTTGCTTTATGAATACCGGATCGGCTCCACATCCCTGCCCGGGCTGGGAGTGGGTTGCCTGGTGCGCGCGTAATAGAACGTCTCGCGCAGTTGCGGCGTCAGCAGGCCCGACTCGCGGTAGCCCTTGAGCGTCCCATAGAATTGCATGAAGCGGAACCAGGAAATGGACGCCAGGCTGCGCCACAGTGCACGTTCGCGCGCCGCGTGCCACACGTCGCTCAAGATGTTCATCGTTGTCAGGCGGGCAAAGTCATACAGGTTGAAATGCGCTTCCGGGTAGATGCGCTTGAAGGCCATGGCTTCGCGGCGGTAACGGTTGAACACCCCGCACGGCGTTTCCTGGTGGACGTGTACGATCTCGGCTTCTGCCACGTAGGAAAGCGCATATCCCTGTTCCGAAACCCGCTTGGCCCACGCCAGGTCTTCCAGGCCGGTCAACGTTTCATCGTAGGGATTGTCCAGCCACACGCTGCGCCGGATGGCCGCGTTGGCGTTGTTGCAGAACGGATAGGATTGCTGCGGCTGGCTGGCGTCGGGATACCAGTGGTGGAAGATCTGCTGCTCCGAAAAATGGGCGGAAGCCGGGCCGCGCTGCTTGCCGTAGGTCAAGGCGACGCGCTCGTCTTCGAAGGGACGTAGCAACGCTTCCAGCCAATCGGGATAGACGGGATAGACGTGCGCGCTGGCGATGACCGCCAATTCCCGCGTCGCTGCGCCCAGCCCGAAGTTGAGCGAGCGCCCAAAGGTGAACTCGACCGGCGCGATGTGCACTACCCGCGCCCCAAACGATTCGGCGATGGAGACGGTCGCATCGGTCGAGCCGGAGTCCACCAGGATGACTTCCACATCCTTGACGCTTTGGTGCTGGACGCCTTCCAGCAAACGTCCCAGGTGTTTTTCTTCATTGTATGCGCGGACGACAAGGGAACAATTCATCGGGCCCTATTCGCTCGTGATGCAGGCTGCACAGATTTTTCGTCAGCGCGCCAAACCAATAGTTAGATCAACGGTCTGGCGCGCCAATGATCGTTGGAGTTCGAGATACTTGCTGGCAGATACCGGTTGATGGCTGAGACGCCCTTCGACCTGTTCCCACAGACTGTACCACCTCGAAGCGGTTTCACTTCTCGAGCAACACGGTCAGCCTGTAATGAACGATCATTGCCAGTTCAGTGCGCCAGCCGTTCGATAATTGAAAGACAGAACCTCCAGATCACCTACATCGATAACGCTATCAGTATTCAGGTCTGCAGCCTCAAGCAAGGCTGTATTATAGTTCATTGCAATGGTCATGGCGTCATATTGATCGATCACATTGTTCCCATCTACGTCGCCAGCGAGCAGGCTGATCGGCAATTTTATGCTGGTTTCCCCTTCGGCCAGTACGGCTTGCCCTTGGGCGCTCAAAAAACCACTGGCTGTGGCTAC
>JBMOMP010000060.1:0-72577 GCA_049323115.1 Chloroflexota bacterium
CGCCGTCGTTGGTCGGTACTTGATGATGTATGTAAACTTGAAAACCGTCTGACTGCAATAGCGCCATAATTCGCCGCAGCAGGATGATATTCTGCCACACCCCGCCAGATAAAGCAACCTCGCGGATGCCGGTTTCCCGGCTTAGTTCCAATATGACTACACGCAAAACGTCAGCCAGGCCATTATGAAAGCGCGCCGAGATGACCGGGATGGGGATGCCCGCCAGCGCATCCGCGACCAACGCCTCTACCGCGCCTCGGACGCCGATCACGGCCTGCTCCCGTTCGAACGGGTATGCGCCGCCCTCAGCCGGGTCCGCGGACGCCTCGAACTCGATGGCGGCCTGCGCTTCGTAGTTGACCGCCTGCCGCACGCCCGCCAGCGCCGCCGCCGCGTCGAACAGGCGGCCCATACTGGATGTCAGCGGCGCGTTGATCTTCTTCTCCAACTGTGTTTTGAGTAACATCCGGTCATCGGCGCAAAATTCGGCTACCGGGCCGAGGCGCTCATCCCAGTCCAAGCCCAACGCCCACAGCAGGGACAGCGCCGTGCGCGCCGGTTTCTTCACCGCCGCATCCCCGCCGGGCAGCGGGAAGTAATCCAGGTGCAGGGCGCGCCGGTAAGACTTGTAGTCCGCAACCAGCACCTCCCCGCCCCAGATGGCGCCATCGTCGCCATAGCCGGTTCCGTCGAAGGCCAGCCCGATGACCGGGCGCGAACCGTCCAGTCCGTGTTCGGCCATGCAGGCGGCGATGTGGGCGTGGTGGTGTTGAATGTTGAAGGTTGGCAGGTTTTCGCGCTGGGCGCGCTCAAGTGCGTAGCGCGTTGCGAGATAATCCGGGTGCATATCGCAGGCAATCGCTTCGGGCTTTACGCGGAAGAGGCGCTCGAAATGCTCCACGCCCTGCTCGAAGGATTTCAATGTCTCGTAGTTTTCCATGTCCCCGATGTGGTGGCTGAGAAAGGCGTAGTTCTTGTTGGTGACGCAAAAGGCGTTCTTCAGTTCCGCGCCTGTGGCCAGGATTTGTGGGACTTCGAAGGGAAGTTTGACCGGGAAAGGAGCATAGCCGCGGGAACGGCGCAGGGGATAAGTGTTCAGTGACCAGTGTTCAGTTTTCAGTAGTTTCGATTCACTGGTGACTGATGACTGAACACTGAACACTCGCACAACAGAGTCGTCACACCGAATATGAATATCGCGATTGTGAAACAGGAAGGCGTCGGCAAGGGAGGCGAGGCGCTGGCGGGCTTCGTCGTTGTCGGTGGCGATGGGTTCTTCGGACAGGTTGCCGCTGGTCATCACTAAAGGATGAAGGATGAAGGATGAAGGATGAAGGGAATCCGCAAAGAGCAAATAGTGTAGCGGCGTGTACGGCAGCATGACCCCAAGCCAATCTTGTTCAGGCGCGACTTCTTTTGCTATGTTCGATTCTGGTTTGCGCTTGAGCAAGACAATGGGTCGGGCTGTGGAGATCAACAACTCGCGCTCGGCGTCGCTGACAAAGCAATGCTGCTCCACCGTTTTCAGGTCGGGCATCATCAGCGCGAAGGGCTTGTCCACGCGCAGTTTGCGGCGGCGGAGTTCGCTCACAGCGACGGCGTTGGTGGCGTCGCAGGCCAGGTGGAATCCGCCCAGGCCTTTGATGGCGACAATTTCTCCTTGTGTCAAAAGTTCGCGCGTCTTTTGGATGGCGTGATCTTCCTCCCATGTAGTGACGACTCCGCGAAGCGCCCCTGTGGGGTCAGTCGTCCCTTGACGAATAAATTCGTCACTACGTGGTTCGAGCCAGACTTTTGGCCCACACACGGGACACGCCACTGGTTGCGCATGGAACCTTCTATCCGTCGGGTCTCTGTATTCGCGCTCGCAATCGGGACACAACGAAAACCCCGCCATCGTGGTTTTGGGACGATCGTAGGGGATGTCCTGGATGATGGTGAAACGCGGCCCGCAGTTGGTGCAGTTAATGAAGGGGTAGCGATAGCGGCGGTCGGAGGGGTCGAAGAGTTCGCGCAGGCAGTCAGGGCAGATGCTGACATCCGGCGAGATGGGCTGGAAGGCAGAGAGAATGGCTTCAGAGTGGACGATCTCGAATGAACGGAAGCCGTTAGCGGGTCCGAAAGAGGCGGTCAGTTCGTCAATGCGGGAGAGAGGCGGGGCATCGTCTCGCAGCCGCCGAACGAAGTCATCCAGCGTGGACTTGTCCCCGTCCACTTCGATATCCACACCCGCAGAGGTATTCTTCACCCAGCCTTTGAGTTCGAGTCGCGTCGCAAGATTGTAAACGAAGGGACGAAATCCGACCCCTTGCACAATGCCGGTGATGTGAACCCGAAGCCCTTGCATGGTTCTCGTCTGTACCTGTGTACGTGTTTACTTTTGCACCTGTCCCACAAGCCACTCAATCCACGCATCCATTCCCTCGCCCGTGCGACAGGAAAGCGGGAATGTGATCAGGCCGGGGTTGAGAACCTCGACGCCGCGCTGGAAATAGTCCATTTTGAAGGGGATGTAGGGAAGGAGGTCTATTTTGTTAACGACCAGCGCGTCCACGCCCCGGTACATGCCGGGATATTTGTAGGGTTTGTCGTCGCCCTCAGGGACGGAGGCCACCAACACGGATTTATGCGTACCGAGCGCAAAACTGGCCGGGCAGACCAGGTTGCCCACGTTTTCGACGATGAGCAGGTCCACGGCTGCAAGGTCTACCTGGCCAAGCGCCTGTTGCAGCATGACAGCGTCGAGGTGGCACTCGCCGCCGGTGTTGATCTGAACAGCGCAGGCGGCTCCAGCGGCGGCGGCGCGGTCCGCATCGATGGAAGTGGCGATGTCGCCGTCCACAACGGCTACGCGCAGCTTGTCAGCCAGGCGCGGCAGGGTCTGTTCGATCAGGGAGGTCTTGCCCGCGCCTGGGGAAGCCATCAAGTTGATGGCAAACACCCCGGCAGCGTCGAGGCGGGCGCGGTTCTCTTCAGCCAACCTGTCATTGGCGTTCAAGATTTTTTCGACAACGGGGATACGCTGGGTCATGGGGACTCCTGTTATGGTGTGCTGGTTTCGCGCCAACTAGCGTGAGGACAAACAGATTTCATACTCATTCTACATCAATTGCTGCAAGGGAAAATTCTTCGCCGGAGATGACTTTCACATTGATCGATCCGCAAGCCGGGCAGGAAAACTCCCTGCCGTTGGGCGTGAATTTCCCTGAACAAGCCAAGCACTGCAACTCGGCCGGGACGCGCTCAAAGTGCAGGGTTGCCCCTTTTGCGATCGTGTCTTCGGCAATCAAATCCCAATAGAATTGGATCGAATCATCTACCAGCGTGGACAGTTCGCCCATGATGATATACAAATTGGTAACGCGCCTGGCATCTGCTTTCTGGGCATGTTTGAGCGCAATCTCGAGAATGGACTGGGTGACGGGCAGTTCGTGCATGGGTTGTATTGTATTCGATGACGAGGCTTTAAGCAAAAGGGATGTCTACACGGTCAACACACTGGGCAGGGGAGATAGCGCAAGGCTACAAAGGGAAGAAGACCCCGCGCTTCGGGGTCTTCGTAACTGCAACAGGTCAGGCTGGGATCAGTGCGCGGGCGAAGTCCGCAGGCAGGACGCCTGGGGTTTCGACCGTGTTCCGGGCGTAGAAACTTTCGATTGCCTGGGCCACCGCATCGGCCTGGGCGGAAACGCCGTTGAGCGATCGCTCCAGTTTGGGCAGGTTTTCGGCGGGATAGAAGAAGAAATCACCCGAAAGGTGAACATCGCGCAAGATCCCTTCTTCATTGACAGCAGTGACGCGGATCAACCCACCGGGGGCCTTGAACATATTCTGGATGACGTACACGCCCTCGCGGATCTTCACCTGGCGCGCGTCGGGGCGGCGGCGGTCGTTGGCGAACAGCCATTCGTCCGTGTAGCGTTCGAGTTGCAGTTCGTCGGCCTTCGCCGCCAGGTCCGCGTCGGGAACGGTCTTCAGCGTCATCGGTCCAAGGATGGACTCGTAGCGTTTCGCCAGCGCGTCGCCCAACTGGCGGGTATCGGGCGTCGAACCCGTCTCGCGGCGCATGGTGCTGAGATTCTCCTGCAGGGTCTTGAAGACCTTGTCGCGGAATTTCTCGTCGGGCACGCGCAGGCACTTGCTCATCGTCTCGTAATCGAAATCGAGGATGAAGTTGCCGACAATAATGATCATGTCATTGATCTCGGCCGCGCCGTTGCCCGACACCTTGCGCCCGTTGGAGACGATATCGTTGATGGGCTTGTAATCGCACTGGACGCCAAACTCGCGGTAGGTCTCCACCACAGGCATGAGGAACTTGCGATAGAGCGCGTCCTTGTCGCCGACCACCTGCGGGTTGTCCTTGCGCAGGACGAGTTGATAGAACAACTGCCCGCCGTCGAGATACACTGCGCCGCCTCCCACCTCGCGGCGGAAGACGGGGATGTTGTGCGCGGCCGCGTAAGCCAGGTCAATTTCCTGCTCGGCGTCCTGATGATAGCCGATGCACACATACGGCGTGGCGGGACGCAGGATGAAGAGCGCTTCGTGCTGTAAATAGGCGGCGGCGTGATAGAGAGCCTGGCTGTGTTCCCAGGAAACTTTGTCGAGGAAGAAGTAATCCATGATGTTTCTCCAATTTTGATTTTATTGATGACAAATTTTTTCTGACAATTACTTTACCAGCCCCCATTCGCATAGGACGCGCTCGGCTCGTTTCAGGACCTCGGGCATGATCGCCGTTATCTCAGGGCTGACGCCATACCCGATAGACAGGTCCACAGGCTGCGCGCCGACGAGGTGCAGATATTCGGGAAAGTGGTCGCGGATCTTCGCCAGTCCCAACACTTCCTGGAATGTGATCTGGTGGTCCGACATTTTGATGTTGCGATACAGGGGGATTTCATCTTTTGCCAGTTCCATCACCTGTCCAGGCAGGGTGAAACGGGAGATCATCGAATCCAGCACCAACAGGTGGGAGGCTTCCTCCACCCACGGCAGGAGATTCAGTCCCAGCGCGCCGCCGTCGAGGAATTCCACCTCGGGAGCACGTGCGGAAAGTCTTTCCTTCAACAGGGCCAGCGCGTGTACCCCAAGTCCTTCGTCTTTGTTTAGTGTGTTTCCCAACCCCATGACGATCTTCCGAGTGGCACCGCTAACGCTCATTCCAGTCTCCAAATTTCAGGTTGACCTCGCAATCCATATTCATGCCAAAATTGTAACATCCAGCCAGCCATGGCCGCGTGGCAAATTCAGGATAAAACAGCCTCCGAGGCTCTCTCCCCCGCCTCGGAGGCTTGTATCCTAATCAGTCAACGCTAACTCACGCAGACGTTCATGCCCGTGGCGACCTCGCCGAGGTCGTTCCCGTCAGCGTCCACCATGTGGATGGCGCAGGCCATGCACGGATCGAACGAGTGGATGGTGCGCAGGATCTCCAGCGGCTGGTCGGGGACAGCCAGGGGCGTGCCGACCAACGACATCTCGTACGCGCCCGGCTGTTCCTTATGATCACGCGGGGAGGCGTTCCAGGTGGTCGGGACGACCATCTGGTAGTTCTCGATCTTGCCGTTATCAATCACAACCCAGTGACCCAGCGCGCCGCGCGGGGCTTCCATGAAGCCAAAGCCTTCAGCATGTGACGGCCAGGTGGAGGGTTCCCACTTATCGCCGTTGAAAGTGTCGGTGTCGCCAGCCTTGATCGCGTCAATCAGTTCGTTATAGGCGGTGAGCAGGTAATCGGCGAAGACCTTGGTCTCGATGCCGCGGGCGGCAGTGCGGCCGAGGGTCGAGAAGACCGCTTCGAGCGGCGCGCCGAGCGTCTTGAGGACGTAGTTCGTCAGTTCCTGGGTCTGCTTGTGTCCGCCAGCGTACATCGCCAGGACACGGGCGAGCGGACCGACTTCCATCGGGGTGTCCGCCCAGCGCGGGGACTTGAGCCAGGAGTACTTCTGCTCGACTTCCAACTGTTCGTAGGGCGGTTTGGGGCCCGTGAAGTTGAACTTGGTCTGGCCTTCCCAGGGGTGCAGGCCTTGCTGGTCACCGCCAGAATATTCATACCACGAATGAGTGGCATATTCTTTCATGCGCTCGAAATCGCGTGGATCAGGCTCCTCGACGTGGGACAAGTCACGGCTCAGGATGACCGCGCGGGGTACGACATACTTCGAGGTGTCGCTGTTGTCAGTATCGGGCAATTCGCCCCAGGTCAGGAAGTTGCCGAGGCCTTCGCCGAGAGCCGCGTAATCCAGATAGTACGGCGCGACCGCCAGCAGGTCGGGAATGTAGACCTGGTCCACGAACTGGATCATGCGGTCGATGCTGTCCTTGATGATGGACAGACGCTCGGCGTTGAGAGCCGTGTCGCTGTTCGGATCGATCGGCATCGGGACGCCGCCCACCACAAAGTTCGGATGCGGGTTCTTGCCGCCGAAGATGGTGTGGATCTTGGTGAAGGTCTTCTGCGCGTCCAGCGCTTCGAGATAGTGCGCGGTCGCGAGCAGGTTGACCTCGGCGGGCAGTTTGTAGGCGGGATGTCCCCAGTAGGCGTTGGCAAAGATGGACAGTTGTCCGCTGTCCACAATGGCCTTGACCTTTTTCTTCACGTCCGCAAAATAAGCGGCGGAAGCGTGCGGGTAATTGGGCGAAATGGATTTCTGGATGTCGGCGGCCGCGGCGGGGTCGGCGGAGAGACAGCCAGTGATGTCCACCCAGTCCAGCGCGTGCAGGTGATAGAAGTGCATCACGTGATCGTGGACGTACTGCTGGGCGATCATCAGGTTGCGCATCAGGTTGGCAGCCTTGGGGATCTGGATGCCCAACGCATCTTCCACCGAGCGGATGGACGCAAACGAGTGGACGGTAGTGCATACGCCGCAGGCGCGCTGGGTGAACGCCCAGGCCTCGCGCGGGTCGCGGCCTTTCAGGATGATCTCGATACCGCGCACCATCGTGCCAGACGAGTACGCGCTCTTGATCTTCTTATCCGCATCCAGTTCGGCCTCGATGCGCAGGTGGCCTTCAATGCGGGTGATGGGGTCAACAACAATTCGTTGTGCCATGGTTTTCTCCTATTGCTCGCGAAGCCAGGCTAAGGCCTCGCCCTCGGTTTCAAAATAGCGCACATCATGCGCGAAGTGCGAGTAGTAACTTTCAGGCAAATCCAAAATGGACAGATCGATCTTCGTCCCGAAGATCGCGGCGGTGGGCATGATGGGGCGGAACTGTTTGATGTTCTGCGCGCATTCCTCGCCCGTTGAGCCTGTGAGGTCGATCAGCAGTTTGCCGTGATAGTTACTGAAGAAAGTCGCCAGCGCCTGCACGTCTTCGTGGCTGAACGGGCCAGTATGACGGCAGCGCATGATTCCCTTCTCCACAGGGGTCAGCATAAAGGAAGGTGTCATCGCAAGCCTCCTATTCCTCAAGGGCGTCGGCCACCATTTGGGCCAGGCCAGTGACTTTCCAATCCAGTTTGAAGTGCTCGACGCTGTCGGTGTATTGCAGGCGGCAGTTGGAGCACGTCATCGTGACGGTCTTCGCGCCGACGGCATTCACCTGGTCGATCTTCAACTCGAACGCGGCATAGCGGACGGGGTCCGCGGCTTTGACGGCGATCACGCCGCCGCCTCCGCCGCAGCAGACGGACTCTTCACGATTGGGCGTCATCTCTTTGAACGCGTCGGGGGCCAGGACCTTGAGGATGTCGCGCGGTTCCTGGACGTGTCCGCCCTTACGCTGGATCTTGCACGCGTCGTGGAAGGTGATCGTCCCATTGTTGTTGAAGAAGCCTGGTTTGAGTTTGATGCGCCCGCTTCCAACCAGTTCGCCGAGAACGCCCGTGATGTGGATGACTTCGAAGTCGTTGGCTTCGGGGATCCAGTTGGCGGCGTGCCAGCGCAGCGCGTCGTAGGCGTGACCACACTCGGTGACCACGATGCGCTTGACGCCGAGTTCCTTCGCGCCTTCGAGCACGCGGTTGAGGAACAGTTTGGTATTTTCTTCACTACCCTGATAGAAACCGAAGTTGACGATCTCGCGCGCCTTGCTGCTGACCGTCCACTTTTCGCCAGCCTTGTTGAGGACTTTGGCGATGGCGGCGACGTTGGTCGGAAATTTCATCACTTCGATGGAGGAGAAGACCACCAGCGTGTCCGCGCCTTTGACGTCACGCGGAATCTCGACTTCCCATTCATCTGCTACCCATTCCAGGCGTTCATCCCAGACCGTATCGGTCATGCCAAGCGGACTGCCTTCCTTGATCTGCTTCTCGACCGCGGCCATCAAGTCAGCGGGGAGGACTTCCGCGGCGGCGAGTCCGGCGCGCATCCCGTGCAGAAGCGAACCGAGGTCAATGCCCATCGGGCAGACCATCGAACACTTATTGCAAACGGTACAGGCTTGGTAGTTCAATTCGCTCCAGTGATTCAGGTCATCATCGGTAACGCGCTTATCCAAACCAAACGAGGCTTTCAAGCCGCCAATGAACGTAAAACGCTGCTCATAAGCGCGGCGCAACAGTTCCATTTTCCAAACCGGCGCATATTCGGGATTGCCGGTCGCCTGGTAAAAGTGACAAGCCTCAGCGCACATGCCGCAGCGGGTGCAGGCTTCCAGTTGGGAAGCAACCCAGCCGCCGGTCTCATGGATGAAGGCTTCGATTGCTTTTTCAGTTGCAGTCATCATCGACCTCCTACACAGCCACGCCGCGCTTGCCAAATTCCTGCCCGTGGATGGCGCGCGAAACGAAATAGAACATGAAGTGCGAAATGCGGCTGAGGGGAATCCAGATCAACAGAACATCCACCGAAAGCATGTGCAGGCTGTAAAGCGCTTCATAAGAAAGCCACAGATGATGGGTCATCATGTAGCCCGTCACCATCGGCAGGAAGACAAACAGCCAAGCCAGGTATTCTGCCGGACCAGAGATCAACTTCAGGACGGGATTGACGCGGCGGTTGATGAGCAGGATAAGCATGGCGGCAATCGCGCCCGCAGCCAACCAGTCCACGATAGGCATGGGCAGGGTCGCCCATCCGAAGCCGAGCAGGCTCTTCCAAGCCAACATGTGCGGCGCGCCTAAGAACACCACAACGAACAGGCCCAGGTGGAACAAGCCGCCACCGATGTAAATGACAGGGTTACGGTTGAAGGTATTCTTAACCCAAGGGATGAACGGCCAGATCAGGATGCCTTTCAGGAAGGATTTGACCACCCCCCCGGCCTTGCTCCCTTTGACAGGCACCCGATCTCGACTCCACCCCAGCCCGATCATATTGACCAACCGGTACGCCATGCCGGCCACGAAGACAAGCATGGCAAGGTAGAAGAATGGGCCGCGCGCAAATTCAAGAACGGCCTGCCAAGTCATTTTTCGCCTCCTTTGGCCCGTCGCTTCTTGGCGTTATTCGCCGCCGCCGCGCCAATGCCAGCCAGCGCACCAACTACCGCCGCCGAGGCCACCGCTGTGCCAATCGGCCTGTCTACCAGCGGGGCAGATTGCCCTTGGTAGAATCCGCCGCCATCCCAGAAGTTCGGTTCGGAGCAACCCAGGCAGGGATGCCCGGACTGGATGGGGAAGGACAGACCCTGGTCCCATTTGATCGAGGCGCAAGCATTGTAGGTGGTGGGGCCTTTGCAACCGAGTTTAAAGAGACACCATCCCTCGCGCGCGCCTTCATCATCGAAGGAAAGGGCAAACTTGCCGGCCTCATAGAATCCGCGCCGCTGGCAACGGTCGTGCACGGTCTTCCCATAGAATGTCTTGGGGCGATGCAATGCGTCCAATTCGGGCAAGGCGCCAAAAACAACAAAATGCGCAATGGTGCCCACAGTTGCCTCGGGAATGGCCGGGCAACCAGGGATGTTTACGACCGGTTTATCGGTTATGATTTCCCAGACGCCCTTTGCGTCGGTGGGATTCGGGTCGGCCTTGGGTAGGCCGCCAAAGGCCGCGCAGTTTCCGGTGGCAATGATAGCCGCTGCGCCAGCCGCCGCTTCTTTGAGCAGGTCAAGGGCTGTACGCCCGCCGATGGTGCAGTACGCGCCATCCAGAGCCGTAGGGATGCTTCCCTCTACTACCAGAACATATTGTCCGGCATATTTTTCCATGGCTTGTTTCTTGGCTTCTTCCACCTGGAAACCAGCCGCAGCGGAGAGCGTTTCGTGGTATTCGATGGTTAGGGTGTTGAGCACCAGGTTGACCAGCGTGGGCGAGACCGAACGCGTGATGGCTTCGCTACATCCGGCACAATCCTGAAATTCCAGCCAGATGACCGGGGCGCGCTGGGCCGTTTCGAGCGCGCGAGCAACATCCAGGTCAGGTTGGTAGCCGCGTCCTAGATTCGCTGGCAGGCCGCTGGCTTCGACGGGCGGGAGGGCAGTCAAACCCATCGCCGCCGCCAACATCCCACTTAATTTGAGAAAATCTCGACGCGAGACACCACTTTTCTCCAAACTCTGTGCAATCGTTTCTTCGAGCATAGCCTCCTCCTTATGGAGCAAATTTAGAAAGCCGGGCAGATATTCCCAGACTTCCACACTGATTTAGGCGCAAGAAATATTATCGGCTTCCATTTTTTGTTGGTAAGCCGCCAAACCCGATGCGCCGGTGACAAGATTCCCTTTTTCGCCGTCCCAATTGACCGGTTTGATTTCAGCAATCCAGCCTTCTCCATAGGGATCGCGCGAAACAATGTTCGGGTCAGCGGCAAGTTTGTCGTTACCGCGCAACAACACGCCAGTAATTGGCGCAGGCACAGGTCCCACGAACTTGCTGCTCTCCACCATAGCGATACTCTTCCCCTGGGCAACTTCATTCCCAATGGCCTTAGCCTTAACCGTGACGCCAGCCAGGTTGCCACCGGCCAATTTGGCTGCCACCGCTGTCATGCCGACGCGCACTGTGCCGTCTTCTAACAGTTTGGCCCATACATGCTTCTCGATCAGATAATACAAATCTTCTGGAAGATTACAACCTCGAATGTCTGCCATATTGCACTCCTTCTTAGAATGTCAAAACCTTGCTATCTTCTGCTTCCTGCCACATGTACGCGCCGCCTACCATTTTGACGCCCTCGATCAAGTCTTCAGGAGTCAGGTCATGCAATTCCGTGGAGGCAGTGCAGGCCAGGAATTCGACCCCTGCATCCAGTGCATCTTGGATAAAGCCGCTGACCGGTTTCCCGCCAGCCTTGGGATAGACCGTCTCAGCCATGCCTTTCTTGAGCAACAAGGTTCCATCAATTGTAAAGAACATGGTCACTTCGTAATCCATCGCCGCAGCAAGAGTGGCGAAGAAGAAGGGTGTAGCGCAACGGCGCGGGGTATCCGGGCCGCTGGTCATGACGATGAGAATTTTTTCCATAAGTTTCTCCTTATCAAACGGTTTCGAGTTTTAAGTTCAGAAAGAAAGGGCAATCGCATCCCGGCTGGCATATTCCAAGAAAGCCGCCGCGCCAGCCACCTCAACACCATCTATCAAATCTTCTTTCTTGATGCCCATCACATCCATGCTCATCTGGCAGGCAATGATGCGGACTTCCATTTCAACGGCCATTTCCAGGAGTTCACTCAATTTGGCAACATTGGCTTTTTTCATCCAACTGTTCATCATGCCAGTAGCGACAGCGGTCATACCTGGCAGGACGCCCAAGATGTTAGGCACCGAAATCCCCGGGACAGGCTGCGGCATCGCAGGATTCGCGATCGGCGAGACCTGCAGTTTATCTGCCTTGCCTTTTTTGATGATCTCCAGGCCATAAAACGTAAAGAAGATCGCTGCTTCCATGTCCATTGCGACAGCCGCTGTTGCCAGGATGAGAGGCGGGTAGGCTGCGTCCAGGGAACCATGTGCAGAAATAATTGCCAGTCTTTTTGCGTTCATATCAATCTCCTTTTCATGCTGCAAGGTCAATCTATTGGAAGGTACACATGCCTATACAAAATCTCCAAATTAGGCAAGATTAGTAAAAATTCAGGCCTACCGTATCCGATAGGCCTGTTGGCTATTTCCGCTTGATATAGAAAGTGAACTTATCGCCGTCTTTCTCGTGTCCCAATAGTTCATGCCCTGTCTTGGCAGTCCAGGCTTCCACATCCGGCAGAGAGCCGGGGTCGGTAGCAATCATCTTGAGCACCTGGCCAGTCTGCAACGCATCTATAGCCTTCTTGGTCTTCAAGATCGGCATGGGGCAGGACAAACCGCTGCAATCAAGTTCCTGGTCGAATTGAAATGGCATGGTACGCTCCTTATAAGGTAGTTTAGGATTCAAGGGCGCTCATCGCGGCAATCTGCCGCAGGCGTTTCATTAGGTCTGCGCGCTCGGAACTGATCTGTTCGAAAGTCCGGGCAACGCGCTTGAGCCATTCACCGATTTGGGAGACTTTACGCTCATCAAGAACAGGGATGTGCTGCGCTGCCTGGGAAAGCAATGCAGGAGAGATGGCGAACTTTTCAGCCAGCGCCTGGATACGCTCGGTTTCTACGGAGCGGTCAGGGGCGGCAATGTAGAACTGCCCGGCTACCAGCGAAGCAACGACATCTCCTCCCACCTCGATGCAAGCACAAGCGTATTGCAAACCAGCATGGCAGGTGATAAAAGCCGAAACCTGTCCCTTCTGCTGCGCCAAACGCCTCCAAGAGTCAATACATGCCCGCCGACCATCCTCGCTGCCCAGAATCAGTTTACAGAAATCGCACGAATTGCTGAGACGGGTCAGCGGCTGCCCATCCTTATCAGTTGTCACAGAACCAACTTCTGCAATTTCAGCAAAGACATCCTGCATAGGCTGTACGCAATGCAATGGCAAAACTTCCGCGGAGACGGTCTCGTTATCGCCGCCCAGGCGCATAGAGCCGGAAATTAACTCTTCCACCTCACGAGCGTGAAACCGCCACTGGAATCCCACCTTAACCCCTGTGAGACGCCCATCCTGCAACATGCGGTAGATGGTTGTCCGATCAACTTTGAGTAAGTCTTGAACTTGCCTGGCAGTGAGAAGTGTGTCCATTTCTACAATAATCCATAACTTGCCATTGTTTGCAATGGTTTACATTAGTTTACAATAGCAATATACTTCTCTGTAAAGATAAAAATATAGTGTCATTTGTCAACAAGCGATATGACAAATGTCATGTTGCCAATAAACCCTGCACAAGTCGTTGGCAACTGGCCAGGGGATCTTGTTTGACTTCCATTAACCCTCTCGACGCAACAGTTGCATATTTTGCTCTCAAGGCTTATAGTCCTGTCAGGAAGCAGAGAAGTCAACAAAAAACCGTAAGAGAACGACAAGGAGACAAACGATGCATGGCGGTTGGTTCAATTATGTCCGTTCTGGGGACGAGAAGCCCAAAAAGGTCACCAAGGAACTTCTGTTGCGCGTACTGGCACACGCCCACCCCTACTGGATGCACCTGGCCGGGATGCTGGTGATGATTCTGTTCAGCAGCAGCGTCTCGCTGGTCTCGCCGCTCATTTTCCGCAGCATGATCGATACCGTTCTTCCACAGAAGGACATGAGGGGGCTGGTCATGTTTGCCACTGCCTTGTTGGCATTGCCCCTGCTCAACGGTGGGATCACGGTCATTCAGCGGCGGCTCAACGCGGCGGTTGGTGAGGGTGTTATCTATGACCTGCGCGCGGCGCTATTCAGTAAGCTCCAACGCATGAGTTTGCGCTTCTTTACCAACACCCGAATCGGCGAGTTGATGAGTCGCTTGAACAACGATGTGGTCGGCGCACAAAACGCCATCAGCAATACGATCACCGGCATCATCACCAACCTCGTCCAGGCAGTAGCAATCCTTAGTGTGATGCTGACGCTCCAATGGCAATTGACCCTCGTCAGCGTGTTGATCCTGCCGCTTTTCATCCTCGTTGCCCGGGGACTGGGAGAACGCCTGCGCGACATCGCCCGGCGCGCCATGGACGCCAACGCCCAGATGAACGCCCACATGAACGAGACTCTCAACATTGGCGGGGCGCTGCTGGTCAAACTATTTGGGCGCACTATCGAAGAGGAAAATCGCTTCCGCCAGCGCGCAGGGCAGGTGCGGGACCTGGGCATCGAACGCGCCCTGGCGGGCTCGGCATTCTTCATCACCATCGGGCTGGTGAGCGCGGTGGGCACAGCGCTGGTCTACGGATTGGGCGGCTACTTCGTCATCCAGGGAGCATTCACAGTTGGCACGATCGTGGCCTTTGGCTCTTATCTCGGCACGCTGTACGGCGCCTTGCAGGGACTCGCCAGCGCGCCGGTCGATTTCAGCACCAGCATGGTCAGTTTCGAGCGCGTCTTCGAGGTCATCGACCTGCCGCTGGATATTGCCGAAAAAAGCGACGCGCTGGCGCTCCAGAATATCCGCGGCGAACTGGAATTCGAAGATGTAGACTTCAAGTACAGTGTGGACGATTCCAAACTGCTCAGTGAAGTCCGGCGGTACGGGAGCATGGAGAACGTCAGGACTGCCCTGCGCGGAGACGAGACCGGGAACGACAAACCCGCAGGCCCGGGATCAAGGGAATCTGCCCAACCGGAAACCGCCTCCCAGGCTCGTGAAGCCGCCCTGAGCGGGATCTCCTTCCGCGCCACGCCCGGACAACTGGTTGCGCTGGTTGGCCCATCCGGGGCCGGTAAGACCACCCTCACCTATCTCATCCCCCGCCTGTACGACCCAACTGCGGGACACATCCGCATTGACGGGCGCGACCTGCAAGACGTGACCCTCGATTCGCTCGCCGCCGCGATCGGCATGGTCACGCAAGAGACCTATCTCTTCCACGACACCATCCGCACCAACCTGACCTACGCCAAACCGGACGCCTCGCAGGAAGAAATCGAAAGGGCCGCCCTGGCCGCCAACATCCACAACTTCATCGAAGGATTACCGGAGAAGTATGAAACGGTGGTCGGGGAACGCGGTTACCGCCTCTCAGGCGGCGAAAAACAACGCATCGCCCTGGCGCGCGTGATCCTCAAAAACCCTCGCATCTTGGTCTTGGATGAAGCCACCAGTCACCTCGACAGCGAATCCGAGAGCCTGATTCAGGAGGCTCTCAAACGGGTCATGGCCGGGCGCACCAGCATTGTCATTGCCCATCGCCTGAGCACGATCCTGGCGGCGGATTTGATCCTGGTCATGGACAAAGGCCAGATCGTCGAGCGCGGTACCCACGAGGAACTGCTGGCGCTGGATGGACTGTACGCCCAACTATACGAAACACAATTCAACGTGCACTAGATTTCCTCTTGACAAATTTAACTAAACACTGTATATTTACACAGTAAATATACAGTGTTTACATTTTTAGAGAAAATATGTCCCCTCGCCCCCGCCGGAACGAACAACAGCCCAATTTACAGGAAGCCATCAAGGAAACCGCCTGGAAGCAGATCGCGGAATCCGGCGCGCCCGCGCTCAGCCTGCGCGCCATTGCGCGCGAACTGGGCATCACTGCCCCAGCCATCTACAACTACTTCCCTGACCGCGACGCACTGGTGACAGCGCTCATCATCGACGCCTATACCTCTTTCGGCGATTCGCAAATTGCGGCGCGCGACGCCGTCCCAGCGGAGAACCTGACCGGGCGGATGAAGGCCATCGGGTTGGCTTACCGCCAGTGGGCGCTGACCTACCCGCAGCGCTACCAATTGATCTTCGGCACGCCCATCCCCGGCTACGAAGCGCCGATGGAACAGGTGCTGCCCTCAGCGGCGCGCTCGCTCAACGCCCTGGTCAGCGTGGTAGATGGGCTGCGGGCAGCGGGCAAACTGAACGCGCCAGATTTCCCCGAAGTCCAGGGCAACTACAAGCACAACTTCGAGATGTGGAAAAAGTATGGCGGCGATTACGACCTCCTGAGTCTCTCGGTCGCGGTGCTGATCTGGGCGCGGGTGCATGGCATCGTCTCGCTCGAAATCGCAGGCAACCTGCCGCCCTTTGGCGCGGACGGGAATGCGCTGTATCTGTACGAGATGCGGGCGCTGGAAGCCCAATTCGTGAAATCTTGACCCCCCTTCCGTCCCCCCATTTTGGATACAACCCAGTCCAAAATGGGGGGGACCACAGGAGAAAATCATGAAAGCAGTCATGTTAGATGGTTCAACCGAAACCGATGTCACGGGCGAGCGCGTCCGCGCAGCCTTGCTGACACAACTCCAGGCGCAGGGCTGGCAGGTGGAACACCTGCTGCTGCGTGAAAAGAAGATCGGCAACTGTGCGGGCGACTTTTTCTGCTGGGTGCGCAGCCCCGGCGTATGCAACATCGACGACGACAATCGCGAAATCGCTGCCGCCATCGTCCACAGCGACCTGCTGGTCTACCTGACGCCGGTCACATTTGGCGGATACTCGTCGGCGCTGAAAAAGGCGGTCGACCACCAGGTGCAGAACATCTTGCCGTTCTTTGCGCAGGTCAACGGCGAGACGCATCACGCGAAACGTTACAAAAATTACCCCAACTGCCTGACGATTGGCTGGTTGGAGGCGCCCAACCCGCAGGCCGAGGCGGTTTTCAAGCACCTGGCCTGGCGCAACGCGCTCAATATGTATGCCAAAAGCGCGGTTAGCGGGGTGGTTTTGGCAAATCAAACTGACGGGGAGGTCTCGGCCTCGGTGCAGGGCTGGCTGAAAGGCGTTCATAACGGTACCAGGCCGCAGCCAGCGTCGCTCCCGGAAAACGGCGAGACAGGCCCCGGCGTAGCCCCGATCCGGCGCGCCCTGCTGTTGGTCGGCAGTCCGCGCACGCGCAAGAGCACCTCCAATTCGCTGGGCGGCTATCTCTTCGAACGGCTGGGCGCGCAAAATGTCCAGACCGAAACGATCTACCTGCACACCGTTTTGCGCTCGCAGGAAAAGTCGAACCACATGCTGGAGGCCGTGGGGGCCGCCGACCTGGTTTTGCTGGCCTTCCCGCTCTACGTGGATTCGCTGCCCGCGCCGGCCATCGAGGCGCTGGAACGGATCGCCGCGCACCGGGAGGCGCAAGGGGACGGGACGCATCCGACGCCCCGCCAGTTGTTCGCCGCTATCGCGAATTGCGGCTTCCCTGAGGCGCATCACAACGACACGGCGCTGGCGATCTGCACGACCTTTGCGCGGCAGGCCGGGTTCGAGTGGGCCGGGAGCCTGGCGCTGGGCGCGGGCGAAGGCATGGTGCACGGCGCGCCGCTGAACGAGATGGACGGCCGCGCCATCCCGCTCAAAAAGGCGCTCGACCTGGCCGCCGACGCGCTGGCGCAGGGACAGGCCATCCCGCAGGCGGCGCAGGCCTTGTGGGATAAGCCTTTCATCCCACCCTGGCTGTACCGCCTGATGGGCAGTTTTGGCTGGCGGCAGCAATCGAAGCGCTGGCAGGCCGACAAAATGCTCAAACGGCAGCCCTACGCGATCCAATAACCTAAAACAAAAAGGAAAAACCATGCCCGAACTCCACGTCATTTTTGGCAGCGGCCCGCTGGCGCAAGCGACCATGCGCGCGCTGCTCGAGCGCGGCAAGACCGTCAAAATGGTCAACCGCTCCGGGAAACGCCCGGCGGATGTCCCCGCACAGGTGGAAATCGTCGGCGGCAACGCCTATAGCGCCGAGTTCACCCGCGCAGCAACCCAGGGCGCGACGGCCGTCTACCAGTGCGCCCAGCCGGAATACCACCAATGGGCGACGAAGTTCCCGCCCCTGCAAGCCGCCATCCTGGAGGGCGCGGCCGCCAACGGCGCAAAACTCATCGTCGGCGAGAACCTGTACATGTACGGCGACACGGACGGCCAACCCATCCACGAGGGCTTGCCAAACGCGGCGCAGACCCGCAAGGGCAGGGTGCGCGGCCAGATGGCGGAAGCCCTGCTCGAAGCGCACCGGTCAGGCAAGGCGCGTGTGGCAATCGCGCGCGGCGCAGACTTCTACGGCCCGGGCGTATTGAGTTCCACGCTCGGCGAGCGGGCAATCCTGCCGCTGTTGCGAGGTAAACCTGCTGAAGTGATCGGCGCGCTCGACCTGCCGCACACCTACACTTACATCAACGATTTCGGCGAGGCGCTGGCGATCCTGGGCGAACGAGACGAAGCCCTCGGCCAGGCCTGGCACGTCCCCAACCCGCCCACGCTGACCCAGCGTGAACTGGTGACGCTGTTCTTCAAGGAAGCCGGGCTGGAGCCGAAATTCAGCGTGATGGGCAAAATAATGTTGACGATTGGCGGCCTGTTCGTCCCCGCCGCCAGGGAAACGGTCGAGATGCTGTACGAATTCGAGAAACCCTTCGTCGTCAGCGCCGAGAAATTCGTCCGCGCCTTCGGCGACATTGCCGCCCCGCACGAAACGGCGGTGAAGGAGACACTGGCCTGGTATCGCGCATTTGCGCACGCCCTGCGCTGAGACGGCTCGACGCCCAACAAGAACGCCTGCGGACCTGACCCGCCGGGCATTTTCTCGTCGCATCTACGCCCGGGATTTCAGCGTATAATTCGGGCAAAGAAGTACGTATCGTGGTCACAAGTATCCCGCCTGGAAAACCAGGGAGGCTGGTATGCCCGCCAAATACATCATCGTTTCGCACAAAATCCCGTCCAAGCCCGACGACCCGCCGGCCTACTACCCGCGCCTGAAAGCGAGCGGCGAAGTAGACCTGCGCCGGATCGCGGAAGACATCGCCCGCGCCTCGTCCGTCAGCACCGCGGATACAGCCGCTGTGGTCGAGAGCCTGATCCAAAAGATCCCGGATTACCTGGCCGACGGCTTGATTGTGCGCCTGGGCGAACTGGGCAGTTTCTACCTGAGCATCGAGGCCGAAGGCTCGCCCGACCCCGAATCGGTCAACCGGCACAAGATCAAGCGCAACAAACTGAACTTCCGCGCCGGGAAACTGATGAAACGCATGTTGAAGAGTATCGCCTACGTGAAGGACTAACCTGCGCCTGCTGGCATATCGAACCGGCTTTGTCGGCGCACCAGACCTGTCCGGTTGGACAAAACAGCATGGTGAATCGATAAAATCACCATGCTGTTTTTGTTAATTTACCATGCTGTTTTGGGTAAATTACCATGCTGTTTTATCGAAAAGAGCATGGTGAATCTGCCGGGATGACAGGTCTCGTTGGGCGACAGATGCAAACACAAATCCTCGATGACGCCCTGAACGACCCGCGCTGCCTACGGCGAGTTTCAGGTAATGCCTGCAATTCCAGCAGGGAGACGCTATCCGTGCGAATTGACGATATAATTAGGGTGTGTTTCATTTCAGTTGAAACCGTCCCGAAGGTTTCGCAAAAGCGGCAAAATCTCTCGATAAAACCTTCGGGACGTTCTTCCTTTCAACTCATTTGAAACGCACCCATATAATTATCGTGAGGTGACGTATGGTTACGGTCAATGTTTCTCTCGACAATGAAACTGCCCAGATTTACAAGCGGGCCTCATCAATGGATAAAAAGAAAATGCAATTGCTCTTGAGCCTGTGGCTGCGTGAGTTCGAAAAGCCATCTTATACGCTCGAAAAGTTGATGGACGATATCAGTCGCAAAGCCCAGAAGCGTGGACTTACGCCAGAGATTCTGGAGTCCGTTCTGGATGACTGAAAAGGGGGAATCGATTTGTCTTTGCCGCTTTGAAACCCTCAATCAATGGAAAGAAAACTCCGCGTCTTCCTCTGCCACGCCTCGCGGGATAAGAGCCTGAAACAGAGCACGCGATTGGGGTTTGGCTTTTTGCAGGAGGATAATTATGTTATCTAATGAAAAACCCTGGTCAGAAGTCACAATTTCATCGTGGAATTGGTTTGATAAACAATTAGATAAACATAGACCAAGGGAATGGTTATTTAGGGGACATTCAAAGTCATCATGGGAACTAAGAACTTCTTTAGATCGGTTATTCGATGATGCCCAAAAAATTATTAGGGATGCCACAGGAAAGGATAGAAAATTTGCAAAAAAGGTGCATGAGGAATTACTAATCAAAAGTTTTCAGAAGAATGCAAATTTGTATTTGAAGTTTTTGCCAGACTACGCAAAGCCACTTGAATGGCTAGCAATCATGCAACATTATGGCACTCCAACAAGATTGTTAGATGTTACACTTTCTCCTCATACTGCTACCTTTTTTGCCTTAGAAGAAGGGATTGATGATTGTTGTGTATTTGCATTCAATCATGCTGAAATTAAGAGAGTAAATAAAACAATTCTAAAGAAAGACACTTACAAAGATGTTCAAGACGAGATTTTCCAAAGCGAAGATAGATTTATCACGGTTTTCAATCCTGAATATGGAAATGAAAGGTTAGTTCCTCAAAAGGGGTTATTTCTTGTTCCAAGCCAAGTAGAAGAATCATTTGAGAATTTGTTGGCAGATTATCTGGAGTTTGTAGACGATGCTATTTGTATAAAATACGTTATTCCTGCACAGCTTCGCTACCGAGGCCTTGAGCGACTGCAAAAGATGAATATTACTGCAGCGACGTTATTTCCAGGTATTGATGGCTTTTGCAGGTCTCTTAAATATCAGGTACTTGAAACAACACAAAGCCAAAAGTTATTGGAATAATTTTTATGCCTACCTCTGACCGCAAACTCCGCGTCTTTCTCTGTCATGCTTTGCAGGACAAGCCCATCGTCCGCGAACTCTACCAGCGGCTGCTTGCCGAAGGTTGGATTGATCCCTGGCTGGACGAAGAAAAGTTGCTACCCGGCCAGGATTGGAATATAGAAATCGAAAACGCTGTAGAAAAAGCAGATTCGGTTATTGTATGTATTTCCAATAATTCAGTAAAGAAAGATGGGTATATACAGCGGGAAGTTAATATTGCCTTAGAAGTTGCACTTGAGAAACCAGAAGGTAGTGTGTTTATTATTCCATTGCGTCTAAATAAGTGTTCAATACCGAGAAGATTAAAGTCTTACCAATATGTGGATTTCTTTCCGATGAAACATAGAGATGTTGCATATAAAAAGATTTTACAAAGTTTAATGTTTCGCGGAAACGAAATTGGAATAATGCCGATCAGATTAATACAAACGGACGATAGTACTAAAGCCCTAAATAACAATAGAAAGACAATTCGATTGAAGGATTACCACCCTGAGCAGAAAACTTACCCTGTACCTAGTTCGTTTGATATACAATATCGTAGACAGGCCTATGTGCCTGATGGCGTTAGCCATGCTGTATTACTTGTTGTAGAAAGTGAACAGAAGGATATTATCGGCATGTGGATACAAATTCAAAAAGATGAAGTTAGCTTGGGAAGAGCTATCGGTAACGATATTGTATTTCCAAATGATTCATGTGTTTCTCGTTATCATGCTATCATCAAATTTCATAATAATAAATGGATATTGCGGGAATCAGTCCAACATTCTAATGATGGCTTCGAACGTTACCCAATTAATGGCACTTTTATAAATGGACAAAAAATTGATGCTCCTGTTTTTTTAGAAACCAATGACGAAATTAGATTTGGCCCCAACCTATGTTTGCGATTTCAGTCATTAGTCTAGTTCTCGGTGCAAAACGCACCAAGTGTGAACAATTTAAACGGACAAAGCCTAAACGATAAACCTGTCCCTTTTAGAAAGGTGCGACGCACCCTCATGATCCCCGACCGCAAACTCCGCGTCTTCCTCTGTCACGCCTCGCAAGAAATCGGATGCCATCTCGACATCCGATTTCTCGTTTACTTCCCCAACCTCCCCCGCTCTTCCTCGACCAGGCTCTTGTGTCTGGCAATATGTATGGAGGCCACGGCTTAAAACAATTCACCCTTCAGAACTTGAAAGGTGAATGAACGCAAACGGTAAAATTAAGACTATACTGCCAATGGAACAGGCGGCCTTTCAATAAAAGTAATCGGCAGCGTTTCAGTGAATGTTGGTGTATAGGCTAATATTTTTAGTATTTGATTCACCGGCGGTGTTTTTATGATTTCTAAAACGATCTCTTGCCAGTCTGGTTCTAAATCATTCAATCCCGTCAGCGGGAAACTGCGCGGCCCCAAATTCGTTCGTTGTATCAATATCGAGAAATCCATCAGGGTAAGGCCAATAGCGCGCTTTTCATCCTTGTTGAATCGCAATAGGATATTCTCGTTGAGTTCCACTGCGGTAGTGGCTTTTTCGCCAGGCGAGAATGAAATATACAAAATATCTACTTCTTTATCGTAAGAATAAACCGGTTCTTGGGTCATAATTTAGCCCTTCAGTCGAACATGCTTGAAGAAAGCAGTAGCGACATAGTTGTTGGGGATGGTTTGCCCATGTTCATCAATATCATACCCGAACAAAACAATTACGACAATATGATTCACATCGTCTGGTAAACCGGCAAATGGTTGATAGTAGCGATATTTCCGCGGATCGAGCGGTTCTTGCCGTCTGCGGCCTTTTTTGAGCGTAAGTTGGATATGTTCCTCGTAGGCCAACATTTCTGGATGATTATTTTCGTCAACGATATGGTTCCATCGCTCTTGCGTGAGATAAATTGGATTGCCGTCACGGTCACGAACGGTCCAGCGTTTATCAGGGTTTTTCATTCGCTAATACCGCCTCTGGTAAGTCGAAATTAATTTCGACTTACACTGGTTGCCCGTTCCTCAACTACTTGCATTTTGAGGCGCGCGGCATCTTCGCGGCGAGCCAGGCGCGGCGTCGATATTCGGATACTCTTTTTATCGCTCACCTTCACATCGTCCGCTATATCGGTAACGATCACATATACCTTCGCATGATCGGGCAGTTTGACGCCGGGCTTCAAACGAATTGTGCCTTTTTCGAGAACGCCTTCATAGGTTTCTACGCTCATGGGACACCTCTCCTGGCATTATAGCACGAAGCCTCAACTGCCAAGCCTCCCCCGTTCTTCCTCGACCAGGCTCTCCTCCAACTTCTTGAACAACGGCTCCGGCTGGTTCAACTCCTGGCCGGGTTGCAATTCGCTGGGTTTCCACGCCGCGTAGGGGCGAGTCTGAGACTCGCCCCTACTGCGGTAGCGTAAGCCGGTGTGCGTACCGAGCGCGTCGCTGATTTCTTCTACATATTGCTCGCCGAATAGCGGCGTTTCGTAGCCGAAGAAGGAGTGCAATTTTTCGGACGTGAACGGCAGGATGGGGGCAAACAGCACCTTGAGCGAGTCGATGGCTTTCAATGCAGTGTAGATGGTCTGGCCGGCTTCGGCCTTGTCTTCCTTGACCTGCTTCCAGGGCGCCATCGCGTCCAGGTATTGGTTGACGGCCGTCGCCAGGCGCAAGGTCTCGCCCAGGGCGGCGCGCAGCTTCACGCTGTCGTACAGCGCGCCGACAGTCTCGAATCCGCTTTCGATAACGGCCAGCAGGTCCAGGTCGGCGGGACGTAGAGGCGCGGTCTCAGACCCGCCCCCAAAATCAGGCACACGCCCATCCCAATGCTTGTAGCAAAACGACAGCACGCGGTTGGCCAGGTTGCCCCAGTTGGCCACCAGTTCGTTGTTGTTGCGCGCCACGAACTCGGCCCAATCCCAATCGCTGTCCTTCATCTCCGGCATGTTGACCGTCAGGTAGTAGCGCAGCGCATCCGGGTCGTAGCGGGTCAACGCATCGCGTCCCCACACGGCCCAGTTGCGGCTGCCGCTGATCTTCTCGCCCTCCAGGTTCATGAACTGGTTGGCCGGTACGTCGTAAGGCACGTTGAGCGGTTCGGGGTTCCCGGCAGACGGGTCGAAGATTTCGATGAACTCGGCCCCCGCGCCCATCAACTGCGCCGGCCACAGGGAGGTGTGGAAGAAGATGTTGTCCTTGCCGATGAAGTAGAACTGCCGCGCCGACGGGTTGATCCACCACTCGCGCCACGCTTCTTTCTCGGACCCCAGCCTGCTCCACTCGATGGCGGCGGAGAGATAGCCGATGACGGCCTCGAACCACACGTACAGGCACTTGCCCTCCCAGCCTTCCACCGGGACGGGGATGCCCCAGTCCAGGTCGCGCGTGATGGGACGCGGCTTGAGTCCCTCGGCTTCGATCTTGCCGAGCGACTCGCCCAGCACCGGCTCGCGCATGTGGTCGGCGCGCTCTTTCAGGAAGCGTTTGACCTCCGGCTCCAACTTGGACAGGTCGAGATAGAAATGCTCGGTCTCGCGCAGTTCGAGCGCCCCGTCGCCGGTCTTGGCTTTGGGGTCGATCAGTTTTTCGGGTTCGAGCACGTTGCCGCAGCGGTCGCACTGGTCGGAGCGCGCACCCGGGTAGCCGCAGATGTAACACGTCCCTTCCACGTAGCGGTCGGGCAGGAATTTCTTCGCGGACGGCGAGTACCATTGCTGCGATTTCTGCGTGAACATGAAGCCGTTCTCTTTCAACGCCAGGAAGATGGACTGCGAAACTTTGAAGTGATTCTCCGTGTGCGTGGAGGTGAACAGGTCGTAGGTGATGCCGTAGCCCTGGAAAACTTCCAAGAAGGTATCGTGGAAATATTTGTAGACTTCCTCGACAGTTTTCCCTTCCGAGTCGGCCTTGAGGGTGACGGGCGTGCCGTGCGAGTCCGTGCCGGAAACCATCAGCACCTTGTTCCCTTTCAGGCGGTGGAAGCGGGCAACGATGTCGCCGGGCAGGTGCGAGCCGGTCAGGTTGCCGACGTGGATCTCGGCGTTGGCGTAAGGCCAGGCAATGGCGATGAGGATGTTTTCGGGCATGGCGAACTCCGTTCGAAGAGATTAGATGACTAGAGAGTAGTGAGTGGAGAGTAGTGAGGGTAGGGCGACCGTTCTCTAATCCCTGCTCTCTACTCTCAAAATAAAGAAAAGGCCGCCCGCATTACCCGGACAGCCCTTGAAGTGTGCAAAGTGAATTCCTAGCACAAACCCTGCGCTGCCCGGACGCGGCCGCACATGGACATAGGCATCATATCCATTACTGAACGAGTCAACAGGCAGGTTTTGGTTTTCATGGCTGTTAGTTTACGCAAGAGGCAGGGGTTTGTCAATAGGCGATTTACAAGACCTTCGGGATGACGTAGATATACAAAAAATACACCAGCAGGAACACGCCGGCCAGCAGCCAGCGCGGGTCGAGCCGCAAGCCGGCTGGCGCCATCAACATGACGATGACGCCGAACATAAAGCCCCAAAAACTGGCGTACATCCCATATCCGCGCACAGGGAACAGAGAAGCAGGCGCAAGGGGTCCGCGTTGCGCTTCCTTCAAAATGCACGTCGCCTTCCAACGCTGGGCCATCACCCGCAGTTCTTCCAGGTTGGCGACCGGCCCCATGCGGATGCGCCGCCCACCAGCCTGGATGGAATCGGGGTTGACCAACTCGAATTCCGTGTGTGAGACGAACAAGTCCGGCAGGAAATGCCGCCGGATGACCATTTCCTCCAGGAAACGGATTTCTCGAACGACAAAGAATGGCGCGAGTGATGTCAAGAAAGCCAACACCAGCGCCAGCAACCAGAACGTGTCCGGCAGTTCCACGAACAGGCTGCCCGCGCCACACAAAAGGGCAAAAAAGATCACGGGCAGGCCATAAAACAACAAACGTGTCTGGAACGGATACTTGGGTTTAAAAGTGTGGGATTCGATGTCCATAAATGGAAAAAGGAAACAAAGAGACCAGCCGGGGGGTGAACGCAACTGCCCTGTATTTTACAACAAAACAAACACCTGCGCACCTGCATGGCAAGCAGGGTTGGAAAGCATGTATAATCGGTCGGTGAACCAAACTGTGATCGTTGCGCTTTCACGGACGATCCTTCTGGTAATCCATTTTCTACAAGAAATACGTCACTGTGAACAAATGGCCTGAAAAGCGCGTTATCGGTTTGGGCGGCAGTCTTGGAACCGGGAAAGACACCGTCTCGGAAATGCTCGAAAGGGTGGGTATCTTCGCCATTGATGCAGATGAAGCGACAAATAACGTCATACAACAAGATGCTCCAGGCTATCGAGCCATAAAACAGCGCTTCGGCGAGCAGGTCTTGAACCAGGCCGGGCAGGTGGACTGGACAAAGTTGTACCAAATCGCGCGTGCAGACCACCAGGCCAGGGATGATCTCCAGGCAATCCTCGCCCCGATTGTGAGGGAGGAAATTATTCATTCCATCCAGCAAGTCGATGGGCCGGTAGTCATCATTAAAGCGACCAGTCTAAGTGAACTTGGCTTGCAAACCCTGTGCGACCGCGTCTGGGTCGTCAGCGCAACCGAGGAAGTACAGGTTACCAACCTGGCAAGGGAATTTGGCTGGAGCGACCCACAGGCGCGACAATATGTCCAAACACATTTGCGGATCGACTCGCAACTTGCACATGCCAATGTCATCCTGTACAACACCGGTTCACGCGGCGCATTGTGGCGACAGATTGTACACGCCCTGCAAGAACTGGAGTCGCAAACTGCCGGGGGCGCGCAACCGGCCCCGGCGCCAGAAGCCGCGCCTCGGTCCCTGCCCGAACAGGCGCCCGCAATCTCCCGGAGCGTTGCTGCCCCATATTGGCCGCACAACCTACCTGACCTTGCTGGTCATGAGCCGGGAAACGGAGTACTGAGTCTCGTTGTCGTGTTGACGCTCCCCACCCTCTGGCTTATAATTCCGCCGCACTGAACGCCGGTGCAAAAAACCAGGCACAGCGCCGGGGACGTGCTGGAATTGGCAGACAGGCTTGACTTAGGATCAAGTGCCGCAAGGCGTGCGGGTTCAAGTCCCGCCGTCCCCATTGACATTTTCAAGGCCAATCGTAGGGACAAGTCTGAGACTTGTCCCTACGACGGGCCTTCGGAGGAAAATTTGAAAATCGAAAAACAACTTCAAGACGACCACCAGATGCAGTTGACAGTGGAAGTAGAGGCTGACCTCATGCAGGCCAGCAAACGCCGCGCGGCGCGCCAACTGGCGCAGCGCGGCAAGATTCCCGGCTTCCGGCCTGGGAAAGCGCCCTACGATATTATCGTCCGGCATTATGGCGAGGGCGCGATCACCGAGCAGGCCATGGACCTGCTGGTGGATGAGATTTACCCCAAGGTCTTGGACCAGGCCGAGATCAAGCCGGCCGCGCCCGGCTCCCTGGAAAAGATCGAAGCGATAGACCCGCCCAAACTGATCTTCCGCGTGCCGCTGGCCCCCGAAGTGGACCTGGGCGACTACCGCTCGATTCGCGTCCCATACGAATGGTCTGCTCCCGGCAAAAAAGAATTGGACGCCGCCCTGACCAACCTGCGCCAGAGTTATGCCACCACCGAGACGGTGGAGCGCGCCGTCGAATTGGGAGATTTCATCCTGGTGGACGTAAAAGGGGAACGCGCCGGGCCCAAAGCAGAAGAGGACCGCACCGCAGCGCTCTCCCGCAACGGCTTTGCCATCGTCGTCCGCAAAGACGCCCAGGATGACGAATGGCCGTACCCCGGTTTCTCCAAGGAACTGGTCGGGGTGAAACCCGGCGAGAGCAAGACGATCAAGCACAAATATCCCAAAGACGACCTGGACGAATCCCTGCGCGGCGAAACGGTCAACTTCGAAGTTACGGTCAAAACAGTGCGCGGCATGACCCTGCCCGACCTGGACGACGATTTCGCCAAGATGACCGGCCAATTCGAGACGCTGGAAGAACTCACAGAGACGGTCAAGAAGGAACTCGAAGCCCGCTCCAAAGATGAGTACGATGACAAGTACTACGTCGAACTGATCGACAAAATCAAGGAAGGCGCCACCATCAAGTATCCACCCCAAGTTTTGGAGCAAGAAGCCGAGCGCGTAGCAAATGACCTGCGCCAACGCCTGGCCCAGCAGAACCTCGACCTGGATACGTATTTCAAGATGCGCAAAACCGACCTGGAAACCTTCATAAAAGAAGAAGCCAGGCCGGTCGCCGCCAAACGCCTGGAACGCTCCTTGATCTTGGACAAACTGGCGCACGAAGAAAAGATCACCGTAGACGAATCCTCGCTGCAAAACGAATTCGGCCAGACCATATCTGAACTGCAATACCAGGGTCTCGACCTGAACAAGGTGGGCGGCGGCAAGCAAGGCCAGCAGCAGGTTGCCCAGGTCATCGCAATGGAATCGGCCAACCGCGTGCTCACGCGCCGCACATTAGAGCGCATCAAGGCCATCGCTACCGGCGAATTCAAACCGGAGGAGGCCGAAGGCAAGAAAGAGCCCAAGAAGGCCTCAGCAGGCAAGAGGTCTGGGAAGAGCGCGCAGGAGAAGGCCGAAGATAAAGAAAAACCCGCTGAAACGGAATCCGGCGCATCGGCAGCCAAAAAGCCCAAATCCCCCTCCAAAAAAGCGGCCAAAAAGACCGAGAGCGAGTGACCTTACCGGGGCGGCGCATAGTCGCCCCGATGATTTTCATTGGTAAAATTAACGAAAATCCAACACAGTTCGGGTATGATTGCGGCAAGACTTGAAGGAGAGAAACCGATGCTACCCAATTTCAGAAATATTGCCCCGATGGTGATCGAATCGTCCAACTACGGCGAGCGCGCCTACGATGTCTTTACCCGCCTGCTCAAGGAACGCATCATCTTCCTCGGCACGCCTATAGACGACCAGGTTGCCAATATTATCGTTGCCCAGTTACTGTTCCTGAACCACGAGGACCCCGAGAAAGAGATCCAGATGTACATCAACTCGCCGGGCGGCATCATCTACGCCGGGCTGGCGATCTACGACACCATGCAGATGATCTCCAACCCCATCAGTACGGTGGCGGTAGGCGTGACCGCCTCTTTCGGCACCGTGCTGCTGACCGCCGGAACGAAAGGCCGCCGCTACGCCCTGCCCAACGCCACCATCCACCTGCACCAGCCGCTGGGCGGCGCGCAAGGCCAGGCCACAGACATCGAGATCCAGGCCAAGCAGATCCTGCGCTTGAAGGCCGTGTTGAACGACATCCTGGCCAAGCACACCGGCAAGACGGTCGAGGAGATCGAGCGCGACGCCGACCGCGATTTCTACCTGGACGCCAAGGCGGCTGTGGAATACGGCGTGGTAGACCAGGTGTTGGGGACGCCCGACAAGGCTTGAGATTTTTTTCGTTCAAAGAGACTGCCGCAGCGCCGGACGCTACGGCAGTTTTTGTTTATCATTGCGCAGGGCGTAGAAGGCCAACCTGCCCAGGATTTCTTCGAGCAGGGCCAGCAGGAAGATCGGGAGCGTGATCCACACCCCAGCGGACCCCGGCCCCTGGGCGGCGACCCAGCCCCCAACGATGCAGCCCGCGATCAACCCAAGCCTGGGCCTGCCCGCCGTTTCATGGGCTTTTTCTCTCACCGAGAGGATCAGCGCCGCTTCCCCCGCCAGGAACGGCAATGCGGCAACCATGATCGGGGGCTTTCCCGCCAGGAGAGCCGTCCCCAGCGCGCCCAACGTCCCGGCCGAGAGGAAAAAGGCCGCCTCCGTGCGCCAGGTGTTCCAGCCTGAAATGGCGTGGAGGTGGTAAACGCGCGCCATGCTGAACACCAAAGCAAGACCGAGAAGGGCAGTTGGCAGTGACCAGTAGTCAGTGTTCAGTATCCAGTTTTCAGTGTTCGGTAGTGTCCAGGCTTCAGTGTTCGGTGAGCAGCGTTCCAACATCCAGGCCAGCCAGGCCGCGCCGAACAGCCCAAAGGCCAAAACCTCGCGGCTCAACCAGGACTTCTTCAGGTGAATGACGGCGCGCCAGGCGTTCTTCTTTGTACCGAGGTGGAGGAAGGATGCCAATCCGCCCAGGCCGAGCAGGAAACCAATTGCAAGCAGATGAAGGGAAGAAGGAGGAAAGAAGAAAGAAAAGACGGTCATCCCCGCCGCCATCTGGCCCAACAGGGTGAAGGCAACCAGCGGCAGTTCGTCGAAACAAACCGCGAAGGACGCTAAGGCTTTTATGGATTTTCTTCGCGCGCTTTGTGATCTTAACGGTTGGACTTCCTCCTGATTGGCAATCTTCTTCTCCAGGCCATTGCCCATGGCCGGGTGCGGCTTGATCGCCAGATGCGGCTGGGTGCGCGAAAACTCTGGCAGGGGAAATGGATGATTTGGCGCTGGCAACTCCCACAACTGTTGATAGTTTTCACTGAATACCGAACACTGATCACTGATTACTGTAAAGTCCAACACTCGCAGCGGGCAGGCCGCCACGCAGGCGGGGGGAAGCCCGGCGTCGATGTCATCCATACAGAAATTGCATTTGGTCATGTGGCCGCATTCTGGGTTGTACTGCGGCACGGAATACGGACAGGCCCAGGCGCAGTAGCCGCAGCCCATACATTTGGATTCGTCGATGTAGACGATCCCGTCTTCGCGCTGCACGAACGCATCCGTGGGGCAAACCCCCGCACACTTGGGATGGACGCAATGGTTGCAGGCGATGGACAGGTTGTAGGCAAAGACATCGGTTTCCCACACGCCCGGGCGGACACCATCCGCCCCTACATTCTTCCATGAACCACCTGAAACTTCATACACCCGCCGCCAGAGTACGCCGACAGGCAGGTTGTTCTTGTCCTTGCAGGCGATCTGACAGGCTTTGCAGCCAGTGCAGGCGGAGGCGTCGAAGGTGAAGGCGTAGGCCATAAATTCCTAACAGGATAGACAGGATGGGCAGGATTTTTGGTTTGGGCTTTCGTGTTTGGTGACGCTGATCATTTGTGGAGTCTTTTGTATTCGACTTTTGGACGGCCAAAGTTGATTAGTAGGCCAACTTCAATTCCTGTTGCCTTGAGATAATTGATTGTTTGGGCTGAATGCTCAGGAGCGAGCGCAGAAACCGCTTTGAGTTCTACGATTACTTTGCCATTTACGAACAGGTCTGCATAAAACTGCCCAACAGATTGCCCGCGAAACATGACCGAAATCGGCTTTTCAATCTCTATGGTCAAGCCTTTTGCGCGTAAAGCAATGACCATTGCATTTTTGTAAACAGATTCGAGAAAACCAGAGCCGAGTTCCTTGCTGACTTCAAAAGCGGCTTCGAGAATTTTCTGGGTAATGTCAGCGTAGAGTAAGGTTGGGCTATTGGGGTACATGGTCATAATTTTCTCCTTAGATGAGTTTTAACAGGATAAACAGGATATGCAGGATGCTTTCAAAAACTTAATCCTGTTTATCCTGTCCATCATGTTTTGAAACTTGAACCATAATGGTGTGCTGGGCCGTGCCGAAGGCGTAGGGCGTCCAGCGCTCGGAGGTGAGGACGTTGACGCAGCCGCCGAAGTCGACTCCGCTCTCGTTGGGACTCCACCACGCGCCCTGGGGAATGTCCACCACGCCGGGCAGGATGCGCGGGGTGACGCGGGCGGGAATCACCAGTTCGCCGCGCTCGTTCCAGGCACGGACGAGGTCGCCGTCGCGGATGCCGCGTTCGGCGGCGTCGATGGGGTTGATGAAAATCCGCTGGGGGAAGGCTTCGCCCAGCCAATCGTTGTTGTCGTGGGTGGAGTGGACGCGATGGAGGGTGTGGTGACCGATGGCTTGCAGCGGAAAATCTTTTTCACCACTGAGACACGGAGAACACGGAGTTTTTGAGTTTGAATCCTTTCTCCGTGTACTCTGTGGCTCCGTGGTTATTTCGCTGAATGGATGTTCCCACTCTTGAATATATTTTGGGATGGGGGGAATCTCGGTTGGATTGTTTCGGTCAAATAACTGCGTGGAGAAGATTTCGATTTTGCCGCTGGGGGTGGGCAGCGGATGCGCGAGCGGATTTTCGCGGAAATCGGAAAAAGCCACGGCTGGTTTTGTCACCGGATTGCTCCACGCGCCTAAATTTTGCTCAAGAAATTCATCGAGGGTTGGTAAATCGGGAAAACGGGATGACCGGAACACCGTTAAACAGTATTCCACCCAGGCTTTTTCGTCGTGGCCTTCAGTGTAAGCCTCACCGATGCCGAGTCGTTGGGCGATGTCAGCGCAAATCTGGTAGTCGGATTTGCATTCACCGGGCGGATCGACCAGTTTGGGCTGGAGGATGACCTCGTCGGAGTATTTCCAGCCGTCCTCCACGCCCCAGGTCTCGAATTGGGTGCAGGCGGGCAGGACGATGTCGGCGAAGCGGGCGGTGGGGGTCAGGAAGTTGTCTTGCACGACCAGGAATTCCACCTTCGATTCGTCGCGCAGGATTTCGGCGGAGCGGTTGACGTTGGCGTGCTGATTGATCAGGCAGTTGGTGGCGACAGCGTAGATCAACTTGATGTCGCTGGTCAGGTTGGGGACGCCGGTGACGCCGTCAGCCTGGGTCATCTCTTTTCCGCGGAGGCAGGCTTCGGTCCAGAGAAAGACCGGAATCGCCGCTTTGACGGGATTCTCCCCAACCGGGAAGACCGTCCACTTGCCGCCGCCATCCGGGGCTTGTAATCCCAGCCCGCTTGCCCAGCCGCCGGGAATCCCAAAATTGCCGGTAATGGCCGAAAGCACCGCCCCGGCGCGGACGACCTGCTCGCCGTAGGCGCGGCGCTGCATTCCGTAGCCCTGGTAGAGGACGGCGGGTTTGCGGGTGGCGTATTCGCGGGCAATGCGGGCGATTGTCTCGGCGGGGACGGCGGTGATGGCAGCGGCCCACTCGGGGGTTTTGGGCGTGCCGTCGCGCGCGCCGAGCAGGTAGTCGGTGTAGGATTCTTCCGATTCAAGGCCGGGCGGCATGTGAGCGGAATCCCAGCCGAGGCAGGTGCGGTTGATGAAGGGGATGTCGAGCAGGCCTTCGGTCAGCATGACGTAGGCCATGGCGGTCATCATGGCGGCGTCGGTGCCGGGGCGGATGGGAATCCATTCGTCGGCCAGGGCGGCGGCAGAGAGCGAGTGGCGCGGGTCGATGCAGACGACGCGGGCGCCGTTTTGGCGGGCGAGTTTGATGAAATAGTCGGAGTTGGTGCCGTCGCGCATTTCGGCGGGATTCCAGCCCCACATCAGGATGTAGCGGCTGTTGAGCCAGTCCTGGCGCTGGTTGCCGGTGACGAGCGTCCCCCAGACGGTGGGCGTGGCAGCGTTGATGGCGGCCCACGAGTAGGAATTGTAGATGCCCAGGCAGCCGCCGTAGAGGTTCATCAGCCGCCTGGCAACGTGCGAGCCGTTGAGTTGGTTATAACTGCCCGTGCCATAGGGGACGAACAGCGCCTGATTGCCATAGAGGGTTTTGACGCGCTCGAATTGGGCGGCGATGGTATCCAGGGCTTCGTCCCAGGTGATGCGCTGGAATTGGCCTTCGCCGCGTGCGCCGGTGCGCTTGAGCGGGTAGAGCAGGCGGTCGGGGTGGTACTGGCGGCGCAGATAGGCACGTCCGCGCGGGCAAGCGCGCAGTTGCGGGGCGGCGAGGGAATCGGGGCGGTCATCGGCCTCGAGGCGGGTGATTCTGCCATCCTGGACGTGCGCCACCAGCAGGCAGCGTCCGCCGCAGTTGTGGGCCGGGCAGCCAACGCGGATGATGGACGGTTGACCGGCGGTCCGTGGTCTATTGCCTGTAGTCTGTTTGGAAAAGAAAGGTCTCATCTGCTAAAGTGTAGAGCAAATGAGCCGGGAGGAGTAGTGATGGATGTAATGATTTGTCGGATAAGAAAGCGCCCTGCGGAGCGCAGGTCCGCGGGGGTGGCTATTCCCCGTACACTTTCAGGAAATCATCGCGAGAGATACCCGCCTGGGAGAGAATTGTCCGCAACGTGGAACTTTTGAGGGTGCGATGGTTGGGCATGGTCAACGGGGTGCGTGAACCGTCCGCATTTTCGCGCAGCATGGCGATGTGATTCCCTTCGCGCACCGGCCGGAAGCCAAGTCGCTCCAGCGCTTTGATGACTTTGGCTTTTGGCGCATCCACCGGGAATTTGGGCATCAGACCGCCACTCCCAGTTCGGCGACGAAGGCTTCCAGAACCGGCGTTTCGCTTTCGAGAACTTCCTTGCCGAATGTCTCAACATGGAACTGGACGGCAGATTTTACATCTGCCAGGGCGGCTTCGTAAGTATCGCCTTCGCCAACAATGACACCTTTTAAGCCCAAAGGATAGGCAACGTAGCCATCCGCGTGTTTTTCTACAATAAATTTCAGTTGTTGTACCATGTAAAACTCCTTTCTCTGTTAATATTATAACGCTGACGGCAAGAAAACGCCCTGTGGGTCGCAAGTCCGCGGGGCGCTTTGGGTTTCAGCCTATTGCCTCGGTGCTTCTTTCCTATTCGGCAAGGCGTCATCAAGGGAGCGGCAATCCGCTTCGCTCCCCTAGCAGCCTGCCGGAGAATAATCGAAAACTGCCCTATTGCTCCGTTGGATTGCCAAATCCAACGGTTTGCAACGTCATTTTGCCCGGTTTTGGCCTGGATTTGGCAATCCAGGCCAGCAAACGTAGTCATTTTTCTTCTCTCCGACAAACTGCTAGACCATCCGACTCCTTGACCAACGAGACCTGCCATCCCGGCAGATTCACCATGCTCTTTTTGGTAAAACAGCATGGTAAATTAATCAAAACAGCATGGTGAATTGAGTAAAACAGCATGGTGATTTTATTGATTCACCATGCTGTTTTGCTAAACCGAATATGTCTGGTGGGACAACAAATACCGATTGATATGTCAGCGGGTATGGATCAATCTTTCTAGGGGGCACTAGAATTCGTAGCCCATATTCACCCAGTAATGCCAATCTTCAACAGCCTCCTGGGTTTGCGGGTCAACTCCGATTGGCTTCAACTGTGCCAGCGGCACGCCCATCTCGCGTCCCTGCCACTCGATTTGGACGAACATCTCTTTCATGCAATCATCCATAGGTGACTGTTCGATCACTTTGACTTTTTCGCCTTTGCGAAGCGGGGATGCTTTTCGTTCAACGATGCACTCTGCGTCGAATGGGAAAGTCACAACATCATCCAGGTAGTAATACCAGCCCATGACGCGTTCTTCTTCGCCATAAGCGTCAACAACGATTTCCATGATGATGCGTTCTTCACGCACTTTGTCTTTTTCAGGTCGCGACATTTTAGCCTCCAATTTGGTCAATGATTTTTTCCAGTGCTGCTTCCAATTCGTTCAAGGCGTCATCGAGAGATTTGTATTTGGGCTGGCTTTCCCAACCATCCAGCCTTCGTCAAGAACGCGAATAAAGGTGTCGGTATTGTCATCATAACCGATTTCGATCCAGCCGCAGGATTCTGTCCAGTAGGTAATATTGGGGTAAGTGGAAGAGAAGGTTGTCATGGGCATATTTTACTCGCCTTTCAAGACGAGAAAACGCCCTGCGGGCCGCAAATCCGCGAGGCGTTTTGGGTTTAGAACCCCTCCGCCACATACTCGCCCCACACGCCTCTCAGCGTATTGCATACTTCCCCAAGCGTCATATCGCTGTCCACGCACTCGATGAAGAGCGGCATCAGGTTCTCGTCGCCGCGCGCGGCGGATTCGAGGCGGGCGCACAAGGCGTTGACCTTTTTGTTGTCACGGCCTGCGCGCAAGGATTTCAGCCGTTCACGGGCCGCCAGTTCGATGGACGGATCAATGGTCTGGCGCTCGAGGGAAATCGTTTCCTTCGTCTCGAACATGTTGACGCCCACCACCACTTGTTCCTTCTTTTCGATGGCCTGCTGGGCGGCGTAGGCCGCGTTCTGGATTTCGTTCTGCATGAAACCGCGCTCGATAGCGTCGAGCGCGCCGCCCATTTCATCGATTTGAGCAATATACTCGCTGGCGCGCTTCTCGATCTCGTCAGTGAGGCTTTCGATCAGGTACGATCCCGCCAGCGGATCGACGGAATCGGCTACGCCCGATTCGTAAGCGATGATCTGCTGGGTGCGCAGCGCCACACGGACGGATTTCTCGGTCGGCAGCCACAGGGCCTCGTCCATGCTGTTGGTGTGCAGGGACTGGGTCCCGCCGAGGACGGCGGACAGCGCCTGCAAGGTGACGCGCACCACGTTATTCTCCGGCTGTTGGGCGGTCAGGGTGGAACCAGCGGTCTGTGTGTGGAAACGCAACTGCCATGAGGATGGTTTCTGCGCCCTGAAGCGTTCACGCATGATCCGCGCCCATAACCTGCGCGCGGCGCGGAACTTGGCGACCTCTTCCAGCAGGTTGTTGTGGGCGTTGAAGAAGAACGAGAGTTGGCCTGCGAAATCGTCCACATTGAGGCCGGCCGCAAGGGCCGCCCCAACGTACGCGATCCCATTTGCCAACGTGAACGCCACCTCCTGCACAGCGGTCGAGCCCGCCTCGCGGATGTGATAACCCGAAATCGAGATGGTGTTCCAATACGGGACTTCCTTCGCGCAAAACGAGAAGATGTCGGTGATGAGCCGCATCGAGGGCGCGGGCGGGAAGATGTACGTCCCGCGCGCCACGTATTCCTTGAGAATATCGTTTTGGATGGTGCCGCGCAGTTCGCGCATGTCCGCGCCCTGGCGCTTCGCCACAGCAATGTACATGGCCAGCAGGACGCCCGCCGGCGCGTTGATGGTCATCGAGGTGGAGACCTTCTGCAAGGGGATCTGGTCGAACAACTGCTCCATGTCGCGGATGGACGAGATGGACACGCCCACCTTGCCAACCTCCCCCTGCGCGATGGGATCGTCCGCGTCGTAGCCGATCTGCGTCGGCAGGTCAAATGCTACAGAAAGACCGGTCTGCCCCTGGTCAAGGAGGAAGCGGTAGCGTTTGTTGGATTCCTCGGCGGTCGAGAAGCCTGCGTACTGGCGCATGGTCCAGAAGCGGCCGCGGTACATGGTCGGCTGGATGCCGCGCGTGAACGGGTATTCGCCCGGGAAGCCGAGGCTTTCCAAATATTCAGCCTCTTGGTGGTCGAGTAGGCGGCGGGTCTCGATATGCCCTTCGGGCAACTCGACCATCGCCGCCGTATCGAGACCACCCGGCAGTCCGAGGCAGGGCAGTTCGATCCCCGAGGAGGTCTCGAAGCGCGCTTTCCGTTCTGGGAATCGATCCAACGATTTCTTGAGGGTGGTCTCTTTCCACTTGTTGTACTGGTCGTTAATGGTCATTTCTGAATCCTTTATTTTCCAGGCTAAACCACAGAGGTACACAGATGAACAAAAAAGTAGATGAAAACCCCAAATCTTTTTTATCTGCGTCGATCTGTGGTTTCGGGTTACACTTCACCAAGTATAAATCCATCCCGCGTTTCGGGTTAGGCCAAGTGGCATGAAAAAGAATGAAAAACATCCCGTTTGCGTGCTAGAATTCACGAAATCTTCGAGGCGACATGAATCTCCTTTCCCGCATCCGATCCTCCTCCCGTGAACTGCTCATCTTTGCTTCCGCCGCGCTGGCGCTCGGCATGGCCTTCAGCATGGTGGATTCCACTTTCAACAACTTCCTCAACGAAACATTCGCGCTGACGGGTTTCCAGCGTTCCTTCCTGGAATTCCCGCGCGAACTGCCGGGCTTCCTGGTGGTTTTCGTCTCGGCGGCGCTGTGGTTCCTTTGCTCGCGGCGGCTGGGCGTGGTGGCCATGTTCCTCGGCGCAGTCGGTTCGCTGTTGATCGGATTTGCCTCCTCCAGTTACGGGATCATGGTCATCTGGCTGTTCATCTACAGCACGGGCAACCACCTGTTCATGCCGATCGCCTCCACCATCGGCATGGAACTGGCGCGCGAGGGACAGGATGGGCGGCGCTTGGGACAACTGAATTCCATCCGCAATTTCGCCGCCATCACGGGCAGTTTCATCGTGGTGCTGGGATTCAAATATTTCGGTTTCACCTTCCAGCACACCTTCTCCATCGCGGCGGGGCTGCTGTTCCTGGCCGCAATCCTGCTGTACACGATGAAGCCCGAAAAGGTTGCCGAACGGCGCGGCTTCCTGCAATTGCACAAGGAATACCGCCTGTATTATGTGTTGAACATCCTTTCAGGGGCGCGCAAACAACTCTTCATCACTTTTGCGCCCTGGGTGCTGGTCAGCGTGCTGGGGCAGCCGACCCAGATCATGGCCACGCTCTACACCATCGGCGGCGTGATCGGGGTCCTCTTCCAACCCCTGCTGGGCTGGACCATCGACAAACTCGGCGAACGAACGGTGTTGGCCGCGGAGGCGGTCATCCTGGTCTTCGTCTGCTTCGGCTATGGGTTCGCCAAATTCATCTTCCCCGCGGATACCGCCTTCCTGGTGGTGTGCGCCTGTTTCCTGGTCGACCAGATGATCTTCTCGGTCAGCATGGCGCGCGCCACCTACATGAAGAAGATCGCCGTCCAGCCCGACCACATCCAGCCCGCGTTGACGGCCGCCGTCACCATCGATCACATCTTCTCCATCTCGGCGGCGCTGGTGGGCGGGGTGATCTGGAACGCCTTTGGCTTTCAATACGTTTTCCTGCTGGGCGTGGGGATCGCCGTAATCAACTTCTTCACCGCATTACAGGTGCGCTTGCCGAAAAAGGACCAGCCTGGCTTCGATGCTATAGGATCATGAGAAAGGAACGCTCTTCTCGGTGGGCAGCGGTAGGCTGGTCATAGACGATAAAAGCAAGAGCGGCTAAAATTCACGAAACCATTTTAGAGGAGAGCGATGAGTATCTTCCTGCAACTTGCCTTCCTGATCGCTGTCATCCTGCTGGCGGCAAAAACGGCGGGTTACTTGAGCGTGCGCCTCGGCCAACCCTCCGTGTTGGGGGAACTGTTGGTAGGCATCCTGCTGGGTCCCTCGCTGCTCAACTTGCTGCACCTGCCCTTCATCGAAGGGGAGAAACTGGGCGAGACGGTCAAAGAACTGGGTGAACTCGGCGTCCTGTTGCTGATGTTCATCGCCGGCCTGGAACTGCATCTCGAAGAGTTGACCCGCAACACCAAAGTTTCTGCACTTGCGGGCATTCTGGGAGTGCTCTCGCCATTCGTGTTGGGGACAGGGACCGGCCTGCTATTCCATTTTGGATGGGAATCCGCGATCTTTCTCGGACTGACGCTTGGCGCCACCTCCGTCAGCATTTCTGCCCAGACGTTGATGGAACTGAAGGTGCTGCGCACGCGCGTCGGCCTGGGGCTGCTGGGGGCGGCCGTGTTCGACGACGTGATGGTCATCCTGCTGCTATCCATTTTCCTGGCGGTCGTCTCCGGCGGGACGAGCGTGGCCGGCATCCTGCTGATCCTGGGGAAGATGGTCATCTTCCTGGCTACCTCGGCAGCCTTTGGTTTGTATGTACTGCCCAAACTGGTACGCGTCACTTCACAACTGCCCATCAGCCAGGGAGTGCTCTCGCTGGCAATGGTCATCTTGCTGTTCTATGGCGTCGCCGCGGAAGTGGTCGGCGGGATGGCCGCCATCACCGGCTCGTTCCTGGCAGGGTTGATGTTCGCGCGCTGCGAAGAAAAGGAGCGCCTGGAACGCGGCGTCTCGGCATTGGCCTATGGCTTGTTCGTACCGATTTTCTTTGTCAGCATCGGGCTGGCGGTCAATATCCGCGAGTTGGAAAGCGAAGCGCTGTTGTTGACCGGCGTGATCATCGTTGTAGCGATTGCCAGTAAATTTTTTGGGGCGGGTCTCGGCGCGCGCTGGGCCGGATTCGAATGGCGCGAGTCCTGGCAGTTGGGCGCGGGCATGGTCTCGCGCGGCGAGGTCGGCCTGATCGTGGCTAACGTTGGCATTGGCGCAGGCCTGGTGGCTGCAAGCGAGTTCTCGGCCATTGTTGGCATGGTGCTGGCCAGCACCCTCGTCACGCCGCCGATGTTGCGGGCGTTATTTGCCAGAGCCAAGCCCGGGAGCGCGAAAAAGCCCGGAAACGGCAAGCAGGCCAAAGGTCCGGGTAAAGAAGCGCCCAAGCCGGTCGAGAAGAAAACATCCGCTGCGCGCAAGCGTTCCGCAAAGGAGGAGTAATATGTATTTGATCATGTTCGTCCTGGATGACCCAGACAAACTGGAAGAAATATTGGAGGCCTGGTCAGAGGCGGGCGTCAACGGGGTCACGGTCCTGCCCAGCACCGGGCTAGGGCGGATCAACAAAGGCGCGGGGTATCGCGATGATCTCCCCTTGATTCCCGGCCTGGGAGATTTCTATAACCGCGCCGAGGAATACCACCGTACGCTCTTCACGGTCGTCAAAGACGATAAAACCGTCAAAAAGGTGGTGGAGACGACCGAGGCCATCATCGGGGATCTGAACCTGCCCGATACCGGTATGCTGGTGGTGCTGCCTGTCAGCCAGGCTTATGGATTGGAACGGAAGACGCCTGAGAAGTAGAAATACGCCAGCGGGAAAGCGGCTTGGCAGATGGTTGGGCTGCTTTCCCGGAAAAATAGTACAAAAGGAAGATGAAAGTCAATTGCCGAAATCAGGGGAAGATGCTACATTATCAGGGATTGAACGTAGATTGTGATAGAACCTATTCGCCTGGAGGTCCTATGTCGAAAACATTACTTTATATTGGCGCAGGGATTTTATTCCTGATCGGCCTGTGCCTGGTGGGATATGGCGTGTTGAGCGTGATCGGCTCCACATCTGCGCAGGGAAGTTCCAATTGGCTGTCGTATGGCCTGGGATTTGGCTGCGTGGGTGTGTTCTTCTTTGCGGGCGGGGCCGGCCTGGTCTACCTGGCCATGCGCGGACAGAAGACCGAAGTGGTGCAGCAGGTCACAATGAAGGTGGATCTGCCCGGCGAGACCAAGATCGAAGAGGTAAAATGCCGTTCCTGCGGCGGGACGTTGACCGCCAAGGATATCAACCTGGTCAACGGCGCGCCGATGGTCAATTGCCCGTATTGCAATACGGTGTATCAATTGACCGAGGAGCCGAAGTGGTAGAGGCGTGAAACGTAAAACGTGATGCGTAAGCGTGATGTGTTAAGGAGGCTTTTATGAGACGAGTGGTGATTTCGTTGCTTGCGTTACTGGTCATGCTATCCTTGCCAGCCAGTGTATTGGCGCAAGAATATTATTTCGCGGTGCCGCAGGAGACTGTCTCTGTATATTGGAATGAGGACGGTACGCTCACGCTGGCTTATACCTTTGTCTTCGAAAACCAGCCCGGCGCGCACGTGATCGATTTTGTAGATGTCGGCTTGCCTAATTCCGATTACGTCTTTAGCAGCATTTCCGCCGATGTGGACGGGAACGCGGTCTTGATGTCCAGGGATTATCAAGGCTCCGGTTCCGGTGTAGCGGTGGCAATGAGCAGTTACGCGATCCAGCCAGGACAGCGCGGCACGGTGCATGTGCGCGTGGGAACGATCAAGAACGTGCTGTACACCGACAGCGACGACGAAACTTACGCCAGCGCGGTCTTTTCGCCGACCTGGTTCGGCAGCCAGTACGTGACCGGGAATACCGACCTGACGGTCACCTTCCACTTGCCGCCCGGCATCCAGCCGGAGGAACCGCGCTGGCATGCGGCGCCATCCGGTTTCCCCTCCGAACCGGTGACGGGGCTGGACGAAAGCGGCCGCGTGACCTACACGTGGAACAACCCGAGCGCCAATGCTCACACGCAGTACAAATTCGGCGCTTCGTTCCCCAAGAGTTACATCCCCGAATCTGCTATCCAGGCAGAGCCTACCTTCCAATTGCCGAGCATCGACTTCGGCGACGACCTGATGGGAACCTGTTTTTGCTTCATTTGGGCGTTGGCCTTTTTTGGCGGACCCGTCCTGGGCGTCGTCCAGTCCCAGCGGCGCAAGATGAAATACTTACCGCCCAAGATTTCCATCGAAGGGCACGGAATCAAACGCGGATTGACGGCGGTCGAAGCGGCCATCCTGATGGAACAGCCCCTGGACAAGGTCATGACGATGATCCTGTTCGGGGTCATCAAGAAAGACGCTGCCGAAGTCGTGACCCGCGACCCGCTCGAACTCAAGGTCACTGAGCCCCTGCCGGAAGGATTGCACCAATACGAAAAGGATTTCCTGGGCGCGTTCCGCGCGGGCGCTAATCTCAAACAGCGCCGCCTCGACTTGCAAGACATGACCGTGCGGCTGGTGAAATCCGTCTCGGAGAAAATGAAAGGCTTCAGCCGCAAAGAGACGCTCGACTACTATAAGGGCATCATGGAGCGCGCTTGGGATCAGATCGCCGCCGCTGGCACCCCCGAAGTGCAAAGCAAGATGTTCGAGGAAGCGCTCGAATGGACCATGCTGGACAAGGATTACGACGACCGCACGCGGCGCACCTTCACCCGGCCGATATTCGTTCCTACCTGGTGGCATCACTACGATCCGGGCTATGGACGCTCGGTCAGCGCCCCCCGCCCGGTCTCGACCGGCGCGCCCGCCTCCAGTTCCCGTTCCAGCGGCCTGCCCGGCGCGGATTTTGCAGCCTCAGTGGTGGGCGGCGTGCAGACCTTCTCGCAGAGGGTGATCGGCAACGTGGGCGACTTCACCAACCGCGTCACCAACGTGACCAACCCGATCCCCAAGTCCGCCAGCCGCAGCGGCAGCTGGCGCAGCGGCGGCGGTGGACGATCCTGCGCGTGCGCTTGCGCCTGCGCGGGATGCGCCTGCGCCTGCGCGGGAGGTGGGCGCTAGTATTCAGTGTTCAGTGTGCAGTGTGCAGAGTTCAGTATTTGGCGCTCAACAGGCAACCATGAGTATCCTTAACGATATATCGAAAATCGTAAATCGTAAACCGTCAATCGAAAGTCCGAAAGCGGGCCTCTACCACTACACCCGCGAGGATGAGAACGAAAAGGCGCGCATCCACCTGCGCCTCGACCCGGACGGGCACGGCACGTTGATCGTCAACGCCAACCGCATCATGCACTTGAACCCGACGGCCGCGTTCATGGCCTGGCTGACTCTGGAAGGAAAGACGGAAGAGGATAGGGTTCGCGCACTCACAGCGCGTTATTCTGTCAGCAAGCGCCAGGCCAAGTCCGATCTTTCTTCTTTCCTCTTTCAATTCGAAGAACTTCTCCGCCCTGACGGCGCCTGTCCCATTCATGAACTCGACCTGGAAACGGTCATGCCGTTCAGCGCGCGCCCGTCTGCGCCCTACCGCATGGACCTGGCGCTCACCTATCGCTGCAACAACGATTGTGCGCATTGCTACAATCTCTCGCATCCTCCCCCTCTCCCTGCGGGAGAGGGGCCAGGGGTGAGGGGCGAAATGAGCACAAGCGACTGGAAGCGCGTCCTCGACCGGACCTGGGAACTGGGCATCCCGCACGTGGTTTTTACCGGCGGGGAGCCGACCCTGCGCAACGACCTGCCCGAACTCATCGCCCACGCCGAATCGAACGGCCAGATCACCGGTTTGAACACCAACGCCCGGCGTCTCTCGGACGAGAAATTCGTCCAGGCGCTGCTGGAGGCCGGCCTCGACCATGTGCAGATCACGGTCGAATCCTGCGACCGCGGCGTGCATGACAACATGGTACGCGCGAAGGGCGCTTTCCAGCAGACCATCCGCGGCCTGGAGAACGCCCTGGCCGCTCGCTTGTATGTGATGACCAACACCACCATGCTGCGCACCAACGTCCACACCATCCCGGATACGCTCGATTTCCTGGCAGACCTGGGCGTGCCGACGGTGGGCTTGAACGCGCTCATCTATTCCGGCCACGGGATGACGGTCGGCACCGGCCTGCCCGAAAGCGACCTGTTTCCATTGTTGGAAACCGCGCGCGCCAAGACCGAGGCGCGTGGGCAGAAACTGATCTGGTACACGCCCACACAATATTGTCACTTCGACCCGATGCAACTGGAATTGGGCATCAAAGGCTGCACGGCAGCCCTGTACAATATGTGCGTCGAGCCGGATGGCGGGGTGCTGCCCTGCCAGTCCTATTACCAGCCGCTCGGCAACCTGCTCAATGATGCGTGGGATTCCATCTGGAACCACGAACTGGCCATGCGGCTGCGCGAAAGACAAGGGTTACCCCAAAAATGTCACGGCTGCGATTTGCTGGCAGAGTGCGGCGGCGGTTGCCCGTTGAAGTTCGAGCCGGATCTTGCTATGAAGTGAGGCAGATGCAGTGAAGCACAGGAATATCCTCCTACCCATCTTCGTCCTGCTTGCGCTTGCGTGCGGATTGCTCCCCGTCCCGGCAACGCCATCCATGCCGGGGAATCCCCCACCCGTTGCGGCGGAGCCGACCGAGGTCCCGACCGAAGCGCCTGTCGTCACCGAGCCGCCCATCCCGCAGAACGATTTCGGCAAGATCGCCCGCAGTCACATCGAAGCGTTGACCGCCATCGGCCCGCGCGTGGCAGGATCGGAGAAGGAGGCCGAAGCGGCGCAATACCTGGTGGAGGTGTTCACCAAACTGGGCTACGCGCCGACCACAAAGAAATTCTCGGCCTGGGACGTGGACGATGGAATAGAATACACCTCCATGAACGTGACGGCGACCAAGCCCGGTTTGTCCAGCCGGCAGATCATCGTCGGCGCACATTACGATTCGGTCGATGTCGGCGTCGGCGCAGACGATAACGCTTCGGGCGTGGGCGTGATGCTCGAGGTGGCGGAGCGGGTCGCAAACATGAACACGCCCCACACCATCGTCTTCATTGCCTTCGGCTCCGAGGAAAACGACTTGGACGGCTCGTATCACTACGCCGAACTGATGTCCCCCACCGAGACGCAGAATACCATCGCGTATGTCAACCTCGATTCACTGGCCGCAGGCGATATCACCTACGTCTACAGCGACGAGGGCAAGGACGCCTTCCTGCGCGATTGGGTGCTGGACTGGGCGGGTGAGAATGCCATTCCGCTCCAAACCATCCCTAACGTGGACCTGGAGAATGACGGCTATTATGTTGCCGATTACGGCGCGTTCAAAGACAAAGGCATCCCCTTCATCTACTTCGAAGCCACCAATTGGAATCTCGGCGACCAGGATGGCTATACGCAGGTTGATCCACAATATGGCGACCAGGGATTCATCTGGCACACCCAATACGACGACCTGGAATACCTGGATGCCACCTTCCCTGGCCGCGTGGACGAGCACATGCGCATCTTCGTCTCTGCGCTATTTGCCGTTTGCACCGAATACGAGTAACTCAAGATTCGTCCTGTTGTCCAAATTATGACTATGCCTACACTCGACGCCCAGATGTGTTACATCCTGTGCTTCCCCGACCCGGTGGAAAAGTCCACCGAGCCGCCGGAGCAAATCCGCGGCTTGAAGGACGCGCCGTACTTCCAGCCGGTGGACGTCTCGGTCCGGGCGCTGGAGCAGGCCCGGGTCCAGGCGGGAGGCGTGGAAGTGTCGGTCTCGAGGCAGCGTTACGACGATCGCATCCAGGTCATCGAGTGCAAGTTCCCCTTGTCCGATGTCCTGGACGTATCCGCCATCCAGCGACGGGAAAGCATCGAAGACGACCTGCTGCTGAAGTTGATCCCCGCGAAATACCTGGAAAGCGGATTGTTCGAGGAATACATTGTGCTGATGATCCACACAGTCAGCACCTCCGATGCGTTCGTGGAAGAAAACGCCCGGCGACTGGCGCACTTCATCCGCACGCAGCGCGAGCCGTTGGACGAGACGGAGGTCAAGGACATCCTGGTCTCGCGCGTGCGTTACTCGCGAGACGACCTGACCATCGTGGACTGGGACGGCGCTATCATCATCGCCCCGGACGCGGATTTCCAGTCGGACATCGAACTGCTCAAGATCGGCAATTACCAGTTGCTGCGCTACCGGATGCTCGACCAGAGACTGGAAACCAGCCTGCGCGACATCGCCGAACAGTTCCGCAGCGACCCGCGCCGCGCCCTGCGCCCCGGTCCCACCCGGGGCCGCATCCGGCGCATCGTGCAGCACCGCCTGGAACTGATGCTCGATTTCGAACACACCGACCAGAACCTCTTGCTGATCGGCGATTGGTACACGGCCAAACTCTACGAGGTCATCCGCGAAGAACTGTATCTCGATAACTGGAAGGAAGCCGTACACACCAAACTCGACAACATGGAAAGCATCATCGAGACCATCCAGGAAAATTTCTCGCTCTCCTGGTCTGGGCTGATGGAACAGGTCGAATTGATCGGCTGGATCATCTTGTTGATCGGGTATTTTGTATTATTCTTCATTGATGCTGGACTTGTGAAATGACCTCACCCATTTTGCCCTCACCCCAATCCCTCTCCCTAAGGGAGAGGGGGGAGGAAGAGATACGGAGGAACCATGAAAATCTTCAACCGGCTTGCTGAACAATTCACGAACGTCAAACCCCTGCCAGAAGGCATCCATCATATCCAAGCGGGCGGCGAGGACCAAAAGCCTTACCGCCTGCACTTACGCTTGCGCGGCGACGGTTCCGGCATGCTGATCGTCAACGCCTCCACGATCCTGCACCTGAATCCCACGGCTGCCGAGTATGCCCTGCATTTCATCAAAGGCACCCCGCCCAGCGAGGCCGCGCGTGAAATTTCCAAGCGCTACCGGGTGAGCAAGGGGATCGCGCTGGAAGACTACACTGACTTCGTGGAACGCATCCAAACCCTGCTGGACACGCCGGACCTGGACCCCGTCTCTTTCCTGGACTTCGAGCGGGTCCCGCCGCATTCAAGCGACCTGACCGCCCCGCTGCGCCTCGACTGCGCCCTGACCTACCAACTACCGGTCGGGACGAGCGCCGAACACGCGCCCGTCAAGCGGGTCGAACGCGAGTTGAGCACGGAAGAATGGCAGCAGGTCCTGGACATTGCCTGGCGCGCGGGCGTGCCGCATGTCACCTTCACGGGCGGCGAACCCACCCTGCGCCCCGACCTGCCCGACCTGGTAGCCTACGCCGAAAAGAACGGACAGGTGTGCGGCTTGTTGAGCGACGGCTTGAAACTGGCCGACAAAAATTACCTGCATACCCTGTTGAACACCGGCCTCGACCACCTGCTGTTCCTGCTCCAGCCGGGGGACCCGGATTCCTGGAAGGCGCTGGAAACCATCATGCCCGAAGACCTGTTCACCACCGTCCACATCACGGTCAGGAAGGAAACGCTGGGAAAAACAGGCGCGACCCTCGAAAGGCTGGCAAGCCTGGGCGTGCATAGTCTGTCCATTGGGTTGGCAGAACCCTCCGTCCGCGAGGGGCTGGAAGCGGCGCTGGACAAAGCCGCCAGCCTGGGCATGCAACTGGCCTTCGACCTGCCGGTCCCCTACTCGGCTGAGAACCCGGTCGCGTTCGAAACCGCCGAAGACGGCATCCCTTCCGGTGCAGGCAAGGCCTGGCTGTACGTGGAACCGGACGGCGACGTGCTGCCCGCGCAAGGCATGGCCGGCCAGGTGCTGGGCAACCTGCTGCGCGATCCCTGGGACAAAATCTACCCGGTGAAGAAATGACCGATCCCACCCAAATCGCCGCCGACCGCTTCGACCAGGGACTCAACTGCTCCCAGGCAGTCCTCTCGACCTTTGCAGCCCAGACCGGCCTTCCTGAAGAAGTGCTGCTGAAACTGGCCTCCCCATTTGGGGGCGGCATCGCCCACCAGGGGCAGACCTGCGGCGCAGTGACCGGCGCCCTGTTGGCAATGGGCCTTTTGCGCGGCAACGCGACCCCGGAGGGGAAAGATGAGACCTACCGATTGGCAGAAGCGTTCGTCGAACAATTCAAGGAAAGACACAAGACGATCCTGTGCCGCGAACTGATCGGCTATGACGTCCATGTGCCTGAAGAGTTACAAGAGGCAAGGGAACAAAACATATTCCACACTATTTGCCCTGCGCTGGTCAAAGACGCTGTTTTGCTGGTCGATACAATCCTGGAAGAAGACAATTGCCTGCCGGGTCAAACAAGATAGACAGGATATTCAGGATAAGCCTTCAGTCGATGGAAGGACATCCTGCTTATCCTGTACATCCTGTTTGGCGCACCTCTTTTGAAACATGACCTTTAGACCTACGCTCCGTGTCCACTTACTCATCCTTGCCATGTTGCTGCCCGGGCTGGCCTGCCGGGCTGTGACCGGCTTCCTGGACGAGGAAGAGCAGTTCGCTGCCCCCACCCCGCCAACCGCCCAAGTCTCTCCCGTCACAGGAGAGCCGCAACAGGACGCTGGCCTGGCCTGCCCGTCCACGACCAGCGCGATCTTGGCCGCCGCCACCGAGTTCTACGAGGACGATTCGGGAGAGGAGGAGGCCGAAGAACCGGAAGAACAATACCTGGTTACGTATCTCGTCACAGGCGACGAGATCAGCGACCCGTACTTCGAAGACATCCCCCAAGAGTGGGTCGTCTACCAGGAAGACGAAGCAACGCACCGCGAAATCTGGGGCTTCTTCACCAACCTGATCCCGCTCGAAGAACGCGCAGCCCTGGCGGAATTCTCCATCGTCACCGATGGGCAGGACAACCTGCTGGCCGCCGTCGCGCAGACCTATAACGACCCCGAACGTTGGGCGCTCGAAGTAGACATCCTCGACACCGACGACAAACGCAACCTGGCCTACACCCTGATCCACGAATACGCCCACCTGCTCACGCTTGGTCCCTCCCAGGTGACGCCCAGCCTGGCGATCTTCGACAACCCTGACGATGAAGACATCTACTACCAGGAAGCCAGCGCCTGCCCGCAATACTTCCCCGGCGAAGGCTGCGCCCAGCCCGACGCCTACTTGAACGATTTCTTCGACCGCTTCTGGGTAGACATCTATGCAGAGTGGCAGGATGTCAACCTGATCGAAGACGATGACGCCTACTATGAAGCCCTGGACGAATTCTATTACAAGTACGAAGACCACTTCGTCACCGACTACGCCGCCACCAACCCCGAAGAAGACATCGCCGAGGCCTTTGCATTCTTCGTCCTTTCGCCGCGCCCGGCCGGTAACACGATCGCCGAAGAAAAGATGCTGTTCTTCTACGAATACCCCGAACTCGCGCGCGTGCGCGAACAGATCGTCGCAAACATTTGCGCCTCGAACCGGTGAACGCAATCGAACGCCCCTTCCCCGCCGCCTATTGGGTAGAACCAGGCCAATTCCTGGCCGGGGAATACCCTGGCCGCCCCAACCCGCTTGCGCTGCGCCAACGAGTCATCGCCCTGCTGCGCGCCGGCTTCGACACCTTCATCGACCTGACCAACCCGAACGAACGCGAGCCGTACGCGCCCACCCTGTTGGAAGAATCCCGCTACTACGACCTGAACGTCAGCCACCAGCGATTCCCCGTCGGCGACTTCGGCCTGCCCACCCGCCCGCAGATGAGCGCCATCCTGGAGGCCATCGAAAGCGCCCTGGCCCAAAAGCGGAAAGTCTACCTGCACTGCTGGGCCGGCGTGGGGCGCACCGGTACGACCGTCGGCTGTTACCTCGTCCAGCGCGGCATGAGCGGCGAGCAAGCCCTGGCGCGCCTGGCAGACCTCTTCCAGACCGCCGAGCAGAGTTTGTATTTCGCAGCCTCGCCCGAAACCTACGCCCAGGCGAATTTCGTGTTGCAGTGGAAGCCCCGCCCCGCCGCAGGAAGCCAACCGGCATGAACTGGCACGCCCGCTACCTGCAACAGGCAACCTGGACGCGCGACCTGCGCCATTATCTCTTCGAGCGCGCGGGATTACGAACCGCCCGGCGCGTCTTGGAAGTGGGCTGCGGGACGGGCGCCGTCCTGGGCGACCTGCCGCCCCTCCCCGCGTTTCACGGCCTGGACATCCGGCCTGCTTCCCTTATGGAGGCGCGCATCCACGCCCCGGGCGCTTGCCTGGCCTGCGGCGACGCGCTCTGCCTGCCCTACGCCGAGGACGCCTTCGACATCACATTTTGCCATTTCCTGCTCTTGTGGGTTGGCGACCCCTTGCAAGCCCTGGCCGAAATGAAGCGCGTCACCCGGCGCGGCGGGCACGTCCTGGCGCTGGCCGAGCCAGACTACCCCGCCCGCGTGGACCGTCCCGCCGAACTGATTCCGCTGGGCCGCTGGCAGACGGAAGCGCTGCGCAGGCAGGGAGCAGATGCCTCCCTGGGCGGCAGGTTGGCGGAGTCCTTCTTCCAGGCCGGGATCGAACTGGTCGAAACGGGAGCAATCCGGGAGGTCGAAAGCGAGGCGCAAACGTCCAGCGAGTGGGAACTGGAATGGGCAGTGCTGGAGTCCGATTTAGCGGGTATCGTCCCGGGCCAAGACATCCAGCGCTTCAAGGAACTGGACCGACAGGCCAGGGAGCGCGGGGAACGCGTGTTACACGTCCCGACTTACTTTGCGTGGGGGCAGGCCTGAACCAGGATGTACGCCTGCAAATCGTTCCGCCGGGCTCTGCCTGGCAAGGCCGACCACACTGTACCGTCAGGCTCTGCCTGGTAAGGCCGGCCACAGGTCGGCGGTACAATTTCCAGGACAAGCCCCTGGCAGAGCGCCGGGACAGGCGTTATAATGCCCTGCGAATGATTTCTGGAGGTAGTTTTGGAATTTACGCAACCCGAAGGCCAGGCGCAACCCGCCGAGCCTTCCCAAGAGTCACCTTCTTTCAAGCAATTTGTCATTGACCTGTTGGAGACCATCGTCCTGGCAGTCGTGTTGTTCTTTGCCATCAATACGATCTCGGCGCGCGTGCGGGTGGACGGCTCCAGTATGTTGCCAACCCTGAAGAATGGCGAATATGTGCTGGTGAACCGGCTGGCATACAAACTGGACAACCTGCCTGAATACGGCGACATCATCGTGTTTTCTTCGCCAGTCTCGGACCAGGACCTGATCAAGCGCGTGATCGGGCTGCCCGGCGATCACGTGAAGATTTCCGAGGGCCAGGTGCAGGTCAACGGGCAAGTGTTGGTCGAACCGTACATTGCTGCTGCGCCGGGGTACGACAGCGAGTGGAACGTGCCGGACGGTTCCCTGTTCGTGCTGGGGGACAACCGCAACGACTCGTCCGATTCGCACGCCTGGGGTCTGTTGCCAGTCGAGAACGTGATCGGTAAAGCGATCCTGATCTACTGGCCGCCGCCGGATTGGAACCTGATCGAGCACCTGGACATTGCCGCTGTTTTGCGCTAAAAATCATCTATAATGTGTACCTGTATGAGCAATCATCTTCATCCCCCGCAAGGAGAGCCTGCATGACCGAATCCGATCTGCCCCAGCCCGTGCCCTGCAACGAATGCCAGGCTGGTATGTTGCAGATGCGCCTCATCACGTATTTCACCTGGCTGGGGGAGGAACTCATCACTGTGCCGAACTTCCCTGCCTGGGTATGCGACGTGTGCGGGCGACGCGAGTACGATGAAATTGCCATTTCCTGGCTGACCACGCTGCTCAGTCCCAACACCGGCAAGCCGACCCCGCGCTTCCGCCGCCCGCCTCTCCCGCGTCCCAAGCCAGACGCCAGCCGCCCGCGCCCCGAATAACACGAGGAGCAAACTGACCGATGGATACCTCTCCCCGGACTTACCGTTACCTGCCGGTTGATATCTATACTTCTGGGTATCGCGTCGTTGGAAAGATCATGGTCGCCAATTCCGGCGTGATTGGGGTGATGAACGACTCCACCCATTCCGCCATGGAAGTGCATGATGCGCGCCTGGCGAAGATCCACATGCCGACCAAACTGATAGACCACTTCGAAATCGTACGCATGGTCAAGAAACGGGTGGTGGTGATGTGCCTGTCGCGGCGCGAGGACCTCGGCCCGGCGGCGCTGGTGCGCGGCGGGTATGGCGCTACGCAAGAGTACCCGGTGCGCGTCACGACCCAGAACTACGAAGTGGAGGGCAAACTGGAACTGCCCGGGCGCTTCGACTTCCAGGGGGTGATGTTCGACGGCTCGCGCGAATTCATCCCCATGTTCGACGCGGTGCTGACCGCCATCCTGATCCCCAACCTGCGCGTGGAATGCCCCGCCTTATTGGTCAACCGCAGCCACGCCGACCTGATGGCGCTGCTCACCCAACGCGCAAAGCCCGAAAAATAGCCGCCAAAACGCTTGACCTATCGGGGGGTGGATGATAAAATCCCCCCGCTTAACCAAGCCCCCATCGTCTAGAGGACCAGGACGCAACCCTTTCAAGGTTAAGACCGGAGTTCGAATCTCCGTGGGGGCATCCTCTTTACCGGCATAATGGCTATCACCTACTCTCAAACAGAGGTATAGCCATGATGACGCTTTTCTCTCACTCACCCAAACGCGCCCGGCGCTTTGAACTTGCCCTTGCCATGCCCGATCTGAAAGAGTTTTTCACAACTGAGGAAGCCGCCCGCGAATTGGGGTTTACAGTTGCATCTGTTCGTCAATTAGTTTACAAGAAAAAAATCGAAAGCCTTCGTTTTGGGCGCTCATTGCTTATTCCTAAAAAGGCTGTCAAGGAATATTTGGAAATCACAAAGGGAATGAGCAAGAACGATCCGAGACGCGGCATCAAATAAAAAAGCGCTTGCCATGTGGCGGGCGCTTTTCTTGCGCTTTTACTGATAATGTGATATTATCAGTATTGAAAGAGTAAGCCCAATTCAAACGGGCTTTTTTTTAGAGATTGCTGATAACGTCAAGTCATCAGCAATCCTTAGGAACTCCCGAACCTTTACAACCCAGCCCTTGCGCCCAGCCGTGGGAAGCGGACATGCTCACGATGCGAATCGGCGGCGAATACTAAAAATGCGGGAACTCGCAAGGGCAATCATCCAAAATCAAAGCAACGAAAGGAAATTCAAAATGGACGAAAACAAAGACTCCGATCTTGGAGAGGAACTCGTCAACACCTGGCCGCGCATGACATGGTTGGACCGGAAGCGCATCCTCCTGCTGGTTTTTTACTATGTGCAACGCCACCGCTTCGAAACCTGGCTTCATGGCGTGATGCGCTCCTGAAGCAGTCAAAAAAAGGGGTGTAGCAGGCTTGTTACACCCCCTTAGAGAGGCGCAAAGTGAAAACCCGATGCAATCCCCGTTTTGTGAAAAAAGCCTACTCCAAAGCCCGCTCATGGCGAAAAACCGCCCAGGCATTGAACGCCCGTTTTGGCGTGACTCTCTCGCACGTCCTTTGGAGGGCTTACAGTTTGGGCAAACGCGACATTACCGACCCCGCCGCCCGCGCCGCCCTGGGACTTGGGCCGCGTCCCTGCCCCATGTGCGGGCATAAGCCCACGATGCAATTATCCCGATTACTCAAACGCATGACGGCGGCAGACCTGGAAAACTGGAATCAACTGCGCGCGGCGCGAAGGTACAAAGCCGCGAGGCAATTCCTGGAAGAGGTCTATCGCCGCAAAGAAAAGCGAGATAACCGCCGAAAGCCGTAAGCGGAACACTCGAAAGAGAGATAGCCGGCGGGCGCGCGCCCGCCCTGTTTCTACAGCAACGAAAGGAGGCAGCCGAATCAAATCTTTTGACGATCACTCCCCTATCCAATCCAAACACACAAAAGGAGAAAAAACAAAATGCACCCCAAGAACATGACTCGCATTGTTGGCCGCACGAAGTACAGCACCGAAACCGCAACCCTCCTTGCCAGTGATGAATACTGGGACGGCTCGAACTGGGAACGGCATGGCCGCAACCAGTTTTTGTACCGCACGCCCGGCGGCTCTTACTTCGAGGTCAACCTTACCCAGTGGCAGGGAGAACGCGACACATTGACCCCGCTCTCCCAGGATGAAGCCATAGCCCTGTACGAAAGCCTGCAAGAGCAGATCGTACCCTTCGAGCAGGCCTTCCCCGGCGTGGAGGTGAAAGAAGGTTGAAACGGACGCCCCCGGCCTGGTAAGACCGGGGGCCTGACTTCGGCCTGAGGGGGGCAGGCCGAAGCACATCCGCTCCAATTTTAGCACAAATGGAGAATCTCATGCCAAGCAAAATCACAGAAAAACGTAAGCAGGCCGGGCGACTCGGCGGGCTGGCAACCCTGGCGCGGCATGGAAGCGATCACTTCCGCGCAATCGGCAGGAAAGGCGCTTTTGTCACCTGGACACGTTACCACCTGGCCCCGGCTGGCCTGAATGACTTTGCCATGACAAACCGGCAAACGGGCGAAGTTGTGGCTTACCTTTCCGGGAGGCGGCCATGACGAGCAAAGACGATAAAGCCGTTTTCCACATGGCGGCTTTCTACTTCCGGCGCGGCTTCGATCTCTTGGTTGAAGTTTTATCCCCGGAAGCCCGCACGCGCCTGGCGCAAGTTATGAGCAGCAACGGCGCGCCAAACATCGAAGAGGTACGCTTGTTCCTGGTACTACTCGAAAAACTGGGCAAGAAAGCGAGGCGGCCATGAAAAAAGCCTGGCTGATTTTTCCTGTTATCGCTTCCTTGTCGCTGCCTTCGATGGCCTGCGCGTTTGCTGCCTGGCAGCCATACGCAGCCATGAAAGCGCCCCTCCCCACTGTAAGCCCTGCCCCTTCGATGACCATGGATCCCCAACCGGCGGCCGCGGCGGCTCGATCATCCTGCACCGTGACGGCGGAATCTCTGAACCTGCGGGCGGGACCCGGCACGGCTTACCCGGTCTTGACCTGGTTGTCTGCTGGTCAAGTGTTGACCGTGTTGGAGGCTGGTCCCTGGCTGGAAGTCCAGACGGCGGGCGGCCTGACCGGTTACGTAAACTCGAACTATTGCAAAGGACAGTAAGACCATGACCAAACGAGAATTACTTTCTCTTGCCCTGCTTTTGATGCTCTGGCTCCTGCTGGTCTTTGCAAATACTCATATCCTGATTGAAAAAATAAAAGGACAATAATCCCATGAAGAAAATCCTTCCCGCTGTTGCGGGTATCCTGTTTAGCGCCTTCCTGGTTGGCATGTTCGGGCTGGTCATCAGCCTGACCTTTTCCGCCCTGGGACGCATCTTCCCCGACAACTTCACCAACCAGGTTATCGGCCTGGTACTGTTCGACATTGCGGCGCTGGCCTGGGGCCTGGCCTTTGTGTACAAGTCCGAAAGCGTAGGACAATACGCATTTGCGGCCATTGGCTTCCTGGTTGGCCTGGCTGGTACGTTGACCATGATAGCCAGTGAAGTGATGTTATCCGCCCAAGACCTGACCACCCCCCCGCCCTGGATAGGCAACGTCCTGGTGTATGGCTTTGTCGGCGCGGCGGCTTTCCACCTGGTACTTGGCTACTTGCACAAGGCAGCCAGTCCAGACGTAGACGCATCGATCCGCCTGGGCGCGGCGCGGGCGGAAGTGGTAAGCGAAGCGATCCAACAAGCCGAACTCGAACTGGAGCATAACCGGGCTATCATGGGCAGCGTCATCAAGGGCCGCCTGGTTGCGGAGATCAAACGCGATCTGCGTTTACCCCTGGCGCAAGACGACTCCGAAGCCCTGGCCTATCAGCCGGAGATCATCGAAGCCAACCCCAAAGCGAACGGCGGCGGCGTGCCCGCCTTCATGGTTGCGGCGCGTAACTTATTCAGACGCAAGCGCAAAGCCGCCCGCCCCGAACCGGTAACGACTATCTACGAATCGGCGGAGGGCGAGACGGGCGCGGCAGCCCCGGCCCCTTTTCAGAACCGGCAGCCGGATTCGCAATCCTAAACAAGCAAACGGGCGCGGCTCTCTTTATCGTCATCTGTACCAAATGCAAGCGGGAGGGCCGCCCCTGGTTGCTGACCCCGGCCGCGCATTGCCCGCACAAGTGGCAAAGCCTGAAAGAACGCCTCGAGTCTACTCTTGGACGTGCGCGTACTGTGGAATGAGTTTTGAAACCGCGCACTATGGGCAGCGTTATTGCGGGCGCAAATGCCGGGAGTACGCCTATCGGGACCGGCGCGCGCAACGGCTTAAAAATGCCCCTGTAAGCCAAAATTTGTTGACGGTTATACCGTCAACAGAACCCGCCCTTTTCGAGCAAAGAGACGGCTGACGCGCCCGGAAGCCCGTACAGCCGCATTTTCCCTGGGAAGCCCGCACAGGGCAAACCGGGGCAGGTCAGGGCGGCCAGTCTCACCGGCTGGCCGCCCATCCCTTCTGAAAGGCTTTGCAGGCTATGTTAACGTCAACCAACAGGAAGAACATCATGAGCGAGAGGAGTAATCGAAATGGACACACTGACAACGATCACCGCCCCCGAAATCACCGCCATGGGGGAGGCTGCCAACCAAGCCGCGGCGCGCTGCGTGTTCGCCTTGTACCAGGAACGAAGGCCGCCCAACAGCCAACGCAACCAACGGGCGGCGCTCGATGCGTTTACCGCCTTTTTGCAATCCCTGGGAGTGCAACCCGCGGGCGACCTGTACGAGGATCCCAGCGCCTGGCAGGGGATTACATGGGGGACGCTTCAAGCCTTCCAACTGTTTCTTGTTCGGGCGGGGTATGCCCTGGGAACCGTCAACGGGCGAGTCTCTACCGTCCGCCTTTACATGGGACTTGCCAACCAAGCCGGGTATATCCCCGATGGGGAAATCCTGCGCGCCCAGGGCGTGAAGGGCTACAGCCGCAAAGAAGCCGTAGACCTGGACGCGCGGCGCAAAGCCGAAGGGACGCCCACGCGCAAGGGCGCGAAGAAATCCCAGGCCGTGACGATTACCGAAGACCAGGCCCGCCAACTTTGCGCGCTCCGCAACGATACGCCCCAGGCGCGGCGGGATGCCCTGCTCATGTCTTTGCTGATAAATCACGGCTTGCGCGTTTCAGAAATTGCCGCCTTGACCGTGGAATCCTTCGACATGGAAAAACGCATGGTGACTTTTACCCGCTTCAAGACGGGGAGAGTCTCGCGTCATCGAATCCGCGGCGCAACCTGGCAGCGTCTCACGGCCTACTTGCAGAGTGATCACCCGGGAAGCGGCGGCCTGTGGCTGGCTTCGACGAAATCGGGGGCGCTCTTGCCTGGCTCGCGCATGTCCACGCGGGCAATCGGCCAACGTGTGGCCGACCTGGGGCGGGGGATGGGGCTTGATCATCTTTCCCCCCACGATTGCAGGCACGCGGGCGCGACGGCTATCGCCGACGATCCGAAATCATCCCTGGGCGCGCTCATGTCGTGGGGCGGATGGGAGTCCGCTTCGAGCGCGTCGCGTTACATCGAAGCGGGCGAGGCGGATAATGACAGGGTATCATTGGGGACAGATGAATAAGCAGCCCGGATTGAAAATAGAACTCGAGGTGGTTACAACGCCGCTCCCAAAAGAACTTGAAGCCGCCTATTGGAGTGCGATCCGCTTCCTGGTGGAATTGATTCGCTTACATGCAGGAGAGACAAATTGCAGTAAAATCACCGAAACGCCCGAAAAGAAAGCGCCGTCCTGTAAGTAGCAGGACGGCACGGCGGGCGCATGAGATCACGGCTCATGCTTGCGGATATTGTAGCATATCCGCGGACATGGGCGGAAATTTAGGAGAGACAAAAAATGAAAAATAAAATACGTAAATATTATCCTCCGAATTTTGGCGGATGGCCCGCTCACACACTCGAAGACCCTAAAAAGGTATTGTGGACTATTTGGTCCGCTGCAAGAATGGACTATACCGGGTTGCGCGGGTTTCTTGATACGACTGAAGACGTGTTGGAATTCTCAGGCATTCGGATACGAATCAAAGACGAACCGTTTTCATTGGAAGCGGGGCATACGCTGGCGATTGAGATCACAGATAAAGAAAAAATCCAGCCGGAGTTTTTGGATCTGTGGCTGTACTTCAAAACAAGCCCTTCTGCCTCTCGTGTCTTTGGAGGTCCTGGCGAGGAAGATAGAGGTTTCTTTTCGGGCGATGCGGCAAAACTAGCAGAACTGGATTTTTACGTCAATCTCTTTTACAACGAGAGACCAATAAAAAGGGGAATGGATTATAATCGGGATGAATGGCTTTCGCAAAATGCGCCAAGTTGGATAACTTACCAAATGCTTCAAAATCGCGCAAGAGAGAGGGAACAAAAGAATGGCGAGGTTTTTAAATACAGAGTAAAGCGAGGGAAGAAAAAAAACGTTTGATGAAAAAAAACTGCGCCATGTAATTCCACTAAGTAAAAGGCCGATCCGTATACTCGGAATGTGTAAAACCACATTCCGAGTATTGTTTTTACGAAAGGAAAAGTAAAAAGATGCCAACCATCACACTTGAACTCAATCGGGAATTGCAACGGCGCGGGCTTCTGAACCCAACAAAGACCGTCACCGAAGCAGGGACGTGCAAAGTCTACAAAATCTTCGAGGACTGACATGAGCGCCAATCCCAAAATTATTCTGCCTTTGATGACTGCTGCAGCAGCCTCTGTGGTGGGGCAAACCGTCATGGTTCGCTTACGCTCACCGATCACGGAAAACTGTGTGGGGCAAGCCTATCGCGACTCGCAGGGAGTCCTGTCCATTGACCTGGCGCAACGGCTTTTGAACGATCCTGACGAACTTCTGCGCGTCTTCCTGCACGAATGCGGGCATCTCTACCTGCAACCGATTCCCGAAGATGAAAGGCGCAATGCGGAGGTAGAGCGTCTTTTCACGGAACTTGGCCCCCTGATACGGCTTGAGGAAAGCGAATTGCGCCAATGCTCGGATACTCCGCAAGAATTGGAGGCCGAATCCTTCGCCGTTCAAATTGGCCGCATACTCGCTTACAAAGCGGAATCTTCCGGCGATGCGGGAATCGAAAATCGCCTTCGCATTTTGTCCAATATGCAAATCTACCTTTCGGAGGAAAAATCCCATGACTGAAAGACTCGACCAACTCAACGCGGAAATCGAAGCCGTGAAAAAACGCATGGCTGAAATTGACGAAGAAATCGTCGCCCTGGCCGATCAACGCGAGGAGAAACGCAAGGAACAAGGTTCGGCTATCGTCGAGAAGCGCAATCCAGAAAAGATCATCAAGGAACTGGTTGCCTTGCAAGAGGGTGTCAAAGGCGCCCAGGCTGCCCATTCCCAACTCGCGGCAACTCTTCGCGGCCTGGAGGAGCAACGCGCCGCGGAATTGCGGGAAATCGGAAAAGCCGAAGCGGAAACGGCCAGAAGCGAAATCGCTATCCTGGAAGTACGACTCTACTCGCGGCTCGTGGATGTGGCGGAAAGCCTGCCCGATCTTCTCAAGAAGCGCGCCGAATATATCGCCGCGTTGAAAAAGGCGGGCGCAAAAGAACGCGTCGGGATTGAAGACTCAAAAATTGCCCATTTGCTGGAGGCTTTGAAAAAAGGGATTCTCGAATTGCTGGGGCATTTCCCGCGCTCGATCCTCGCCGATGGGAAACTGCCCACGCCCGAAGATGTACGACGGTCACTGAGATAACCTTTATCGCCAATGCCCAAAAAAGCGCGCTTGCAGGGCGTTCAAGTCGTCACGATTGAACAGGCCTGGTTCAACCTTGCCAGTGATGTTTTGCAACTGGCAATCGAAGACGCCAGGCACGCCCGCAAAGCGTATGACCGGGAGAAGGCGAAGAACTGGCTACTCTCCCCGGCGGCCGGGTTGCTTTTTGACTCTCTGCTCGAAACCGATCTTGACCTGGAAGCCTGGGTAAAGGCTGGCTGTCCGCCGATGGGCAAAACATGAGCGAACCGACAACGCAACCAACTCCAAACAACCTGGCATACACCGCGGCGCTAGTGCGGAAGATGCTTTCCCCGCTCGTGGACGATCCCGGCGCGGCGGACTTTGCGCGTCTCACGCCCCCCATGCTGGAAATTGCCCTGGCCGTCCACTCCGAAGGGCGCGACGAAGGCAAACGGCGGGCGCGGCTGAAGGCGGAAATCGCCGCCCGCGGCCTGGACGCCTTGCAAGCGGAAATCGAGGCCGCCGATCCGAATGCGGACCTGTCCGCCCTGCAGGGGGAGGGTTGGCAATCCATAGACCTGGCGGACGTGATAAACGAACCGATCCCGCCGATTACCTGGCTGGTAAAGCCCTACCTGCCGCGGCCTTCCGTGACGGCCTGGTTTGGCAAACCCAAAGCGATGAAATCCCTTTTGGTTTTGGATATGTGTTTGCATGTGGCAGGCGGGTATGCGTGGCTTTCCAGTACGCCCGATGGAAAAGATGGGGTAGATGTCACGCCCGCCCGCGTGGTTTGGCTGGACCTGGAAAACGGCGTGAACACGCTAAAACGGCGAATGAAGGCAATCGCCAAAGCCCTGGGCATGGAAGCCGCCCGCGATAGGATGCTTGCCTACTCTATGCCAACCCCCTGGCCTGATCTCAGCAAGAACGAAAACGCGGCCGCGCTGATAACCCGCCTGAATGAATTGGGGGAAATCGGAGTCCTGGTCATCGATCATTTGGGGCAGGTGTTCGGGCCCGTGGACGAGAACAGCCCGCTGGCTTCGCAAGTGATGGGGACAATCCGTCAAATTTCGGAAAGTTGCAACCTTGCAATCGTTCTAATCCATCACGCCAAGAAGGGGCAGGGCAGGGATAGCGGCGCGCCCGAAGACCAGTTGCGCGGAAGCGGGGCGATCCTGGCGGGAGTAGACGGCGCTTACCTGATAGAGCGCGATAAGGCAGACAAAACCAACTTGAAGTTAATTCCCGTTGCGGTCCGCGGCCCGGATGCGCCGAATGTGTCTGCTAGATTCGCTTTCGAACAGGATGAAAACCTGGACTTGACCCAGGCGCGCTTTTGGCGGATTGCCTGGCGAAAAGATTCCGTCCGCGCAATGGATGCGGTCTTGAAAGCCCTCGAGAATGGGAAAAAGAATTTCACCCAACTGGTAGCCGCGGCAAAAAATATCGAACCTGGCATAAGTGACAAGAAAATCCGGGAAGCCATTGCCACGCTCGAGGGCACCAAAGAGATTTATTTTATCAAAGGGGATAAAGGGGCGAAAATTTACGAGTTGGCAGGTGAGAATGACAGCGAAGATTGACACCCGCGCGTTGAAGGCAAAACACCGTTTGGAATTGGTCATGCAAGAGACGGGGGAGAGGTTCGAAGCGGACGCGGCCAATCCCGAACTATGGCGCGGCAAGGTTACGCCCGGCTTGACCGTGGACACGCGCCGCCAAAGTTGGGAGGTCGCCCGCCCAGGCCTGGAAAGCAAATCGGGGGATGTGATTGCCTGGCTGAGAGACCGCTACTCGTGGAGTTTCCCCCAGGCGATCCGCTTCTTGCAGAATCGTCCGCCCGATCCGATCCCAACCGAAGCGGCGCAACCCGCGAGGGTGAAAACCATCCAAGCCCCGCGCGAGGATGACGAATCCCAACCGCTCGACCGCTGGCAGGAAAAGGCGCTCGAAATCGCCGGAGAACGAATCAGGAAATATTTTTCCTGGTCATGGTACAGCCTGGCTATGTACCTGGAAGAAACGCGAATCGAACCGACACACGCGCCGGGAGAGACAATCTGCCCGCGTTGTGAAAAGCGAATCGATTGGCAGGTTGAAAAGGTAAAAATCTCAGTTGAGGGACCTGGCTTGCATGGCGCTTACCGGCTTGGGCATGTGGGCGCGATCCCGGTCCTGGCCTATTCGATAAAGCACCGTCTCAACCCGTCTGAGTTTGGCATTGAAGACGAGGCGCTTTGTGAAGTGTTAGGCGGTTTGTTTGTCGAGGAAGACGACGGGGTAATTTGCGCCGAATGCGCCTGGCGTGAATATGATTTTCAAATAGCGCTCGAACTTGTCAAAACGTCTGCCTACCGTCGAAGCGAGGCGGAAGCAGAGCGGCAACGAAAGAGCGATCACGAAGCCTGGCTTGAAGCGGAGGCCGAAAGAGTACGCGAGCAAGAACGGCAGGAACGCGAGGCCGAATATGCCTGTTATCTGGAGGAGCAGAAAAAACGAAAGAGTGAAGCCGCGCCGCCTGTGTGATAGGCAGGCGGGGCGAGAACGCGCAACGCTTTTTTTTCTCTCCCTTTTTCCGTAGAAGAAAAATTCACAAAATACCCTTTTTCCCTGCGATTGGCAGCGCGGGCGAAGGGGCAGGGAAAAAGGGCAGGGCGGGCGGCCTTTCTTGCCTTCCTGTGTGATGCGTTCAAAACCTGGGGACTGTCAGTGTGTGGTGTGTGTGTCTTTTAACACACACCACACACACACAGAGAACCCGATCACAGAGAAAACCGGACCTTACCAACTGAATAAACCGCCCTTTTGGAGGGCTGAAATCAATACCGATATGGGCGCAAATCGGAAGCAATCGCCTTCGAAGGTGACAAGATCACGGTCAAGCCCTGGGCAGCCAACCGTCAAGAATTTAGACGCGCCTAAATGACCGCCAAGAACTGACCTGGCAGGGGGGGAGGGGGGGCGGGGGGTTCACTTCGAAATAAGGGGCGGGGGCATGGGTAGAGACCTCGAAAAAATATAGCAATTTTGGAAAAACGCCCCAGGAATGTTATAGCAATTTTGTTCCAAGACGACCGCCCGCCTTACTCCCATCTGAGGCAGGCGCGAAGACGCCTTTTCACTGTGAGTTTGCCCCGCCCGGCTATCACAGTCTTTTTCACTGCAAGTTTAGAGCAAATTCAAATCAATTTCACAACGAAAGGAAAATGCAGCCATGACAAATCCCCCGATTAAAAAAAGTGTCCCAGGAACGGAACCTGAGACACAAGAGGCGAAAGGAAACTCCGCCGACAAGGGCGAGTATACCACGTCTCTTGAAGATGCAAAAATCAATTTTGCAAACTACCTGAAGATTCTTCCTCCTGAAATGCGTGCAAAGTTGGAACGCTACAATCAGCACGTTATTTCCGAAGCCCTCAGCGCGGATAACCCGCCCGCTGGCCTCGAGGATCTTCTGCCCGCGCTCAAGGTGATTGTAGCCGCGACGATTCAGCAAACGGTTTACCCGCCGATTGCCTGGATTGTGCCTGACCTTCTCCCGCCTGGTCTCACCTTTATTTCTGGCAAACCAAAGGCGGGCAAATCCTGGCTGGCTTTGCAATTGGCCTTGTCTGTATCCACTGGCGGCAAAATGTTCGGGCGCGACGTGGAAAAGGGGAAGGTTTTATACCTTGCCCTCGAAGACAACGAGCGCCGCTTGCAGGACCGCATGACAAAGCAGGCCTGGCCGACCAATCACGATGTAGAGTTTATGCTACTTGATATCTTCCGCGACCAAATCACCGCATTGAACACCGGCGGCGGAAAGCGTCTCTTGAAATACGTTGACCGGCGCAAATACCGTGTGGTGATTGTGGACACATTCAGCCGCGCCATTCAGGGAGACCAACTCGACCCGTCCGAAATGACGGAAGCCGTCGGGCCGATTCAACAATACGCTCTCTCCAAAAATCTCGCCCTGGTGGTGATAGATCACATGCCCAAAAACACGATAGGCGAAACCGACCCGATCAGTCACATTTTCGGGAGTGTGGCAAAGGCCGCTGTCACGGATACCGCCTGGGGATTGTACAAAAAGAACGGCATAGCAGGCGCGGAACTTGCGATCACTGGGCGCGATGTTCCAGACTCGACCCTCAAACTCACCTTTGACAAGAGCGGATGGTATTGGCACTGCGAGGGCAACGCGGACGAAATCGCCATGACTGAAACTCGCCTGGCGATCCTGGCCGCTGTGGAGGAGTTTGGAGAGGCGCAAGTCAAAGATATTGCGGATGCAATCGGACAAGGCGCCAACCATGTCCGCGAACGATTGAACGAACTCGCCAACGAGGGCAAGATCACGCGGGCGAAAAGTGGCAAGGCTGTAATCTACCGGCTGGTCGGATGAGTCCCACGAGTCCCATGAGTCCCATACCTTTACACCTGCAAAGGTCCGGGACTCACGGGACTCACGGGACTCGAAACGAGGCGAAAATGACCCCCGAAACTGACCTGATCACCCTGATTGAGCATGATCTGGGGCAAGGCCGAAAATCTGGCCGCTGGGTGCTGTTTCATTGCCCCTTCCCCGGTCATGCCCACGGCGACCGAAAGCCATCCCTGGCCGTGACCAACGGCGACGGCAAGCGCGGCCCCGGCTGGCGATGTTTCACTTGTGGCAGACATGGCGGCGCGATCCGCTGGTATATGGATTACCGTCGCATGAGTTACCGCGACGCCTGCGACGCGCTGAAACTCCCCCCGCCCCAAGCCGACCGACCGCGACCCGAACCGCCGATTATCCCGCCTGAAAATCCGCCCTGCGACGCGTGGCAGGCACGCGCGTGGGAACTGGTAGAGCGCGCCGAGTCTATCTTGTGGGGCGAGGGCGGCAAAGACGCCCTGGCCTGGCTGAGGGCGCGCGGACTGCATGACGAAACGATCTGTTTTGCCCGCCTGGGTTACATCCCTTTTGACTTCAAGAGCGATCCGAAAGCCTGGGGAACGCCGAATGATGACCCCAAGCCCATGTGGTTTTCCGAGGGCATGCTTATTCCTGGACAGATTGGCAAAACGATCTGGTATCTAAAAATGCGACCATCCCACCCGCGCGAGGGGCAGAAGTATAAGCACGTCCGCGGCGGGAGGCAGGCGCTTTACATGGCCGACACCCTCGCCCCGAACCTGCCCGCTGTTTTCTGCGAGGGCGAACTTGACGCCCTGCTCATGCTACAGGAAGCCCGCGGCCTGGTCAACGTGGTGACGCTGGCAAGCGCGACTGGCAATCTAAACCTTGCCACTTGGGGAATCTACCTGCTGAGGCCTTCCCGTTTCATCCTGGCGCATGACATGGACGAGGCAGGCGAAAAGGGCGCGGCAAAACTGGCCTGGCTTCACAACTCGCAGCGGCTCCAAATCCCTGGCGCAAAAGACCTGACAGATTTTCACGTTAACGGCGGCAACCTGCGCGGCCTGGTAGAGGCCGCGCTCGTGGCTGGAAACCCGTAGCGCGACGCTAACAGTTTTTTTACCGATCACTCAAAAAAGGCAGTTTCCAGACATGGCACCGAAGACCCCTACTTTATCCCTCGAAGAAATCAGCGGCGCGAAATTTGCCAACCTGGCCACGGCGCAGCGGTCTTCCCTGGCTGAGACTGCCTCCGATCTGCTTTCGACTCTGCGCGCCCTGCTCGCTACCGGCGCGCTGGTCAACCAGAACGGAAGAATCATCCCCAACCCGCAAGGATAAACATCATGCCCGATTACATGCCTCCCCCCTCCGGCTTGAAGCCTGGCGCGTCTGTGTGGGCATACCTGCGCGATTCTGGCGGGCCTACGCAAGAGCAGAGCGTCCCGCAGCAAGAAGCCGAAATTCGCGCTTACTGCAAACGTCACGGCCTGGTCTTGGCGCGCGTCTTTGCAGACGTGGGCAAATCCGGCGGAAGCGTGAGTCAACGAGTCCATTTCCTGGACATGGTAGACCTGACGAAAGACGAGGCGATCCGGCCGGCCGGCCTGCTTGTTTGGAACTTTGCCCGCTTCGCCCGCGACGTGGACGACTCAGACTTCTACAAGGCGACCCTGAGAAAGCGCGGCATTGTTATTCACTCCCTGACAGACGCGATCCCCGAAGGCCCCTACGCGGGAGTCGTGGAGAAAATCATAGACATTGCCAACGAAGAAAAACGGCGGCAAAACTCACGCGATGTAAAGCGCGCCCTCGAAAGCCTGGTAAGTCAAGGCTACGCCCCTGGAGGCACTCCCCCGCGAGGTTATCTGTCAGTTCACGAAACAATCGGGATGCGCAAGGACGGCGTGCCTCGAATCGTTTCTAAGTGGGAACCCGATCCCGAAAAGTGGGACCTGGTGAAACTGGCCTGGCAATTGCGCGCCCAGGGGAAAACTTACGGCGATATCGGACGCGCCACGCAAGGGAAACTCTATACAAGTAAAAATTCCTGGGTTACGTTTTTCTCGAATCGCTCTTACCTGGGAATCGGGAAGGTTGGAGGAAAAGAATTTCCCGATCACCACGAAGCAGCCGTAGACCTTGAAACCTGGGAGGCTGTGCAACGCATACAGCAAAACAACCCACGCGCGGGCTTACGTCACCCGAGGCGAGTCGCGCACCCTTCCTTGCTTTCTGGTCTGGCATACTGCGGGCAATGCGGCGCGGCAATGGTTTATCACGCTGCAGCCCATCAAGATTGGCCTTTCTACGTGTGCGGGCAACGCGACCGGCGAAAAGGTTATGCGGCTTGTGGAAGCAGGCGAGTCGGCGCAAGGAAGGTCAATGCCATTGTTCTTGATACTGTCCTCAATCGCATACTCACGCCCGATTACTTCGAAGCATTGCTGGCAGAAATTCAAGACCAAATGGCTAATACCGCTTCCCTGGAAACGCTCATCGAAGAAAAACGGCGAGACCTTCGCGCAGTCGAAAGAGGCATTGCCAACCTGTTAGACCTGGCCGAATCCTTTGGCGCTGGCGCGGCGCTGGACAGGCTGAAACAACGCGAAGCAGAACGCGCGCAAATTATGACCGAACTCGATACCATCGAAGCCCGGCGGCAAGCCCTCGAGGTAGAGATCACGCCCGAGGCGCTCACCCTGGTACTGGACACTTGGCGCGCGCAGATTGTCGAAACGAAAGAGTCGGGGGATATTGCCGCCCTTCGAAGCCTGCTTTCCCGCTTCGTTGAAAAAATCGAGCTTGATTACACCACCGCCAAAATTTGGTACACTTACCCCATCGATAGCCAGATACTGCCGGATAACCCTGCCCTCCGTGGGGGCACAAGCCAAAACGCCTACGAGGCGTTTTTGATTTAAGACCGGAGCCCCCATAAGGGGATGTTATTCGAATCTCCATGGGAGCATCCCCGAACCGCCTGTAGAGGCGGTTTTTCTTTCAAGACCGGAGCCCCCATTCAGGGGATGCTATTCGAAAACGTTTCATAACTTCGCTTGCCAAAAGACGCGACGCGTACCCACCGTCAACTGTGTGTAAGTTGCCTGGCCAATTGGCCCAGGCGCTGCATTGCGCTCTCCGTCTGGCTCGACCAATATGCCGCGTTGAGACGAATAAAGTTGCGATACTGCGGCGTGGCAGAAAACATATAGCCCGGCGCGAGCGTGATTCCGGCTTTCAGCGCGTGCTTGTACAGAACCTGGGAATCCACCCACTCGGGCATTTGAACCCACAGGACAAAACCACCCTTTGGGGTCGTGACTCGCGTCCCGTCGGGAAATGCGCGCATTACCGCTTGCGCCATCCCGTTCACTTTGTGTGCGTACGCGCGGCGGATCTTACGCAAATGATGGTCGTAACCGCCATTCGATAAGAACCGGGCAATCGCCAATTGCGGCAGAATTGCGGTACCGATGTTGGTCGCCATTTTGAGTTGCCTGACTTGCGGCAGGAATCGTCCTGGGGCGACCCAGCCCACACGATAACTCGGCGAGAGGTCTTTTGTGAACGAAGAACACAGCATCACTAGTTCCTTGCGATCGTACGCTTTGGCGACCTGGGGACGTCGTTCTTCAAAATAAAGTTCGCCGTAGATGTCGTCTTCGATCAACGGAATATCATGATTGGCAAGCAAGCGCACCAGTTCTTTCTTATTGTCATCGGGCATACAACTTCCCAGGGGATTGCTAAAGTTGGGAATCAGCAGACACGCGCGCACAGGATGATGCGCGATGGCAAAATGCAGCGCATCCAAACTGATGCCATCGCGATGATGAGTGGGGATTTCGAGCGCGCGCAGCCCCTGGGATTCGAGCGCATGGAGCACACCAAAATACGTCGGCGATTCGATTGCCACCAGGTCGCCGGGTTTGCAGACCGCGCGCAACGACAGATGGATTGCTTCCAGGCATCCGTAGGTGATGACAATATTCTCTGGGGCGAGCCGGCAACCCGTGGCGAACGCTCGCCGCGCGATCACCGCGCGCAGTTCCTCGCGCCCCACCGCGCAAACATCTTGCGGGATATCGGAGCGCCGAGCGAGCGCGGCGAGGATCCGGTTGAGTTTGGCGGTTGGCAGCAGAGTGAGATCGGGAATCGCCGCGCCGAATTGTACGAGTTGTGTATCGAGCGCATCGCGCTGAATCATCGCTGTCAGTTCGCCAATGCTGACCTGGGTCGGGTCAGATGGCGGCGCGGAAATCTCCGGCTCGGGCAACGCCGCGACCGGGCGCGCTTCCACGAAATATCCCGATTGCGGGCGCGCGACAATCACGCCGCGATCTTCCAAGAGGCGATATGCGTGGAGCACCGTCGAAACACTGAGGCGTCTTTGCTGGCTGACCTGGCGTACAGACGGAACGCGCTCTCCCGGCGAAAACGTACCTCCCTCGATCTGCTGGGTCAAATCCCGCGCGAGTTGTTCGTAAAGGGGCAACTTGATCTTGGTCGAGACATTCGGCATGGCGATTATCTCCCCCTAAATCGGTACATTTGCCGGGCACACAAGCAGGACAGTTCGCTGCGCAAATAAACTGTTATCATCGAAATTTCTCTTTTCTGCATCTGTTATTATAGCATAGAACGCGTATAATTGGCAGAAGACAAAATGCAAATATGCCGTAATCGCGCTGATCCTCCAAGAAAGGGAAACCATGACGAGCGAATCTCTCCCGGTCACTTTTGCCGATGTGCGCGCGGCGGCGGAACGCTTGCGCGGCATCGCGAACCGCACGCCCGTGTTGACCTCGCGCACGTTCAACGCGCTGACCGGACGCGAGGTATTTTTCAAATGCGAAAATTTCCAGCGCGGCGGCGCGTTCAAATTTCGCGGCGCATACAATCGGCTCGTGCAATTCACCGCCGACGAAAAACGACGCGGCATCGTCGCGTTTTCGTCCGGTAATCACGCACAAGGCGCCGCGCTCGCCGCGAAACTCCTCAGCGTGCCCGCAACGATTGTGATGCCGGACGACGCGCCGCGCGTGAAACTCGAAGCGACGCGCGGCTACGGCGCGGAGATCATCACGTACGACCGGCAGACCGGCAACCGCGAAGCGATCGCGCGCCAACTCGCCGAGGAACGCGGCGTGACGCTCGTGCCGCCGTTCAACGATCCGCGCATTATCGCTGGACAAGGCACCGCCGCGCTCGAACTGCTCGAAGAAGTACCCGACCTCGACGCGCTCGTCTCGCCGATCGGCGGCGGCGGTCTGATCAGCGGCTGCGCGATTGCCGCGAAAGGAATGCGCCCGCAGATACAAGTCTTCGGCGTCGAAGCAGTTGGCGCGGACGATGCGAAACAATCGCTGCAGCGCGGCGAGATCGTCCACATCGATCCGCCGACGACAATCGCCGACGGTATCCGCACGCAAGCGGTCGGCACACTGACATTTCCGATTATGCGCACGCTGTTGAGCGACATCGTTCTGGTGAACGACGACGAGATTCTCGACGCGGTGCGCTTTGCGCTGACGCGCATGAGAATCGTCATCGAGCCAACCGGCGCGGTGCCAATCGCCGCGGTGATGCAGAATCGAATTCCGGCGAGCGCGCGGCGCGTCGGCATTATTGTAAGCGGCGGAAATATCAGCGACGAGTTGATAGGTGCCGTGGTTCAATCATGAATTCTACATCCCATCTCTCAACCGATCACGCTGACATTCCAGAGTTGTTGCAACTGGCTTGTGCCGCAGCGATTCAATTCTTGAACGACGTGGACGAACGCCCTGCCAACAACAACTTGGTTCCGACGACACGATTCGATTTGCCCATGCGCGGGTTGGGAACCAAACAAACCCTTGCGTTGTTCACGCAAACTTTCGGCGAAGTGACGACTGGCTGCCGGCGTCGTGAGCATAGTGGACTATGACAACATTGCCGAGATCGTTGCGCTCAAACGCGAGTTGGGCCGCCCGTCCCCGCAGCATCTGGGAATACCATCAAGTATACAATTTGGAGGAAACATGTCATCGAGAGTAGAAACTTCCACACCCGCCAATACGCCTCGCCCGATTGGCCCCTATAACCATATTGCGAAAGTGGGTCAGTCCATTAGCATCGGCGGCACGGCAGGTGTCAATCCCGCGACAGGTGAATTGGCTGGTCCGGATGTCTATTCGCAGACGAAGCAAATTCTGGACTCCTTTAAGGTCATGCTCGAATCGGTAGGGTCTGATTTGAATCACGTCATCCATGTCAATGTCTTCCTCACAGACATGCAAGATTTCGAGAATATGAACCGCGCGTACATCGAGCAGATGGGGGAACACCGACCTGCTCGAACGGTGATCGGGGTCAATGCGCTTCCCAAGCCAGGCGTTCGGCTGACCATGAATCTGACCGCCGTCACCAAAGAATAAGTCTACTGCCCGCCGGTCAACTACCACCGCCTAGAAGGCGGGGGTTGAATCTGCGTAAGAAATCCGCCTGAAGGAGTGACATGGAAATGAATTCTACATCTCATCTCTCAACCGATCGCGCTGACATTCCAGAGTTGTTGCAGTTGGCTTGCGCCGAAGCGATTCAATTCTTGAACGACGTGGACGAACGCCCTGCCAACAACAACTTGGTTCCGACGGTGCGCTTCGATTTGCCCGCGCGCGGCTTGGGAACAAGACAAACCATCGCGTTGTTCACGCAAACTTTCGGCGAAGTGATGACCGGCAGCGCGGGTCCGCGTTACCTTGGATTTGTCGTTGGGGGTAGCACTCCCGCCGCCGTTGTCGGCGATTGGCTCACCAGCGCGTACGATCAAAACGCCGCGGATACATCGAGCGTTGCCGCGACGCAGATCGAAGCGAGCGCGGTTGGGATGTTACGCGAACTGCTGGGGCTGCCGGACACATTCGGCGGTCGCTTTGTCAGCGGTGCGACGATGAGCAACTTTGTCGGAATCGCGATCGGGCGGCAATGGTGGGGCGAGCAACACGGCGCCAACATTGCGGCGAGCGGTCTGGCAGGTCTGCCGAAACTTGTGGTACTGAGTGGTTCACCGCACGCTTGCGTTTACAAAAGTCTGGCGATGCTAGGTCTGGGGCGCGAGAACTTACAGAGCGTGGCAACGTTGCCCGATCGCGAGGCAGTAGACATTTCGGCGCTGCGACAGGCGTTGCAGGCGCAAGCCGGGCAACCCTGCATCGTCGTGGCAAACGCCGGCGTCGTAAACACGGTGGATTTCGACGACATCTCCGCGATGGTCGAACTCAAGCGCGAGTTCAACTTTTACCTGCACGTGGACGCGGCGTTTGGCGGCTTTGCCGCGTGCTCGCCCAAATACAAGCACCTGGTTGCGGGATGGGAAGACGCAGATTCGATCACAGTGGACGCGCACAAATGGTTGAATGTGCCATACGATAGCGCCGTCCAATTCACCAAGCACATTGACCGGCAAGCGCAAGTTTTCCAGAATGTCGGCGCAGCGTATCTGGGCGCGCCGAACACCGCTGATGCTTTTCATCTCACGCCCGAAAACTCGCGCCGCTTGCGCGCCCTGCCCGCGTGGTTCAGTCTGATGGCATACGGCGCGGAGGGGTATCGCGAGATCGTCGAATCGAATTGCGCCTGCGCCGCGTTGCTGGGACAACGAATTGCCGAGTCGGCGCAATTCAGATTGCTCGCGCCGGTGCGGATGAACGTCGTGTCGTTCACGTTCAAACAGCCCGATGTATCTCGCGACCAAGTCGCGGCTTTTTTGGATCGCCTGTGCGCCAGCGGCAAAACATTTCTTACGCCCACAACGTACAACAACGTTCATGGAATGCGCGCGGCGTTCAGTAATTGGCGCACAAGATCGAGCGATGTTGAAATAGCATGGCAAGCCATGTTAGAAGCAGTAAAGTAAAAGCCAACACCACTTGTCCTATCATTATCAGAAAGGAATCTCTGATGAAAGAGTTACGTAGCAAGGGATTTATCACTCGCGCAGTGCATGCAGGGGAAGGGGTGCCGTCGGGCAACTATACGCCCGTCGTGACGCCGATTCACCCAACCGTTGGCTATGTGTACGAAAGCATGGACGATCTGGATGCCGTACTTGGCGCAACGCAAGATGGATACGTTTATCCACGCTATGGCAGTCCGACAGTCGCTGCCTTTGAACGCGCTGTGGCGGAACTTGAATGCGGTGACACGGGCCATGCGTTTGCTTCAGGCATGGCAGCGATTCATTGCGCGCTGTTAGCAACAGGAGTCCGCGCTGGAACCGCCGTGGTCGCCGCAAAGGACGTATATGGCGCAACCTTCACTTTGATTCAGCATCTCTTAACAGAATTAGGCGCAGCGGTATGCTTGGTAGATATTACCAACCTGGCGTCCGTTGAAGAGGCGCTGGCGGCGAATCACCCTATCGCTCTCTACGCGGAAACGATATCCAGTCCATTGCTCAGATTGGCTGACATACCGGCCCTCGCGCAAATGGCGCATCGGCATGGCGCGCGACTGCTGATCGATAATACCTATGCTTCGCCATATTTGTGCAACCCCGTCATCCATGGCGCCGATTATGTAATAAACAGCGCGACCAAGTACATCGCTGGACATGGTGACGTGTTGGCGGGTGTCGTCGTGACGACGAAAGAAAATCGGCACACGATGTACGAACTGAACAAAATGGTCGGCGGGGTGCTGGGGCCGTTTGAGGCATGGTTAGCGTTGCGCGGCATGAAGACGTTGCCGTTACGAATGCGACAGCAATGCGCAAATGCGATGCGCATTGCAGAGTGGTTGAACCATCATCCAAAGGTCGCGCGGATCAACTATCCCGGATTGGCAAGTCACCCGCAACACGAATTAGCGCGTCGTCTTTTGGGTGAGCGCGGCTTTGGTGGGATGTTGTCTTTCGAGATTGCCGGCGCGGACCAAGCGAAAGTGTTCCAGTTTATGGAGGCGCTTCAATTGTGTCTCCCCGCGACCACACTCGGGGACATTTACACCTTGGTCATGCATCCTGCGTCGGCATCGCATCGCGCACTGACACCAGCCGAACGCGCAACCGTGGGCATTGCCGATGGCTTAGTACGCATATCTGTCGGGATTGAGGATGCCGATGACATTATCGCTGATCTCTCGCGAGGCCTTGATTCAGTGTAGGGCAAACTTGCTATATAACTTTTGGTGCTAGTCCTATATATGGTGATTTAGCGATTGCGAAAACACCATATGTGGTGGTTGAATACTGCAAGAATGCGCGTAACAGTCGAAAATCAGCCCAAACTAGCACCATTGGTT
>JBMOMP010000061.1:0-9267 GCA_049323115.1 Chloroflexota bacterium
CCCCGTTCGACGGCAAGGACAATCCCACCGCCTTGTTGGTGTACTTCGGCGCGATGATCGTCATCTGGGAAGGGTTGTACACGGCGGTTGCCACTGGCTATTATGGCCTGCTGCCGGAGATGTTCGCTTCCTACCGTGAACGGACCGATGTGGCCGCCAAGATGAACATCTTCCAGACCGTTGCCCTGGTGTTGGGTGCAGCCCTGCCGCCGCTGCTTGCGGACATGCTCGGCTGGCCGGGCATGGCAATCTTTCTCTCGGTCATTTCAGTTATTGCCATTTATGTAGGTTACCCCTTCCTGTTCGAGCGGGCAGACTTGAAGACCGATACCAGTTTCCCATTTGGGGAGGCGCTCAAGGCCACCTTCCTCAATCGCAGTTATCTCACCGCTGCCGGCGCACAGGCCATGCGCTTCTTTGCCACCGGTTCGTTGCAGGCCGGTATCCTCTTCTACCTGAAATACAGTTTGAAAGTTGACGAGGGCCTTGCTACTGTCATTCTCGGCATTGCCTTCCTGGTGGCTATGTTCTCGCTCTATCCCTGGCGCAACTGGGTCGCCAACAAACTCGACAGCCGCCGCACGCTCATGCTTTCTAACGTTGTCATGATTCTGGGTATCGTGCCGATGGGATTCTCGCCGAACATCTATTTTACGTATGCGGCTGCGGTTGTGCTCGGCATTGGACTGGGCGGGTTGGTGTTGATCGGCGACGTTATCATCACCGAGGTCATCGATGAGGACGAGGTCAAGACCGGCCACCAGCGGGCAGGCATGTACTTCGGGATGAGCGGATTCCTCATCACTTTGAGCGGACTGCTGGTTTCGAGCGTGTTTGGCTTGATGATGCCCGCCTTCGGCTACGATACGCTCCTCGACCTCCAGCCTGCTACCGTTGACCTGGGCTTTCGCCTGTTCCTGACCGTTCCCACCTCGATAGGCTTCCTGTTGGCGATCTGCCTGCTGTGGTTGTATCCGCTGCATGGCAAACGGCTTGCGGACATCCGGGATGTGTTGGAAGCGAAACGGGGGAGAGAAGAGTAGAAAACAGTGCGGTACTTTCTCGGCATTGACGTTGGCTCGTCCAAGACCCACGCCCTGATAGCGGACGAGGCGGGCCGCTGCCTTGGTTTTGGCAAAGCCTGGGGCGGCAATTACCAGGGCGTCGGGTATGACGGCCTGGCCGGGGTGCTTCAACGATCTTTCGAACAGGCCTGCCAGGCGGCGGGCGTCAGCGCTGGGCAGGTCGCTGGCGCGGGTTTTGGCGTGGCTGGCTACGATTTCCCGTCCGACCGGGAACCGCATCTCGGAGCCATCGCAAAATTGGGGTTGTCCTGCCCCGTCGAAGTGGTCAACGATGGCGTCAACGGTCTGTTGGCGGGCACGTCGCACGGCGTGGGCGTCAACGTCACGGCTGGATCGGGCGTCAATTGCCGCGGACTTGGCCCGGATGGGCAGGAAGGGCGCATTGTTGGTAACGGTTACACGTTTGGCGAATTTGGCGGCGGCATCGAGATCACCTGGAAAGGCCTGCACATGGTCAACTATGCTTGGATCAAGCGCATCCCGCCCACCGCGTTGACCCAGGTCTACCTGGAGGCCACCGGCGCGAAAGATGAGTTGGACTTGATGGAAGGCCTCTCCAATAATACATACCACCTGTTTCCCTTCATCGCGGTCAGGATTTTCGAAGCGGCCCATGCGGGCGATGCTGCTGCTCGTGAAATACTCCAATGGGCAGGCCAGGAACTCGGCTGGCTGGCTGTTTCCGTCATCCGCCAGATCGGCATGGAAAAAGACGAGGTCGAGGTGGTGCAATCGGGCAGCGTGTTCGAGGGCGGTCCGATCCTCACCCAGCCCATGCGCGAAGTCATTCTCCGGCATGTCCCCAAGGCCAGGCTCACCCGCCTGGATGGCCCGCCTGTGGTCGGCCCCGTTTTGCTCGGCATGAAAATGGCAGGCCTGGACGGCTACCCTCTCCGCCAAACGCTCATCCAAACCGCAAAAGAAATTGTGCAAGAATAATCACCTGGAGGCTTTTATGTCGCAATTGGCAATCCTGGGCGGGCCGAAGACCCGTACCGAACCTTACCCCGCCTGGCCCGTTTGGGACCAGCGCGACATCGATGCAGTGACCGAAGTCATCAAATCGGGTCGCTGGGGCGGCTATCCTTATCCCGGTCCCAAGACGGCCGAATTGGCCAGGCAATTTGCCCACATGCAGGGCGGCGGTTATGCCGTGCCGATGGCCAACGGGACGGTTACCATGGAAGTAGCCTTGCGCGCTGCCGGTATCGGCTGGGGTGACGAAGTGATCGTGCCTGCCTATACCTTCCAGGCCACGGCTTCTGCGCCGATGTCGGCGGGCGCCATTCCTGTGATCGTGGACGTGGATCCGAATACCTATTGTCTTGATCCGCAGGCTGCCGAAAAAGCCATTACGCTCAAGACGAAGGCCATCATCCCGGTGCATCTCGGCTCGAACATGGCCGACATGGACGCCATCATGGCGCTGGCTGGGAAGTATGACCTGGTCGTCATCGAAGATTGCGCCCATGCGCATGGCGCAAAATGGAACGGCAGGGGGGCAGGCACCATCGGGCATTTCGGTTCGTTCAGCCTGCAATCCTCCAAGACGTTGACCACCGGCGAGGGCGGCATTTTGCTATGCCGCACGCCCGAACTGGCCGCCAAGGCTGCCAGCATCATCGATTGCGGGCGTCCACATGCCCTGGGCGGCGGCCCGGAAGACGAAAGTATGAATTTCCAGGTTGGTGGGAATTACCGCCTGAGCGAGGTCGCGGCTGCGCTGGCGCTGGTCGGAATCGAGCGTTTCCCGGCGCAGGCCAAACAGCGGGAAGAAATGGCCGCTTACATGGACGAGGCCCTGAGCGAGGTCAAGGGTGTGCGCGTCCTCAAGCGCGACCCGCGTCACACCACCCGCTCGTTTTACCGTTATATCTTTGCGATCAACCCCGAAGAATTCGGCGTGGAACACGATGTTTTGTGCGCCGCGTTAGATGCCGAAGGTGTGGGTTGCTGGGTAGGGTACGAGGCCATGCACAATTACAGCCTCTTCCAGCCTCGAAAATCCAAACTGGCTGTGCCGAGCGCCTTCCCGCAATACTTCGAGTTCGAGAAAATGGATCTGCCCGAAGCCACACGCGCCTGCGAACACGAGGCCGTCTGGCTGGACGAGGCCGTCTTCCGCGCCGGGCTGGAAGGCGTGGATGACGCCGTCCGCGCTATCAAGAAGATTCAGTCCCATGCCAGGGAACTGGCCGAGGCAGCAGAGAAACTGCGTGAACAATATGGACGCTAAAGCGTCAGTTTGACTTCCCGCCCCTGTTCCATTTTTTCTCCCTTTTCCAGTTTGAGCGGCAGCAGGATGTGGAACTTGCTGCCGGGGAAGTTGACCTCGTCGTAGCCGGGACTTTCCGCCCAGATGCGCCCGCCATGCGCTTCTACGATGCCCTTGGCCAGCGCCAGTCCCAGCCCGGCCCCGCCGCCTTTGAAGCGCGATTTGCTGGTGGAGTGCTTGTTCAGGTCGCCGGGTTGGTAGAATTTTGTAAAGATCAATTCCTGGAATTCGGGCGCTATGCCCACGCCCGTGTCGGCGACCGTGATCTGCACGCCGCCATCGGGCGCATCCTTGTCGCCGTGCAGCAGGGCTTTGCCGGTGACAGCGATCTTGCCTTCGTTGGGCGTAAATTTGATCGCGTTGGTCACGACGTGATGGAAGACTTTGTGCAGGATGTTCGGGTCGGCTTTGATCTTGGACAGAACGGGCAGGTCAATGACCAGCGACTGCTTGCGCTCGGCCAGTTGCTTCGACAGGCTGAAACAGACTTCGCGCACCAGGTCTGCCACGTCCACCGATTGCAGGTGTAGTTGCAGCGCGCGCGCGTCGATCTGGGCGATGTCGAACATCGAGTCCATGATCTCGTGCATGCGCATGGTGCCGTCGTGCAGGCCTTTGATAATGGCTTGCAGGTCGGGGTTGAGGTTGGTATCTTCCAGCAGCATCTCGGTATAGCCGCGCATGACGGTAAGCGGCGTGCGCAGTTCATGCGAAGCGATGCTGATGAAATCGGATTTGGTGCGGTCGAGCCGTTCCAGGTCGCGGTTGACTTTGTCGAGCGAGTGGTAGGCTTCGCGCAATTCCTGGTTGAGGCGCACCAGGTTTTCCACCAGGCGGGCGTTTTCCAGCGCCACAGCGGTCTGATTGGCAAGCGCGCTGAGCGTGACCAGGTCCTGTTCGGTGTAGCGGTTGCCGGAAAGTTTGGGGCCGAAAGCCAGCAGCCCGATCCAGCGGCGCTTGGCAAAGATGGGCACGTACACTTCCGACTGGGTGGCGTTGAACCAGTCTCGTTCGTTGCGCGTAACAGACCGATATGCCGGGAGCAGGTCCAGGTCGTATTGCAGAAGCGGGCGCCCTTCGCGCGTCAGGTATTGTACGATGGGACTGGTCTCGGGCAGGATGCCGGCCTTCAACTGTCTTTCCCCCGGGCTGCGCACGGCGCGCAGGAAGTAGGCCTTACGTTCGTCCTGGCCAGGATCCTGGTCAACCAGGAAGAGGAAGCCGCGCGTGATGCCCAACGCTTCGATGATCAAGCCCACCGCCACGCTGGCCAGGCGCTGCATCTCGAGGATGTTACTGACGGCCTCGCCGTATTGTTGCAGGGTGCGGCTGGGGTCGAATTGTTCCAGCCCCAGCCAGGAGTCCACCCAGCGGCGCACCAGGCTGAGCATGGGGGTGAACAGCGCTGCCAGCACCAGGGCGATGACCGCGCCCACCAGCAGGGGGTTGAAGTTCGGCGCTGCGCGGAAAGCCGTTTGGGTGACGGTAAAGCCCAGGATGTAAAAGACGACCACCAACAGGATTGTGATGACATACACCAGGGCGCGCCGCAAGATCTGGCGCGCGTCGGGCATGTCATGCGTAAGCACCACGTAGCCCATCAGCCAGGCCGCGCCGATGCGGAAGGGGTTGGCCGGCAGGGTATAGCCGCTGAAGATCAGCAGGTCATTGACGATGATGACAAGGAAGAAGGGCAGCCAGTAGAGCAGGCGGTTGCGGTAGAGCGGCTGTTGCGAATGCCGGTAGGCCGTCCGGATGGCGGCCAGCGCGCTCGCAATGAAGATCAGCCATCCCAGGACGATCAGGTAGAGCGGCAGGTCGTCGCGCGGCAGGGACCATTCCCCCCTGCTCCAGATGGTATCTGGCAGGCCGAAAACGTTTTGCGTCACCAGCGCCGCGCCCAGGGTCAACACCCCGGCCAGCACCAGCCAGGGCCACCCCTCCCGTCGCAGGAAGCCGCTCACCACCAGCAGCATCAGCGCAGCCAGCAGCAACGCCGCGTAGGACTGGTAGACCTGGAACGTCCCTGCGCTGATGGCCGGCGCCAACCCCGCCCGCCAGAAGGCCTCGCCCAGCCCCAGCAGCAGCCCGCCCAGCGCATACAGGATCAGCAGGTAATACGCTGTTTGGTGGCCGTCCCGTCCGCGAAAGGCATTGACGATGACGGGCAGGTAGAACGCAGCCGCCAGCGAATAGATGAGTAGATCGACGATTTGCAGGGGAGTAAGCATCCCGCACAGTATACTCGAATTCCAGGGTATTGCTCTTAAAAAGTGACAACCTTTCGCCCAAATCGCGTTAATGCGGTAAGATTAATTTACATGTCAGCCAGCGCAACCGCAAAGGATCATCCATGAATCTCTACGAGTTCCACGTCTCCCGCGCGTCCCGTCAAAAATACGACTTCAATGAAGAACTGTTTTCCACAGATGGGCGTGTGGTCGTTGCGGATTACCCCGCCGCGCGCCGCTTTGCCGAGAAGATGTCCGCGCATCGGACCCAGCCCGTGCCTGCTTCCGATATAAATGCCTTGGGCCTGCTCGACGAGATATTCCACCTTCTCTTGCGACAGTACGAACTGCAAAACCCCGGCGTCCTGCGCCGCGCCCTGGCATGGACGCAGGCCCACGTTGGCGTGAGTCCGTTGGAGAACAGCCAACTGCGATTCAACGAGGAGTTCCCGCCGCTGGCGGTGTATCGCAACGAACTGCCCGCGCCTGTTTACCTGATCAGCAGCACGGGCAATGTCCCGCACCGTGAAACCACGCTCGAAGAAATGCTGATGCTGCACATCACCAATCTCAACCCGGCGGCGCAGCCCTACCAGGAACTGTTCGATGAAGTCCCTCTCAAACAGACCAGCGCCTACGAAGAGGTGGTCAGCAAACTAAGCGATTTCTTCAGCGGCCAGCCCGGCTTTGGCGGACCGGGTTCCGGCGAGACGCTCATCCAGGCCTTGCGTGCGCCCGCCATCGCCTCGCCGTACTCATTGGCCGGTCAACTGGAATTTGTGATCAGGAAATGGGGCAGGTTGCTGGGCGAGGAATTCCTCCAACGCCTGCTGCGCGGCGTGGACTACGTTACAGAAGAGGCCACCCGTCACCTCGGCGACGGCGGTTTCAGCGGCGCAGCGCCGGTGTTGGAATTCTGCGGGCAAGTGGCTGCTCCCGAATACGAACGCTTCAGCGAAGACAAAGACTGGATGCCGCGCGCCATCCTGATGGCGAAGAACACTTATGTCTGGCTGGAACAACTCTCGCGCAAATACGGGCGTTGGATCCGCTTCTTGAGCGACATCCCTGACGAAGAACTCGACCTCCTGGCGCAGCGCGGATTCACCGGCCTGTGGCTGATCGGCCTGTGGGAGCGCAGCCGCGCCAGCCAGCGTATCAAACAGCGTATGGGCGACCATGACGCGGTTGCATCTGCCTACTCGCTGTACTCCTACGACATCGCCGAAGACCTGGGCGGCTGGGGCGCGCTCGAAAACCTGCGTTGGCGCGCTTGGCAGAGGGGCATCCGCCTCTCAGCGGACATGGTCCCCAACCACATGGGCATCGACTCCAAATGGGTGATCGAACACCCCGACTGGTTCCTGTCGCTGCCGTATGCGCCTTATCCCGGCTACCACTTCCAAAGCGAAGACCTGTGCGATGATGAACGGGTCTCGGTCGTTTTGGAAGATCACTACTACAATCACACGGATGCGGCGGTGGTCTTCAAGCGCGTCGACCATTGGACCGGCGACACGCGCTACATCTATCACGGCAACGACGGCACCTCCATGCCCTGGAACGACACTGCCCAACTGGACTATTCCAAAGCCGAAGTGCGCGAAGCCGTCATCCAGACCATCTTGCACGTGGCGCGCAACTTTCCCATCATTCGCTTCGACGCCGCCATGACGCTGGCGAAGAAGCACATCCAACGCCTGTGGTTCCCGGAGCCGGGCGGCGGGGGCGCCATCCCATCCCGCTCGGAGCAGGGCATGTCCGTGTCCGAGTTCGAGGCGAAAGTCCCGCAGGAGTTCTGGCGCGAAGTGGTCGACCGCGTCGCCGCCGAAGTCCCCGATACGCTGCTGCTGGCCGAGGCGTTCTGGCTGATGGAAGGTTATTTTGTCCGCACGCTGGGCATGCACCGCGTCTACAATTCGGCCTTCATGCACATGCTGCGCGACGAGGACAATGCCAACTACCGCCAGGTCATCAAGAACACAGTCGAGTTCGACCCGGAGATCCTCAAGCGTTACGTCAACTTTATGAACAACCCCGACGAAAAGACCGCCGTCGAGCAATTCGGCAATGGCGACAAATATTTCGGCGTCGCAACCCTGTTAGCCACCTTGCCCGGCCTGCCCATGTTCGGGCACGGACAGATCGAGGGCTTCCGCGAGAAATATGGGATGGAGTTTCGCCACCCCAAGTGGGACGAGCAGGTGGATGAAGGCCTGGTGCGCGGCCACGAGTGGAAGATCTTCCCGCTCCTGCACCGCCGGTACTTGTTCGCCGGTTCCGAGCATTTCCTGCTCTACGACTTCTACACCCCCGAAGGACACGTGAACGAAGACGTGTTTGCTTACTCAAACCGCTATGGGGATGAAAGGGCATTGGTCGTCTATCACAATAAATTTGCTGAGGCCAGCGGCTGGATCAAGACCTCGGCCGCCTACCTCGACAAAGCCTCCGGCGGCCTGCGGCAGAAATCGCTGGCCGAAGGGCTGGGCTTGCCATTCGAGGGTTACGTTATTTTCAAGGATTACGTCACGGGCATGGAATATATCCGTTCGTGCAGCGAACTGTGGGAAAAAGGCCTGTTCGTGCAGTTGGGCGCTTACCAGCACCACGCCTTCCTGGATTGGAGGTTTGTGGCGGGGGAGAATTGGGGATTGGTAAATAGCGCTTTGAACGGCGCGGGCGTCGAGTCCGTGCAGGCGAAGCGGGATGAGATGTTTGGGGGGAAAGAAGATGCAGCTGTTGATGAGAAGGTGAAGAAGCCTGCGAAGAAACGGGTGACAAGAAAGATCAGTGAGGAGAAATCAGTGAACAAGGGAAAAAAGAAGGATTCCGCAAAAAGCAAAAATGGCCTATAATTTTATTGGAAACCCAAAGCAATGACTATTGTCTCTGTCCCTTCCATATTCGAGCGCAAGCGTATTCCGCAAAAAGCCATTGACGATATTGTGCGGCAGATCGTAAAGAAATTCTGCCCACAAAAGATCATCCTGTTTGGCTCGTACGCGCGCGGCAATCCGCGCCCTGAAAGTGATGTGGATTTACTTGTCGTGATGGAGACTTCGTTAAAAGAAACCAGGCAGGCGCTTTTGATTGACCAGAGTCTGGAAAGGGATTTATTTGGCTTGGACTTGATCGTTCATACGCCGGGAAATCTGGCAAAACGCATTGCGATGGGTGATTCCTTCTTGCAAGAAGTTACCAAACAGGGAAAAGTTCTCTATGAAGCCGTTGACCGCTGAGTAGGTGCAAAAAGCTGAGGACGATTACATCGTAGCGCAGAAAATGTTCCGCGCGCGTAAACATCCGGTTTTTGACGCGGTCTGTTATCATGCGCAGCAGTGCGCCGAAAAATATCTTAAAGCGTTTTTGCAGGAAAACGAACGGGATATTCCTAAAACGCACAAACTGCTCGACTTGTTGAAGCTTTGCAAAGAGGTGGATCCCAGCCTTGAGATTCTCCTGTCCGACCTGCGGGAGATCGAACGGTTTTCTGTGAGTGTTCGCTATCCCGGTGTGAGCGCAGACAAGGATGAGGCCCGGGCGGCTTTCAAAGCTGCCCAGATTGTGCGAGTATTCATCAGACAGAAATTGGGAGGAAACTTATCAAAATGACGCGATGGTGTTGTTAGCATACCGAAGGATGTTGTCTGTGCAGGCGAAGAGGCAGGAGATG
>JBMOMP010000061.1:9277-11006 GCA_049323115.1 Chloroflexota bacterium
TTGGGGGGAAAGAAGAAGTTGTTGATGAGACGGTGAAGAAGTCTGCGAAGAAACGGGCGACTCGAAAGCAGGCAACCGGAGAGAAGAAAACAACTCCTAAGAGTTCAAAAACAAAAAAGAAGACGGGTTAGAGAATCAGGTCGGAAGCAGTTTATCAATCTTGGAACAGTCACCTGGGGAAGTGTATAATAAAGAAGGCATGGAGTTACCTGAAACCCCGATCCGAAACCTGGAACAGGAACTTGATATGAAATTTTTCAAAATCATTGGAGTAATCGCCGTCTTAAGCAGCGTACTGCTTGCCACTTGCGGACCCGCCGGGCAGGGGGAAGATCAAAGTAATGACCGATCAGGCAAAGCAACCGCACAACAGCTGGTTCAGCAAAGCAGCCCTGGGGATTCTGCAGGAAGCGGAGGAGCTGCGCCGACAGCAATATCACCTCCCTCAGGAGTTCCTGTGATTGTATGCGGAGTAAATACAAAACTTCTGAATCCGGTTAAAACAGATTATAAGCTGCATCTTTTTGAAGATGTTAAGAGGGCTCCGGGAGCTGAATATGACGGTCACGGGTTTGCATTGAAGGCAGGAGAACTGTTTTTGGGAGATGATGAATTGGTTTCGGGTGATGAAGTTGTTGTGTCTTATTTGGATCTTAAGATTGACGCTGATTTGGATATTGGCGGAAGAGTTATCCTGGAAGCGCCCGGGTTTAGCCCTGACATTCCTTGCGTTGTCTATTTTGACCAGGATAACGGCGCTGTTTTGGGTGCGGAAATGCTCTATAAAATATTAGTTGACGGCCATGTTGCAGATGAAAGCTATACCTTCTTTATGCAGGCAGACGGCGGTAAAAAATACAGGGGGCAGATATGGAGAGGCCAGGTTTTAGGCGGCGGCGGGAACGTAGAAGGGACTCTAGATGGGAGCCAAGAGAGCGGAGTCACAGGCGGTGATGAAGGAGGAGATGACGGAGAATAAAACAAAAATTTAAAAAGTTCATCTTCTAATCTTTTTTTATCATGGGTGGATTTAAATTTATTCTTCTATCAGCAATTTTTTTTGTGTTAATATCCTTTTATGTGTTTTCGACTGCATATGTAACTTATAATTTTTATACACTAGATTACACAACACAGCAAGATGTGCCTGTAACTGGAGTAGATGTACGAGGTTTTACTTGTCTTGATGGAAAAGATTGTTCCCAGGTTTCAACTCAATATTGGTCTTATTCAGGCAATACAGGAACAAGTGATAGAGTTACATTTGCCTTTCCCACAACACTTCCCCCTTCAGGATGGTATGCTTTGTATTATTTTAAAGATGGATTCTTTGCAAAGAAATATGTGGCAAATTGGGCTGGTTCAGGATCAGTTGGACCAACTGGCAGAAGATTCAATAAAAAAGACCTTTGCTCAACACCGATTACTTTGTCTGTTTCAAATAAAATAGGAGATTGGCTTCCATTGACAATAAGTACTGATACCCAACTGGATGGTCAAACGGTTAGCGCATATGAACTAACTGGAATTCAGCCTTATTATTATCCAACAGAATTTAACTATATTAGAGAAGTTACCACTCAAGTTAAAATACAAATAATTAAGGCTCTTAACCGGAATCAAGGAGCTAACAGAATAGCGAGCAAGGAATGGAGCAAGGCCTTACCGCGACGACGAACGTTATGGATGAACTCAAAGAAGCCGAGATAGCAAGGTAACTTTTCTTGCG
>JBMOMP010000062.1:0-71737 GCA_049323115.1 Chloroflexota bacterium
TCACGGAGTTCTTCATCTTCATCTCAGTGTCTCTGTGGTTTGATTTTGGCCTTTTTGCAGTGGACTCATTCGTGTATTCGTGAAAATTCGTGGACGGTTTGGGCAAAATAGAGCCCAACCACAAAATTCAGGAGAATCAGGAATTTTCGAACCGCCAAGCGCGCGAAGGCCGCTAAGAAAACCTTCTGTAAATCTTCGCGTTCTTTGCGGTCTTCGCGGTGAGCCTGTTTGGTTTCGGCTCGTCCGAGTTAGGAGTTGACATGAAAATTCTCTTCATCGGCGGCACCGGGCTCATCAGTTCCGCCTGCTCTGACCTTGCCGTCGAACTTGGGCATGACCTGTACATTCTCAATCGCGGTAAATCCAGGAAGTATCCCCTCCCTGGCGGCGCGCGCCTGCTGGTGGGGGATGTCTACCAGGATGAAAACGGCGTTGCCTCCCTGTTGGCCGGTCACCGCTTCGATGCCGTCGTGGACTGGATCGCCTTCACCCCGGCTGACATCGAGCGTGACTTCCGCCTGTTCCGCGGTAAGACGGGACAGTTCGTCTTCGTCAGTTCGGCCAGCGCCTACCAGAAACCGCCCGCCCATTACATCATCACCGAAGAGACGCCGCTGGAAAATCCATTCTGGCAATACTCAAGGGATAAGATCGCTTGCGAGGAACGCCTGATGCGGGTTTATCAGGATGACAATTTCCCCGTCACGATTATCCGTCCCTCGCTGACTTACGGCCCGTCGCAATTGCCGCTCTGCACCAACAGTTGGACGCATCCTTACACCATCATCGAGCGCATGAAGCGCGGAGGGAAGATCGTCATCCCCGGAGATGGTACATCCTTGTGGGTGTTTACCTGGAACGGCGACTTTGCCAAGGGGCTGCTGGGACTGTTGGGCAACCAGGCTGCTATCGGCGAAGCCTTTCACATCACCTCCGATGAAGTGCTGACGTGGAACCAGGCTTACCAAGCCGTTGGCCGCGCCCTGGGCGTAGAGTTGGATGTGGTGCACATCGCGTCTGAGTTGATCGCCAGGTATGACGAGCATGCCATCGGGAGTCTGATCGGGGACAAGGTCAACAGCGTGGTGTTCGATAACAGCAAGATCAAACGCTTCGTTCCCAACTTTGCTTGCGCAGTCTCCTGGGCAGAGGGCGTACGCCGTACGTTAGCCTGGTTCGAAGCCGACGCCTCCCGCCAGGTGGTCGACGAGGCGTCCAACCGGCTATGGGACACGATCGTTGCGGCATACCAAAGGGCATTCCCCGTGCAATAAGAAAAGGCGGATGGAGTTACCCATCCGCCAACTTGCTGGTTATGAGAGAGGAAAGGGGAGCCGTTGCTCTCGCGTCGCGTAGGACGTCTGGACTGAAGCCGAGGCTTGTGCCAGGTTACCGGGCCCCGGTCTTTCCTCTGATGTGGTTTTCGATGCCTTCGATACGCACCTCCTTTCTGATAGGGAAGCGACTATCTACGTTTTTATAATACAACGAAAGAATGAGTTTTGCATTAAAAGCACTCGACAGATTTGTAAAGGCCAGGCGGCCGTCGATCTGGAAAGCGACGGTCGCCTTACCTAAATCACGATTTGTGCGATATAATAAAAGTTGTCTGACAACTTTCTCCGTCCCTCAAGGAGTTATCCCATGACCACAATTGATCTCACCATCCACAAAGACCACCGCGCCCGCGCTGTCCAGCGCGCCCGTGAGCGGAATATCGTCATCCCCACCTTTGCCCAGATGAAAGATCCGGCCAGGATCCCGGCCAAAGTCAAAGAAGAACTCAAAGGCATCGGGCTGTGGGACATCCACCCGCGCAACCTGTTCCGCATCACCTGGAAGAACGAACCCAAGTCACAAGGCGGCGGGTTCGGCGGCGTCAACTTCCTCGAATTGCCTTCCTCGCTGACCGGCACCAAGGCGCGCATCATCGTGTTGGTGGGCAAGTGGTTTCCCACCGGCGCGCATAAGGTGGGGGCTGCCTTTGGCTGCCTCGTGCCGCGGCTGGTCACCGGTCAGTTCGACCCGACCACGCAAAAAGCGGTCTGGCCTTCCACCGGCAACTATTGCCGCGGCGGCGCGTATGATTCCGCTTTGCTGGCCTGTGAATCGATTGCCATCCTGCCCGAAGGCATGAGCAAGGAGCGTTTCGATTGGCTGGCCAGTGTTGCCGGTGAGACCATCAAGACGCCCGGCTCCGAATCGAACGTCAAAGAGATCTTCGACAAGTGCTGGGAACTGCGCAAGTCCGGCCAGGAGCTGATGATCTTCAACCAGTTCGATGAATTTGGCAACTACCTGTGGCATTATGAAGTGACCGGCCACGCGATGGAAGAGGTGCTGGAGCAGGTCATGGGTCCGCGCGACCGCTATCGCGGCATGGCCTCCGCCACCGGCTCGGCCGGGACGATTGCCAGCGGCGACTACATGAAGCAGTTATTCCCCGACAGCAAGATCGTCGCCAGCGAAGCCCTGCAATGCCCGACCCTGCTCGAAAATGGCTTTGGCGCGCATCGCATCGAGGGCATCGGCGACAAGCACGTACCCTGGATCCACAACGCCAAGAACACCGATATGGTCGTTGCGATTGACGATAACGCTGTGGTCAACGTCAGCCGCCTGTTCAATGAAGAGGTCGGGCGCGCTTTCCTGGTCGAGAAGGGCGTGCCGGATGCCATCGTCGGCCAGTTGGATCTACTCGGTTTCTCCGGCATTTCGAATGTGCTGACGGCCATCAAAGCGGCCAAGTATTGGGAGATGGGCGAGAACGACATCATGCTGACCGTGCTGACCGACTCGATGGAACTCTACCGCTCACGCATCCACGAAATGCACGAGGAATTCGGCCATTACAGCGAGAAGGACGCCGCCGCCGACTTTGCCCGTTACCTGCACGGACAGGACACCGATACCCTGCTCGAACTGCGCTACACCGACCGTCGCCGCGTCCACAATCTGAAATACTACACCTGGGTGGAACAGCAGGGCAAAACTTACGAAGAGATCTTGGACATGTGGAACAACCACGATTATTGGTCCGGCGTACAGGGGCAGGCGGATGAGATCGACGAGTTGATTGTGGAATTCAACAGGGAAGTTGGTTTGCTGTAAGGAATTCTGCATCCTTGCGAAAGTTCGGTTGTGAACCTTCGCAAGGATGATCTGCTTTATGGCTTGCAGCCGACGACCACTGTTCGATGGATCGCCTGCAGCAGCGACGTGTCGCCTGTGCTGTCTTGCCCCAGTTCCCAGAGCATGACGCCGCCGGCGTGTTCGTTCAGCGCGAGGCAGGTTTTCTGCTGGATCGTGGCAATGCCGTTGAAATATATATCGTCCACTTCGTCCAGGTTTGCCGGGGGGTGGTAACGGTTCATGATTTCGGCGTAGGCCAAAACCTTGTAGGGCGGCGCATGGTTGCGCCCGTAAAACGGGACGCCCAGTATCAATTTCTCGCGCGGGAGGCCCGCATCAATAAAGGTTTGTAAATCTTCAACAGCCTGTTGGTAGGTGGCGTGCTGTGCGCCGCGGTCGTAGGACATGATGTGGATGCGATCCACGACGCTGTAGGCTTGCAGGGAAGTCGTGAAATCGGGCGAAAGCGCCACGCTGACAGTCATGCCATGCTGCGAGAACATATCCCGCGCTTCTGACAGCAGGGAAAGGTAGTTTTGCAGTTCGGCCTCGTTTTCGGGAAATTCCCAGTCGAAGTCTACGCCGTCCAGGTCGTGCGCCAGGGCAAAATCCAGCAAGGAGGCCAGGAATACGCGGCGCAAGACCGGGTCGGCGCTCATGGCGGCGAAGCCGCTGGAGCGCTCCCAACCGCCAACGGACAAGTGGATGCGCGTGCCGTACTGCGCTTTCGACACTTGCAAGGCCTGGAATGTGTCTTCACGCAGGCGGTTGGTGTCCAGCGTCCCGTCTGGGCGCGGCTCGGCGGAGAAGTAGATGATGTCGGTCAGGAATTGGCCCCAGCCTGGGTTGGGTTCCCGGTAGTCGGGCAGGTAGCCGATGATGGCAAAGTCGGCTTCGGAGGTGGGGGATGGCGTGAAAATGGGCGTCCTGGTTGGACTGGATGGAGGCGTGGGCGCAGGAGGCTTTGTCGAAACGGGAGCAGGCGCGGGCGTGGCAGGAAGCGGGGCGGGCTGCAGCGCGCAGGCTGACAGGGTCAGGAAAAACATCAAAATTGGGAGGCCGTATTTCATCGCCCTGATTATATAATACCCACGGTCACAAATTGCGCGTTCCTTCTCGTAAAAAAGCACAATTTGTGACCGCCCTGGATATAGTTTGGTATAAAATAAAGGGTATGATTTCCTCGACGGATTTGGTCCTGGTTTGCCTGATGCCGACGCCGCGCGACATGGAGATTGCGCGGCTGTTGGGTTGGTACCGCATCCCGCTTCGGACGGCCCCCAAAGTTGTGGCCGTGGACTACCTGGCTTTTTACCAGCCTGGTAGTTTCGGCGACCTCGGCGGACGGATCGAGTTCATTGCACCGGTGCATGGACATGAACTGGCGACCCGCGCCGAACTGCTCAAGGACGAAGCCGATCACCCGCGCGCGAATGAAGAATACTTCAAGATACAGATCGGGGCGTTGGAACGCCTCAGCAGGCCGATCGTCGCGGAGAAGTGGCGGCGATTGACTTTCCTGTATACAACCGGGGAATATCTCCTCAAGTCCAGCACGCTGAATGACTTGGTCGTCAACGGCGACGAGCGCCAGTTATTGTGGAAGTCGCTGCGCGAACGGGCGGAGAATGAGCAACTTTACAAAGTTGATTTGCCAGCGGCGGATATTCCGCCGGAGGTGTTGATTGCCTTGCTGGGCATCAGGGAAACCGGGAGTCCGTACGAGGCAGAAGGCGCAAAGGATGAAGCATGGTAGAGAATACAGGGCAATCCCAACCCGAACCCGTCTGGACGTATCGCGGTTACCAACTCAAAGCCAGCGAATTTACCACTGCGATGGTGCACTTCTTCCGCGCCGAGGTTTCGCGCGCCAACGTCTGGAGGATGCGGCTGGACACCACCACTAACTGGGCAGTGGTGACGACCGGCGCGTCCATTTCGCTGGCGTTTACCGAATCGGCCATCAGCCATGTTGTAGTGTTGTTGAATCTGCTGTTGGTGACGATCTTCCTGATCATCGAAGCCCGCCGATACCGCTATTACGAGTTGTGGAGTTCGCGCGTACGGCTGATGGAGACCGACTTTTTTGCCGCCATGCTCGTGCCGCCTTTCCATCCCTCGCCCGATTGGGCGGAAGCGCTGGCGGAAAACCTGCTTCTTCCGCATTTCCCGATCTCGAACTGGGAAGCGTTGGGCCGCCGCCTGCGCCGCAACTACCTGTGGATTTATTTCATTGTGGGCTTCTCTTGGCTGGCGAAGTTGTGGTTGTTCCCTAGCGTGGCGGATTCCTTCGGGCAGATCGTGTCGCGCGCCAGTGTCGGCCCGGTTACTGGGAAGTGGATTTTGATTGGCGCGCTGGCCTACTTCATTGTTATTTTTTCCATTGCCCTGGCAACCATCGGGTTACGGCACTCTGCCGGGGAAGTGTTGCCGCGCTTCGAGGGCGTGCCTGCCGAGTTATTGGCCTCCTTTGCCGAGGCTGGCAAGCGCGGATTGCACCCACATGCCTGGTTCCGCCCGGCGCGCAGCCGCAAGCAACTATTGACGCTGGTGATTACCGATAAGCCGGAGCAGGTTTCGGAGCGCATCACCAAGGATATGCGGCGCGGCGCGACCGTCATTGCCGCAAGGGGCGCCTACACCGGCAAGGAACACGCCATCCTGATGGTGGCGCTGACCGTTACCGAAGTGGCGCAGTTGAAAGCCCTGGTGGCTGCCGAAGACCCAAATGCCTTCGTGATCGTCTCCCCAGCGCAGGGCATCTTTGGGAAGGGATTCGCGCCCTTGCAGCCTGAGTAGACGCGCCCTTTCGAGCGGCCACGCCATTCATTGCGGTCCGATCATGAACTCTTTTGCAGCCTGGTTTTCCCTCCTCCTCACCCTCGCTTCCACCGCCGCCCTGATCGGCGACTGGCTGCGGCCAGACCTGGTCGGCCTGCTGGTCATGGTGGCCTTGGGCGTCACCGGCGTCACCACGCCCGACGAGACCTTTGCAGGTTTCAGCGGTTCGGCCGTCATTACGCTCCTGGCGATTTCCATCCTGGCCGAGGGATTGACCCAATCGGGCGTCACGCAGGCCTTCGGTCAGCGCTTGAAGCGCATTGCCGGGCAAGGCGAGGGCAGGCTGGTGTTGGTCATCACGCTGGCCGGGGCGTTCTGCTCCTTGTTCATGAACAACATCGCCGCGTTGGGCGTGCTCTTCCCTGTCGCCATGAGCCTGGCGCGGACGACGCGCGTGCCGCCCTCGCGCCTGCTCATGCCGCTGGCTTCCGGCGTGGTGGTGGGCGGCATGGCTACCCTGTTCACCGCTTCCAATATCATCTCCAGCGGCGTACTGCGCGACGCCGGTTTCCGGCCCTTCGGGCTGCTCGAATTCCTGCCGGTCGGCATCCCGCTCATCCTGATCGTCGCGCTCTACATGACGCTGGTTGGCCGCCGCTTGCTGCCCGACCGCTTCCCCGCCGACCTCGCGCTGCAACTGCGCCAGGTGCGCCAGGAACTCATCCGCATGTACGGCGTGGAGGCAACCCTGGGCGACTACGAAGTCCAGCCCGAGTCGCCGCTCGCGGGGCGTTCCATCCGTGACGGGCGCTGGGCGAACGAAGTTGGCCTGTACATCGTGGGCATTTTTCGGGATGGGATATTGATGGTTGCTCCCAGCCCCAATGAGATCATCCGCCCGCATGACGTGGTCCTGGCGAGAGGCGACTCCAGCGCGCTTCGCCTCCGGGACTTCGGCCTGCTCCCGGTCGAAATAGACGCCTCCTTGCTCGAAGCGGATCCCGCCAACACCCTGGCTGAAGTGGTGCTGCCGCCGCACTCGTCCCTGGCGGGCAGGTCGCTGCGCGCGTTGGACTTCCGCGAAAAATTCGCCCTGAATGTGCTTGCCATCTGGCGCAACGGCAAGCCGCTCTATCACCAACTGGCCGACCTGCCGCTGGAGGTGGGCGACGGCTTGCTGGTGCAGGGCAGTGTGGAGCGCCTGCGCCTGCTCTACAAGGAACGCGACCTGATGGTGCTGGAAGAAGACCCCGAAGCGGTGCTTCGTCCGCGCAAGATGTGGCTGGCGGGGCTGGTCGGCCTGGCTACGCTGGCGGTTGCCATCCTGGGCTGGCTGCCCATCAGCGTGGCCAGCCTGGCGGGCGCGGTCGCCATGCTCCTGGCCGGCTGCCTGACGTTGGACGAAGCGTACAAATCCATCGAATGGCGCACCATCTTCCTGATCGTCGGCTTCTGGCCGCTCAGCACAGCCATCACCAAGAGCGGGCTGGCGGCGGCGCTGGTGGCCGATTTCCTGCACGTCACGGCTGGCGCGGGGCCGATCCTGCTCGTGGCGTTGTTGCTGCTGGTCACGGCCCTGTTGACCAACGTGATGGCCGGGCAATCCGCTGCGCCCATCATCCTGGCGCCGGTGGGATTGTCGGTGGCGCAGGCCGCGGGCCTGGACCCGCGCACGGCCTTGATGGCGATCGCGCTGGGCTGTTCGCTGGCTTTCCCCACGCCCATCGGGCATCCGGTCAACGTGATGGTGATGGGGCCGGGCGGTTACACCTTCCGCGATTACCTGAAAGTTGGCCTGCCGTTGACGGCTATCCTGTTCCCGGCCATTTTGTTGGGATTGCGTATTTTTTGGAATTTATAGGAGCGTTCGATGAAAACCTTGATCAAATCCCCGACCATTCTTACCGCTTCTGATACATTCGTCGCGGATATTCTGATCGACGGCGAGACCATTTCCCAGATCGGCGTCAACCTGGATGCGCAAGATGCGCAGGTGATCGAAGCCGCGGGAAAATTGGCGATGCCGGGCGGCGTAGACCCGCACACGCACTTCGACTTGCCCATGTTCGGCACCGTCTCGTCGGACGACCACTACACCGGGCATAAAGCGGCAGCGTTTGGCGGCACGACGACGGTCTTGGATTTCGTGGTGCAGGAGCCACAGGGGTTTGCGTATTCAGTTGACCTATGGCGTCGTAAGGCCGAGAAAGCCGCCATTGATTACTCCTTCCACATGAACCTGACGCATTTTGACGAGCAGGTAGCCAAGGACATCCCGTCACTGGTGGAGATGGGCATTACTACGTTGAAAGTCTTTACCGCCTACAATGGCCGCCTGCGCCTGGAGGACGGCAATATTTTCAGGGCTTTGCGTATAGCCAAAGAAAACGGCATGTTGGTGATGCTGCACGCCGAGAACGGCGATGTGATCGAGACGCTCATCCCCGAAGCGCTGGCGGCGGGACATACTTCCTCGGAGTGGCACGCTTTGACGAGACCGGCCTGGGGCGCGGTGGAGGCCGGTTTGAGGGTGGCAGGCATGGCGTCGGTGGCGGATGCGCCGCTCTACATCGTCCACATGAATGCGGGCGGCGAAGTGGACATGCTCAAGTACGCCCGCGAGCGCGGCGTCCAGGTCATGGGCGAGACCTGCCCGCAGTATCTTTTCTTTACGATTGACCATCTCCGCCGCCCGGACGGGTCGAAGTGGATCTGCTCGCCGCCCATGCGGACGGAAGCCGATAACGCCCGTCTGTGGGCAGGCCTGGCGGATGGTACCATCCAGACCATCGGCACCGATCACTGTCCGTTCTTCTTCGACGGGACGAAGCCGATTGTTTACGAAGGGCAGGAGATTGCCATTCCCGGCAAGGAACTGGGCGCGGAGGATTTCACCAAGATTCCCAATGGCCTGCCCGGCGTGGGCGACCGCCTGCCGGTGCTGTGGACGTACGGCGTGCGCGCGGGCAGGATGTCTGCCAACCAGTTCGTGGCGTTGACTGCGACCAACCCGGCCAAGATCTTCGGCTTGTATCCGCGCAAGGGGGCGCTTCTGCCCGGCTCGGATGCGGACATCGTGCTTTGGGACCCGGAGAAGCGCGTGAAGTACGGGGTTGCGCATAGCCAACATAGGACGGACTATAACCTGTATGAGGGCTGGGAACTGGTCGGCTACCCCGAAAAGGTGTTCCTGCGCGGGGAATTGATTGTGGACGGCGAGACGTGGAAGGGCAGGCGCGGCGGCGGGCAGTTCTTGAAGCGCCAGCCGGGCGCTTTGGTTTTGTAACGCCAGGCTGCGCCTGGCGCAGAGGCCGACCATCACTTCGTACCATTTTGTACCCATTTCATAAGGAGAAGATAAAATGTCAGGACATACCACCGATGCTATCGTTGTACATTGCATAGATTTTCGCTTCCAGAAATACCTCGACCCCTGGCTGTCGGAGCATTTCGGGCATGACAACTTCGACCGCGTTTCGCTGGCCGGCGGGGTGTTCGATTTCTTTGCTGTGCTGCGGCAGGTCGAAATTTCAGACCGCCTTCATAAGATCAAAAAGGTGGTGCTGGTCAACCATGAGGATTGCGGCGCGTATGGCAAAGAAGGGAATTACGCCCGTCACAAAGCCGACCTGGAAGAGGCTGAACGCAAGATCGAAGCATTGTTCCCCAACTTGGATGTAGAGATCTATTACCTGCACCTGGATGGGGAATTCGAGAAATTGTCCCGGACAAATCCGGCGTGAAGATAAGTTCATTTACAAAAAGGATGGTGCATGATGGATAAACGATATGTTCTTGCCCTGACCGGGGCCGATCGTATTGGGATCGTGGAGCATGTGACCGAGTTGCTTCTGGAGTGCGGCGGCGATGTGCAGGCCAGCCGCATGGCGCGCCTGGGCGGCGAGTTTGCCATGCTGTTGTTGGTCTCGGTCCCTGAGGCCGGGGCGGACAGGCTGCCGAAAATCATCGAACGCTTGCAGGGCGAGGACTTCAAGGTCTCTGTCACCGAGACAGAGTGGGGCGTTGCCGCCCGGCGCAAAGATTGGCTGCCCTATCGCATCGAAGTGCGCGGGGCAAACCATGAGGGCATCATTCACAAGATCGCCGAGCACTTGTCGCAGATGGGCATCAACATCGAATCCATCGAGACGAACGTGACGCCCGCGCCGATGAGCGGCGCGCCGCTTTTCACCATGGATGCCATTGTCGTCGTCCCGCCTGACCTGCCAAAGCACAAATGGCAGGATGACCTGGAAGAAGCGGCGGATGATGCAAATGTAGAATTGACGGTCTCCCTGTATAAAGACTGATTTGCGCAGTAATTTTAGCGGCTATCTCAAAACTCCATCTTCAACACCTGCCGGGCAATCACCAGCCGGTGAATCTCGCTTGTCCCTTCGCCGATGGTCATCAGGCGCGCGTCGCGGTACATGCGTTCCACCGGGTACTCGCGGCTGTAGCCGTAGCCGCCGTGCACCTGAATGGCGTCCCGGCAGACCTTCTCGGCCATTTCGGTGGCGAACATCTTAGCCATGGCGGCTTCCAGCGTGTACGGACGTCCCTGTTCCTTGAGCCAAGCGGCCTTGTAAAGCAGGGTGCGCGCCGCCTCGATCTGGGTTACCATGTCGGCCAGCATCCATTGGATGGCTTGCAGGTCGGCGATCGGGTGACCGAAGGCCTGGCGCTCACGGGCGTAGTTGACGGCCTGTTCGAAGGCCGCCTGCGCCAGTCCCACCGAGATGGCGCCGATGCCGATGCGACCGCCGTCCAGGGTGGCTAGCGTCTGCTGCAAGCCCCGGCCCTCCTCGCCGATCAGGTTTTCCAGCGGGACGCGCACATTCTCATAGGTCACGGCGTGGGTGGGCGAGCCGTGCAGCCCCATCTTTTTCTCCGCCGGGCCGATGGACAGGCCGGGGGTATCGGTCGGGACCAGGATCATGCTCAAGGAACGGGAGCCGCCCGCCGGGTCCGTACGAACGAGCGTGATGATGTACTCGGCGATGGAGGCGTTGGTGCACCACATCTTTGCGCCATTGATGACCCATTCGTCCCCATCCTTTTGCGCCCTGGTGCGGACGCCGCCCTGCAGGTCGGATCCCGCGCCGGGTTCGGTCAGCGCCAGGCTGCCCAGTTTGTGCTGACCGCTGGAGACGAGCGGCAGCCATTTCTTCTTCTGCTCTTCGCTTCCGTACAGGACGATGGGCGTGCTTCCCAAGCCGTTATGGGCGGCGATGGCCAGCGCCATGCTCCCGCAGCCCCAGCCCAACTCCTCGATGGCGATGGCTGCGCTGACGGCGTCTATGCCGGGGCCGCCGTATCGCTCCGGGATGTTCAGCCCCAGCAGGCCGAGCGCTCCCATCTTGCGCACGGCCTTCCAATTGAACTCCCCGGTCTCGTCGGCTTCGCGCGCGAACGGGCGCACTTCCGCCGCCACGAATTCGTGGACGGTCTTCCTCCACATGCGTTGTTCTTCGTTGAGATCGAAGTCCATGCCTGCTCCTCCTCCACACAAAATTGACTACGCGGTCACTATAATTATATATCGGCTTGTTCCTGTGTAAATAATTTCAGGCTGTCATCCTCCAACACCTCTACGCGCAAGGGACGCAGCGACTCTGTTGCCGGGCCTTGCAGCACGGCGCCATCCTCCCCGAAGCGCGAGCCATGGCATGGACAGGTAAAGCCCTCGCCGTCCGTCTCGACCGTGCAGCCCAGGTGGGTGCAGGTCAGGCTGTAGGCGGTGAAGACGCCGTCCGTGTTGTAGATCACGGCCGGGATGTCGGCGCGCAGGCTGCGCGAGCCGGGCGGGAAGTCGGCGGCCGGTCCCAGGTCGAATTCGGTCTGCGGGGCGGGTTCGCCCTGGTAGCCCAGGAAGCGCACCAGCCCGCCCAGTCCGAGCAGCCCGGCCAGCCCGAACAGGGCGTTAGTAAGCAATTTCAGGAAATCGCGGCGGGCGGGGTGGGTCATGTTACAGCCTCGTGTAGCGTGAGAAAGCGCCCATCACGGTCAGGGCCAGGATCGCCGCGATCATAAGGATTGTCAGCGCCTGCGCCAGGCGGTTGCTGCGCGGGAGCCAACGTCCCAGTTCGCCAGGCTTTGCGTTGGGGAGCAAGTAAGGGAGCAGCCCCAGTGCAACGACGACCAGCACCGGCGTCAAAACACCCAACAGGAACGGGTCGCCCCATTTGAGCATTTGCTGCACCCACAGGAAGAACCAGGGCGCGCGCGAGTCGCCGGACATTTGGTTGAGGTCCGAGATGGGTTGGTCAGTCGGCGCGGGCGCGAGCAAGGACAGGAGCAACAGAACGATCCCTGCAATTGCCATTGCCAGTACCTCGCGCCGCACCAGTTCGAAGCGGGTAATGCGGCCCTTGTCTGTGCGCTCTTCCGGCGGGGGGAGGGCGATTCCGCCGTCGCGCCGCACGCGGAAGGCGTGCCAGACGACCAGCAGCAGCGCGCCGCCCGTCAGCCCGAAGATATGCCAGGCATAGAAGCGCGTCAAGGCCGCCGCGCCGGGCTGCGCCCCGCCGATGACGAAGCGGTAGACGGCCTCGCCAGCCAGCGGGATGGTCTTGAGCAGGTTGGCGCCCACCACCAGCGCCCAGCGGATGCCCTCGTCCCAGCGCAGCACGTAGCCGGTGAAATCGAGCAGCAGGATGAAGACCAGCAGTCCCAGCCCGAGCAGGTAGTTGAAGCGGCGCGGCGGGGCGTAAGCGCCGGTCAGCGCCACGCGCAGCAAATGGATGGTCGTCACGATTACCAGCGCCTGCGCCGACCAGTAATGCAGGTTGCGCACCAGGTCCCCGAACGGCGCCAGCGTTGTCATGGTTTGGATGGAAACGGCGGCCGCTTCTGGGGCGGGAACGTAGTAGTACATTTCGAGCAGGCCGGTGACGAACAGCACCAGGCAAAAAAAGACTGCCAGCCCGCCCGCGCCCAGCGTGTAGCGGAAGCGCGCTTGCATGGCCGGGATGCTGGGCGGGTGCAGGTGGTGGACGAAGGTTGGTTTGGGCAGGGCGGATGCAGCCCTCCCGCGGCTACCTTGCCAGGTCATGCCGGCCGCCGCCAGCCCGAGCAGGGCCGCCAGCGTCAGCGTTCCCGGCCATTCACTCGGCGGCGCGGCAACGCTCCTGTGCAGCGGGATGGCCGAGGCGTTGGTCCCTGTCAGGATGATCCCGCTTGGTTGGTTGCCGTGCAGTTTCATGATGTACGCTGTCACCGCCCAGGCGTTCCCTGGGGTCGTTGCGCCGGGGTCGTTCCAGGGCATAGCCCCCAAAATATACTGTTGCAGGTCGAAGGCGGCCGCGAAGCGCGCCAGCCTGCCCGGCCCGGCAATGCCTGGAACGCCGCTCTCGCTGGGAATTTCGAAACTATTTTCGGGGTGGTCGCCCCCGTGACAGCCGGACTGCCAGCAATCGCGCTCTTCGGGGGGATACGAGGCGCGCCATTCGTCCGTCAGTCCCTGCCCCTGGTCGCCGTGGCAGGGCATACATACCTCCCAGTAATACAGCGAGCCCTGGTCTGCCTGATCGGGCGGGTTTTGGGTGGGAGGCTGCTCGAGCCGCCGAGGGTCGAAGGTGGGGATAACCGTCGGCGTTGCGGCTGCTTGGGAAGGGGGGGAAGCCCCGGCAGCGGAAACGAAGAGTACCCCGCCCAGGCCGAGCACCAGGACGGGAGGCAGGAGCAGGCTCAGGCGGGGTCCGAAGCGCGGTTGTGGGGTCATGCTGCGCAGCGGCGATGAGTCCGTTTTCTACAGGGTGATGACCTTGGACGCTTTCACCTGCGCTTCGATGATGTCCGTCATGGCGCCTGCGATGCCCACCTGCACTTTGTCGGCCAGGCCGTAATGTTCCAGGCAGGTGCTGCATACAACCAGGCGCACGCCTTTGGCCTCGAGCGCGCGCAATTGCTCCAGGACGGGCGAGCCCTCCACGACCAGTTTGACGCCGTCGGTGTAGAAGCAGATGGCGTTTGGCAGGGAAGGGTTCAACTGGATCAGTTCCAGGTATTTGGCTGCCAGTTTCAACTGGAGCGCCTGGTCGCCCTTACCCATGCCGTAGTTCGTGATTTGGATGATAGTGTCTTGCATGTGTTCCTCCTCGTTTGTGGATGTTGTGTTTTGCCAGGCTTCGAGCAGTTCGCGCGCCTGCGCAGCCTGTTCTTTTGGCGTGTAGATCTGCACCCGTCCCAGGCCGTCGATGGTGGTCGGGTAGATGTGATGTCCCACCGCCTCCTGGAAGAGTTCCACGGAGATGCCCTCGGCCTCCAAGTAACTTTTCAACACGTCGGCTTCCAGGCGGCCATACACCTCGGTCAGTTTTTCCCATTTCATTTCGTCCATTACAGCCTCCAGGTTATGATGAACAGGACCGTCCAAAGCGTGCTGACGGCCAGTTGCCGCACGCCGATCTTCACCGGTTTCCAGCCAATGGCGGGGCGGAAGATGCCCCATAGCGTTTCAGCCCATTGCAGCAGGTAAGGGACGAAGATCCAGCGCGGCAGGATGGCCGCCCCGCCCAGGACGAGCGCCAGCGCCAGGTTGAAGGACGTGTACGCGAAGGCGCGCCGTCCCATACGCCACAACGCGCTTCTTCCCGGACCCGCGGCCTGCTTCCCGTTCCCGGGGCTTTCCTGCCCGACCCGCATTTCCCGCTGTTCCAGCCGCAGGTAGGCGTAGACGATGGAGGCTGCGGATTGCAGCCAGGCGCCCAGCCACAGCGCCCAGCCGAGCGCATCGTACACCTCGCGCCCGATCCAGAAAGCGGCCGGGGCGGCCAACGCCAGCGCGCCCGTCGCCAGGATTTCCACGCCCGCCTGGCGGCGTTCGGCGCGCCTGCTCACCAGCCGCAGGTGCCAGCCGAAGACCGGCAGGCCGGGAACTGCCAGGAACAGCACAAACGTGTACCCTTCGGCAACCAATCCCGCCAGCGCCAGCAGGATGAGCGTCCCATAGACCAGCATCCAGAAGCGCGCCGCCGGCAGGTCCTCGCGCGAACGCCGTCCGCTGTAGGCTTTGACGGCCATGCTGACGGGCTGTCGCAGCAGGAACGCGCCCATGGCTGCAACGATCAGGTTGACGGAGGCAGGCGTGAAACGCTCCCCGGCAAACAGGCCGACCAGCAGCGGGCTCAAGATGAAGACCCACGAGCCATGATCTTGCGGCAGGGCAATGTGACGTTTGAAAAGCGAGGCAGGCATATTTTGGGGCATATCGTTATCGCCAAGAATAATTGAAAATCACCGCCAGGGCAAGTGCCAAACGTTATCAGCGGGATAGGTTATAATTGTTTCGGATAAATCAGAGGTAATTATGGATATATACGGCAAAGAAGCACACTCGGTGGATGTCGGTTCCCGCCTGCGCCAGTTGCGCGAAGAGCGGAATTTGTCCATGCGCTCGCTGGGGACCGCCAGCGGCCTGTCGGCCAATGCGTTGAGTATGATCGAGCGGGGCAAGACCTCCCCGTCCGTCAGCACGTTGTACAAATTAGCAGATGCGCTGGGCGTGCCGGTCACCGCCTTCTTTGGCGCGCAACCGACCCGGCAGCAGGTGATTTTCACCAGCGCCCAGGAGCGCCCGCGGGTGCCTTTTGCGCGCGGCGTCTGGGAAGGGATGGGGGGCGAGCAATTTGTGGGTCGCGTGGAACCGTTCATGTTGACCCTGGAAAGCGGGGTCAATAGCGGGCCACATGCCATGGCGCATGGCGGGCATGAGTTCGTATTCTGCCTGCGCGGCCAACTGGAATACACGGTGGAAAAAGAAGTATACACGTTGAGCGCGGGCGACAGCCTTTTGTTCGCGGCGCACCTGAACCACCGCTGGCGCAACCCCGGCAGCACGGTCACGAATGCCCTGATCGTCCTGTCCGGCTTCTCGGAAGAAGAACAGCCTCACGTGATGCACTGGAAAAAGAGCAAGTAACAGGCAGCGAAAGACGCCATCCATAACGGGTGGCGTCTTTTATTTGAATTGTATGCTACTTGCTTTCATGCGTACATGCCCCAATCCAGCGCAGACGGGTCTTCCATCATCGAAAAATCCCACGGCTCCATCCCCATCTCCACGGTGACCGGCCTGCCAAAGGCTTCTACGGCTTTCTGGCGGGTCATTTCGATCATGGCCGGGCCGTACGGGCAGAACGGCGTGGTCAGGATCATCTTGATGCGCGCGACTTCGTTCTGGATCTCGACTTCGCGGATCAACCCCAGCTGGATGATGTTCATTCCAATTTCAGGGTCCACCACCTCCGACAATTTCTCCCGCACCTTCCCCACCAGGTCCGGGTGCGATTCGTGGAGAGTCCACCTGGTCTGGTTGCTTTCGTTTTCGCTCATCATCACCTCTATTGCGTTGGGCTATTTTTTATCTGCGTTTGCGGCTTGCACGACATAGGTGCAATGTGCGCTGCCATTCAGGATACACTGGACTTTCTCAGCCGGGACGGCCAGCATCTTCGAGATGAGGGTTTGGTCCACTGTGCATACTTCGGGGTGGTGTTGCCCGATCTGCAGGTAGGGGCAGGTGATCTCGTGGATGCGATACTGTCCTTCTATTTTTTCCCATTCCACCGTAAAGCCTTCTTCGGCCAGTAGTTCGCGGATCAGGTCCAGGCGCTCTTCCATGCTCAGGCCTTGCATCTGTTCGGCGTATTCTTCGGCCAGGGAGGTCGCCATCTCGGTGAACAACTTGCTGACCATCGGCTGGGGCAGGGAGGATTTCAACTGGTCGAGCAGGCGCGAGGTCAGGCGCAGGTAGCGGGTGGGGAAACGCTCCACGCCGTGTTCGGTCAGGGTGTATGCCAGGCGAGGACGCCCTACGCCGTGCCGTTCTTCCTGGGCTTCCACCAATCCCTCCATTTGCAGGTTGGTCAGGTGGTGGCGCACGGAAATGGGGTTGATCCCAACCGCCTCGGCCAGGTCATTGATGGTCGAGCCGGGGTGTTTGAGCAGGGTATGCAGGATGCGGTCTTTCGTGCTTTTCATAAGACTACACAATCCCCTCTTTTTGTCGAAGAGGGCCTTTCCTAAAAGCGAGTATATCAGTCCTCTTTTATGCTGTCAATATTATAGATAAATATCATAAAAATTTAGCGGTTGCCGAACGCCTTGGGCGGCACGGACATCAGGTAGGTATAGACGGCGCGTAATTCGTCTTCGGTCATGTAACGGTAGGATTGCCAGGGCATGTAGGCTGGACTGAGGAACCGGCCGTGCTTCTTGCCGGTCTGGATGATCTCGATAAAACCTTCCTCGCCCCAGGCTGGCAGGCGTCCTCCTTCGCCCGAGGTCAGGTTGGGGGCAGGCGGCCACTCGGGCGGGAAGCCGGGGATCTCGCCGCCCGAAAGCGTCAGTCCGTGACAGACCTTGCAGGACAAGGCCAGGTATTCGCCATATTCTGGCGTAATGCCCGCCTGCGGCGCCGACGGGCGCGGCGCGTCGTGCGGGATCAGTTCGGCCGGCAGGAAGGTGATTTCCCTGGCGATGTTCATCACGACACGCCCGGTAAAGGACAGTTGGCTGGGCGGCATTTCGTTCGCTACGGGCGGGACGCTGCGGATGTACGCCAGCACTTTTCCCAGGTCGTCATCGCTCAAGTAGTAGAACTCGGTGGAGGGCATGAACAGCAGCGGGGTGCCGTCCGGGCGGACGCCGTGCCGGATGGCGCGCACCAGGTCGGCGTCGCTGCGCTGGTCGCCGATGCCGCCTGCTCCGTTGGTCAGGTTGGGCGTGATGACCTGCCCGATGGCCGGGTTGTCCAGGTAGACCAATCCCTGCAATTGCTCGCCGTGGCAGGCCTCGCAGCCGCGATACTGGAAGATGCGCTTTCCCTCGGCCAGCGAAGCGGCGTCGCTTGGAAGTGGGACTGTCTCTTCAGGGACGGTGTAGACTTTCTTGAGCCGCGCTTCGCCAAGCCCGAACAGGGCAACCAGCAGCGCAACGAAAAACCCTGCCAGGAGAATTCCAATCCATTTGAGCGCTTTCTTCATCTCATTCTCCTTTGGAAGAGGGTGCCCGGCAAACTCATTGCGGCTATTCTGTCGCGCGCTTCCGCCACAACTCGAAGCCGCCAAAGCCCGTGGAGCCGGAAATGGCAAACTCCTTTTTCGTCCATTCGTAAAACAGTCCAACTTTGGGGTCGTTCGGATCGTAGAGCAGGGCTTCTGCAATGACGAAGCCGTCCTGTCCGTTGTAGTTGGTGACGGCGTAGGCGCGCCCGTTCGCATCCACTCGGTTGACGACCAGCATGTGGTCGAAGTTGCCCCACGAGCCGTGCTTGATGTACAGGAAATCTCCCGGCAGGAGGGAGGCAGACGCCCAGGCGATCTTGTTGATCGGTTCGACCGTTTCGAGATGCTCGAATTGCTCTGGCGGGAAAGCGCGGTTCAACTTCCTCTGGTCTTCGCGGACGAAAGGATTCAACAGCCAGAAATCATACGGGATGATATCCGCCCCGACCAGCCCGGCCTCCCGCAGGATGGACATGGCAAGCGGTCCGCAGATGTTGCTTGGATCGCCGCTCTCGATCCCCAGGATTTTCCTGGACAGTTGCAGGCTTTCCCCCCTGGTCGGCGCGATGTAGCGCAGGGAGGTTTCGTAGAGTTGCGCCTGTTGTATCCCGCTGAGCGGTCCTTGCAGGACGATCCCGCCGTTGACGATCATCTGCCCGGTGATGGTCAGGGTAGCCGTCGCCGAGGCGGTCGGGGTGATGGTGGGGGTGGGAGTCTCGGTCGGCGAGGGCGTCTGTGTGGGCATGGCGGTCGGACTGGGCGTGGAGGTGGGCGGGACGGGGGTGGCGGTCGGCGTGAGAGCCGCCAGGAGCGCCTGGGCAGGCCCGGCTGCGGATGAGCCGATCAGCAGGAACGCTAACAGCGCCCCGGTTGCGGTCAGTCCGATGAGCAAGCCCAGCCCCAGGTATTTTGCGTCGCGCATGGAGGTATTTTAAGGGTTGGTCCTGAAGTGTCAAGCAATGATTTTTTATCCGCGTTTTTGCTGCCGTACATCCCAAAAGCGGGACGCAGATGCTTCGATGAACTCAGCACAAGTTCACGTTGATAAACACGGATTTTTTCTTCTTTTATCAGCGGGATCGGCGTTTTTCTGCGTCCAAAAAGGTTTTGTACGGTAGGGAATCCGCGTTACGTGGTTTGCGGCTTGAGGAAGTTTGTGGTCGCCTTCGACAAGTCGGCGTATTCGCCCCGGTATCGTTCGGGCAGGAGCGCGGCCAGTTTGTACATCATTTCATCCACCATCTGTTGGCGGATGTCTTTGGTCACTTTTTCGCCGCCGGGGTCGAGCGTGAATGGCTCGCCGACGCGGATGTGGAAGTCGGTGCGTTTCAGGCGTTTCAGGTTGGGCAGGAAGCGCTCGCCGCCCCAATGCGCCAGCGGCAGGAGCGGCGCGTTGCTGCGCAGCGCCAATGTCACAATGCCGGGATGGGCCCTGATGAGCGCGCCGGTCTTGCTGCGCGTCCCTTCGGGGGCGATGCCCAGAATGTAGCCTTGTTCCAGGGCGGTCAGCGCCCTGCGCATGGCGTGCATGTCCGCTTCGCCGCGCCGGATGGGGATGGCGCCCCACAAGTCGAAGATCCAGCGTAGGAACCAGCCGTCCCAGGTTTCGATCTTGGCCAGGCCGGTGACCGGGCGCGGCTGGAGTTGGCTGAACAGAAGCGGCACTTCCACCTGGCCGGTGTGGTTGGAATAGACGATCAGCGGGCCTCTATCCGGGATTTTGCACAGGTCGGCCTTGTCGATGCGGCACATGATCTCCAGTCCGGTGCGGGCGAGGGAGAGGGTGGCTATACCACTTCGTGGCACTTTCCTGAACATGGCGTCTCTGGGGCGGGGGATGATACGGGTCGAGGTTGGGCGTGAGGCGGGGGAAAATCTCTAGACGTTCATCTCGGTGGTGACGAAGTCTATGGCAGCCGGGACGATTTCCATGCTCAACTCCTGGCCGGTCTTGCATAAGGTTTCGCCGTCACAATGCGCCGGGAGCGTCCCTTTGATTGCTTTGACCGTGATCTTGTCGGTGCGACCGGTGGCGATCTCGGGCTGGCTGGCCTGCGTGCCCTTAAGGAAATAGGGCACCAAGCCGAAAATGCGCATCCGGCTGACGGCGGAGGCAATGCACAGGTCGAAGTGACCGTCGGCGGGGTCGCCCTGGGGCGCCATGAAAAAGCCGCCGCCCATGCGTTGGCCGTTCATGATCGAGATCATCAGCGTTGGTTGGGTGAAGGTGGAATTGTTGTAGGTGATTTCGACCGTTGGCGGTTTGTAGTAAATGAAAACGGTTTGGAGAACGGCAATCAGGTATGCCAGCAGGCCGCGCGCCCAGCGGATGTTGACTGCCACAAAACCAACCACGGCGTCGAAGCCGATGCCGACGCCATTGGCAAAGTAGCGTCCTTCGGGATAATCGCCGCCTTTGACAAAGCCGATGTCGATTTTATGGCGGTAATTCTTGGCCAGCGTTTGGATATTCTCCTCGAGTTGGCCGCGGATGCCCAGGCCGTAGCCCATGTCGTTGCCTGTGCCGACCGGCAGGAGCGCCAGGGCGGTTTTGGCGAAGCCGGCTTTTTGCGCCCGCACCAGGCCGTTGAGGGTCTCGTTGGCGGTGCCGTCGCCGCTGGCAGTGACGATGACGTCGTAGCCGTCCCTGGCGGCTTGCTCGGCCAGTTCGGCGGCGTGCCAGGGGCGTTCGGTGCGCACCAGGTCGAAGTCCAGTCCCTGCTTGTGCAGTTCGGCTTCGATCTGTGGAATCGCCTTCTCCGCGTAGCCTCGCCCGGAGATTGGGTTGACGATGACAAGGTATTTCATGGTTGCTCTCCCGGTGGATGGATTGGGAGAGTTTATCACAGATTCAGGGTTTCTTAAGGCCGTGGGAAAGATTCTTGGACACGGATAGAACGGATTTTTTCCGTAAAAAACGGATGAATTTCCGCGCTTTCCGTGTTATCCGTGTCCCCCAAACGAGATGCTTCGGATTGTAAGAAGGCCCGGCTTTCCAGTTCGCCTCGTTTCACTCGATGTGCTGTGTACGGCGGTAGGCGGCAGGATGGCCGCTGAACATCTCGCTCAGGGCGTCCACCAACTCATCCATCGAGTAGGTGCTCTCGTGTTCCAGCGCCTGTTTCAGGTTGCGCAGGTGGCTGCATAGTTCTTCCATGTGCGCTTTGAAGGCATCGAAATGTTCCGGTGTGGTATGGTTGCGCAACTTTTCCCCAGCCTCGTGCGCCTGGTCCACCGCCTGCATGGCGTTGTGGATGCGTTCCGTCATCAGGTCCCAGTCCGTCATGGCGTGCTCCTTTCTCGAACTGCAACCATTCCTTTCCCCGCTTTCAGCATAGCACGCTATGGCCGCGATTTCAAGTAGTCTTCCGGCGTGTCCAGGTCTTGCAAGACGCCGGGATCGTCCACCTGCACGTAGCGGATTTCATCGGCATGGCGGTTCAGGAAATCTCGCAGCGAATCCGGCGGCCTCATGCGCAGGATTTCCTGCCAGTGCACGCGCCCAACCAGCCAGGGATGCCCGCGCCGCATCTGGAAACTGGGGATGACGATGGATGCTCGGCTGCGCCGGTATTCCTGCACGACCAGCCGCACGCTTCTTTCCTGGACTTGGGGCTGGTCGCCGGGCGCGATCAGCGCTGCCTCGGCTGACGGATTTCCCGCCCCCGCCAGTTCCAGCAGTCCGGCCTGAACGCTCGACAGCATCTCGCCGCTGGCGTAGCGTTCGTTGAACACTGTAGACAGGCTGCCCGGGGAGATGGTTGCATACCGCGCGACCAGGGCTTCCACGGCCTCCCGCGCCCCGCCGGTGACGACGACCATCCTGCCCGCGCCCGCGCCGTGCAGGGTGGCGATCACCTGGCCGAGCACGGTCGTTTCGCCCCAGGGCAGCGGCATCTTGGGCTGCCCCATGCGTTTGGATTGGCCGGCGGCCAGTACGATAGCCGCGATCATCCCAGAGACTCCTGCAAGCGCCGGTAGTCTGCGGGCGTGTCTACATCCAGCAGCAGGGACTGGTCGTGCCAGGGCAGGTACGCGACCGGGTATTTGCTGAACAGCGCCCGCCCGCCGGTGTCGCCTTCCAGGTTCAGCAGGTCGGGGAAGCAGGCGCGGTCGAACAGGACCGGGTTGGCGCGTTTCTCCTCCAGCACCAGCGGCGCAAGGACGGGGGGCAGGCTCTGGGTGTGCCTTTCGACCAGCGCGCGGATGACTTCCACCGTCACCTGCGGCTGGTCGGCGAGCAGGAAGATACCCCCTCCTACCCCCACCCTGCCCTCCCCCAAATTCGAAGAATTTGGGGGAGGGTAAAGGAGGCGGCCAACTGCCGCGCGGACGGAACTTGCCTGTCCCTCTTGCCATGCGTCGTTGCGGACGATGGTCACGGGCAGGCCGCGCAGCGCGGATTCCACGTCAGCGGCGCGGAATCCGGTGATAACGAGGACAGGCCGCAGTCCGGCGCGAAGCGCGCTCTGGGCGACCTGTCGCACGAAGGGCTGCCCTTTCCAGTCCAGCAATTGCTTGGGCGCGCCAAAGCGCCTTCCTTCCCCGGCCGCCAGGATGATCCCGGCGATGGGTTCGTGTACGGCGTGGATGCTGCCGTCTGGCGCGTTCCCCAACGAAGCGACCACGACCGCGTCGTATGCTTCCAGCAGGGAGGCCGCCATCCGCGCGGCCTGCGCCTGGAGTTCGGGCGTGTCGGCCTGGTTGAGCAGCGCGATGCGCCGCGCCTTCGATGGGATATTCTTCAGGCCGCCTTCCGGGTGGCAGAGTACGCGGACGAGCGCTTCGGGCGTGACCGGCTCTTCCAGCCCCAGCCCGCCCAGGCGCGCGAAGATTTCCGGGCGGAAGATGTGTTCCTCGCGCAGCGCTTTTCCCAGCCCGCTCAACCCGGCTGTGACGATGACAATCTCCGCAAAGGCCGGGATGGGCGGCTCGTGTTCTGCGGGCGCTTTGAGCGGCAACCTGCGTGAACCGTCCGCTTCGACCAGCAGCGGCAGCCCTCGCGCCTGGCAGGTTTCATGTAGCCGGGCCAGCACTTCGGCGCTCACGGGCCGGGTGCGTTCCCCTTCTACGCGCCCAGTGACCAGGGTCACGCCCTCCAAACCCTGTTCGAGTGCGCCCAGTTCGGCAGGTGCTTCGGCCAGGATGTGCCGGTCGGCCAGCGGGATCTGCCAGGCGCCCAGGTGTGAACTGGCGGTCACGAGCACGGGGGAAGCGAACTGGCGCGCCAGTTGGAACATGGCCGTGGTCTTGCCGCCCGCGCCAACGAAGGCGATGCAGGATGGGTGAGAGATGCGCAGCGCGTGGGAGAGGTTCATAAGTTTATCGCAAGCATACAGGAAAACCCCTGTTTAGGCAATGTGCATCGTGCTTGGCGCCCTCGATGGTAAAAAATAATCCTAAATCTGTTGGGTCGAATCGAACTGGTTCGATCTGCAAATTAAACCTTTTAATTTGCGAATCGAAAGGTTTAATCAGGTGAATCTAAAGGTTCGATTCGCAAATTAAACCTTTAGATTCAGGGATCGAACTGGTTCGATTCTGGATTTGCCGGTTTCCCCGTTAGCAAGTCTCGAATTTACCCACCACCCTCAAGATATCGAACCCTTCTGCAAAATCGCGTTCGGCCAGCGCGCCATGGCGGACCATCGTGGCGCGCAGCAGCGCCGGGTCGAAGTAGTACTTGTCGTGGTAGGTCTTGTACTGTGACAGCGCTTCGATCTTCTTGTCCACATCCTCTTGCGTCACTTCCACGAGGAAGTGCGGGAAGAAGTTGTAACTGGAACGCACCACGTCGAAGCCCAGCACGGTCAGGCCGCGGTAGGCGCGCAGCGCTTCCTGCGTCACCACGTTATGGTCCTGGTGGATGTCGTTCTGGCTGTGGCAGAAGATGATCTGCGGTTTGAATTCGCGGCGCAGTTTGAGCAGGTATTCCAGCACCTCCTGGCGCGCGTCCGGGAACTTGCGCGTCTCGAAGGTTTCGACCAGGTCGTGGTCTTCCGGCACGCCCAGGATGGACATGCTGGCGCGGTGTTCTTCGACCACGTGTTCCAGGTCCGGGTTCTTCTGGTTGTCGGACAGCGTGGCGCACAGGATCTCGCTCCTGCCGCGAATGTTATGGATCAGCGCGCCCGCGCCCAGTTCGATGTCGTCCGGGTGCGCGCCGAGGAAGAGGACTCGTTTGCCGTAGAAGATCATGGTTATTTCGTTGCCAGGATGCCGCCGACCACTTTGGTCATCACCAGTTTGCCGTCGCGCGCGAACCAGCGGGAGGCTACGGCTTCGATCTTGCCGATCAGCGCTTCGTATTCGTCCTTGCCGTTGAACATGGAGGTCCATAGTTTGCGGTCTTCGGAGAGCGAGGCGCGCACGTAGTCAATGAAGGGTTGCACTGCGGGGAAGGTGAGCGGGTTTTCGAAGGTCAGCAGTTCGGTCTTGGAGAAGATGCGTTCGATGGTCTGGTAGATCTCGCCTTTGAAGCGGCTGGAACCGGGCATGGGCGGGATGGGTTGGCTGGCCGCTTCCTTGATGATGTCGTAGAACATCTGCTTGTTTTCGGGCAGCGGACCGGTGACGAACAACCGTCCGCCGGGTTTTAACACGCGGTGCGCCTCGCGGAACGTAAATTCCAGGTCGGAGGCGTAATAGATGGCAAAGGCCGAAGACAGCAGGTCGAAGGTGTCGTCTGGGAATTCGAATTTCTTGTTGAAGTCCAGGAATTGGAAGCGGACGTTCCGGTCGCCGCGTTCGGCCAGTTTGGCGCGCGCTTTGTCGAGCAATTCTTCCGAGAAATCGCCGCCGGTGATGTCCGCTTTGCCTTTCGTATGGTCAGAATACAGGAAACATTGCTTGCCCGCGCCGCAGCCGACGTCGAGGATCTTGTAGCCGGGCTGGGGCTGGAGCACGTCCATGTTCCATTCGTCGATGTTACCCGCGCCATACTTCTCGTGGATGTCGATGCGCTTCAAAAGGTCCTGGCTGGTTTCCTGGTAATTGATTTCCATGTTTTCTCTCCTTTGCAGTGGCGGTGATTATATCCCATCCAAATCAAAATTCAAGGGCTGAATTATGACGCTAAGGTGTAACTTATGATAGAATGACCGCCAACAAAAATTCCTGTCACTGGATTCGCACTTATGAAAAATGTCATTCCTCCCGTCAAAGGTACGCGCGATTTCTATCCCGAACAGATGGTCGTCCGCACCTGGCTGTACGATACCTTGCGCGAAGTGGCCGAGTCCTTCGGCTACCAGGAATGGGAAGCGCCCATCCTGGAAACGCTCGACCTGTACGCCGCCAAATCGGGCGAGGAACTGGTCAAGGAGCAGTCCTACGTCTTCACCGACCGGGGCGGCGACCAGATCACCCTGCGCCCCGAACTGACCCCCTCCCTGGCGCGGCTGGTGGCGCAGAAACAGGGTCAGTTGACTTTCCCGCTGCGCTGGTGGTCGTTCGGTCCCTTCTGGCGTTACGAGCGCCCGCAAAAGGGGCGCACACGCGAGTTCTTCCAGTGGAATGTGGATATGCTGGGCGCTGATTCGCCCGAAGCGGACGCCGAAAACGTGGCCGTGTTGGCGACCTTTTTCGAGCGCGTCGGCCTGACGCCGGAACAGGTCATCATCCTGGTCAATGACCGGCGGCTGATGGACGCCCAACTCGACAAGTTCGGCGTGCAACAAGCCATACGTCCGGCGGTCTCCTCGTGGATCGACCGGCGCGAAAAACTGGCCCCCGCTGAATGGGAAGCCTATGGCCGGGAGATCGGCCTGGCGGACGCCCAGATCGCCAACCTGAAAGCCATGCTGGACGACAAAGAGCTATGGAAGCAATCGCCCGAGCAGGTGCGTTTCTATCGCGCCATCCAGGCGCTTGGGCTGGGTCATTTCGTCCAGTTCGACCCGTCCATCGTGCGCGGACTGCTGTACTACACCGGCACGGTCTTCGAGGCCTGGGAAGTGGGCGGCGAGATCCGGCGTTCCATCCTGGGCGGCGGGCGTTACGACAACCTGCTGGCCGACGTGGGCGGCGATCCGCTCCCGGCAGTGGGCTTTGCCATGGGCGATGTGGTCATCACGCTCCTGCTCGAAAAATACGGCCTGCTGCCCCAAGACCTGCAAGTCAACCCCGCGCCCGTGCTGGTGACGGTCTTCGATGAGGCGCGCCAACTGGCTTCCCTGCGCCTGGCAGCCGACCTGCGCCGCAAGGGGCTGAACGTGGTCTGCTACCCCGAAGCGATTAAACTGCCCAAGCAATTCAAGTACGCCGACCGCATCGGCGCGCGGGTGGCGCTGGTGCTGGGCCCCGACGAAGCGGAAAAAGGCCAGGCGGCGGTCAAAGACCTGTCGAGCGGCGAGCAGGTCATCGTCCAGCAGGAGGCGGCTGCGGCCGCCATCCGCAAAATCCTTGCAGGCGCGCCGTCCTGATGGTATAATCCCGCCCTGCGTGGTGGCTGTAGCTCAACGGCAGAGCGCCACACTGTGGATGTGGATGTTGTGGGTTCGAAACCCATCAGCCACCCTAACGCCCTCGCTAAGAGCGGGGGCGTTTTTGCGCCAATGGAATCCACTAATCTCCGCGAATTTTTTGGAGGAAACAAGGATGTTCAAACCTGGACTGTTCGTGTTGACCCTGGCGCTGGCTGCGCTGGCTTGCGGGACGAGCGCGCCTCAAACCCAACCTGGGCTTGCCTCCCCTTCGCTGCCCGCGCCTGCCCTGCAAGCGACTCCCGCGCCCCCGCTGGCCGAAACGACTTCCGTTTCCCCGCAGAGCCTCCCGGCGGCTGACTCCCCAGTCCCGGCTGCCGGCTTGCAGGTTGCTTACCTGAACGGTGGCAATGTATGGATGTGGAATGAAGCGGGCGCGCGCCAATTGACCTTCGATGGGAGGGCCGTTGCGGCAGCGCTCTCGAAAGACGGCTCCCTGCTGGCCTTCCTGCGCGGGGCGGAGGTGTGGACTGTCCGCGTGGATGGCTCCAGCGAGCAGCTGCTTGCCGCCTTGCCAGGCGACGGCGGCTCGCCGTACTTTGCGCCCAACGGGTCATTGCTGGCCGTTGCTGCGCCGGATCATATTGCTGTGCTTGACCTGAACACCGGCAGCAACACGACCGTGTTGGCGTATCCCGCCATCCCTGGTTTCATCCCGCAGGTGGCTTGGGCGATGGACTCCTACGGTTTCAAGACCGTCATCCCAACCAGCGCAGAGGGCGGCGCGGCGCAATTGCATTACGTCTTCCCGGACGGAAATGTAGCGAACCTGGGAAGTTTGGACCTGGCGCCTTTGGGCGAGAGTTGGCCGCTCATCTCGCCGGACGGCGGCTATGTCATCTATGCCGCGCGAAACGGTGAAGACGGGCGTTCCCTGATGCTGATGGACGCCAGCGGCGCGACCAGGCCGTACGGCGAGCCGGCCGCGCGTATCCGCGTTGGGGGGTGGTATCCTGATTCGAAACACTTTGTATATATTTCCGAAGGAACTGGCGGCGGCGCGCTTTTTACCGGCAGCGTGGACGGCACACCGCAAGTGGGCGCTCCCTTCGATCCGTCGCTGGGGCGCTGGGTGGACGCGGGGCATTACCTGTTGCTGGAAAACGGGACCCTGTCCCTGGGCGACCTGGGCGGCGGGAAATGGTTGATCGCTGGCGGGGTGCAAGAGTACGCCTTTTCCAGCCCTTGACTCTCCTCTTGCTGGAGGTTGTATAACATGGGCATGGAGGCTTCCAGATGATCCGGATCGGAGACTTCTCTAAACTCAGCCAGGTTTCGATCAAGACCCTGCGCTTCTACGATGAGATGGGCCTGCTCAAGCCGGTGGATGTGGACCGCTTCAGCGGCTATCGTTTCTACGAGTACGCCCAACTGGCGCGCCTGAACCGCATCCTTGCCTTGAAGGATCTGGGCTTCTCGCTGGACGAGATCCGCAAGTTGCTGGATGAGCATGTATCCGCGGAACAACTGCGGGGGATGCTCAAATTGCGGGAAGCGGAGAGCAGACAGAGGGTCGAGGAAGAGGCGCAGCGCCTGGCGCGCATCGAAGCGCGGCTGAGACAAATCGAACAGGAGCATATCATGTCCAAGTATGATGTTGTCATCAAGAAGGTCGAGCCTATTCGGGTGGCTTCCCTGCGCGACGTGGTGCCGACCCCGCCCGACCAGGGACGCTTGTGGAAAGAATTGGAAGGCTATCTTGCCATGCAGCGCGCCCGCCCGACGGGGCCGTGCTTTTCGCTGTACCACGATGAAGAGTATAAGGAGCGGGATTGGGATATCGAGGTGTGCGAGCCTTTGGCGGAAGCAGTACCTGCCAGCGGCAAGGTCAAGGTCTATGAATTGCCCGGCGTCGAGACGATGGCCTGCACGGTGCATGAAGGGCCGTTCACCAGCCTGGGCGAAGCATACGATGCTGTGATGCGCTGGGTGGATGAGAATGGCTATGCCATCGCTGGCCCGATCCGCGAAGTGTACCTGCGCGAAGCAAAACATGGCAGCCAGACCGATCCGCACACGGTGACTGAGATCCAGGCGCCGGTGAAGAAGGCCTGACGCGCCTTGGCAAGGATCGGGCATGTCAAAGATGGGCGGCAGTTCTACTGCCGCCCAAATCGTACAAAACGAAATAACGAAACTGAAAGCCGCTCGTCAGGGATTTGCAAGGTTTTATTGTGGACAAGAGTTGTATACTTTTAGCAAGAGGTGAAAATGAAGTATACAGTCAGGCGCTTTCAAATGGGGCAGGGGTTGGTGGAATATGCGTTATTGCTTCTTCTCATTGCAATTGTGACCGGTTTGGGCTTGAACGCCGCCGGGGTGTCCATCCCGGAAGTCTACAACCAGGTGATAGCCGGGCTGCGGGGCGAAGATACGGCCTGCAGTCCGCTGGCGCGCGCAGGCCAGGAATGGGATATTTTCAAAGACAAATTCTGGCGCGGTGGGATCGCGCAGGAGAACGGCGGCTACCAGGTCTGCCCGTTGTGCGGCGGGTTGCTGCCAGGCTATTCGGGCAGCGACTACCAGGTTGACTTGTCGGGGGTGAAGGTCCAGAATGTAAACCCCACCTGGAACGGATACGGGGTGGCGTTCCGCGCAGAATATGGGAAGAAGGGGCTGAATGGTTACATGTTCGAGATCGAACGAGTAAACAAGAATAAGCCCGTGCAGATCTATTTCAGCAAATGGGTGAATGGCAAGCAGATCAAGCCCCCCTTGTCTGTGCAAAACCTGCCGCCCGGCTTCGATTGGAACAACCCGCCAGATATCAGCGTGAAAGCGGAAGGGGACACATTTACTGCTTACCTGGACGGCCAGGAAGTGCTGAAAGCCAGCGACAAAACGTATACCGAGGGAGGCGCAGGCGTGGTTGCAAACCAGGGTACCGAACTGGATTTCGCTGATTTCACGTTAGGCGCGCCTGCATGTGAGGAGGTGGAGTAATGGCATTCGAAGAATCTCCCTCCCTGGATTTGTATAAGGATGGGTTGCCGTCCCGCCTTCCCGATCCGTCCCATAAACGCAGGCGGATGTGGGCGTTGATCATCGGGCTGGCTGTATTAAGTCTTGTATTGGCCTTTCTTAACATGGTGCAGGACGGCACGCTTGCCATCCTGACCGGCACGGGCGACGTTACAGGGACGGTGTATGACGACCAGGGGAATCCCGTTGCAGCCGAAGTATTTGTGTTTGGTACCGCCTTGTCCGCGCAGTCTGACCAGACTGGCCGCTTCGAATTGAAAGGCGTTCCGGCCGGGCAGCAGGTTGTGGTGGTTGCTTACCGGAATATCGGCCGTGAGTACACGGTCAATGTCATTGCAGGACAGGCGGTTGACATGGGTGAAGCGCGTTTCCAGCCAGAAGATTTCATGAACGGTTGGAGTCAGTCGGGCGACGGGGAACAATGAAGCAAGCATAGGTCAAGTTCTCACATGATCCGGGCTTTTGTGCGGGGAATTGATGTACAATTGAATCCATGACCGACCAGATTAAAATCTTATTCCTTGCCGCCGAGGCCGATCCTTTTGTCAAGGTCGGCGGCTTGGGGGACGTTGCCGGGTCGTTGCCGCGAGCGTTGCGGGCGCTGCCGCCGCAGTCGCCTGCCGATATGCCTTTGGATGTCCGTCTGGTATTACCTTTTCATTCAGTTCTGCGTTCGAAGGCGGCTTCCCTGCACCCGGTTGCTCCTTATGCGTTGCCGCATGAGGGCGGCGATGTGGTGGTGCAGGTCTTCGAGACTGCCCTCCAGGACATGCCGGTGTATTTCATCGGCGGCGGCCCGGTGGATAGCAGCGGCTCTGTCTATTCTTCCAATGCGGCCATCGACGCCGAAAAATACACCTTCTTTTCATTGGCTGCGCTTGCCCTGACGCGACAGTTAGGTTGGCGCCCGGATATCGTCCATGCCAACGACTGGCACACTGCCCTGGCTGCGTATGGCTTGCTGGTGCAACATTGGCAAGAAGGCTCCCCTCGCCCGGCTTCGGTCATCACTGTGCATAACCTTCCTTACCTGGGGCCGGATGTCCATGAAGTGTTGGAGGCATATCGCATCCCGCTGGCGCAAACCGACTTGCCCGATTGGGCGCGCCTCAAACCGATGCCGCTTGGCTTGTGGTCAACCGATGCTATTGTAGCCGTGTCTCCTACTTATGCGGATGAGATGCTTTCCCCTGAATATGGCTCCGGCCTACAGGACTTTTTGAAGACGCGGCGGGCTACCCTGACCGGCATCTTGAACGGCCTGGATGTGGACAGTTTCGCACCTGCCTCGGACCCGGAGATTGCCGCCAATTTTACCGGCGAGTCGCTACCGGAACGCGCCGCAAATAAAGTTGCCCTGCTCGAACAGGTTGGCCTTGTGATGTCCGGCAGTTCGACTGCCGGACAAACAGATGTACCGTTGTTTGGCGTGGTCTCGCGCATGGACCCGCAAAAGGGCATCGACCTTGTGATCGAAGCGTTGCGCAGACTGGCAAAAGCGCCCTGGCAGGCTGTCATTCTAGGCGCGGGCGATCCCAAACTCGAGGAATCTGCCCGTAAACTGGCCAGGGATTTCCCGGAGAAAGTTCGTCTTGAGACGAAATACGACGCCAGGTTGGCCCGCCAGATCTATGCGGGCGCCGACATCTTCCTGATGCCCTCGCGCTACGAACCATGTGGTTTATCGCAGATGATCGCCATGCGTTATGGCTGCGTGCCGGTCGTGCGCGCTGTGGGCGGCCTGCACGATACGGTCACGGATGGCGAGACGGGCTTTGTGTTCATCGAACCGAAAGTGAAAGACTTCATCGCGGCTATCCAGCGTGCATTGGAGACCTACCGCGACCGCAAAACATGGCAGGCGATACAACAGAAGTGCATGGCCCAGGATTTTTCGTGGACCAATTCTGCCTACCAGTATTATGCGTTATATAAACAACTGTTGTCCTCCCATACCTCGTAACCATCCCCTTCGAATCTTATGAAAACACGCGCTGTCATCCTTGCTGGTGGGGAAGGCTCCCGTCTGAGCGTCCTCACAGCCAAACGCACCAAACCGGCTGTCCCCTTTGCGGGCAAATACCGCATCATTGACTTTGCCCTGTCCAACTGCGTCAATTCCGGCATTTTCGATGTCATGGTCTTGGCGCAATACCGCCCGCAATCCCTGATCGAGCATATTGGCGCAGGTGCGCCCTGGGACCTCAACCGCGACTTTACAGGCGGCATCAAGATACTCACTCCATACAAGGCGCGCTACGATTCGGATTGGTACACAGGCACGGCCGACGCTGTCCAACAGAATTTTACTTTCATCAAACGCGGCTCTCCAGACCTGGTGTTGCTCCTTTCTGGCGACCATATTTACGCCATGGACTACGACGCCATGCTCGCATTTCACATGGATCACCATGCAGACGTGACCATTGCCACCATCCGCGTAGCGCAAGAAGATGCTTCCCGCTTTGGCATCCTGGCGGTGGACGATGAATACCGCATCACTTCCTTTGTGGAAAAACCGGCCCGCCCGCCATCCAACCTGGCGAACATGGGCGTTTATCTCTTCAATAGCAGTTTACTGGATCGCGTCTTGTGGGAAGACCACAATCGCAAAGGATCTGTGCATGATTTTGGAAAGGACATCTTACCGCGGCTGGTCAAATCGAAAGCGCGCGTCTTTGCCTTCCCCTACACCGGTTACTGGATGGATGTTGGGACGGTCTACTCCTACTGGCAGTCCCACATGGATCTCCTGTCGCCCAACCCGCCTCTCAAACTCTACGACCGTTCCTGGGTGATCCACACCCGGACAGAGGAACGGCCGCCGGTGCGTTTCCCGCAGGAAGCCTGCGTGTACGCCAGCATGATTACCGATGGTTGCTTCATCGAAGCCGGTGCGCGGGTGGAAAGCAGCGTCCTCTCGCCGGGGGTGATCGTCCGCGCAGGGGCGGTGGTGCGCGAATCCGTCTTGCTGACCGATTGTGAGATAGGCAGCGGCGCAGTCGTGGAGCGCGCCATTCTCGATAAGCGCGTCCGGGTGGGGGGCGGCTCACGTATTGGCGGCGGCATCACAGACGTTAACATCCGCTTGACTTTGATAGGCAAAGGCGCAGAACTTCCTGCCGGTATGGTTGTGGAACCGGGTGCAGAGATCGGCACTGATGTCATTCCCAGCGATTTCAGCGGTTTGTATGTAGCACCCGGGCAAATCGTTCAGACGAAGAGACAGCCGCATGAGTTATAAGCGGGCTTCCGGCATCCTGCTGCATCCCACCAGCCTGCCCGGCCCGTACGGCATTGGCGACCTTGGCCCTTCTGCCCACGCTTTTGTGGACTGGCTGGCGGGTACCGGCTGCACCCTTTGGCAGGTTCTGCCGCTTGGCCCGACCGGTTACGGCGATTCCCCTTACCAGTGCTTTTCGGCGTTTGCTGGCAATCCCTATCTCATCAGCCCGGATTTCCTGCTGCGCGACAATTTCTTGCACCCCGATGACCTGGTGGAGAAAGTGGACTTCCCGGACGGGCGCGTGGACTATGGGCGGGTCATCCCCTGGAAGTTGAACCTGCTCGAACGGGCTTTTATCCGCTTCAGGTCGGACCCTGGGCCTGCCCGCCAGGACTACGACCGTTTCTGCGCCGAAAACGTTGCCTGGCTGCCCGACTACGCCCTGTTCATGGCGCTCAAGGAGGCCAACGGCGGCGGCGATTGGGGCAGGTGGCCGGAACAACTGCGGAAACGCGATCCCGCCTCGATAACGGAAGCAGGCCAACGTCATGCCGATGCGGTGGCGCGATTCACGTTCTACCAGTTCGTCTTCTTCCGTCAGTGGATGGAATTGCGTGAGCATGCCCACAAACTTGGAATCCGCATCATCGGCGATTTGCCTATCTTTGTCGCTTATGACAGCGCGGATGTGTGGAGGCGCCCGGAACTGTTTCACCTGGATGCCGATGCCCGACCGACCGTAGTGGCGGGTGTGCCGCCCGATTATTTTTCGACGACCGGGCAGTTATGGGGCAACCCGCTCTACCGCTGGGAGGCGCACCAGGCGACTGGTTATGCCTGGTGGCTGGAACGCTTCAAGGCTACCTTGCGGCTGGTGGACATCGTTCGCCTGGATCATTTCCGCGGTTTTGCCGGGTATTGGGAGGTGCCGGCCGGCAACCTGACGGCAGAAACAGGCCGCTGGGTTCCTGGGCCGGGCGCCGACTTTTTTCGCATACTCGACAGCAAATTGGGCGAAAGTCCCCAGAATGGGGATGGGCTTGCCACCTCAATGACCACCCTGCCGATCATTGCCGAAGACTTGGGAGAAATTACGACGGACGTGATCGCCTTGCGCGACCAGTTCGACCTGCCCGGCATGAAGATCCTGCAATTCGGTTTTTCCGGGCCGGATAATTCCTTCCTGCCTCACAATTATCCGTCCAATTGCGTGACCTATACCGGCACGCATGATAACGACACTGCGCGCGGCTGGTTTGAAGCCGCGCCTGCGCACGAGCGCCATTTTGCCAGCCGCTACCTAAGGACCAACGAAGCCAGCTTTGTCTGGGACTTGATTCGCGCTGGCTGGTCTTCGGTAGCGGTTTTTGCGCTGGCGCCCATGCAGGACCTGCTTGGCTTGGGGACGGATGCGCGCATGAATTTCCCCAGCCGGTTGGGCGGCAATTGGGAATGGCGCATGGCGGCCAGCGCACTGACGGATGATCTGCGCGACAAAATCAAGGAGTTGAACTTCTTGTACGCGCGTTGAACGAACTTAGGTTGGCTGGAACGCAAATCGTCCCGAAGGCGCAAAAAACCTTCGGGACGATGTTTCTTTGTGGAGGAAAATCGCGCGCTGCCTGGTCGTTACTTTTTCAGGTAGATTCCCAGGTGATTGGCAACCGCTCGTTCTTTCCCGGCTTGTGACTCGTCGATGGGCGAATTGATGACGAAGGGCTTCCCGTCTGCGCCTTCGATGACCATTGTGGATGAGCCGCCGCCGTCCAGGTTGATGCCTGTGTAGACGCTCAAGGGAACCATCAGGTTGGCCAGTTCGGCAAACGTGACTCCTTCACTGTATCCCGGCTGGCGGCCATCTACAACGACCAACATCATCCAGCGTCCGTTCTGGTTCAAGCCAACCGCCGTTCGCGGTTCCAGGGTGGTATTGTCCAGGCCTGAGACGGCCTTGCCTTTGAGCACCACCATCCGGTCGCCTGAAATCGCGTTGTGAACTTTCCCGGAAGGGGTATCAAAGGAGACAACGTTTTTCGCGTTGATATAGAGGATGGGGCGTCCGGGGAGTCTGGCAGAATACACGTTGCCGCGTGAAGCGGCGTAACTCTTGACCTTGACCGGGTCGCCGCCGTTGGGGCAGTAATCATCCGGGTTGTAGGTGGCAGGGTCGAGGTAATCGAACCCGTCCCCGTTGATGGCGATCCGCATCCCGAATTCGGCCAGGAACTTGGAAGTCGTCCGTGTGCAGACCGTGCCGTTGGAATGGCTGGGAGGGGTTACCAGGAATTGCAAGCCGTTCGATCTCATATCTATTGCCAGGACGTGCGTGACGAATTTGCGCGGCGTCTGGGTCTCTTTGCGGTAATACGTCACGCCTGGGAATATCCTCTGCGCCAACTGGCTGGGAGCAGTCTCGCCCAATTTAGTCAAATATGAAATGGAACACCAGCCGCCCAGGCCGTCGAAACGGCGCACTTTGACCCAACTCTCATCGGGAGTGATATCTTGCGAATAGACGATTTCATCTTGTTTCAGGAAACCGAGGGAATTATAGTTTGCGCCCGGTCCCTCGCGGACATTCAGGCTGGCTGCGTTGACGCGGTACCAGATGCGGGTATGTTCCGGTTCCGGGGAGGGTGCGCTTGTGCTGGTCAGGTAGTCGCTGGAGCACCAGCCGGTCAGGCCGTTGGGGTGACGCACCTCGATCCAACTGAGATCGGCCAGGGCGTGCAGGGCTTCGACGACTTCGTTCATTTGGATGGACCCAACTTTGTCGTAGGTGGTGCCTGGCCCCGCACGCATATTCAGGGCGGTGGCTGTCACCCGGTACCATTTCCCGGTCATGTCGATGATTTCGTTTCCACTGCCATTGCCGTTGCCGCCATCGTCGCCGCCGCCACCATCATCGCCATTGTCATCGCCGTCGCCATCATCGGGAGGCGTTACGCTGCCGATGCTGACCAGATAATTGCCCAGGCTCCAACCTGTCAGGTCGTCGCCATCCCTGCGGATTTTGATCCATTCGCCGTCTGCGGATGTTTCCAGTTTTTCAACTACATCATCTTGTTTCAAAGTGCCGAGCGCGGCAGACGTGGCGTTTGCTGCTTGCCGGACGTTCAGGTCAACACGGAATCTTTCCTTGGCGGGGGCGGACAATTTGAATCTTGCCAGGAAAGCCGCTTTGTCTCCATTGAAGTAGTTGAGGTCTATCCCCTTGCTTTCCACGCCGTAGAGTGCTCCATCGCCAGTCTCGGTATATTGCCAGAACAACCAGTCATTTTCCCCCCAGGGCTTTGGGACGCTGGGTTTGGTAGCGCCGTAATTGGCGATCCAGAGCGGGTATTGATGGAAATATTCCAGGCTGCTGGGGTCAGAGGTCGCGTTGGGGGCATTGTCGCGCCAGTAATAGTAGGCGGTGTAGATGAAAATCTCTTTCTGGCCGACCAGTTGTTTCAAGCGTTCGAGGAAATCGTACCACTTTCGCCAACCCTTGTATGGGCCATTATAGGATTCTTCGAAATCGGCAAAGAGCGGCAGTTCGCCCAGGTCGCCTTCGAATTGTTCCACCCATAACTCGGCCTGGCGTTTTGGATCCGCGCGGCTGTCGTAGAACCAGTACGCCCCGCGCGGCAGCCCGGCTTTCTTCGCCGCCGTCCAATTCGTCTTGAAGTCGGAGTCCACCCACAGATTCTGCCCGGCGCGGATGATAACGAATTCCGCGTTCTGGCGCATTTTGGCGAAGTCAATGCCTTGCGGCGTGGACGGTTCATCCTGGTAAAAACTTACATCTGGTCCGATGACGTATCCCATAGCATTCTCCTTGAGGTAAATACCTGCGTTTATTTTACCAACGATAGATGAAACCATCAAACGGATTTGACGATTCGTGAGGAAGAAGTGTCTTTTTGGGGAATTTTGTGCAATAATTGGGATGTTGTAAAATCCTGATAAATGAGGTGCGGGATGTCATCCACAGATCGTTTCATTCTTGCCATTGACCTGGGCACATCGGGTCCCAAAGTGGCGCTATTCTCTACACAGGGAGAACTGCTGGGCAGTGAATTCGAGGAAACACGTCTCTTGCTCTTCGACAACGGCGGGGCCGAGCAATCCCCGGCCGAGTGGTGGGAGGCCATCGACAAGGCGGTCAAACGCCTGCTCGCGCGCGGTCTCGCCCCAAGCGAGGAGATCGTCGCGGTGGCCTCCACCGGTCAATGGTCCGGGACGGTGGCGGTGGACGAAGCGGGGAATGCGCTCGGCAACGCCATCATCTGGATGGACGCGCGCGGCGCACCGTACATCCGTCAGATCGCCGGCGGTCCGCTCCAGGGCTACGCGCCGGGCAAACTCCTCAAATGGATCAGCGTAACGGGCGGCGTCCCCGGCAACGCCGGGAAGGATCCTATTGCCCACATTTTGTATCTCAAGCACGAACACCCTGAGATCTATCAGCGGACCTTCAAATTCCTCGAGCCGATGGACTACATCGGTTTCCGCCTGACAGGGCGCATGGCTGCCTCGTTCAACTCCATCGTCCTGCACTGGGTGACCGACAACCGGAAGATTTCCAACGTGATGTATGACGAGACGCTCATCCGCTATTCGACCATCGCGCGCTCGAAACTTCCCGACCTCCAGCCGGCCAACTCCATCCTCGGTCCCATCCACGCGGACGTGGCGCGCGCGTGGGGGCTGCGGGAGGATGTCCAGGTGGTGATGGGTTCGCCCGATGTCCACTCCGCCGCTGTCGGGTCCGGGGCGGTGCGGGACTTCGAGCCGCATCTCTACATCGGGACCTCGTCCTGGCTGACGTGTCACGTCCCGTCCAAGAAGACCGACCTGTTCCACAACATTGCTGCGCTCCCCTCCGGAATCCCTGGGCGCTACTTGCTGACGGATGAGCAGGAATGCGCGGGCGTGTGCCTGCAATTCCTGCGCGACAACATCCTGTTCCACAAGGATGAGTTGTGGGGCGGTGAGAAGCCGAAGAACGCCTACCAACTTTTCGACCAGATCACAGAGCGGACGGCCGCTGGGAGCGGCCGCGTCATCTTCCTGCCATGGCTCTACGGTGAGCGCGCCCCTGTAGACGATCACACCGTGCGCGGCGGGTTCTACAACCAGTCGCTCGGGACGACGCGCGAGCACATGGTGCGCGCCGTGTTCGAGGGGGTGGCCTTCAACTCGCGCTGGCTCTTGAAATATGTGGAGCAGTTCAATGGTTGCCGCGCCGAAGTGGTCAATATGGTCGGGGGCGGGGCCAAGTCCGATATCTGGTGCCAGATCCACGCCGATGTGATGGATCGTCCGATCCGCCAGATGAAGGACCCCATCCAGGTCAACGTGCGCGGGGCAGCGTTGTTAGCGGACGCGGCGCTGGGCATCCTCCGCTATGAGGAGATCGGCGCGCACGTGCCGGTTGCAAAGACATACCAGCCGCAGCCTGAAAACCGCAAACTGTACGATGAAATGTTTGCCGAGTTCATGGCGATCTACGAGAGCAACAAAAAGATTTATGCGCGCTTGAATCGCGTCGTGTAGTTCCATGTGACACCGTTGGTCGAGTAGGCGGCGTTCTTTCGCCGTATCGAGACCAGCGAGCCGCATACAAGAGATTGTTTCCTGGAAATGTGGTGGTCTCGATATGCCCTTTGCGACGAACGCTTTGGACTACTCGACTACCGCACAATTGCAAATCCAAAATCCCAAATCGGAAGGTGGTCTCGATACGCCCCGACGAGCACGAGGCTACTCGACCACTGGTTGGAGTCACACCATGAGCCTCAAAGACATCTTTTTCAAACAAGCCGAAAAGACCCTCAAAGCCTTCCCTGGCATGAGCCAGAAGATCGAAAAGGAATACGACGGCATAATGGACGGGCTGGAAAGTTCGGTCAAGCCGTACAAGGATAAATTTCCCGTCTTTGCCCAAATTCCCTCCACAGGACGCGCCCACGCCGACATCCTGCGCGACATGCAGGCCATGCGCGACCACGAGGAGGCAGTCTGGAGGGACGGTTTCGTCTCCGGCGCGGTCTATCACGGCGACCAGGGCCATATCGAATTTCTCAATCAGGTCTACGCCATCAATTCCCAGGCCAACCCGCTCCACGCGGACGTGTGGCCGAGCGCGACGAAATTCGAGGCCGAGATCGTGGCGATGGCCGCCCACATGCTCGGCGGCGAGGGACAGGATGTCCACGGGGCGGTCTCCTCAGGCGGGACGGAAAGCATCATGCTGGCAATGAAGGCCTACCGCGATTGGGCGCGGGAAAAAAAGGGCATCACCAAACCTGAGATGATCGTCCCCATCACCGCGCATGCCGCCTTCGACAAGGCCAGCCAGTATTTCAATATCAAGACTGTCCACATCCCGATTGACGAAAATTACCGCGCGGATGTAAACGCCGCGAGAAAGGCCATCAACAAAAACACGGTCGTCATCGTCGGGTCTGCTCCCACGTTCCCGCACGGCGCCATCGACCCCATCGAGGAATTATCCGAGTTGGCGCGCCAGCGCGGGATCGGCTTCCACACCGACGCCTGCCTGGGCGGGTTCGTCCTGCCCTGGGCGGAGCGGCTCGGCTATCCCGTCTCGAAATTCGATTTCCGTTTGCCGGGCGTCACTTCCATATCCGCGGATACGCACAAGTACGGTTACGCCGCAAAGGGCACCTCGGTCATCCTGTATCGCGGCTTCGACCTGTTGCATCACCAGTATTACACCGCCAGCGATTGGCCGGGCGGACTGTACTTCTCACCCGCCTTCGCGGGCAGCCGTCCCGGCGCGCTCTCGGCCGCCTGCTGGGCCGCGCTGACCTCCATCGGCGAGCAGGGCTACCTCGACGCGACCAAGCGGATTTTGGAGACCGCCGCGAAGGTCAAGGAAGGCATCCGCCGCATCCCCGAACTGCGCGTGTTGGGCGATCCGCTCTTTGTGGTGGCCTTCGCGTCCGATTCGCTCGACATCTACAAAGTCCTGGACTTCATGTCCCACAGAAAATGGAGCCTGAACGGGTTGCACAAACCCACCTGCGTCCACCTGTGCGTCACGCTGCGGCAGGCACAGCCCGGCGTCGCGGAGCGCTTCGTCGCCGACCTGCGCGAGGCGGTGGAGCACGTCAAGGCGCATCCCGAAGAGAAAGGCGCGATGGCGCCCGTCTATGGCATGGCATCCACCATTCCCATGCGTGGCTTGGTGAGCGACATGTTGAAAAAGTACCTGGATTTGATCTTCAGGGTGTAAGACTGTCCACCCCGTTCCAATCGGGTATGCTGCGCTGCACCTCTTACGAATCAGTCATCCGTCTGGACCTGGCGCGCACCATTGCCGGGCGCGGGCGCTATTGGACGACCGCCTACCTGGTGGACGGCCTGTTGGTGGACAGCGGTTGTGCGCATAGCGCGTCGGAACTGTCCGCTTTCCTGCGCGACCGGCCGCCCGGCACACTTTTCAATACGCACAGCCATGAAGACCACATCGGCGGCAACGGCCTCTTGCAGCGCGCCTTCCCTGGCCTGGAAATCTACGCCCACCCGCTAGCCCTGCCCGTGCTGGCCGATCCCCGCCGGAATCAACCCCTGCATCCCTACCGGCGGGTCACGTGGGGGTGGCCGCAGGCCTCGGCGGGCAAGCCGGTGGTGGATGGCGACGTCATCCAGGCCGGCCGCTCGACCTTCCGCGTCATTGCCGCGCCGGGACATGCTCCTGACCATCTGTGTTTGTACGAGCCTGAGCGCGGCTGGCTGTTCAGCGGCGACCTGTTCGTAGGCGGCCAGGACCGCGCCCTGCTGGCCGAGGCCGACATCTGGAGCGTAATCGCCTCGTTGAAGAAGGTTGCCGGCTTGGAATTGACCTGTCTCTTCCCCGGCAGCGCGCGCGTGCGCGAAAATCCGCACAGCGAGTTGCAGGAAAAAATCGCCTACCTGGAGGAGATGGGCGCCCGGACGCTGGATTTACACGCCAGGGGCTGGGGCGTGGACGCGATTGCGCGCGCCCTGTTCGGCGGCCCGCTGTTCATCGAACTCTTCACGCTCGGGCACTTCTCCCGGCGCAACCTGGTGCGCTCGTATTTACGGAAGAGTGAGTCCTTCGAGGCGTTAGATGAGCGCGACTCGACTTAGATTTTTGTTTCCCCGGTGTCGCTGGTCTCGGCCGTCAGGCGCTGGGCCAGAAGGATAGGAATAACAGTAATCAAGATCACAAACAGGGCTACCACGTTCGTTACAGGCCTGTCGCGAGGACGGGTCAACTGGCTGAAAATCCAGATTGGCAATGTGGTTTGCTGCCCGGCGGTGAAAGTGGTGACAATTACTTCGTCGAACGAGAGCGCAAATGCCAGCATCCCGCCCGCCAGCAAAGCGGTAGCAATATTCGGCAACACCACATAGCGAAAGGTCTGGAACGCATTGGCGCCCAAATCCATTGACGCTTCGATCAGGGAATTGCTCGTGCGCCGGAAACGCGCCAGCACGTTGTTATAGACCGTCACTACGCAGAAAGTGGCGTGACCAATGACTATCGTCCAGAACGAGAAGGGGATATCGAGAGAGCCGATTGCAGAACGCAGGGCAATGCCAGTGACGATGCCAGGCAGCGCGATTGGCAGTACCAGCATGAAAGAGACAGCCTCCCGGCCAAAGAATTTGCTGCGGTGAACGGCGGCAGCCGCCAGGGTCCCGAGAAGAAGCGCAGCCAGGGTTGCAACTAAAGCCACCTTGACCGATAAAGCCAGGGCTTGCCAGAGATCGTTTCGTCCCAGGGCCACGCCAAACCATTTCGTTGTCATGCCGGGCAGCGGAAAGGTGTAGGTGGCTTCGTCGGTCGTAAAGGCGTAAATAAAAATGATGGCCAGGGGTACATGTAGGAACAACAGTGTTCCCAAAGCCGCCAATTTCAATCCTAATGACGAGTTGCCGTTAGAGGGCATCGAACGCTCCTAATTTGCGGGCAATGAGCAGGTAAACGAGCATTATGACTACTGGTCCCATCGTGAAAGCTGCGGCCAGGGGGATATTCCCTGAAGTCCCCTGGTGTGAATATACCGCCTGCCCAATGAAAAACTTGGAGTTGCCCAACGAGAGCGGCACAATGAAATCGCCCAATGTAAGCGAAAACGTAAAAATCGAACCGGCTACTACGCCCGGCAGGGACAGCGGCAGCGTGACATGGCGGAAGGTCTCGGCTGGTTTTGCGCCCAAATCGCTGGAGGCCTCTTCGTATGAACGCGGCACGCGCTCCAGCGCTGCCTGGATGGGCAGGATCATATAAGGCAGCCAGATGTAGCAGAAGACAATAAACACCCCGATGGGTGAAAGCGCCAATGATGATCCGCCAATACCTGGCAGGTCGAGCAACCAGTCCAGCGGGGCATTGAGGTGCAATAGATCGATAAACCAGGAAACAATTCCTTCTTTTGCCAGGATGAGTTTCCAAGCATATACACGTACCAAATAACTCGACCAGAGCGGCAACATCACTCCTAGGTATAGGATGGTTTTGATGCGCGGCGGGGCAAATTTTGCCATGTAGTACGCTAGTGGAAAGGCAAGCAGCGCGTCAGCAATCGTCACTGTTGCGGCCATTGTTGTGGTGCGTGTAATCACGTCCAGGTTGGCGCGTTTCAGTAATTGAGCGTAGGTTGCCAGGGTGAACTCATGTACGACTTGCCCGGTAAAGCCATCCAGCCGGAAGAAACTATTGAGAAGCAAGGCGAACAATGAGCCTAGATACACCACGCCCATATAGAGCAGGGGCGGTCCCAGCAACAAGGCCAGGACCAGTTTGGGGCGTTGATAAAGGTAAGTTGACAGTCGTCGCAACATCTTACCCACCGATCTGGCGCATGTGCTCTTTCTTCCAAGATAAGCGTATGCGTTGTCCTTTTTGAGTCAGCACATCCATGGAGGTTGCCTTCAAATTCTGTTCGACAACTACCAGGTCGCCTCCGCCCTCCAACTCGACCAGGTAACGGGTATACAAGCCCAGGTAGATGACATCGCGTACGCGTCCATCTACAACGATCGCGCCTGCTCCTGCTTTGTCTGTTGTCCCCATCAAATGAATTTTTTCGGGCCTGATCGAGAAAGTGGTTTTTGATCCCGTAATCCGTTGCGCCAAATCCCCACGTACCAGGTTGGAGACGCCTACAAAGCCCGCTACGAAAGCAGTAGCCGGATGTTCATAGATTTCTGCCGGGGTGCCAACCTGTTCGATCTTGCCCTGGTTGAAGACCGCAATACGGTCGCTCATTGTCAGCGCCTCTTCCTGGTCATGCGTAACAAAGATAAAAGTGATCCCTACGCGCTTTTGTAATGCCTTCAATTCCACTTGCATTTGCTGGCGTAGTTTCAAGTCCAATGCGCCGAGCGGTTCGTCTAGCAGCAGCACTTTGGGATTGTTGATCAGCGCGCGGGCAAGCGCCACGCGTTGGCGCTGTCCGCCCGAAAGTTGGTTGGGCTTGCGGGTTGCCATCCCGGATAGTTGCACCAGGTCGAGCATTTCTTTCACGCGATGTTCCCGCTCTTCTTTTGGAAATTTCTTGACCATCAGCCCGTAAGCAATATTTTCGCCAACGGTCATGTGCGGAAAGAGCGCATAGTCTTGGAAGACAGTGTTTACATCCCGCTCGTATGGGGGCAAATTGGAAACATCTTGCCCATAAAGCAGGATCTTCCCAAAGGTTGGGCGGTCGAACCCGGCAATGAGGCGCAAGCAGGTGGTCTTGCCTGACCCGGAAGGTCCCAGAAGGGAGAAGAATTCGCCGCCGCGAATGTCCATGTCAACAAAATCCACCGCTTTGACATCCCCAAAATGACGGCTGACTTTCGAAAAAATGACTGCCGAATGCTCGCTGGTCATGATCCCTTTCGCCATTCCAACTGCGCCGGGAGAACCCGGCGCAGTTGTGTTTACTAAATCGGTTTATTGTCCGCCAATTACGGCGATATACGCATTCACCCACTCGCTATAAGGGACACAGTTCCCTGCGCCGTCGCTACATGCAGCCGTAGGCGTGCGCCAGAACCAGATCTTATCGAAATCATTAAAACCGTTGATCGCACAGCCTTCGTCGGTTAGCAACTCATTTCCTTTGCAGGCTGCCGGAACGGCCGGGACAGAACCAAACCAGGCTGCCAGGTCACCTTGCAGTTTGGGGTTGAGCGACCATTCCAGCCACTTATAGGCGCAATTCGGGTGTGGAGCGTCTACATGCATCATTGTGGTATCTGCCCAACCCGTTGCGCCCTCGATCGGGATCACAGAAGCAATTGGCGCGCCTTCGAACTGCAATAGATTTACCTGGAACGGCCATGAGCCTGAGGCCACTACGCCTTCGTTTTTGAAGTCGTCCATCTGTACGAAGGCGTCATGCCAGTAGCGGTTGACCAACACGCGCTGGCCGCGTAACAATTCGATAACCTGGTCAAACTGTTTCTGGTCCAGGTCGTAAGGATTGTCGATACCAAGTTCGGGCTTGTGGTATTTCAGGTAAAGGGCGCCGTCAGCGATGAAGATCGGTCCATCGAAAGCCTGAATACGGCCTTTGTTCGATTGACCATCGGGAAGGACTGTTTCTTCGAAGGTTATATCCCAGGATGTCGGCGCTTCTGTGAAGACTTCCGTGTTATACATCAATACATTCGGCCCCCACTGGTATGGCGTGCCATAGTGTTTCCCATCCACGGTATGCCAGGGCGCATTTTGCAACCGTTCATCCACCGTATTCCATGAAGGGATCAAATCGAGATTAATCTCTTGTACTTTGCCGCCTGCGATCAATCGGTTGGAAGCATCACCAGAAGCGGTTACCAGATCGAAGCCGCCCTCATTCATCAGCGAAACCATTTCATCGGAAGTCGCTGCTGTCTTGACCGATACTTTACAGTTGGTCTGAGCCTCGAATTCAGTGACCCAGTCATAGGCCGGATCCGTTTCACCGCGTTCAACGTAACCGGCCCAGGCAATGATGGATACCTCCCCTTCTCCCTCGCCGATTTCTTTCATAGGCGCGCCGCCTCCACCGCTTGCGCCACCGCAGGCCGCCAGTAGCAAACTGGTCAATGCAACCAAGGCAATGATACGAAATGAACTGAGTTTCATTATTCTCTCTCCTTTGGCAAAAGATTGAAAACAAAACAATCTGGAATGAATATCTAGATGATAAACGACCTCCTTTCAGGAAAACTTTCCAGAGTCTATTCTTTATCGTGATGATATCTGCGGCCTGGGCGGGTAGTTGGAGCGATTATATCCGAAACGGAAAATACGTCAATTTGTATTTTCCGTTTCGGAAGGGAATTTGGATATCCCTGTTCGAGTCAGACATACGGTCACTGTTACTGAGCCATCTTTGTTATGGTATAGCCACCGGCGTCAACAGGGACGCGGGGGCAGGCGCGAACAGTCCGATGTCCTTGCAAGAGGCTTGCCCGATGCGCGCCAGCAGAGTCTCCCCGCTTTTCACCTCGACCTGGATAGGGGTATCCTGTTTGTAGGTGCTGTCTACGGTCAGTTTGAGCGTCACCTGGAAGCCGTTCCCCAGGGTCGGGAGGCAGACCGTTTTATCCGGGTGGACGCGGCCTTCGTCCAGCGCAAACAGGGTGGTGCATAAATCAATGATGTCGCTGCCGCTGGCGTTCTTCAGGGTCACGAAGCCGTTGGTCACTTCGCCCATGCCGTGCGTGATGTCTATGCTGGTATTACAGCCCAGCACTTCCACGCCGATGCTGCCGGGGACGGGCGAAGCGGGAGGCGGGCTGGTGAAGGTCGCGGGAACGGTCGGCGCCTCGGTGAAGGCCGTGGCGGTGTCTGTTGGAACTGGCTGGGCCGTGTTCATCGGTGTAACTGTCACGACTGCGGCGGTATTCGTTGCGGTCAGGACCAGGGGCGTGGGCGTGAAAATGGACGGCGTCAGCGTGGGCGGCGGGGCAGGGAAGGTCGGCACAACGTAGACCCAGCCGTCGCAGGCCGAAAGGAGGAAGAGCGCGAGGATTACGGGGGGCAACAGGTTCTTTTTCATGGCTGGCTCCTTGTGGTCGTAATTGTAAACGTTTTTCGGGTCAGCGCGATCATGTATTAATTGTGGAGATTCCTTAAAATATTGAAAAAGGTATTGCATTTTTCGAAGAAATGTGTAAAATAAGAATTGTTCCGCCGTTGGGTGCCCCCCTCACCCAGCGGCGGAACGCTTAAGGGGAATGATGAATGACGGGACGCTGATGGGACTCGGGTTGTGTTCTAACTGAACTTGGCCGCCAGTTGCGCTTCGGACGGCTCGACCAATTTCGCGCCATCCGGGAAAATGATGGTCGGCACGGAACGGTTGCCGTTGTTCACCTTTTTGACGAACGCTTCGGCCTCCTTGTCCTGGTCTACGTTGACGTCCAGCACGGGGATGTTCTTGCGCTTGAAGAAGAAGCGCGCGCGGCGGCAATCCGGGCACCAGTCAACGGCGTACATGACGATGCGCCCCGGCGTGGTGGTGTACAGGTCGGTCGTATCTGGCATCGAGCCCTCCACTCGTAAAAGGAATAAGCCTATTATCGCACATTTTTGGGCGGAACTGCCGGGCTGCGGCTTGCGGCGATTGAGAACAATGGAAGGTTTTGCAGTGGACTCTAAGATGCATAGATGTTCAAAAACACAGCGCCCTGGCTCAAAAAACCTGCTACTCCACCGAAGATTGTGCCAAGCCTCATAATTGTTGGGTCTATTTCACGCTGGAAAAGGCGATTTATGCACAATCCGACCAACGTTCCTAATAACGCCCCCAATAAAGGAGCAGTCAACGCTGTGATTGGAAACCAAAAGAGTATATCATACTGATCTCTGTAAGCCTTCGGAACCAGGGCAATCAATTCGTAATATGGACTTGATTCTTTAAAGTACGACGCCCCCGCAAATATTAGCCATAAGCCATTTACAAAGCCTACCACACTGCTTATGATTCTTACAATGGTTGTTGCTATAGACGACCTTAAGTTATTGCTCATTGCGTCCGTCTTGCCAGTTTCTGCTGCCCTGAAGAAAATCATTCCTAATATAATGTCAGATGCCGCGCCTGTGATAAGCGCAAACGGGATTAAAGAAATTGCCGTAAAGCAGAAGCCGGTTGCTATGGAAACGTACGCGAAAGGCTTAAGCAGTTCATAAAGGTTGTCTTCTAGCCTGAGCAGTGTGACTGATAACAAGATGAGAATGATGCCCATAGGAATTATTAATATCAGGGAACCCAGTATTCCAACTCCCAGTTCTGCTCGAGGAACAAAAAGTGGGACCACGCTGACTGCTGTTAAAACCGCTTTTATCCAAGTAATCCATTTGATAAAAACATCCGTATCGTAAAAACCGAAACCCGTGTTCAGCATTTTTTTCAAGGACAAGAAAACACATATGAAAAGCCATGCACTGACAGCCATCAATATCGCCTGGGCGATCTCTGCTTGTTCTCCCAAATGCGCCCTGAAAAAGGCAAACGATCCGATAATCAATATTGTTATCAGCGCATTTGCTATAGCCATCCAACCTGCCAACCTGAGTTTTTCTTTTGCCATTTATGTTCCTCATTATTCCAGCCATCACCGGGTTTCAGCGCTTCCAACCCGATCAAGATATTCACCGGCGCATAAGGTTTGAAACAGGAAGAGCCAAAGGTTGATCTCCCTTGGCTCCTTTGTTTTCTATCGCGCTTTCGGAATCCTGCTCATGGCATACTCGGCCAGCGCCGTAATCGTCAGGCTGGGGTTCACGCCGGGGTTGCCCGGCATGACCGAGCCGTCCACGATGTACAGGCCGGGGTAGTTGTGCACGGCAAAATTCACGTCCACCACGCCTTCGGAAGCGTCCTTGCCAATGGGCGCGCCGCCCAGGATGTGCGCGGTGGTGGGCAGGTTGAGCAGGTTCTCGCCCAGCGAGCCCATCGGCACGCCGTCCGTCCGTTCCGCGAACTGGCGTGTGATGTCGTGTCCTACGTTCACGCGCGCGCCGATGCGTTTGTCCAGGTCTGGCTCGGCCACCAGCCCGCGCCGGAAGAGCGTCAATAGCCCGCGTCCCAGGCGAAACTTCATGCGGTTGTCCACGTGCTGCATTACCAGCAAGATGGTCATGTTATGCGCCCAGCCTGGCAGGACCATCGCTTTCAGGGCATCCAGCGGATGCGTCAGGCTCCACCAAAATGATTTCCACATGCGCAGCGGCACGCTGTCGCCGTGCGAGATGAGCGGCGCAGACACGAAGCGCATCAGCGACGAGCCGTCCGGGTAACGCACCGGCTCGATGCGCGTCACCTCGTCCGCGTTGAAGATGGACGAGATGGCGATGCCCTCCGAATAATCGACATCCGACTTGCGCGCCACCGAACCGAGCAGCGCCTCGGAGTTGGTGCGGACGCTCTCGCCCAGGCGCGGGGACAGTTCGGGCAGGGACGACTCCCGCAGGCGCAGGAGCAGGTTCATCGTCCCCATCACGCCCGCGGCGAAGATCACGCTTCTCGCGCGGACCGTCGGCCTGCCTCCGTCAAACAAGCGCGTCGCAGACCGCCAGGTCACCTCGTACCCCTGCTTCCCGTCCAGGCTCACCGGCAGGACATCGGTCACTTCCGCTTCGGGGATCACCTGCGCGCCGTATTTTTCGGCGAAGTAGAGATAGTTCTTGGGCAGGGTGTTCTTGGCGTTATGGCGGCAACCCACCAGGCAGCCGCCGCAGTGATGACAGCCAGCGCGCTCGGGGCCTTCGCCGCCAAAATACGGATCTGGCACGGTCTGGCCTTCGGGACCGAAGAACACGCCCACCTCGGTGGCGCGGAAGGTGTGACCCAACCCGCGCTCCTCGGCTTGCGCGCGCATCACTTCGTCGGCCTTCCAGAACTTTGGATTGCGCGTCACGCCCAGCATCTTTTGGGCGGTCTCGTAGTGCGGCGCGAGCGTCTTGCCCCAGTCCAGCGGACGGTTCCAGGCTGGGGTGGCGAAGGTGGCATCGCTGGGGATTTCCAGCACGTTGGCGTATCCCAAACTCCCGCCGCCCACGCCCGCGCCGTGCAGTACCATCGCGCCTTTGGTGATGGAAATCTGCAAGACGCCGAAAGCGCGCAGTCCGGGCGCCCACAGGTACTTCCAGAATTGCCAGTTGGAGGTCGCAAAATCGCTATCCTGGAAGCGCTTGCCTTTTTCCAGCGCCAGCACGGAGTAGCCCTTTTCGGCCAGCCGCATAGCCGAAACTGCGCCCCCGAAACCGGAGCCGACGATGACGAAGTCGTACGTTTGATTGGACATGTTTTTTTCCTTTGGCGAAGGTTTCTATCCACTGATCTACACTGATCTTTACGAATTTACTCCTGCCACTCCAACTCGAAATTCCCGATATGGACGGTCTCGCCCTCGCTGACGCCGGCCGACCGCAGGGCCTCGTCCACGCCCAGGCGTTCCATCAGTTTCTGGAAGCGGCGCAGGGAACCGGCGTGTTCCCAATACGTCATGGCGGCCGAGCGTTCGATGGCCGCGCCAGAGACGCGCCAACTGCCATCTGGCTCGCGGCTGACCACGAACGCGCGCGGGTCTTCTTCCGCGCGGTAAACAGGCATGGGCAATTCGATTTCTTCCAGCAGCGGCGCTTCAGCCAGTTTGGCGGCGGCTTTCAAGAGCAACTCGCGCACGTTGGTGCGCGCCAGCGCAGACACCGACAGCAGGTCCACTTTTCGCTTCTTGAAGGCCGCTTTCAGTTCCTTGAATTTTTCCTCGACTTCCGGCTGGTCTATTTTGTTCAGGGCCACGATTTGCGGCTTCTTCCCCAGGTTTGGGTCGAAGAGCGCCAGTTCGCTGTTGATCTGGCTGTAGTCTGCCAGCGGGTCAGGCGACAGCCCGTCCAGCAGGTGGATCAAGACGCGGGTGCGTTGGATGTGGCGCAGGAAGTCGTGTCCCAGCCCGACGCCTGCGTGCGCGCCTTCGATCAGGCCGGGGATGTCGGCCAGCACGACAGTGGTATCCTCGTCGATGTCGGCCACGCCCAGGTTGGGCTCCAGCGTCGTAAAGGGATAGGCCGCGATCTTGGGGCGGGCGTTGGTCAGCGCAGAGAGCAGCGTGGACTTGCCCGCGTTGGGGACGCCGATCAGCCCGATATCGGCGATTAGTTTGAGTTCCAGTTTGAGGCGCTTTTCCTCGGCCGGTTCGCCTTTTTCGGCGGTGCGCGGCACCTGGTTGATCGAACTCTTGAAGTGCGTATTGCCGCGTCCGCCGCGCCCGCCCTTGCACACCGTCAGGCGCTGCCCCGGCAGGGTCAGGTCGCCCAGGAGCGAAAGGGAAGCGTCATCCGAAATCTCGAACACCACGCTGCCGGGCGGGACGTAGATCACCAGGTCCTCGCCCGACCTGCCGAACATATTTTGCCGCCCGCCGGGTTGGCCGGCCTCGGCCACGAAGCGTTCCTTGTGGCGGAAGAGGAGCGTGTTGAGTGTGGGCTTGACCTCGAGGATCACATCGCCGCCCTTGCCGCCGTCGCCGCCGTCCGGCCCGCCGCGCGGGACATATTTCTCCTTGCGGAAGTGTACGACGCCGTCGCCGCCCTTGCCGGATTTTACGTAGATTTCTACCTGGTCGATGAACATCGGTTGGTTCGACAGCCTGATAGTCTTTGTGTCTTACGTGGTCGGGCGTTTTGCGCCGTGACAATGCTTGAACTTGCGTCCGCTGCCGCACGGACACAGGTCGTTTGGCCTGGCTTTCGAAAAATCCACCTGCTTCAAAGGTTGCCGCCAGCGCGGAATCCCTGGATAGGCATCAGACGGTTCTTCTTCATCCTCCCCGAAGTCATCGTCGAACTCATCTTCGAAGTCATCGTCATAATAATCTTCGAACTCTTCACCTCCCAGGTCGTTCCTGGCGATTGACGTAATGGCCGAGAAAGTCCGTTCTGCCAGAATTCCAAAGGCAAACATACCTGCCAGCCCAAGCAGGGTGGACTGGAACAAGTCGAATTTCGTCACAAAGTGAATCAGCCAGCCAATCCCATAGGCAATCAGGACTATCAAACCGCCGCCAATCGCCAGTAGGACGATGGTGATCAGAATGGTCAATATAATCGAAGTGGTCATTTCCAGTACCTCCGCGCTAATTATAGCATCCCCTTTGGGGATAGCATCCCCTTTGGGAGAATAGGGGCTGATTTCATGTTACTTTTCGCTTACAATTTGCAACATATAACCAGGATGACCCGATGAAGAAAAAAGTGACCTGGCCAGCGCTTGTAATCCTTTCGTTTGGACTCTTCGTTCTTTCCCCTCTCCGGCCTGCTTCGGCTCATGGGCATTTTTCCAGCCCCCGACAGGATGCGCCCCTGACCGGGACGCCGACCGCCTCCGCGCCCTCCCCGGCGGAGGTCATCGCTGCGGTCAACGACCTGCGCCTCTCGCGCGGGCTGAATGCGCTGGCTGTTCATCCCGTCCTGATGCAGGTTGCGGCGGAACAAGCCAGCGCGTTGGCTGCCTCGGGGGGCATGGTCGGGCACGAGCGTCCCTGCGGCATGACGCTTGGGCAGGACCTGCTGGCGCGCGGCTACCCGCTGCTGGGCGACCTGTCGCTGGATGGCTATCGCTCCGAGAACTGGGGCTTCGCCTCGGACGCCCAGGAGGCAATTTCCATGTGGCTGAGCGACGACGTGCACACCAACACCATGCTTTCTCCCAACCGCAGCGACATTGGCGCGGCGGTGGCGGCCTATGTGGTGGTGTTGGAAACCGCACTCAGCACCAGCAGCGGCAAGATGCAATATGACGCCTATCCCATCCTGACCGGCATTCCGATGACGCAAGCCGCCTGCGTTGGCATGATCACGCAGGCGGCCCAGTATGGGTTGTCGCCCCAGGAGATGCTGCCGGTCACGCGGAACACGGCCCTGCCAGGCGGCGAGGTGTTCCACGAAGTCCAATACGGGCAAACCCTCTGGACGCTGGCGATCCAATACGATACGACCATCGCGGAGATCAAGCGCCTGAACAACCTGTCTTCGGAAGTGATCGCGCCGGGGCAGAAGTTGCTCATCAAAACCAGCGCCACCCAGCCCGCGCCCGCTTCATTGACGCCTCCCCCGTCCCCGGTCGCTACGCAGGCATCCCCGGCGGCGCTGGCATCGCCGGTCACTCCTACATCAACGCAGGTTGCTGCGAGCCAGCCCGTGGAAACCTTACCAGCCAGGTCCGTCCCAAAGAACAGTCTCCTCATCGTTGTGGTGGTGATCAGTCTTTCGCTCTTGCTGGCAGGAATGGGTGCAATGGGCAGGAAAAGGGAGTAAGTGATCTTCCGGGAAATTATCCCTATTTCAGCCCAAACGTGGCCGTGACCTCAGCGCGAATGGAGATCATGCCCGCGCTGACCGGGCCGTCGTCCATGGATGGCGTTTCACCGCCAGTGGGCGCGACATTCTGCACAGCGTTCTGCGTCCACTGGTTCTGGTTGTTTCCATATCCCCACCACCACCAGCCCCAGCCGTTGAAATGGGACGAGGAACTTTCATTGATGTTCAGCACGCAACTGGTATCCGCGCCTGCGGTTTGGGCAAGCGCCTTTGCTTTTTCCGACGCGGCTGTCATCGCCATCTCGCGCGCCTGGTCGCGGTATTTCCGCAATTCGCTGGTGTAGAATTCCACATCCACCACCTGGTTCGCGCCCGCCTGGAACGCGGCAACGATGGCGTCGTTGGCCTTGTCCACATCGCGCACTGTGATTTCGATGATGTTGTAGATGCGATAGCCCTTGATGTGCAGCGAGTCGTAATCTTCGTACAGCGGCTCGACAAAGTACCAATCCGTAGCAATATCTTTGGCTTCGATGCCGAGCGTTTTCAGGGCTTTGGTCACCTGGTTGATCGTGGCGGAATTTTTCGCCTGCGCCTCCTTCGCGGACCGTCCATTGGACTGCACGCCCAGTTTGATCAAGGCGCGGTCGGGTTTGACGTTGACCACCGCCGTCCCGCTGACATGGATGGCGCGGTTCGGGTCGCAAGCAGACCCTGCGACGCCGCTCGGGACGGGGGTTGAGGCTGCTTCCGCTATGGACGGCGGGGGCGTGGCTGTTGCGGCGCGCGCCTGCACGTTTGGCAGGCCGGTGACAATGAGAAAGAAGGTCAGCGCGCAGGCCAATACTGTGTTGACGATGGTTTGAAACTGTTTCATGGGATTCTCCTTGTAACGCAATTTGCTTGCCCTGAGCAAAGTCGAAGGGCCAATTTGCGCTACAGGATAATCGTTACCCCTGTCAGGAATGTGTCACGATGTGGGCAATAGGGAGGCAGGTTCGATGTATAAGGCGATTAGCCGTTACTGCCCTGGCAGCCAGAACGTGATCGTCGTCCCCTGGCCCTCGGCGCTGTGCGCCGAGATGCGACCGCCCATGGCTGTGACCAGCGCCCGCGCGATGGCGAGACCCAGCCCCGCGCCGCCGTCCTTGCGCGCCCGCGATTTTTCCACGCGGTAGAAGCGTTCGAAGATAAATGGCAGGTGTTCGGCAGGGATGCCGGTCCCTTGATCGGCGACGGCGCATTCGAAGCCGCCGTCCTTTGCTTCGATGGACACGGTGATGGTCGAGCCTGCGGGCGAGTGGCGGATGGCATTGTCGAGCAGGTTGTCGAGGACTTGGGCGAGGCGGTCGCGGTCGGCGAGGATGTGTTGGTCAAATTGCCAATTTGACCTACTAACTCTCAGTTCCACTCCCTGCTGCCTGGCGAGATTGGACATCAACTCACAGCGTTCGTTCGCCAGCGCAACCAGATCCAGTGGTTGGATGTCCAGTTGCAGTGAGCCCGCGTCGGCGCGGGTGAGCACCAGCAGTTCGTTGACGAGGCGGATCAGGCGGTCGGCCTCCCTGTGCATCGAAGCGAGCAAGGGACCGCGTCCCTCGGCGTCATCCAGCGCGCCATCCTCGAGGGTTTCGATGGTGCCTTTAATGACGGTCAGCGGGGTGCGCAGTTCGTGAGTCACATCGGCGATGAAGGCTTTTTTGGCCCCGTCCGATTGGCGCAGGGAGGCGGCCATGTCGTTGAAGGTCTGGCTGAGTTCTTGAAGTTCGGCGATTTTGTTTTCAGGGGGAACGCGGGTCTGTAAGTTTCCGCTGGCGATGGAGTTCGCGGCGGAGGCCAGATCTTCCAACGGCTTCGATATTTGGCGTGATAAATAACGTCCCGCAAAAAACGCCAGCAGGATGGCAAGGATGACCGCGCCGGTCAACTCCAGGATGATGTCCGCGGGCAATCCCGCGGCGGGCAGGGGCGTGGCGAGGTAGACGATGCCGGTGATGTGGCCATCGTCTGTGAAAATGGGCGCGGCGGCGTAGAGCACACGCTGGTTGCCAAGTACGCGTCGGATGGAGGTGGCGGGAGCCCCTTGCAGGGCGGAAGTGATTTCGGGGCGCTGGAGCAGGTCGGAGGTCGGGATGGATGCGGTCTGTTCCGCAAGCGGGGGCTGGACGAATCCGTCCGCAAACGGTAATCCGACCACGACCGCGCCGTTGTCCGTCAGCAGGCGAGTGTGAATCCCAGGCGCGACGTTGGAGGCCTGGGAATAGGGTTGGGGGTTTTCGGGGAGCGGCTGTCCCTGCAAGGCGGCGGCGATGAGTTCGGCCTGGGCAAGCAGGTTGTCGCGTTGGGCGTCCACGTAGAGCGCCGAGACAGCCCGCCAGGCGAGCGCGGCGGCGAGCGTCATGCCGAGGGCCAGCACGAGCAGGGTGTCGAGCGAGAGGCGGGCGCGGATGGTCTGCATTATGGGATGCGGTAGCCGAGCCCGCGCACGGATTCGATGCAATCGGCTTCGGGGGAGGCGGCGTGGAGTTTGGCGCGCAGGCGTTTGACGGCGCTGTCCACGGCGCGCGTGTCGCCGACGTAATCGTAGCCCCAGGCCTGTTCGAGCAGGCGTTCGCGCGTCAGGACGCGCCCGCGGTTGACCAGCAGGCGATGGAGCAGGTCGAATTCGAGACGGGTGAGTTCGATGGGGGCGTCGTCCACAGTGAGTGCACGGGCCTCCACATCCATACGGAGACTGCCCGAAACGATGACAGGCTTTTCTTCCGTTTTGCTTTCGGCGCGGCGCAGCACGGCCTTGACCCGCGCCATCAGTTCGCGGACACTGAACGGCTTGACCACGTAATCGTCCGCGCCGAGTTCGAGGCCCACCACGCGGTCGGTCTCTTCGCCGAGGGCGGTGATCATGATAATCGGCACGCTGCTGGTTTTGCGCAGTTCGCGGCACACGTCCAGGCCGTCCACTTCGGGGATCATCAGGTCGAGCAGGATCAGGTCGGGGTGGAATTGGGCGGCGAGGCGCAAGGCTTCCCGCCCGTCCGCGGCGACGCGCACGTCGTAGAGCGCCTTGCGCAGGTTGTACGCAAGGAGATCCGTGACCGAGGGTTCGTCATCCACGACGAGGATGCGATGGGACATACGCCGAGGATAACACGGTTTTGTGGCAGGTGCGTGTCAGGTGGTCAGCAGACATCAACGGAAGGATTGCTGTCCTTTGCCGAAAGCCGGCAAACATCCGCCGAAAGCCCGCAGACATTTGCCGAAAGCCCGCAGACATCGGCGGAGAGCCGGCAAACATCCGCCGAAAGGGCGCAGACATTGGCGAAAAGTCCGCGGACATCAGCAGAAGGGGCGCAATACCTTTCAGGACATGCGCCGAGGATATGCAGGTGTATGTCATGAGGCGCGGATTTTTTGGATCAACTGTTGGATAGTTTTTTCTTCGTCTGGTGTAAGGTTTTCCTTTTGGACTTTGTCGTAAATCGTAAGCAGCCAGACCGTGTTTTCGAGAACGAGATAATACACCACCCGATAGCCTCCCCGCTTACCGCCGCCTTTGGCAGACATGCGGGCCTTCCGCGCCCCGCCCGTTCCCGGAATGATCGGATGCGCTTCGGCGTCGAATGCTTCCAGGAAGGATTCAAAATCGCTGCGCAAATTCGGGTTATGTTTACGCAGCGATTTCAGGTTTTTGTCGAACCAGGCGGTAAAGATGAAGCGGTAAGCCATCATACGTTTGCCAGGATTTCATCGAGATGGGATGCCAGTTCCTCCGGGCTATCCGCCTGTGTGACCCGTCCCAGCAGGATGTCTTGTAACCCTGCCGTGAGATGTTCGCCCAGGGTGAGCGAGTCCATTGCGATCTCATCCATCACAGTGACCAGGACCAGGGCGTTTTCGGGCAGTTGCACTTTGTCCAATAGTTGAATTTTGCCCTTGTGGACTGTCGCGCGCAGGGTTGGGTAGATCATTGTCGCTCTCCTTTCGACAGGCGGTCAGCGTCTGTTGGGATGATTATATCCCGTTTCAACGCGGCAGGCTGTATGGCGGCTGGCGTATTGGCAACCTACCAGCCGCATCCCGGCGTGGTGGTCACCCCGGCTGATTTGCCGACCCGCTTGTACATAGTCACGTTGGTGAACGGCTCGCCCAGCAGCCCGTCGTGGATGGCCCACGAGCGCAGGCGGATGCTGTTCGCGGCCTCCGGCTGGCGGAAGGGCGTCGAACCGTCCAGCAGGGGCAGCAGCGCGCCGCCTTCCGAAAAGCCGGTGTGGATGGCCTCCATGCGGCGGCGGCCCATCTGGTAAGTGAAGCCGTAACGCTCGAAGATGACCGCGTTGTGGTAGTAGAGCGGCTCGACGAAGTACTGCTCGTGTCCCAAACTCTGGACGAAGGCCTCGAACGAGGCGATGGCCGCCGGCAGCAGGCGCAGCCCGCTTCGCACCTGACCCGGGGCCAGCCCGGCCTCCAGGGCGTTTTTCTCGGCCTCCAGGTTGCGCGTCAGCGTGCCGAAGCGCGTTTTGCTGCCGTCCGGCATGCGGTCCACATTGTAGCGCGGCGCGTCCGGGTCGTTCAGGATGTACAGCAGCACGTGGATCTGGCCGTTCATCGTGTCGGTCAGGTGCCCGTACAGGATCGGATCTGGGAAGCGCAGTTCGTGGAAGAGCGACATCTCCACGTCGCTGGCGCCGGGCGCAAACTTGAACTCCAGCAGCGATTGCAGGCGGGCAGAGCCGGGTTCAGGGAGGTGGAAGCGTTCCAACAGTTCGCGCGGGACGACCCGGCTGTAGATGTCGCGTTTTTCGTTCTCGGGCAGGCGGTTGATGCCGCCAATGGTCGAGGGCCCCATGCTCACATCCTTGTTGTCAACGGACGCGCATTTCCCTGGCGCTGTCGCGTTCGCGGTCGCGCCGGGCAATGCTCTCGCGTTTGTCGTAGGTCTTCTTGCCGCGCGCCAGCGCGATCTCGATCTTGGCGCGCCCGTCTTTGAGGTAGACGCGCGTCGGCACAACCGTCATGCCTTTCTGGCGGACGGCGTTCCACAACTGGCGGATCTGCTTTTTATGCAGCAGCAGGCGGCGCGGGCGGCGCGGCTCGTGGTTGAAGCGGTTGGCCTGCTCGTAGGGCGCAATGTGCGCCTCCATCAGCCAGGCCTGTTCCCCGTCCACTTGCACATAGGATTCGGCCAGGCTCATCTGCCCGGCGCGGATGGACTTGATCTCGCTGCCTTGCAGGGCCAGCCCGGCTTCGAACTTTTCCTGCAAGAAATATTCGAAGCCCGCTTTGCGGTTGGTGGCGACGACCTTAACGTTTTCTGTCACGGAGGTGATATTACCACAGACTGTCGAACTTTACCGGCTCGTTGGTGCCGGGGGAGGGACGCAAAAGGTTTCAGCCGCAACGGAGAGAACCCGCAGAGACGCGGACGTATCGTTTATTGCGGTTTTCTGCGAAACCTGCGATATCTGCGGATGTTACCCCCATTTCAAGATCGCCAGCCCGGAGAGGAAGCGCAGCAGCGCCGCCAGCATGAGCGCCTCGCCCACCCCGATGGCGTTGCCGATGAGCGGGCCGCCCAACGAACCGGCCAGGATGGAGGCGTTCAGCACGACGTTGTACCAGGCCAGGTAGGCCGGGCGGTCGTGCGCGGGGATCTCTTCGAGCAGGTAGTTGGCGTACGCGCCCAGCAGCAGCGCGTAGTTCAGCCCGCCGACCAGGGAGGTGAGGTAATAGTGCAGCGGGGTTTTCGAGAGCGCCAGGAAGAAGGCATAAGCGGCCAGGCCAGCCACGCTGACGCCGGTCACTTTATGGTGGCCGAAGCGCCGCACGATGCGGTCGAGTTGCGTTGAGCCGACCAGCACGGTCAGGTAGAAGAGCGCCGTGCCCAGCCCGATCTGGTCATCGCTCAGTCCCAGGATGTTCACCATGTAGAGCGTGAAGAGCGGCAGGGCCATGTATTGCGCGGTGTGGAAACCCAGGAAGACCAGCAGGACGCGGCCAAAGGGGGTCTTCCAGATGTCCAGGCGCAGGGCGGCGAGCCAATGCCGGGGGGCGGGCGCGCTCTCTTCAACGGGAGCAGGCTCAGGGTTGTCCCGAAGCGGGGGCGAGTCCGTTTGCAGGGGCTTGATGAAGTACAGGTGCAGGCTGCTCATCGCCGCGCCGAAGAACCCGATCCCGAATACCACTTGGTAGTTGGCGGGGAAGGCGAGTTGTTCGAGCAGGTAGCCGCTGCCGAGCGAAGACAGGATGAACGCAACCGCATACAGGATGTTGCGCACGCCCGCAACCTGGGCGCGCCATTCGGTCGGGACGGCGGCGGCGAACAGGGCGTTGAAGCCGACCGAGAGCGGTGTGAGCGGGATGGCCATCAGGAAGGCGATGGCGATCAAGGCCCACACCTGGGCCTGCTGCCCGAACAACCAGGGGAGCGGCACCCACAACAGGTAGCCCAGCCGGTACCAGATGGAAGCGCGGAAGACGGCTTTGTTGATGTCCTGGCGTTCCAGCCAGCGCCCAGCCGGGATGGCCAGCAGCAGGCTGACGGCCGCAGACATGGAACCCAGCAGGCCGATCTGCAGGCCGCTGGCACCCAGTCGCGCGGCATAGACGGTCAGGAAGGTGATGGACGAGCCGCTCAGGACGCCGAACCAGCCAATGTCCAGGTACAGGTGGATGAAGTTGGGAGCGTAGGCGGGGGGGATGGAGGGCGGGTAGAATGTGCGACGGAGATTCACGCCCGGGATTATAACGCCTCCTTGTTTGGGTATAATTATACCCGTATGGATATTACCCTTGCGCTCGGCGGCGGCGGCGCCAAAGGGAACGCCCACATTGGCGCGCTGCGCCGCCTCGAAAAAGAAGGCTTCCGCGTCCGCGCCATTGCCGGCACCAGTTTTGGCGGCCTGGCAGCCGTGTTCTATGCCGCCGGCTATACGCCTAACGAAATCGAAGAGACCTTTGCGGCGGTAGATCAATCCCACCTGTATAGCCGCTCATCGGAAGGGCGGCCTTCCCTGCTGGGGCTGGCGGGCGTCCGCAAGTGGCTGGATCGCACCCTGGGAGAACGCACTTTCGACGACCTGGCGATTCCCTGCGTCTTGACGGCGGTGGACTTGAACTGCGGTTGTGAAGTGACGCTGGACGAGGGGCGCGTGCGGGATGCCATCCTGGCGACCATCGCTGTGCCGGGCATCTTCCCGGCCTTTCCCTGGCACGAATGGGAACTGGTGGACGGCGGCGTGCTCAACCCTGTGCCGGTCTCGGTGGCGCGCGCATTGGCGCCCTCCCTGCCGGTTGTGGCCGTTACCCTTCAGGCGCCGATGGGCGAACCCGCTCATTCCATGACCGTTCCCCTGCCGATCCCCAGCGGCCTGCCGAAACCCATCCTCGACCGGCTTGCGCACATCCGTTACGCCCAGGCCTTCGACATTTTCATGCGCTCGGTGGACGTGGGCAACCGCGCCATCGCCGAATACCGCCTGGCAGTGGACAAGCCCGACGTCATCATCCGCCCGGCGGTGTCCGACATCGAACTGCTGGGCAAGGTGGATGTCCGTGAAGTGGCGCGGCGGGGCGAAGAAGCGGTGGTAGCCGCTTTGCCGGAACTCAAGCGAGCCGTCTCGTGGTCGCATCGCTTGCGCCGTACCCTGTTTGGAGGCAATCCTTGAACCGCGACCTGCGCGAGTATGCGCGCAAGACCAATGTCCGCCTGGCGGTTGGCGCGTTCGCCTTGTTGTTCCTGGTTGGATTGGGATTGATTTATCTCATCTACGGGCCGGGCGCGGCCGTCGTTGGCTTTCTCTGCCTGCTGGCCGGCTTGACCCCGGTTGCGCTGATCTTGGTCATCTTCGCGATTATGGATTGGATCATGAAACGTGCCGGGCGCGAATAATACCCACCAGATGACCTACAACGGCTGGACGATGCGCGTGCGCCACGCAACGCAATCCCCGGCCCGCTTCCTGCTCCTGCTGCACGGCTGGACGGGCGACGAGAACTCCATGTGGCTCTTCGTGCGCAATTTACCGGCTGACCTGTGGATCATCGCCCCGCGCGCCCCGCACAAGGCCCAGGAGGGAGGCTACTCCTGGCGCCCGCTTCAGCCCGGATCGTGGGGCCTGCCCTCGTTACCTGACCTTCGGCCGGCCGCCGAGGCCTTGCTCCGTCTCGTGGACGAGGTCTCTGCTTCGGTGGGAGTGGACGCGGCCCAATTCGACGTAGCCGGTTTCAGCCAGGGCGGCGCGCTGACCAATACGCTGACCCTGCTCTACCCGCAGCGCATCCGCCGGGCGGCTGTGCTGGCCGGTTTCATGCCCGGCGGCATAGACGACCTGCTGGCGCGCCGCGTCTTGCAGGGTAAGCCTTTCTTCGTCGCGCATGGCACACAGGACAACCTGGTCCCGCTGGAGCGCGCCCGGCAGTCAGTCGTTTTGCTCGAACAGGCCGGGGCGCAGGTGACCTTCTGCCAGGCCGATGTGGGGCATAAGGTCAGCGCCGATTGCCTGCGCGGCCTGGAGTCCTTTTTTGCAAGCGGGTAAGGGATTGGCTGCCTTGCCCATCAGCATACGTAGGGGCGGGCCTTGCGTCCGCCAACACGTCCGCCCGTGATAAACGCAGATAAAAACGTATCTGTGGTTGTGATTCATTCATGCGTTGACGTTAATGGTGTTTACGATTATCCTTGCCCGAAATCTATTGTAGGAAGTTGGTATGAGACCAGTCATTTCCCGACGCGATTTTCTGAAGTTGGCCGGCCTGGGGTTGGGTTCCCTGGCGTTCGACCCGTTGGAACGCCTGTCCCTGCTCCAGTTACCTCCCATGCAGTTCCCGGCTGGCGAGCGCTTGGGACGGGTGAGCGTGTATCCCAACCTGTATTCTACGGATGTCAAAGCCAAGCCGAACGCTTACTCCGCTACGGTGGGCAGTCTGTCGGAAGATGCAGTGGTCGAGTGGGCGCGCAGTGTGGTCGGCACGGATACGTATTCGGCTGGCAACACGGTGTTCCAGGGTTCCAGCAAGACCTGGGCGGAAACCCCCCAAGGGTATATTTACGTGCCGCATTTACAGCCGGTCAGGAACCTGGCCAATACCCCGCTCACCGCCTTGCCGGAGGGCAAGGGCGGGTTTTGGGCCGAAGTCAGCGTCCCGTATGTGGACCTGGTCCTGGAGAACCCGCCGGTACGTTCCCCCAGTTTCAATTACCTCATGGGGCTGGGGCAGACGCCGCGCCTGTATTACAGCCAGGTGGTTTGGATCGACCAGGTACGCACGGATGAAAGCGGGCGTATTTTGTATCGTTTCAACGAGACGGCCGGCAAGGGATATGGCTATGGCGACATTTTCTGGGCGGACGCTGCTGCATTTCACATCATCACTCCTGACGAGATCGCGCCGATCACGCCTGAACTCGACCCGGCGCTGAAAGTGATCGTTGTGGATGTCTTCTATCAAACGCTTTCCTGTTACGAAGGAAACAACGAAGTGTATTTCTGCAAGATTTCGAGCGGCATAGGAGATTTCTCTACCCCGCTGGGTACCCAGGCGGTCTGGCGCAAGATGCCCTCGATCCACATGTCCGCCAATACTGCCTCCGACAGCGGCTACGATACCCCGGCGGTTGGCTGGCCCTCCTTCATTAACGGGGATGGGGTTGCCATCCATGCTGTGTTCTGGCACAATGATTTCGGCGTGCGCAAGTCGCACGGCTGCATCAACGTTACGCCGGAAGATGCAAAATGGATTTTCCGCTGGACGGTTCCGTATGTCACGTTGGACCAAGATGAGGTCCAGATGACCTGGCCGAATGTCGGCACGCAGGTCGTCGTCAAGGAACCGACCGTATAGCGGGTGGAATTACTCTAAGCGATCTTGAGAGGTAGATTCATGGCTTTTACAAATATAACCCTGGGGCTGGCATTCCTGGCCGGATTGGCTTCCTTCCTTTCACCGTGCGTCTTTTCGCTGGTGCCCGCTTACATTGGCTACCTGGGCGGGCGGGCAGCCGGCGGCGAGGCTGCGGGGAATAATCGTTGGGCGACATTTTCGCATGGCCTGGCTTTTGTGCTGGGGTTCAGTGTGGTCTTTGTCCTGTTGGGCGTGGCCGCCTCGGCCTTCGGCGGCTTGTTATACGATTTGCGTTACATCCTTGCCAAAATCGGCGGCGTGGTGGTGGTTATCTTTGGCCTGCACATGATCGGCGTCTTTCGCATCCCTTTCCTGGAATATGATACCCGCGTGCAGGAACTACCCGACCCGAAATGGGGCTATCTCTCCTCAGCGCTGCTGGGCGTGTTCTTCTCGGCCGGTTGGTCGCCTTGCACTGGCCCGGTGCTGGGCGCGATCCTTACCCTGGCGCTGAACGGCGGCTCGGTGTCGCAGGGCGCATCCCTGCTCACGGCCTATTCGGCCGGCCTGGCCATTCCGTTCCTGCTGGCGGCGCTGGGAATTGGTTGGGTCTCTGCTACCTTGCGGAAGTATGGCAAGGTCATGCGCTATGTCGAGATCGGGATGGGCGTTGTGCTGGTCCTGATCGGCATCATGCTTTTTAGCGGTACCTTCGAGCGCCTGGCGCAGTTCGGGGTGTGGGTGGATTTCGGTCTATAAATGCTGGTCGTTACCCTCTATACACGGAAGGACTGCCGCCTGTGTGAGCAGGCGCGCGCCGACCTGGATGCTTTGCAGGACAAACATCCTCATCGCCTGGCGGAGGTGGATATCGATTCCGACCCCGCCTTGCAGCGTGCATACCTGCTCGAAATCCCGGTCGTTGAAGTCGGCCCCTACCTCTTGAAAGCGCCCTTCGACCGCCAGAAACTAGCCATGACGCTTGGCGCGGCCAGCGACCGGCGCGGTCAACTCGAGCAGTTGGGCGGCGAGACCTATGAAGCGCGCGTGAGACGCGGACAGGTCATCAGTGGCGCGGACAAGGTCATGTTCTGGATCTCCCGCCATTACCTGTTGATGTTGAATCTCTTTATTCTTCTTTATGTCGGTTTGCCCTTCCTGGCGCCCATCTTCATGAAAGCGGGAGCGCCCATCCCGGCCAGGGTGGTTTATACGGCCTACAGCCCGCTTTGTCACCAGTTTGGGTTCCGCTCCTTCTTCTTGTTCGGCGAGCAGGCCTTTTATCCGTTGAAAGAGGCGGGGGTGTCCGGCGTCGTGGATTTCGAGACCGCCACCGGCCTGCAGGGCCTCCATGATCCCAACGCCTATTCCCGTCTGCAAGCCCGGCAATATGTGGGGAATGAAACTGTCGGCTATAAGGTGGCGCTTTGCCAGCGCGATGTAGCCATTTACGCGGCCATCCTGTCCTTCGGGTTGCTGTTTGGCCTGACGGGCCGGCGCTGGCCGCAACTGCACTGGCTGGCGTGGATCGCGCTCGCGTTTGGGCCGATCGGCCTGGACGGATTTTCGCAATTGTTCAGCCAGTTCGATTTGCGGGCGCTGGCCTCCATTCTCCCTTACCGCGAGAGCACGCCTTACCTGCGGGTATTGACCGGCGCCATGTTTGGCTTTTTCACGGCCTGGTTCGCTTATCCGAGCATCGAAGAATCGATGTCCGAGACGCGGCAATTCTTCCTCAAGAAGTTTGCCGTGGTCAAGACTGCGGAAGCATAGCCATGCCCTTTTCCCAACAGAACGGCATCCGTTACTATACGTTCGACATATTCCCCGGCGACGTGTCGCAGGCGGTCTTTACGCGCCATGGGGGCGTCAGCCCGCAGCCCTGGGATTCGTTGAACGTGGGCGGCGCGATTGGCGATGATATCCAAAATGTGCGCGCCAACCGCATCCGCTCGTTCCAGGCGCTGGGTCGCGCCGTCGAGTCTGTCCACGATGTCTGGCAGGTGCACAGCGCCGACGTGGTGTTTGCGGATCATCCCCGCCCGATGGAGGGCGAATACCGCAAAGCCGACATCCTGCTGACCGACAATCCCGCTGTGACGCTTTTCATGCGCTTCGCGGACTGCACCCCGGTCCTGCTGTACGATCCCCAAAAGCGGGCCGTTGGGATCGTCCATGCGGGCTGGCTGGGGACCGTGCGCGGCGCGGCGCGCGTGGCCGTCCAGGCCATGCGCAAGCGTTACGGCTCGCATCCCGCCGACCTGCTGGCTGCCATCGGTCCATCGATCGGCCCTGACCACTACGAAGTCGGCGCGGATGTCATCGCCAGGGTGGAAGATGCTTTTGGCGCGAGGGCGGACGCCCTGCTCGAAGCGCAGGGCGGGAGCGTGCATTTCGACCTGTGGAAGGCCAACCGGACCCTGCTCGAAGAGGCCGGCGTGAGGCAGATCGAAGTGGCCGGCATATGTACGGCCTGCCATCTGCAAGATTGGTACTCGCATCGCGGCGAAAAGGGGAAAACCGGCCGCTTTGGGGCGTTGATCGGGTTGGAGGGGTAACAGCCATCCTGACCTTATTGGATTCCGGGGAATCTGTAGAGCGGAAAAGAACACACTCGTTCGGTGAGGTATAATCTCGCAAGTACGACATTCGTTTTCGAGAGCAGGAGCGTATTACCATGACCGATCAGCATTTATTGGATAGGATCGCCATGAATCCCCGCGTGATGACAGGCAAGCCGGTCATCAAAGGTACGCGGCTTACGGTCGAGTACATCCTCAACCTGCTGGCGCACGGCGCGGCTGTCCAGGAAATCATGGCCGAATACCAGGGCTTGACCCAGGAAGATATCCAGGCCTGTATTCTGTTTGCCAGCAAGGCGCTCGAAAGCACCGCATTTATGCCGCTTGCGTTGGAGACGGCGTAAATGCGCTTTTTGGTGGATGAATGCGCAGGGCCGGTCATTGCAGAATGGCTGCGGACGCAGGGATATGACGTTTTTTCAATCTACGACCTGGCGCGGGGCATGGATGACGATGATATCGTTCGAAAAGCCTTTGAAGAAGACTGGATTATCCTCACAAATGACAAGGACCTTGGAGAGAAGGTATATCGCGACCGAAAATTGCACCGGGGGGTAATTTTATTGCGCCTGGACGATGAACGCGCCTCGTCGAAAATCAACGTAATGTCTCGTTTGTTGCGTTCTTTCAGGGATCAACTTGTCGATCAATTCGTCGTGGCGACCGAGAAGAGCGTCAGGTTTGCAAAGCGACAATAGTCAGCACAAGCGCCGTCACCTGCAAGACTGGTACTCGCATCGCGGCGAAAAGGGGAAAACCGGCCGCTTTGGGGCGTTGATCGGGTTGGAGGGGTAAGAGGGGAAACAGGGCGAGTTGGGGATATAAGCCGCGCGTCCTATTGTATAATCGAGATATGGCGCAATCCAGCAAGTCGCAGAAATATATCGAACTGCTCCGCAGCGATCTTCCCTGTCTTGCGGAGGAATATCACATTGCCGCCCGTTTTGGGGGATAGCGTATGGCCGATACCGCAGAACGCAAATTGCGCGTCTTCCTCTGTCACGCCTCGCACGACAAACCCGCCGTGCGTGAATTGTATCAGCGGCTCAAAGCCGAGGGCTGGATCGACCCCTGGCTGGACGAGGAAAATTTGTTCCCCGGCTGGAATTAGGAAGTCAAGATGGCAACGCCTCCTCCCGCTTTTGTAACAAGAGATGAGCAACCTGCCTCTGCGTTCATCGGGTTTTTGTTTTATATTGGCACAATTCTTGGGATGACCCTGATATGTGGAATTTGTTGCTGTGGAATTTTTGGCGTTTCTTATGCTGTTCAAAACTGGATTATGAAAACAGCAACAGTACCTAGCGATTCCATGCCTATAGGAACACCGCCTAGTAGTTATTTCTCTGAGTCTACCGCTACCTCAACGGTTTTGAGTTCGCCTGTCCCTACGTTCCCCACCGCAACTATCTCGCTCGATAACAGGACGCAAGTCTCTGGAAAAGACGACATGGTTATGATCTATGTCCCTGCAGGGGAGTTCTTTATGGGTAACGAGCATGGCGAGGATGATGAAGAGCCCGTTCATGCCGTGTATTTGGAGGCCTTCTGGATTGATCAGACTGAAGTGACAAATGAGCAATATATGATCTGTGTCAACGAAGGTGCTTGTAGCCAGCCGTCTAATGATAGTTCTATAAGGCGCGAGAACTACTTTAGAAACCCTGAATACGACCATTTTCCTGTTGTTTATGTTTCGTGGTACGCTGCTGAAGCATATTGTGATTGGGCTGGTCGTCGTCTACCCACAGAAGCAGAGTGGGAGAAGGCCGCGCGTGATGGTGACAGGCGAATTTATCCTTGGGGCAGTGCAGCGATTGATTGTTCGTATGCAAATTATGGCAATCCAATTGGCTCGTGTGGTGTTGATACCCTGGCTGTAGGTAAACATGAGGATGGTAAATCTCCATACGGGGCTCAGGACATGGCAGGCAATGTTTGGGAATGGGTAAATGATCGGTATGATTATGCCTATTATTCCTATTCGCAAACGACCAATCCACGGGGGCCAGATTTAGGCTTATATCGCGTCATACGAGGCGGGGCATGGAGTTCTATGGCTTATGAGGTGCGTTCTTCTTACCGGGGTGCAATTGCTGCCGAAGAGAGCTACGACGATATCGGTTTTCGCTGCGCCCTCTCCGCTTCCGAATAACCCACCCCTTCCACGAATATTTTCACGAATAAACGAAACCCACGCGGCTGGCGGCATTTGTGTATTCGCGGATGGCCTGCCCGGCGACATCCTGTTCCTGCGCGCTGTCGGGAAGCATGACGATACGTTCGATGACCCTTAATTATCCAATTACTTTTGTGGGGGATAGTTTTCAAATTGACGATGGTACTCTTTTGTGGTACCATCTTGTCTGTGAATAAAAAACATCGCGCTATTCTGGAAGCCATTTTTGCCCGCCCTGACCAAAAGAATATTCGCTGGGATGATTTTATTGCCCTGTTATCCGGCTTGGGCGCAGATATGACCGAGAAGGGCGGCTCGATGGTGGGCGCGCGTTTGAATGACCGTTATGCTGTGTTTCATCGTCCGCATCCTGGTAACGTCATTTACTTGACCATGCTCAAACGCATCCGCCGTTATTTATTGGAATGTGGCATTCGCCCGGAGGAAGAGTGATATGTTGAAATACAAGAACTATATTGGCGTCGTCGAATATGACGTCGAGGGGAAAATCTTTACCGGCGAAGTGGTCGGCCTGCGGGATATGGTCACGTTTGAAGGTCGCACGCCCGAGGAACTCGAAGACTCGTTCCGGCAGTCTGTGGATTTCTACCTCGAACTGTGCGCCCGCGACAACGTGTCGCCGCAAAAACCGTTTTCGGGGCGTTTCAACGTGCGGTTGGACCCCGAACTCCACCGCCAGGTGGCGTTACGCGCTGCGCAGGAGAAGATCAGTTTGAACGAGTGGGTGATTCACACGCTTCAGGAATCGGTGCGTTAACCGCCTCTACCCAAAACCCCCACTCTCTGATAAGATACCACCCGCACGCCTTGTCTGATGCGTGCATGCACCGGTACGACTTTCGCAAGCCCCGGTCCCCATGCCGGGGTTTTTGCGTGGAATAAATGTCATTGCGAGCCCGTTGGTTGAGTAACCGCGTAGCGGCGTATCGAAACCATAGGGGCGTGGCAATTTCAAGGCTATAGGTTACATGGGATTGCTTCGTCAGGTTTCGATATGACAGAAAATCACCGCCTACTCAACCATCCTCGCAATGACACAAGAAAACAGGTATTTATATGTTACAAGAACGAACCGACCTCCGCAACATCGCCATCATCGCCCACGTAGACCACGGCAAGACCACGCTGGTGGACTTCATGCTGCGCCAAGCGCATGTCTTCCGCGAGAACCAGCAAGTGGCCGAGCGCGTCATGGACTCCAACGACCTGGAGCGCGAGCGCGGCATCACCATCCTGGCCAAGAACACCGCCATCCAGATTCCCGACCAGGATGGGAACATGGTCAAGATCAACATCGTAGATACGCCCGGTCACGCCGATTTTGGCGGCGAGGTGGAGCGCATCATGAACATGGTGGACGGCGTTCTTTTGCTGGTGGACGCCGCCGAAGGCCCCATGCCGCAGACCCGCTTCGTGCTCAAGAAGGCCCTCGAGCGCGGGCACAAAGCCGTGGTCGTCATCAACAAGGTGGACCGCAAGGACGCCGAACCCGCCCGCGTGCTCAACGAAACCTTCGACCTGTTCATCGAACTGGGCGCCAGCGACGAACAGGCGGACTTCCCGGTCATCTACGCCAAAGCCACCACCGGACAGGCCGGGACGCATCCTGACCTAAGCCCGGACCTGGTCCCGTTGTTCGACGCTATCCTGCGCCACATCCCTGCCCCGCGCGTGGACGCCGACGCCCCGCTGCAACTGCTGGTCACCACCCTGGGCTACGACGACTACCGCGGCGTCACCGCCGTCGGGCGCGTCTTTGCCGGGAAGATCAGGGCCGGTCAACGCCTGGCGCGGCTGACCGCCGACGGGCAAACCCTGTCCGAATCGGCGCGCTACCTGTACCAGTTCCAGGGGCTGGACAAGATCGAAGTGGACGAAGCCAGCGCGGGCGACATCGTCTCGCTGGCCGGGTTGGAGGGCATCGCCATTGGCGAGACGCTGGCCGACCCCGAGAACCCGGTCGCGCTGCCGACCATCAAGGTCGAGGAACCGACCGTGCGCATGACCTTTGGCGTCAACACCTCCCCGTTTGCCGGGCGCGAGGGTAAGTGGGGCACCTCCCGCCGCCTGCGCGAGCGCCTGTACAACGAACTGCGCACCAACGTCGCCTTACGCGTGCAGGACACTGATTCGGCGGAAAACTTCCTGGTCAGCGGGCGCGGCGAACTGCACCTGGGCATCCTGATCGAGACCATGCGGCGCGAAGGCTACGAATTCCAGGTCTCCAGGCCGGAGGTCATCTTCCACACTGCCGACGATGGCTCCCTGCTCGAACCCTACGAGGAAGTCCACATCGAGACCAGCAACGAGACGGTCGGCGTGGTGGTGGAAATGCTGGGGGGGCGGCGCGGCCAGATGATGGATATGCAGGACACGGGTCAGGGAACGACGCGGTTGGTCTACATCGTCCCTACGCGCGGCCTGCTCGGTTTCCGTTACCAGTTCCTGACCTCTACGCGCGGGATGGGCGTGATGCACACCATCTTCCACGGCTACGATGAAATGGCCGGGCCGATGAGCGCGCGCTCGAGCGGCTCACTGGTGGCCTGGGAGGCCGGGCCGACCACCGCCTACGCGCTCAAGAGCGCCGAGGAGCGCGGCGTGCTGTTCGTGGAGCCGGGCGTGGAGGTGTACGAAGGCATGGTCGTGGGCGAGTGCAGCCGCAGCGGAGATATTGCCGTGAACGTGTGCAAGAAGAAGCACCTGACCAACATGCGCTCGTCGCGCGGCGACATGGAGATCCGCCTGACGCCGCCGCGCCAGATGAGCCTGGACGAGGCCATCGAGTACCTGGCCGACGATGAGTTGCTGGAAGTGACCCCGGAGAATTACCGTATCCGCAAGCGCATCCTGGAGACCGAGGAACGCGGGAAACAACAGAAAAAAGCCAAGGAATTGCTGGAAGCGTAAAATTATGCGACCCTAAAGACCCTAAAGACCCTAAAGGTTTGCCAGACCTTTAGGGTCTATCCTTACTGGCAAGAAAAACTGATCGTGGCCTGCGCCGAGTTCCCCGCGCTGTTGAAGGACGAGACGCCGTAGGAAATAGCGCCGCCCGCGCTGACGAATGTCTCTGTGTAGGCGGTCGCGTTGGCAGACAGTTCTGCGACCAGCGCGCCGTTGCGATACACGCGGTAGCCTTGTTCGTTTGTGGCGCGGTCTGTCCAGGTCAGGCTGGTGGTCACTTCACCCGCCAGGGTGCAGGAAAAGGTATAGGACAAACCCTTGGGCGGCTCGGGCGGGCTTTGCGTGGGCGCGGACGGCGGCGTCATCGAAGGCACGGTCCAGTGGCTGCCGGAGGCGGTGGAATATTCGCCCCAGATCCAGCACGCGCCGCCTTCGGGGTTTTTCACGATCCAGTAGTTGTCCTGCGGATAGCGTCCTACGATTTCCACTGTTGCGCCGGGGTTGAACGTGATCAGGATGTCGAAGGACTGTCCCGGCCCGGAACGGCAGTTGGTGCTTTCGTTGACCTTGAGCAGGGGCGTCGAGTAAGTGGGCGTGATGGTGGGGGTGGGCGTTTTTGTCAAGGTCGGCGTGCGGGTGAAGGCTGGAGGGGCGCTGGCCTCGCTCCGCATGGTTGGGGTTGCCAGCAGGATCTGCGCTTGCAGGGTTCCGGCAACGATGGTGGCGGCGTCATCGTCCAGGGAAAGGGTCGGTTCGGTGGGGAAATTGCAGGCCACCAGGAGCAGCAGGGACAGCAGGATGGGAGGCAGGAACAGGCTTCTTTGCAGCATGGTGGTTTCGATCCCGGGGTTATGTCTTCTTGTGGATGCGGCTGCTGAAACGGAACCAGGCCAGGCTGCCGTCCGAGGCGCGCAGGAATTCGCCGCGCTCGCCTTCGATCGGGTCGTCCAGGACAATGATCTTGTCTTCGGCGTAGAAGCCGATCCGCACCGGCGGAGGTACGGGCATGGGGGGCGAATCGGGGGTGGGGAAGCCGCCCTTGTGCTCGAACGAAAGCCAAAGTTTGCCTTTTTTGCGGCTGAGGGTCAGGATGACCTCGATGTTCTCGTATTTGCCGGTGAAGGCGTCCATACTTTCAGGGGAAATGTCGACCAATTCCGGCTTGGGGATGGAGACGTCGAAGTAGATCTTGAGGGCTTCGTCGAGCAGGACGTCGGTGTTCGTTTCGCTGGAGTTGGTCAGCCAGGTGAGCGCAAAGCCCTTATCGGGGATGAACCAGAAGCCGGAGTGCTGGCCGTTGGTCGCGCCGCCATGCTGGACGATTTTCATTCCGTCCATTTCGCTCAAGAACCAGGACAGTCCCATTTGCCAGAGGCCGGTTGCGGCTACGATGGGCTGCTGCATCAGGCGAATGGAGGCGGCCTCCAGGACTTGTTTTCCGTCCACTGCGCCATTCCCCATGTGGAAGCGGGCGAAGGCCAGCAGGTCGCGGGCGGGCGCCAGCACGCCGCCGGCCGGGTCCTCCGCGTGCGACATGGCCCAGGGACGCGCGACGCGGTTGCGCTTTTCGACCAGGTCGTGCCCGATGGCGTAGCGCCCGGTCATGATGCGGTCGTCCGGGAAGAAGCATGACTTGTCCATGCCCAGCGGTTCGAAGACCAGCGCCTGGAGGGCAGTTTCGAAGGACTTGCCGGTCAGTTTTTCGATCACCAGTCCGGCCACGTAGAAGGCGGCGTTGTTGTACGACCAGGTTTCGCCCAGCGGGGTCATCTGGTTCAGCCGGGTCATGGAGGCGACCAGTTTCGACAGCGCTTCGTCGCCAAAGCCAAAATCGTTGAAGTAGTCGCCCTCCCAGCCAGCGGTGTGGGTCAGCAGGTGGCGCATGGTGGCGTGCTTTGCCACGTTTTTGTCTTTGAGGGTAAATTTGGGCAGGTACTTGACGACAGGCGTATCCAGGTCGAGCGCGCCGGATTCGACCAGGTGCATGATGGCGGTAACGACCATCGGCTTGGTGTTGGAGCCGATCTGGAATAAGGTATCAGGCGTGACAGGCAGCGGGTGTTCGATGCTCGTTTTCCCGAACCCGGCGATGAATTCCTTTTCCTTGTAATATACCCCAACCGTCGAGCCGGGGATCTTGCGCTTTTTCATTTCGGCCAGCGCGAATTCGCACAGTCGTTTGAATTGCGGGTTCTTGATCTTTTTGAGGGCGCTTTTTCGGTTCATGACAACTCCTGGACGAACTCTTATCCTGGGAACAGGACATACGCTTGCGGGCCGCTTTGCCTGGCAAGTTGCAGGGCTGCCTGCG
>JBMOMP010000063.1:0-10950 GCA_049323115.1 Chloroflexota bacterium
GATCGTTGGACGCTCTGGCCGCGTCTGACTTTCTACCGTACCTGGAGAGATGAATATGGAAACCTAAACTTGGATGGAACCAACAACGATTGCGAACGCAGTATCGGTTGGTGGGTCAAAGAACGTTGTCGCTCGATGCGCGGCTACGAACGCGAGCAATCGGCTCTCAATGTGAGTCGCCTGATTGCTCACGCTGGCAATCACTTGTCGCGCGGATTAATCTCGCCAGCTTGATGGCGTAATCCCGTTCATTTTCCCGGATAGACTGGCGTTTCTGTGCCCTTACCGGTTTTTTACCAAATTTGGAACAGTCACGTTTTCGCAATCGCTAAATCACCATTTGTAGGACTAGCACCAAAAGTTATGAGATTTGACAAACGCGGTGACTTCTCTTAGCATATCCATGCTCTCTTTTTCTAGCGTCTTGATCTCTGCCTCGACCACGTCCAAATCACACGGCGGCTGGTACTCGTAGAAATAGTGACCAAATGACCCTTATCGTCTACCTGTGCGTTTACCGCGTCCCTGCAATGCGTGATGAAGTGATGTAACCAAGTCAAGTATACAGGAAAACCCCTCCCAGGCAAGCCCTATTGCGATGCGTCACATGCCATCGGCGTACTTGCGTTGCTCTATTTCTGTCCGCCTGCCAGCATCTCGATTACGCGCGCCAGTTCTTCCTTCGCTTGCGTCAGTTTGCCGCCCATGTCCTTCATGTTGCCCGCTTTCCCTTCCTGTTCCATCTCGGCCGCCAGCGAGGCCAGCAGGGTTGCTCCCAGAGAGGCGCTGTTCGATTTCAAGGTATGCACAGCGCGGACAAACGTATCCTGGTTGCCAGTTGCCATAGCCTGTTCTGCGCTGGCAAGCAGGGTCGGCGCATTTTCGACAAAGGAACCGATGATTTCGGCAATGAACGCCTGGGCATCCTCGCCCATGAACTCGCGATAGGAATCCAAAGCAGACGGGTCGAGACTCATCATTTACTCCTCTTGGAATGGGTTGCCACATTGACGGAAGGAAGGGGTTGCGTCTCTTCCAACGCGCGTTTCAACTCCTCCACCCGGATCGGCTTGCTGACGTAATCGTCCAGGCCGGAAGCGAGATAATGTTCGCGGTCGCCTTCGAGCGCATTGGCCGTCATGGCAACCAGGCGCGGGCGTTTTGCAGGCGGCCAGTGGGCAATGACCTGGCGCGCCGCCTCTTCCCCGTCCATTTCGGGCATTTGCATATCCAGCAGCACCAAGTCATATTCCTGGCGGCGCAGCGCCTCCAACACCTCCAGCCCGTTGGCGGCCACATCGGGCCGGTAGCCCATGCGTTGCAGCAGGCTGACTGCCACCTTCTGGTTGACCACGTTATCTTCTGCCAGCAGGATATGCAGCGGGTGGCGCTCGCCCAGCAAATGATCGAGGCTGGGCGCCTCCGGTTTTTGGACCACAATGCGCGGGCGCTCGGTCAGCACAGATACTAACGTTTCGAATAGATGCGAAGGTTTGATCGGCTTGGTCAGGAAGGCGGCAAAATGAAGGCCTTCCGCCTCACCAGGACGGTTCCCCAGCGAAGTGAGCATGATCAAGGGGAATTCGCCGCCAGACGGCAATTTGCGAATCTCGCCTGCCAGGGTGAGGCCGTCCATTTCCGGCATTTGCATATCCAGGATGATCGCATCGAATCGTTTCCCCTGCCGCAATTGTTCCAGCGCTTCTTTCCCGGACGAGACGGCTGTTGCGCTCAACCCCCAGGATTTGGTCTGGCGCGATATGATCAAGCGATTGGTTTCGTTGTCGTCCACGACCAGCAGGGTTCGGTCTTGCAAATCCGGTTGCAAACCGCGCGGGTGGAATTGGGTGGTGGCCTGGGCGCTTTCGACCTGGATGGTGAAGTGGAAGATAGAACCTTTGCCTTCTTCACTTTCGACCCATATCTTGCCTCCCATCATTTCGACCAGGCTGCGGCTGATGGACAGGCCCAGCCCGGTGCCTCCAAACCGGCGCGTGGTGGAAGAATCCACCTGCGAAAAGGCCTGGAAAAGCCGGTCCATACGGTCTTTGGGGATGCCGATGCCGGTATCGCGCACCGCAAAATGCAAGACGTAACGATCTTCTTCGCTGCCCTGCACTGAGACGGCCACGACCACCTCGCCTTTTTCCGTGAACTTGACGGCATTGCCGAGCAGGTTGACCAGTACCTGGCGCAAGCGGGTCACGTCACCCCGCAGTTTGTTGGGGACGCCTTCGCCGATCAGGTAGGCCAGTTCGATCCCCTTTTCCGTTGCTTTCGGGGTCAACAGGTCAAGCGCCGATTCGACGCACGATGCCAGGTAAAAAGGTTGTTGCTCCAAACTCAATTTACCGGCTTCGATCTTGGAAAAATCGAGAATATCGTTGATCACTGCCAGCAAGGCATCCCCGCTGGTGCGGATGGTCTCCACGAAGTCGTGTTGTTCCCTGTCGAGCGGGGTGTCGAGCAGCAAACCGGTCATGCCAATGACGGCATTGAGGGGGGTGCGGATCTCGTGGCTCATATTGGCCAGGAACTCCGCTTTTGCCTGGGCGGCGGCTTCCGCCTGGCGGCGCGCCTCCATCAATTCTGTGATGTCGTGATACAGGGCCAGGATGCCGATTTTTTCATCATCCACTGTCACAGGGACGCCGAAGAGTTCGACCTCGACCAAGGAACCATCCTTACGTTTCCGGTGCCCAATGCCATGCACTCCTTGGCCTTCCATGACGTTGCGAGTGTATTGCATGGCCTGCGCCTGCTCGGTTGACGGGGCAATGAGCGAGTCCAGGTTCTGACCGCGAATTTCATCCTGGCTGTACCCAAATAGTTTTTCGAAGGTTGGGTTGCATGTTGTGATGTGGTGCCCTTTGTCAAGTGTGACGATGGCAACCGGGCTGTTTTGCACCAGCGTTTCGAAGTAGGTTTTTTGGCGCGCTGTTTCGATCTCTGCTTGCCTGCGCTGGATGGCATGTCCAACCTGGTTGGCGATATGCTTGACCAGGGAGATTTCCTTGTCGGTGAATTCCCTGGACGTAATCGCATCCAAGCCGATCGTTCCCAGCACCTTGCCGTTGACCAGCACAGGCGCAATGAGGATGGACGCCACGCCGCGTTGCCGCATAATGTCACGGATAGAGGCCATGCGCGCATCCTGTTGGACATCGGCAATGGCAAGCGGTTGTTCGTGTTCGAGAATCCATGCCATCGAAGGGTTTCCTTCGACAGGCAGCGTAATGCCCTTAGCCGAAGGGCGGTTCGGGGCGCAATATTCGGCTACCACAAGGGACTCTTTCTGCTCGTTGTCGAGCAAAGCAAAGGCAGCCTGTGGGACTTCGAAGAAGCGCGCCAAGTGTGTGCAGATCTCATCCAGGGTCTCTAACGGGTTTTCTGCTGTAGTGGTGAGGGTAATCACATCCCGCAGCAGGGTCACTTCTTTGAGTTGCCGTAACATGGCCTGCTTTGCCTTGCCAATGCGTTGAGCAGCGAGGGTCTCCAGGTTAGTCGTCATCTCTCGTAGGCTGTCTTCGCGGACCCCCGCCAAATAAGCAAGCAATCCCAGGAAAAAGGGCGCTGTATCGATGATGCGGATCAAGGCGTTGCTGCGTTGCATCAGGAGGGCATTGGAAAATGTCAACGCCAAACCATCCTGCCACAGGCCTGCCAAAGTAGCCACGATGGGGAAAAATAACCCGAAGCCTGCTCCCAAAAGCATATATTGGAGAGATAATTTCATTTGCGGCTTCTCAGGAATTTGATCCATGCTGTCTACTTCAAATCCTATATTTTGGTATAAAATGATTATACAGTTTTTTTCTTCTGCTGGGATTGTGATTCTGTTGCAATGAAATCGCTCAAGATGGCTATCATTCTGATATGAACAAGGCCCGTTGGTTTTGTTATCATATAGAGAAAGGTGACCTATGCCTGCTAGAATCCTGGTGGTTGACGATAACGAAATGAATCTCAAGATGGTTTCGGCCATCTTATCCAAAGAGGGTTATGAGATCGTCACGGCGCTCGACGCGGCAAAAGCCTTACAGGCGCTCGAATCAGGCGTACCCGATCTTGCCATCCTGGACGTCATGATGCCGGATATGGATGGCTTCGAGTTGTGCCGCCGCTTGCGTCATAGACCGGATACGGCCGCCATCCCGATCATCATTCTCACCGCCTTGAGCGAACTGGATGAGCGCTTGAAGGCCTTCGAAGCCGGGGCAGACGACTTCATGGCGAAGCCGTTCCAGCCGCAGGAATTGGTGGCGCGCGTCAAAGTTTTGCTGCGCCGCGCCGCGCCGCAGGCCGCCGTGCGCGCAGAGGCGCAAGGGGAAGTGACAGCGGTCTTTTCCCTGCGCGGGGGCGTGGGCGTTTCCACCCTGGCAACCAACCTGTCCATCGGCCTGGCGCAGATCTGGGCGCAGCCGGTTGCCCTGGTGGATCTGTCGTTGGTCAACGGCGTGAGCGCCCTGATGCTCGACTTGCCCCTGCGCAACAGTTGGGCGGACCTCGTCAATATCAAGACCGAAGAAATAGACCAGGACGTCGTCAACCGGGTGCTGCTGAAGCACGACTCAGGCGTCCAGGTGCTGGCAGCCCCACGGCGTCCGCAAGAAGCGGAGTTGCTCAACGGTGAGCAGGTGGGCAGGGTGTTGGGTTTGTTGCGTCGCCAGGTACATTATCTCATCCTCGACCTGGCGCACGACTTTAGCGAGGTGACGCTGGCCGCATTGGACGAGGCGGATCGCATCCTGCTTCTTCTCGCGCCGGAATTGGCGGCCGTCCGTTGCGCCAGCATTGCCCTGGACGCTTTCCAACAACTCGGATATGCCAAAGACAAAATCCACCTGGTGCTGAATTGGACATTCAGGGGCAAAGGCCTGCCGCGCGCCGAGATCGAGAAGACCCTCAACCAAAAGATCGACGTGGTTTTCCCCCACGCTGACGAGACGATGGTGGCGGCATTGACCCTGGGCAAACCGCCCACCTTTGCCGAGCCAACCGCTCCGGTAGGAGCGCTGTTCGAAGACCTGGCCTATTATTGGAGCAAAGAAGAGCACAAGAAGAACCCGCCCAAGCCATTACCGGATGGGTACGTGCGTGTGCGTGAACGCGCCAGGGCCAAGCAAAAGCAAGGAGGTAATTGATGGAACGGAACAGACAGGTCGCTGCCCAACGTGGCCAGGGCGTGGGAGAATACGCCCTCCTGTTGGTGCTGGTTGCCATTGGGGTGCTCCTGCTCCTGCAACTGATGGGCATCTCGGTGCGCGACGCATATTGCAAAACAGTGGAGGCGATCAGCGGCAGCCCGGCCTGCGCGCCGCAGGAATATTGCGGCGATGATTTTACCGGTGGCATGGATGCCTGGCGCACGACGCTCGGTCAACCCAGAAGCCAGGACGGGAAGTTGTGCCTGCAAAAGGACAGCCGGACCTTCAATACCTGTTCCATGGAACAGGGGCAGAGCGATTACGTCATCCGCATGGACGACGTGGTGCTGGACAAGGGCAACGGCTACGGCGTCTTCTTCCGCACCACGGACACAGGCAAAGGCGCTTCCGGCTATATCTTCCAATACGACCCTGGCATGAAAAACCACGGCTACCGCCCCAATGGCGCTTACCTGATCCGGCGTTGGGTCAATGGGCGGGAAGTGTGGACGCCCCTTGCCATTACCCCCATCCCAGATGGTGACCTCTACAATACGCCCCATGATATCGAGATCACCGTAAAGGGCGATACCTTTACTGTTAAAGTGGACGGCCAGCAGGTTCTCCAGGCCACCGACAGCACCTACGACAGCGGCGGCGTCGGCCTGCGCACCTGGGACAACACCCAGGTCTGTTCCGGCGGGTATTCCCTTCTTCCTGCGCCTTGATCACGGAGGCTGTGATGAAACTCGAACAATCGCCTGACTTTGACCAGTACAAAGATGGTCTGCCCGAGCCGCCTCCCGACCCGCAAGCGCGGCGCAAACGTTTCCGCATCCTCCTGCTTGCCCTCCTGCTCCTGGTGTTGGCCTTGAGCGCGCTCAACTTCCTGGGCTCCAAGAGCGCGGCCATCCTTACCGGCACTGGCGCGGTCACAGGTACGGTCATAGGCCAGGATGGACAACCCTTCCAGGGCGAGATTTTCGTGCTGGGGACGGACCTGGGGACGACCACCGACGCGGACGGTCGCTTCTTCCTGGACCGTGTGCCGGCTGGCCCTCGACTGCTGATCGTGGCTGACGATTCCCTCGGCCGCGAATTCCCCCTCCAGGTGATTTCCGGCGAGACGGTGGACATGGGGCAGATCCAATTCGTTCCCACCGCTATCCCCTGAAACGAACGTCCCGAAGGCTGGAAAACCTTCGGGACGTTTTTCTCAAAGCGTTCCTTTGTACATGCCACCATCCACGTTCAACATCACCCCTGTAATGTAAGATGCCGCGGGCGAGAGCAGGAAAGCGGCCGCGTTGCCGAACTCCTGGGGCTGACCCATCCGTCCCAGCGGACTCTCTGCCGATTGCTTGCGGATCTCCTCCTCGACCGTGGAGCCGCTGGCCTTTGCGCGGGCGGTCATCAACTCCCCGACGCGCTCCGTTTCCGTCCAGCCGGGCAGGATGGAGTTGAAGCGGATGCCTTCCCGGCCCAGTTCGATGGCTAGCGATTTCGTCAGTCCCACCGTAGCCGCGCGGATGCTGTTCGAAAGCACCAGGTTGGCGATGGGCTGCTTGACCGACATCGAAGTGACCGTCAGCACGCTGGGCGTTTCCGATTTCCGCAAATACGGCAGCGCCGCGCGAATCAGGCGCACATGGCTCATGAAAGACAATTCCACCGCTTTCTGCCACGTCTCTTCGTCGAAGGACTCGAAAGTCCCGGCTGGCGGCCCGCCAGCGTTGGTCATCAACAAATCCAATCCGCCGAAGGCTGCAATGGTTTGTTGAATCAATTTCTCAGGCATATCTGGCAAACTGACATCGCCTGCCAGCCCTAAAACTTGTGTACCTGTTTCCCTGTGTACTTTCTCCGCCGCGGCTTTTATCTTGGCCTCATCGCGACCGTTGACGGCCACCCGGCAGCCCTCGTGCGCCAGCGTCGAAGCGGCAGCAAACCCAAGTCCGCGTGATGCGCCGGTCACCAGGGCAACTTTTCCGTTGAGTTTTAAGTCCATGAGATGCTCCTTTTTGCTGTAAAATGAATCATAATTTATCGAACGAACGCTGGAGGTCCAAATGGAATTGAATCTTGGTCAGTGGGTGGTGATTGGAATTTCCGCGCTCCTGATCTTGGGGTATATTCGCGGCTATTATTATAACCGCCAGCGCGCCAGGCAGGCGCTGGCTTGGCTGCGCAAAGGGCTCGAAACGCTGGGGCCGGTCTCGGCGGGCGAAAAATTGCCGGGCATGGCCACCGGCGGGCGGCTGGAAGTCAAGCGCGCCGTTGCGCCGTTGCGACGCGCAGAAGCGGTCTACCTGCTTGCGCCGCGCGAAAACCTGTTCTTCTGGTTCTTCCACCGCTTGCAAGGCAAAGACGACGAACTGATCTTGTGGCTCACTTTCCAGTCCAAACCAACGCATGAAGTGGAAGTGGCGCGGCGCGGCGACCGTCAGTTCGAAAAACGCCTCAAGGAGCCGGATAAGCAGCCGCTGGTTATAGCCGAGGGCCCGCGCGGCCTGGCGCTGGCGGTCGACGAGCAGGATGGGAATTTTGGCGAAAAAGTGAAATCCGTGTTGGAGCAGTATGGGTCGGGCATCCTGCGCTTGTCGGTGAGGGAGAACAAACCGCATTTGTTCTTGCGGGCCAACCTGCGCGCCTTGCAATCTGGCCCGGCGGAGGAATTCTTGACTGCGTTGACCGATCTCGCGAATTGATCTTCGGGTGGCTTGTAAAAACGTCGCGGCAACCAACCATGCCGCGACGTTTTGCTATGAGGCGGATGGTGTCAACTGTATAGCAGGTTGACCATGCGTTTGAGCATGTCCACCCCGCGCACTTCGGTTTCGAGAAGCGGCAGTACGGCGCGGACGCGGTTCCCAAACTCCTGGTCGATCTTGTCCATGTAGGCGTCCTGCATGGCAACCCGGTTTTTGACGAAATCGGGCGAGTCATCTTTGACGCTGCTCTTGTCAATTTGCATGTTGACGATCACCCCGCCGACCGGGATATTGAAATCATGGAACCAGCCGATGAAGCGGGTGATGACCGCGATGGGCAGGGCTTCGGGCAGGGTGACGAAGAAGAAGGATGTCAATGCCTTGTCGGTCAACAGTTGTTTGGCATGCGCCATGCGCTCCCGCAGTTTGAGCAGGTAATCCATCAAGGGGTCTTTCTCTTTCTTCTTCTGGCTGTAGGAGAGCAGGTCCTTCAAGGACATGGCTTCCTCGCGGCTTTGCACCATCTTGTTGACCCACATCGAATACACGCTGGACATCCCCAGCAGGCGGCGGGCGTTGGCCGTAGGCGCCGTGTCGAAGACATATACCTCGTATTCGTTCTTGAACATCAGGTCTATCATGTTCTCGAACATGGCCGATTCCTCGAAGGAGGGATTCATGGTGGCCGATTCGACGAATTCATCGGCCTTGGTCTTGATATCGGCAAATTTCAAGAACCATTCGATCTTCTCACGGATTTCCTGCTTGGATTTTTCGATGGTCTCTTTGGTGTCGATCTCGTATGCCCACAAGTTGGGTACGCCTTCCACCTCCGTGGGTTTGCCGAACACATTCTGGTCGAGCAGGCTGCTCAACGAATGCACCGGGTTGGTGGAAGCCAGCAACGTCCGCTTGCCCTGCTGGGCAGCCCAAATGGCAGCCGTGCCCGCCAGGACGGTCTTCCCGACGCCGCCTTTGCCGCCGAAGAAGATATACTTCAGGCTGGAGTTATCGGCCATGTATTGTTTCATGGGGATTTCGATGGCGGCCATGATTCACCTCTTCCCTTCGAACAGGGCATTTGCAACTTTTTCGATCATCGGCAACCCTGTGATGTCGCGTTCGAATTCGGGGACGCTGGTCAGCACTTCACTGCCAAAGGTCTCTTCGATTTTCTTTATGTACTTCTTCTGCATCTCCATACGGTTGCGCAGATAGTCCGGGATGTTACCCTGCGCCAATTCGGGCGGGATGACGCGGTTGACGATGTAACCCGAAAGCGGCACGTCATATTTGGCAAACAACCCTGCCGCTTTTTGCGTATCCAAGATGATCATCTCTTCTGGTACCAGCACGAAGTAGAAGGCGGTCTTTTCTTTATCGGTCAAGATGCTGGAAGAGGCGTTGATGCGGTGCTTGATGTATTGCAACTCTTTGAGGATTTTATCTTCCTCGGTTTCTTTCTCGCGCTGCATTACGGCCGCCACCTGCTCATATTCCGCCATTTCCTCGCGCAGGCCGGTGATCTTGTCGATCCACTGGTCGTAGACCGAGGCCATGCTCAGGTAGTACAACGCATGGCCGAGCGGCACCAGGTCATAGATGTAATAGTCGTATTCGCCGCTGACGACAATGTCCACCACTTCATCGAAGATGGCGCTCTCTTCCATGGCGGGTTCTGCTGCGGCGGCCTGGATGTAGTTCTCGATCTCTTCGGGGACAGCATCCAGCCCGTACATATCCAGGATCTTCTGGCGGATCTCGTCCTGGTATTCGCGGATGCGCTGGTCGGCGTCGATCTCCTGGGCGAACAGGTTGGGCATGATCTCGACCGGTCCTTTGCCGAAGATGTTCTGCTCGAAGATATCAGAGAGACTGGCTTGCGGGTCCACGGAGAAGACCAGCACCTTGTGTCCCTGTTTGGCCAGCCAGTATGCGGCAGCAGCGCTGAACGTGGTTTTGCCCAGCCCGCCTTTCCCGCCGAACATGATGTAGCGGCGATTGGGATTCTTCTCGAAAATTTCACGAAGTGACATGGTATCTCCTATGCCAGCGCGTCGGTGAGGTCTTTTTCGCGCAACATGCGCCGCTTCCAGGTGCTGATCTGCGGCACCACATAGGGGAGCAGGCGCAGGCTGTAATACGGCGGCAGGATGGGGATGCCCAGCAAGTCACCCATGGTGATCAAGATGAAGAGGTGCTCCATGCTGCCGCGCGTTTTGAGGGCGTAACGCGCCATGTCGTGCCCGGCCATTCCGTACAGGACACTTTTGAAACCATCCAAAAAACCAGGCTTCTTTTCTTCTGTCATGGTTTACTCCTTAAGTAGTTTTTTCAAAGCACAGGGCCTGTGCTGCACTTTCAAGTGATTTCTGCGTCACACAGGTCGGTCAGGTCGCGTTCACGCAGCAGGCTGCGCTTCCAGCCAGCCATGCTGGGGACGACGTAGGGCAACAGGCGCAGGGTATAATACGGCGGCAGGACGGGAATTCCTAGAATGTCACCGAAGACGATCAAGATGAACATGTGCTCCAGGTGCGAGCGTTCCTTGTGCAGGTCGCGCACCATCTCGTAGATGGTCGCCCCGTAGATCATCTCACCAAGCGCCTTGAGTATTTCTTTAGTAATTTGTCCCAGCCGCGTGAGAAAGGAAGTATCGTTCAATTGTTGCCTCGAAGCGCCAAAGTCAGGATTGCGGTGTTGCACCTGCCGCGGCAATGTGCCGCTCCAGGGCTTCTGTGTCCCATCCCGCGACCTTGCCTTGTCCCTTCACGATGAAGGTGGGATAACGCCTCACGCCGTAGCGGATGGATTTTGCCAGACCTTGCAGGGAGCGAGGGTCCCACAAGCGAATCATGATATTGCCACCGTACCGATTCGCCAGCGTGAAGACTGTGTCCGAAAGGCGCTGGAATTCCTCCTGCCACTCCGGGGGGTATTCATCCAGACCGCGCTCGTACGGAGCCTGATCCAGGTTGGCGCGCGCCATTAACATCTCACACGAAAGGCAAATGCCCCACCCCTCAGGAAGGGGAGAAATCACATCCAGTTCGACCTTGTTCATAATGGATTCAAGGGGGGGAGGGGCGGCG
>JBMOMP010000064.1:0-68809 GCA_049323115.1 Chloroflexota bacterium
TTTCCTGCGAGTGGTGTTCCTGCTTGATGTGCGCGACGGCGACCGAGGGTGCCGATATAACGGCAGCAGGTCCGGGCGCACCCTGAAGCGGAGGCTTTAGAAATAAATCTCTTTGATGATCTTCAAGTGCAGGAAGGATTCTGTTTCCCGGACTCCCTGAATAGTATACAGTTTTTCAGTCAGGAACTGGAGCAGTTCGGCATGGTCGCGGCAAAATACCTCCGCCATGATGTCAAAACGGCCACTGACGATGATCAAATACACCACTTCTTCCAACTGTGCGACCTTTTCCGCAACCTCCAGCATACGCGTTCCATCAGTACGAATGCCGATTAAGGCCATCGTCCTGAAGCCCATGCGCAACGGATTGGAGATAGCCGCCACTTTCAAATATCCCATCTCGACCATGCGGTTATAGCGGATACGGACCATGCCAGGCGAGACATTCAACTGCTCGGCAATCTGCGCAAAAGCCATGCGGCCATCCCGACGCAGCAATTCCAGGATTTGCATGTCGATCTGGTCCAGGCCGTCCATGGGTGTTGTGTTGATTATGCTTTCCATAACAATATTCTATATTGTTTTGTTAATAAAGTCAATCATTTAGTGACGATTAATCAACCTGATAAGGAAATTTGTAACGAAAAGAGAGAGCCGCTTCTTTCAGCGGCTCTCCATTTTTCGAGTACAGCGTTTCAAGACAGGCCAGGGTTACTCGCCGCCTTTGATCTCCGTCCAGATCTGGTCGTAAAGCGGGGTAGCATCGCCTACATCTTCGATGGCGTGACCAGCGTCAAGCGCTTCCTGCGGGACATTGGTAATCGGCGAGCCCATGTAAGCATCGTAAAGTTCGGTCTGGTTGTCTTTTGCATAATCCAATGCAGCCTTGTTCGGTACGATGTATGGGAAATCACGCAGCATCAGCCAGAACAGGTTGCCTTGTGAGGTGTAATTGATCCAGGCATAGGCGGCGTCTGAGTGCGGAGCGCCGGTTGGCATTGCCCAGTTATCCTGCCACAAGAAGGCGCCTTCGGTTGGATATACATATTGGAAGGCGGGATTCTCCTGTTGGGCCGTAAAGGCTTCGCCCGTCCAGGTCACACCTAAGTCTACATCTCCCGCTATCAGCGCGGTCTTGGGGCTATCGCTGTCAAACAACTTTACTCCCGCTACTAATTCAGCCAGTTTGTTCTTAGCCTCTTCCAACTGCGCAGGATCCTTTGTGTTGACATCATACCCCAATGTCAGCAAGGCCATGCCAATGATGACACGCGAATCATCCAACAGAACAATTCGCCCTGCGTACTCAGGATTCCATAAGTCGGCAAAAGAGGTTGGCGGGGTGGTGACTGTCTCCGAATTGTAGATGATGGCATCATTACCAGCCATGTAGGGAACAGTATAAACGTTGCCTGGGTCGAACGACATATCCAGGTAGTTGGGATCATAGTTCGCCATAGGCAGTTTGGTTTGGTCAAGTTTTTCTAGCATTCCCTGGCGAATCATCAGTCCGATAATGTAATCCGTGGGCAGAATCAGGTCATACGTCGAGCCGCCAGCCGAGAGTTTGGCGTACATCTCTTCATTGCTGGAGTACTCGTCATGGTTGATCTGGACGCCGTACACCATTTCGTAGCATTCCTTCCATTCGGCCGGAATATATTCGGTCCAGACAAACAGGTTCAACTCCTTCGAGGTGACCTCGATTTGGGTTTCCGGCTCTGGGCAAACAAAACCGGAAGCAGTAACTTTCTCCCCTCCCCCATCACCGCCGGCCGCCCCCCCACCACAAGCCGTCAACAACATGCTCGCCAGCACAAATACAGCCAGCAACTTCAAGAGATTGTGTTTCATCTTTCTTCCTCCTTTAGGAAAAAATAGTTTGACGCATCGGACAACATACCTGCCCAATGACAGACACCGTCTTACGTCTCTTGGGACTGGAAACGCTGTAACAAGAACACAACTGTGACCACGACCAACACCCAGATGGTCGAAAGCGCATTGACCTGTGGCGTGATGATACGCCGCAGCAAGCCATAGACATAGATCGGCAGGGTCGTTGACCCTGGGCCAGTCGTAAAGAACGTGATCACAAAGTCGTCCAACGAGAGCGTGAAGGCCAACAAAGCGCCCGACAGGACGCCCGGCAGGATCATCGGGAACGTCACCCGCCAGAACGTGACCAGTTCGTTGGCGCCCAGGTCCATGGCGGCTTCTTCGAAAGACTTGTCGAAGCCTTGCAAACGCGCCTGGACGACCAACGTCACAAAGGGGACGCTAAAGGCAATGTGCGAAACGATGACCGTCGGCAGTCCCATCGTCAAGCGCGCATCCCCCCCCAGTCCCAGCACGCCGTTCAAGAACGTGAATAATTGGCTGAATAACACCAATATCCCTATTCCCATGACGATCTCAGGGATGACGATTGGGATATAGAGCGACAACTGCGAGAATGCCTTCAGACGGAAGTTATAACGCTGCAAAGCCAGCGCAGCCATCGTGCCAATGACGGTTGATGTAAGCGTCGAGATCAAGGCAATCGTCAAGGTATTCTTGGTCGCGCCCATTACCTCGCGGTTCTGGGTCAGGTCGCAGAACCAGTGGAACGGCCCGCAGGGACTCTGCACCACCGTACTGCCATCCATTTGCAAAGGTCCCCATTGGGTGATGAAACCGCCAAAGAACACATTCGTGCGAGAGGAGTTGAAGGCAAACACCATCAACCCGATGATCGGCGCATACAGGAAGAAATACACCAGCACAGTGGCAACTTTAATGAAAGGAGAGCGTTTATATGGGTTCATGCTGCCACGATCTCCTCGCCAAACCCGAATTTGCGCGTATAGAAGTACGTCACAACCAGGGTCATAGCCATCAAGATGAGCGAAGCGGCAGAACCAAAGGTCGGGTCGCGCGCATCGAGAAACTGGCGCTGGATCAGGTTCCCAACCAGGATCACCTGCTTCCCACCGAGCAAGTCAGAGACGATGAACGTCCCCATCACCGGGATGAAAACCAGGATCGTACCGGCGACCACGCCCGGCATTGAAAGCGGCAACGTCACCCGCAGGAAAGTGCGGAACGGGTTCGCCCCCAGATCGGCTGCCGCCTCATAAAGCGAGTTCTCGATCTTTTCCAACGAAGTGAAGATCGGCAGGATCATAAAAGGCAGGAATTCATACACCATGCCAACCAACACCGCGCCGGGCGTATACAGCATCTCGAAAGGCACGAACTGGATCCCCACCAAGCCTGCCAGCCAACCTATTACACTGTTGATGACGCCCTGCGTGCGCAACAGCATCATCCAGGCGTACACGCGGATGACGAAATTCGTCCACAGCGGCACCAGCACCATGAACAGGAATGTATTCCGTCGTTTCGGATGCGATCGGGCAATGAAATACGCCAATGGGTATGCCAACAGGATGACAAATACGGTCGAGTTGAACGCCAACGTCAATGACCGCCACAAAATTCCGGCATACAGCGGGTCGAAGCAAACAGATTGACCTCCAGCGCAATCCGTACTGACGCCAATAATACGGATATAGTTATGAAGGCCGAACGTGTAAATGACGTTCCCCTCTGGCGAACGTTTGCCAAAACTGATAACCAGCGTCAGCAAGAGCGGGATGATGAGCAGCCCCACCATGAACACCAGCGTTGGCGAGATCAACAGCGTCCCCTGTGCAGATTTGCTCTCACGAAGTCGCTTCAACATGTCGCACCTACTCGTTTGCCATGACCAGCGTGTTCTCAGGGAACAACGTCAACCAGACCTTCTGTCCAACGGTGTAATACGCCGACGGATCGAGGCTGGAGATCTTATTCTGCTCCCACACCTTCACGCGCAGACCATTGATAAGAACATGCAAATGTGTATCCGATCCGATGTATGTGACAAGTTCGATCTCGCCCTCGAAGCAATTTTGATTCAGCATAGCCTTTTCCGCCAGGCGGATCTTTTCCGGACGGACAGAAACTGCCACCGTTTGACCAACAGACACCTCCCCCGAAACGATCCCCTTAATCTCTGCGCCCAAAACAGGGACAAAGACCATCGCGCTCCCCTTCTCCAAGGATTTGACCGTTCCTTCCAGGAAGTTGGAAGTGCCGATGAAATCTGCCACAAATTTGCAACTGGGGCGTTCGTAGATTTCCACTGGCGAACCCATTTGCAGCACCTGGCCCTGACTCATCACAGCGATCCGGTCCGACATGGTGAGGGCTTCTTCCTGGTCATGCGTCACGTAGATGAAAGTGATGCCCAGTTTTTGCTGCAATGCCTTGAGTTCGAGTTGCATCTCTTTGCGCAGTTTCAAATCCAGCGCGCCGAGCGGCTCGTCCAACAACAACACATTCGGCGTCTTTACGATCGCGCGCGCCAACGCAACGCGCTGCTGCTGGCCGCCCGACAACTGCCTGGGATAGCGCCTATCCATGCCTGTGAGTTGCACCATTTCGAGCGCGCGCCCAACGCGCGTCTTGATCTCATCTTTGCCGGCCCCATCCATTTCGAGGCCAAAAGCCACGTTCTGGGAAACGGTCATGTGCTGGAACAACGCATAACTCTGGAATACAGTATTGACGGGACGTTTGAACGGCGGCGTATGCCCCTGGGCATTGCCTTCGATGTACACTTCGCCGCTGGTCGGCCATTCGAAACCCGCTACCATGCGCAGGGAGGTGGTTTTTCCACACCCAGACGATCCCAGCATGGAAAAGAATTCCCCGTGCGCAATTTGCATACTCACGTGGTTCACCGCGTTCAGGAAAGTCCCCTCGGGGGTTTTGAACGTTTTGACCACATCGCGCAATTCAACTGCAAAATCGCTCATTGACTGCTCCTCAAGTAAAGTTTCGCGGCATGAGTTGGCGAACCCACCCCGCACTTCAAGCACCTGCATTCAATAAGGCTAGACCATCGAATAAATTATAGCCCAAAATGGTTGGCAAAAAACAATACAAACCTCGAAAGGTTCCGGGCAGGGCCCCAACCCAACTACCCGGAACTCATGTTACAACGTTTTGGCAACCACGCCCACAGCATCTGCCAGGCGGTTAAGCCCTTCATCGATCTCCTCATCAGTGATCACCAACGGCGGCTCGATGCGGACGGTCTGGGCGTTGGTCAACGTACCGGCCACCAGCACGCCGCGCTTGAACAGTTCCGCCGCCACCCGTCCGCCAATTTCCGGCTTCTGGAAATGCTGGCCGATCAACAGGCCTTTGCCGGTGACCTTTTCATACACCTGCGGGAACTCCTCGGCCAGTTCCTTCACCCGGCTGATGATATGCTCCCCTTTCACAGCCGCCGCCTCCCACAACCGGTCGCGGATGGTCACATTGATGGCTGCAATGGCCGCCGAGCAGGCCAGCGCGCCGCCGCCGGTGGTGGTGGTTTGCAGGAAGGGATTGGGATACATGAACGGCTGGAAGATCTCCTCCGTGGTGCAGACGGCGCAGATGGGCATCACGCCGCCGCCCAACGACTTGGCAACCGCTATGATGTCGGGGACGACATTCCAGTGGTCTACGCCCCACAGTTTGCCAGTGCGCCCCAGGCCGGTTTGCACCTCGTCGGCGATCAACAGCGCGCCGTATTTACGCGTCGCCTCACGAATCCTGGGCCAGAAATCATCCGGCGGGACAATGGCGCCAGCCTCGCCCTGGATGGGTTCCATCAACACGCCCGCCACGCCGACGCCGATCTTGTCGCAGATTTCCAACTGACGTTCCACTGCCTCCGCATCCCCAAACGGGACGTGGTAGACAGGCCCGGCGTACAACAGCCCCAGCGGCTGGCGGTAATCCGCCTTGCCCAGCATGGACACCGCCCCCATCGTCTTACCGTGGAAAGCCTTGACCGCCACGATGAAGGCTGGCTTCTGGGTATATACCTTGGCAAGTTTGATAGCCGCTTCGATGGATTCGGTGCCGCTGGCGGCAAACCAGGCGTATTTCAAGTCGCCGGGGGTGATGTCGGCCATCAAACGCGCCAGCACGCCGCGCAGCGGATCGATCAACTCCTGGCTGGGCATGGGCGTGCGCCGCAACTGCGCAGCAACCGCCTCGACCACCTCAGGATGACTCCAGCCCAGGTCCATCATGCCGAAGCCGCCCAGCCAGTCAATGTATTTGCGGCCCAGCACATCTTCGAAGACTGCGCCGCGTCCGGTCCACTCGGTAGCCGCCCACTGCCCGGCCTGCGTCACCGATTTGCGATAATCCAGCCAGCCTTTGTTGAAATGCTCCGCGAAGTTGTGCATGGACTCTTCGATGATCCACTTCCCCTCGTCTTCGGGAACGCGGTCCTTCTTGATGATGTCAATCCATTTGTTAGCGTAATCAACTGCATGTTCTAAATTTTGCGGCATACTTTGCTTCCTTTCAAAACGTAAATCTACTCCTGGGGCCTGACAGCCCACGGGACAACCCGGCGCAACAAATACCGAGCCATTTTCAACCGAAATCCTGAGACATTAAACTGACTATGCCCAATCGGACACTTCGTTATACCAAAGTTTGCTTGTCCCAACTTTGGCGCGCCCCTTCCACCGTCCTGACTTGGGAGCGGACTCAATCGCCTCGACCAACCGATCGGCCTGCTCCCGGATCCTCACGCGCTGCTCCTCGCTGAGGGCTTTCACCCCATCCACAGCAGCCTTCACCTTGCCCAGGTTCTGCGTAGATGTGTAATAGAAGCCCCAATCGTCAGACATCAGTTTGGCAAGGTGCTTTACGCTGATGTCGTCTTGTTCGTTCTCCCCGATTTTGCCCGCCAGCAGGAGTAGCATGGCATCTTTCAGGTCTTTATCATTGATCTGGACGATCTGAAGTTTCTGCAGAAGAAGGTCGGTCAACGACACGCAATGCGGATGAATCTCCAACCGCCCGCGATAATCGATTGGATGGTTATAGTTGAGGCGGTCGAAGAACACATCGATCATCGGGATGCGGTTACTGAAAAAGATCAAGCGCTCCCCGCCGCTGAGCATAGCGGCGCGTTTCTCGAGCAGATACCCCTGCGACTCGAAGAAGGGCACCAATTTGCCGCGATGTTTTCCATAGGATGCGTAATCAATGTCAGTGAAAACTCGCTCACCCAGGCGTTCCAGGTTGCGGTACAACTCCACGTAATCAGGAAAATAGTAGTGCAGGGCGATCGGCCCCATCACGCGCAGGATCATCCCTTGCTTCTGGGCTTCATCAGTCAGGCGGCGCGCTTCTTCCAGGTAGGCTTCCGGTTTCGGGTATTCCTCCATCGGAATATCCTTCGGCAGGCGGAATTTCAATTCGGGCTGCATGACTTTACTCCTATCCAGATGTGAAGACGTAGTCTTTCACCTTACCCTTTTCGAGCATGATGACTGCGCCTTTTAAGATACCCTCAGAATACTCACTGCCGGGATTGATGAGCAAGGTGCGCTTTGATTTCTGGGCGCCGCGCGACTCGTGGATATGTCCATGCAGGCCAAGCAGCGGCTGGTATTTTTCGATCATCTTTGCCACAGCGCGGCTGCCAACGTGAATTTTGCGGTCGGCCGCCTGGACAAGATCAGCATTCAACTCCGGCGCCAGGTCCAGCGCGTACCCGTAGGGCGGCGCATGGAAATTGAAAATGGCGTTCGACTTGTCCTTTACGGTGGCAACCAACTCTTCGAGCATCGGCTCCAGTTCCTCGTCCGGCTTTTCGCGAGGCGTATTCCAGGGAGTTGGATTCGCCCAGCAGAAAGTGATCATCTCGTGGTCGCCAAGCATGACATTCTTGTTGTTACAATTCACAATGGCGGCCGAATCTTCAATTACCTGGTCCACCTCGAAGTGATCGTCATTTCCAGGGGCCATATAGACTTTGTAACCTGCGCCAGCCAAGCGCTCATCCGCCAGCGCGATCCACTCCTTCAAGCGCTCGAGCATCAATTGCTTGAAGAGCGCATCTACCTTTTCGGGCCTATCCCGGTACTCCCGGAATTCTTCAGGCGTTTGGTGGACCCAATAGTAGCCCATCATCTCGATAGTCTTCTTCAATTTGTCCAACTCATCCTGGTCGGCGGCCTCGGTGTGATGTCCCATGAGCGTGGTTTCCCAACCGCCGCCGGCTTTCTCTACCAGGGGGACAAGCACTTTGCCAGTCAGGTCGCCCAACAGGATGCCTACATCTACATTGTAAACTTTCAATGCATTCAGGAATTTCCGATAGCACAGGTTCGAGCCGTGAATATCAGTCACAAAGAATATCTTGATCGCTTTACCCATAACGGTCTCCTTTTCGAAATGACGGAGGACGAAGATATCTTCCTCCTCCGTCAGGACGCCGACGATGCAGGCCGCGCGTTAATCTGGCGGCAATTCACCGAATGTCATATTGACATCCACGCCCACTTCCTTGTTGCGCTGCTTCCAGAAGAAGTACCACGCAATGCCCAGCCCCCAGATGACCGCGTACAGGATCAGGGAACCAATGGTCAATCCTTCCAGGTCTGGCATCATGATGAAGAAGTAGAACAGGATCGCCAGGTAAATCAAGTTGACCACCGCGCCGATGGTGACCACAGGAATACCCAAGATCGTCCATTTCTTATAGGGCGAAGAATCCCAGATCTGGCGCGCCTTCTTCGAGAAGGGGAAGAGCGCCGCCGCAATGGCCGTCACGCCAAAGACGGATACGATCTCCAAGCCGGTGACCGAAAGCCCTTCCATGGGATTACCGCGGAACGCATACAAAGCGATACCGATCTCGCCCAGGATGAAGCACAGGATGTGATTCTTGACAGGCGACGACCAACGATAATCAATATCCGCAAACCACTTCGGACCCATGCGGTCCATGCCCCAGGCGAATAGGATGCGCGGGAAGGCCAGGTAGGAAAGCGCCACCCACCACAGGTTGAACAAGATGAACGACAGCGCCATGATGAACGTGACGACCTTGTTCTGCGAAATGACAGCCGCCAGTCCAACAAAATGCGTCGACCACGGGAAAGTGTAACCCGCCAGCCCCTCGCCCATATTGTCGAGCCAGGCTGTCGCCGACAGGAACTCGAAGCCTACCGTGCGATATAGGGCCAACGCCAACCACAGCATGAAAAAGGCCGGCAACAGGATGGCAGACAGGTTAGCCATGATGATGGTCTTATCGGGGCGCTTGACTTCCCCCGCGATGAAGGTGATGCAGTACGAATAGGCGAACAGCCAAGAACCGGCCACCATTACGCCCAGGGTGTCGAACCAGTTCCATGTTACAGGGATGACACTGCCCGCCTCTTCAGCCGCGGCTCCCACAGCCGCCAGGAAACCGTTGTAATCGAGCGAGCCATACTGAGCCGCCAGTCCATTCCAGGCCTGCACGAAGGCTTCCCGCGAAGTGAAGGTGAAGACCAACAAGATGACGATCGTTCCTGCGATGCCCAGAACCATTACGACTTTTTGGACCGTAGCAAATACTTTCATGCCAAAGACCACGAACAACAAGGCAATGAAACTTACCACCGAAGAGATCAGGAACACGGCCAGCGGCGTGGTCAGGAAGTCAGCCGCCTCGGGCATGCCCATGAACTGGAACATCATTACCAACCCCGGATCGACCGTCCAAGGCGCCAGCACATAGATCCACATGATCCACACAAAGGCGTTCCCGAAAGACTCGGCAATGCCAATGATGGGGTGCAAGATACGGGAGTTGTAGATGTATTCCCCGCCGCTGCGAGGCATACTCCCGCCCAGGATGCCCCACACCAGCGAGAATCCGATCCCGCATAGCAACGCAGACAGCAACGTCGCAATCACCAGGTTGCCGCCGGTATACACTCCCAGGCCCAGGCTGATCATGACCCACATGCTGGGGGTTAGACCCTGGTTCATGAAACCGACGCCAAAAGCGTCAATGAACGACAGGCCGCGCACCAACCCGCTGGCTTTCCGTGCAAATGCCATTTGTTCAGGCATTTCTTCCTCCTTTTACATTACGTATGATCAAGTGATAACGAGCCCAACATACACGTTCACTCAAACAGTAATGTTGCTCCTCACAGCCTCCTTTCTCTTGCAATAGGTTTTTAGAATTTCCGCGTCCATTCCTTCGGCCAGCGTTCGATCACGACCTTCTTTTGTGTAAAGAACTCCACCGCGTCCATACTCTGGCCGTGCATATCTCCAAAGAAACTCTCTTTCCAACCAGAAAACGGGAAAAACGCCATCGGCGCGGCCACGCCGATATTGATGCCCACGTTGCCCGCCTCCACCTCGTAACGGAACTTGCGCGCCGCCGAACCAGAGGCAGTGAACAGGCTGGCCTGGTTGCCGTAGGCGTGGCTGTTCGCCAGGGCAATCGCCTCGTCAATCGTGTTGACGTGCATCATGCCCAGCACTGGCCCGAAGATTTCCGTCCGCCACAGTTCGCTGCCCGGCTGGACGTCCGCGATCACGGTCGGCCGGACGAATGACCCGCCCTCGTAGCCTTTGACCACCGCCCCGCGCCCATCCACGCAGACCTTTGCGCCTCCTTCCGACCCGACGCCGATCAACCGCTCGATATTCGCTTTACTCGCCTGACTGATGACCGGCCCCATCTGCACGCCCGCGTCGAGGCCGTAGCCGACCGTGCGGCTGGACGCGGCGTCACAGATCAACTCGGTGAACTCGTTGCGCGCCTCGGCCACCGTCACGGCCAGCGAGACCGCCAGGCAGCGCTGTCCCGCGCAGCCAAAGGCGGAATCGGTGATGATCTTCGCGGCCATCTCCATATCCGCATCCGGCATGACGATGACAGGATTCTTGGCCCCGCCCTGCGCCTGGACGCGCTTGCCGTTGGAAGCGGCGCGCGCATAGAGATATTTTGCCACCTTGGTCGAGCCGACGAAGGTGACCGCGCGGATGGCGGGGTGGTCGAGGATGCCATCTACCGCATCCTTCGCCCCGTTGACCATGTTGATCACGCCCTTCGGGAATCCCACCTGCTCGATCAGTTTGAAAATGAACTGCATCGTCATCGGCACTTTTTCGGAGGGTTTGATCACGTAGGTGTTTCCCGTCGCCAGCGCGTAGGGCAGGAACCAGAACGGAATCATGCCCGGGAAGTTGAACGGCGCAATGGTGGTACACACACCTAACGGCTGGCGGATCATCATCTCGTCGATGCCCGAAGCGATGTCCTCCACCAATTCGCCCTTGCCGAGGTGCGGCATCCCGCAAGCCACCTCGACGTTCTCGATGGCGCGCACCATCTCGGCCTTCGATTCGTCGAACGTCTTGCCGCACTCATTTGTGATGAGACGACTGATCTCGTCCACGTTGGATTTGAGCAGGTCGCGCAACTTGAACAGGTATTGCACGCGGTCCTGGACAGGAGTCCGCCGCCAGGCCGGGAAGGCGGCCTGTGCAGCCTGCGCAGCCGCGTCCACTTCCGCTTTGCCGCATAACGGCGTCTTCGCGATCACGTCCCCTGTCGCCGGGTTGAGCACATCAGCAAATTCACTGACTTTGGGTTCGACCCATTCGTTGTTGACATAGTTAAGAATTTTCATAAAGTGTTCCTCATAATGCGGCCTCCAGCCGCAACCAAGTGTAGGACAGGTCTTCGGCCTGTCCAGACAGACCAGAGGGCTGCCCTACGACATTTACGCAACCTGCCCATCCGCAACTTCCAGCGCCGTTTCCACGAGCGCCAGGCCTTCATCCAACTGCTCCTTGCTGATGCACAACGGCGGCACAATGAAGACCATACTGCCCATATTGTTTGCCATGATGAACGTAAACAAGCCATTCTGTTTCAAGACTTTGCCGACCTCTGCCATCACGGCCGACGGGAAAACTTCCTTGGTGCGGCGATTGGCGACCAACTCGATGGTCGAGAACAAGCCAATATAGCGCACATCCCCAACGGACGGATGCCGCTCTTTGATATCCTCCAACGCCTCGCCCAGATATTTGCCGAGCGTGGCGGCGTTTTCGATCAAGCCGTCTTCCTCGTAGACCTCGATGGTGGCCAGCGCCGCAGCGCAGGCCAGGGCGTGACCGTTATAGGTCAGGCCGGCGAAGAGATATTTGTCGTCGAAGAATTTGGCGATCTCCTCCGAGACGATCACCGCGCCCAGGGGCATGTAACCGCTGGTGATGCCCTTGGCGGTCGTGATGATGTCCGGGGTGACGTTCCAGTTATCCACAGCAAACCACTTCCCGGTGCGCCCCCAGCCGCTCATCACTTCATCGGAGATGAGCAGGATGCCGTATTTGTCGCAGATCTCGCGCACGCGCGGCCAATAATCATCCGGCGGGACGATGATGCCGTTCGAGCCGACCACGCCCTCCATGATGATGGCCGCGATCTTATCTGGACCCTCGTACCTGATGACCTCTTCCAGGTGCTGGATGCACTCCCGGTTGCACGATTCCCGCTTCTGCCCGAACGGGCAGCGGTAGCAGAACGGGTCGAGGAAATGTACCCCGCCCGGCATGGTCGGTTCTACGGCCAGGCGGCGGTAATCGCCGGTCAGGGCAATCGCGCCGTGTGTCGCGCCATGATACGAACGATAGCGCGCCAGGATCTTGTCCCGTCCGGTGTAAAAGCGCGCGATCTTGATGGCGTTCTCATTGGCTTCTGCGCCGCCAAGCGCAAAGAAGGTCTTCTTGAGGTTTCCGGGCGTCACTTCGGCCAGTTTCTTGCCCAGCAGGCCGCGCACATCCGTGGCATTGCCCGGATGCACAAAGCACAATTTCCCAGCCTGTTCCTGGATGGCCTTCACCACTTTCGGATGCTGGTGACCGATATTGGTGTTCATCAATTGCGATGAGAAATCCAGGTAGCGCTTCCCATCGGCGTCCCAAAAATAGACCCCTTCCGCCCTCTCTACCGGGATCGGGTTGACCTGTCCCTGCACAGACCAGGAGAAGAAAGTATATTCTTTGCTCAGGTCAACGATTTCTTGCGCTGTCAATTTACTCAACTTTGCCTCCAAAAGGCAGACCTGACAGGCTCGCGGCGCTGCCAGGTCTCTAGGATGTTATTTTTTGCTGGCCTTTACCGCCTCGCGGAAGATCGCCAGGGTATCGTCGATATCTTTGTCGCTGTGCGCATAGCACAGGAACCAGGGTTCGCGAGCGTCGTGATCGGGCATGACGCCGCGTTCGATGAGAGCGTCCACGATCTCCAGATAGTAGTCCATATCGCTCTCGTTCCAGGTGCGCTGGCTGGTCGCTTTTTCTACGCCAAGGGCGTATGAGAACATGGCCGGGTAGCCGTTCATGGCATGAGGCAATCCTTCCTCAGTGAGAATTCGGTCAATCCCGTCCATCAAGCGCTTGCCGCGCCCTTCGATGGTCTTGAGCACGGGCTTTTCCTTGAGCATCTTGAGCGTTGCCCAGGCTGCGGCTACCCCCGGTTTGTTGTTGGTATACGTGCCGCCCTGCGCCACGCCATGCCCGATGATGCCCATGACTTCCTTTTTACCGCCCAACGCCGCGATCGGGTAGCCATTGCCAAGCGCCTTGGCATACGTCATCAAGTCGGGTTTCAGGTTGTAGTATTCCTGCGCGCCGCCGTTACCGATACGGAAACCGGTCTTGACTTCATCCAGGATGAAGACAACGCCGTATTCCGCGCACTTCTTTTGGATAAGGTCGAGGAAACCAGGCTCAGGCAGGATGGCGCCACAGTTGCCCTGGCAGGGTTCGGTAATGACCGCCGCCAGCAGATGCCCGTAACTGAACATCGCCCGCTCGAAGGCTTCTTTATCGTTGAACGGCATGGTGATCAGTAAATTCCCCAAAGCGCGCGGGATGCCCGAAGAGGACGGGATCGGGATGGAACTGCGCGGATTGCCATAGGTCTCAGCCGGGGCATAGGTAGACCACAAGGTGTGATCGTGGAAACCGTGATAGTTGCCCTCGAACTTGAGCAGCATCTCGCGCCCGGTATAGGCGCGCGCCACGCGGATGGCGTGCATGGTCGCTTCTGTGCCTGAGCAGGCCAGGCGCACCATTTCCAGGGCCGGGACCATGGAAACCATCATCTCCTCGACCTCGATTTCCAGTTCCCCCGTCATGGCAAACAAAACGCCCTTACGGATCTCCTCCGCAACTTTGCCATCCACCTCGTCAACCGCGTGTCCCAGGATGATCGGGCCGAAAGCCATGCGATAGTCAATATATTTGTTATCGTCCACATCCCACAAGTAGCCATCCTTGCCCTTCTGGACGTAAGGCGTGACACCCTGTCCCCAGTAACGGAAGTTGGAATTGACTCCCAGCGGCGTCACTTTTTGGGCTCGCTTTTGCAGGGTCTGACTCTTGGTAAAATTCTTCATACAAGTATCTCCTCAAGGTTCTATTTCTGATGCAATCTTTCGATCAATTCCCCAGGAATTCTCCACTGGTACACATCCTTTAAAACAATCGGCACAATGGATGTATTGGTCTTCCGCACTCCCGGCACTCTGCTAACCACCTCGGTCACAAATCGGTATACATCTACAGCGTCCCTTGCTACGATCTGGATGCTTACATCCGTCTCCCCGATCGCGCAGGCCACATAGGTCACATTTGGATACTCAACAAGTTTATTGGCGACCTCAAGGATTTTGTCCGCCTCCACCTCCAACAGCACATCAGCGCGCGTGGACAAACCAAATACCTGCGGGCTGGCAATCGCGCTGACGCGCATTACCCCATCTTCGATCATCCGGTCGATGCGATAGCGGACAGCGCGCTCCGAGACGTCCCCCAACCTGCGGGCAATTTCCGAGGCCGACATGCGGCCATCTTCGAGCAACAAACTGACAATATTCGCATCTATTTTGTCGATTTCATACATATTTATCTCGTTTTTTGTCCGGAATCAACATTGCCCAAAACCAATATACACAAGTTGAATAAAAATGTCAAGGAAAAGTTCATCTTTTTACAAAAATCGGCTGGAACGCATTCGCGCCTCCCTTTATGAGAAATTTCACATTTTCATGTTGACGATGCTCATCGGAGCAGGTATAATCGTTCTTCGGCATTATTCCCTGTTAATAGGAGCAAAACTATGACTGAAGCGACGATTTCCGCGCAGGACAGCGCGTTAGAACTAAAGACCAAATTGACAGGCAAAGTGGTCAAGACGACCCTCGCCGGTGCGCTGGTGGACATCGGCCAAGACCTTCCCGGGGTGATTCATATTTCGCAACTCCAGAAAGACCATGTCAATAAAGTAGAAGATGTCGTGCAAGTAGGCCAATCGATAGACGTGTGGGTGCGCCGCGTAAAGAAAGACCGCATCGAACTGACCATGATCGAACCACTCGGCATGGAATGGAACGAGATCAAACCAGAAGCGGTCGTCAAGGGTAAGGTAGTCCGGTTGGAAACCTACGGCGCGTTCGTAGATTTTGGCGCAGAACGTCCCGGCCTCGTGCATGTCAGCGAGATGTCGCGCGGCTATATCAAAAACCCCAATGAGATCGTCAAAGAAGGCGACGAAGTCGAAGCCATCGTCCTGGATGTCAACCGCAAGAAAAAGCAGATCCGGTTGAGCATGAAATCCCTGCAACCAGAGATCGAGGAAGTGAAACCAGCCAGAAGGGAAAAAGAAGACCGAAAGGGTCGCGGCAAGCGCGGGTCGCGGAAAGAGGCGCAAGAGTTCGAAATCCAGGAGCAACCCAAAGAGCCGGAACTGACCGCCATGCAGATCGCCTGGCAGGAGGCCCTCGACCGCGCCAATCTGCATAAAAAGAGCAAAAAAGCCCGGCGCGTCAAGGCCGGTTCGAACGGCGAACAGGAAGACATCCTGCACCGCACCTTGGAAGAACGCCTGCCTACCGGCAGTTGATTTGGAAAGAACAGCCAGGTCGAAAGCCTGGCTGTTTTCATACCAGGGTGTCGCTCAGGTAACGCGCAAAGGCTTCCGGCCGCAAGAACAGGAAGACGAACACGGAAGCAAAGAACCCGCCAAGATGCGCCCAGTAACCGATATTGTAGTCGGCTTCGGAAAATAAGATCTCCAGGGCCGGGATGATTTGTATCACCAGGAAATACAAAACGATCCAACCGGCGCGGATGCGCGGCCAGGTTGGCACGAACCATAGCACAACCAGCGTGCGAATGCGCCCGGTGGGATATAACAACAAATAGGCCCCCATGACGCCAAAGATCGCGCCGCTGGCGCCCAGGCCAGGGATCGGCGAATCATACATCACCAGCGCCGTCAGGGTGTGCGCAGTGGTGCCCGCCAGCAGGTAGAAGATCAAAAAACGTCCCGGGCCGCAGGCGTCTTCCACGCGGCGTCCGAACACCCACAACGCCCCCATATTGCTCAACAAATGGAAGAAGTCGCCGTGCATGAACATGGCCGTGATATTCGACAACATCCCGGCCCCCTCGGCGGCAAAGATCAGTTTGGGCGTAAAGGCGTAACGCATCCAGAACTCCCAATGCTGCCAGAGCGTCGCCGACTCGGGCAGGTACAGCGGCTTGCTGAATTCGATGACCGTATTCAAGCCGATCAAGAAGATCGTCATCAAGGGGAACCAGGAATAGCGGTTCGGTTCGGTATCGTTGAGCGGTATCATACTTCCCTAAAAATAGGGCAGCGGCGGAGGGTCGAAGGCAGCCAGGCGCGCCAGGGAATCCAGCACCAGTAACAGGTGCGGCATCAACACCAGGAACCAGCCGGCCAGCGCAACCGTCCAGCGCGCCGCCCTGGAGCCTCCCCCGCCGCGTTCCCCGAACAGCCGCTGCCAGATCGGGTGACGTGAACGCACCGTTGCCAGGGCAATCAGGAAACTGCCCAACACCACGAAGGGAGCGCCCGCCCACAGATAGGGCGTGAAATGCTTCAACGGGTTCAGCCCTTCTTGCAGCAACACCAGCAGCAGGTAAAGCAACGGCAGCCCCACGCTCATGCGCACAATGCCGACCACCGGGCGGACGTAGCGCACCCGTTCGATCTTGAGGTCTTCGAGGCGGACGATCTCGCGGTACGCGCGGTCGAACTCGGACGAACTGCCTGCCCTCGCGGCAATGTCCTGGTACATGGCGATGGCCTCGTCCAACCTGCCTTCCTCCTCGAAGTACGCCGCCAGGTCGAGCGGATCGCGCTGGAAATGCCGGAAACGCGCCAACGCCTCGCGCGCCTCTGCATTCGACGGATCGGCGCGCAAGACAGATTCATACGCGCGCACCTTATCGTCGATGCCGGTTGCCAATTCTGCGAATAATAACCATGCGCCCACGTGCCGGTTCTCCTGGCGCAGGATGTCCTGCACGACCAAAAGCGCCTGCCCATGTTCCTTTTTGTCATAACAGGCGCGGGCGTACGCCAGGGTTTCGTCCAATTCGGCCAGTCTACGCTGCCGGGCCGCCTCCCGCTCGGCCAGCAATTTCTCGCGGTAAGCCCGCATGGGGCCGTTGCCCGGATTAATCGCCAAGACCCTCTCACAGGCCGCAATCCGGTCTTCGAGAGGGTCGAGCAAACCAGACAACCACATCCAGGCCACTTCGTTGCCGGGGTCGAGGCGCACCACGTCCAGGAACAGGTCGCGCGCGGTCAACTCCCGCCCGCTGCGGGCCGCCTGGATGGCTCTACGAAGGAGGTCGTCAGGTGATTCCATGAAAAGGGCGCTTCCGCAACTGTCCAGGAATTTCGCTGTATTTTACCACCCGCTTACCCGGCTTGCTTCAAGAACGCCTCCATGAAGTCATCCAGGTCGCCGTCCAGCACGGCTTGCGCATTGCCGCGCTCATGTTCGGTGCGGTGGTCTTTCACCATCTGGTAGGGATGCAGCACGTACGAGCGGATCTGGCTGCCCCACTCGGCCTTGGTGTATTCGCCGCGCAGCAAAGCCACCTCCTCATCCTTTTCCGCCTGCCTGATTTCCAGCAGGCGGGAGCGCAAAACGCGCATGGCATTCTCGCGGTTTTGCAACTGCGAGCGCTCATTTTGGCAACTGACCACGATCCCGGTCGGCAGGTGCGTGATACGGATCGCGGTGGCGTTCTTCTGCACGTTCTGCCCGCCCGCGCCGGAGGACTTGAACACATCTATTTTCAATTCACCGGGGTCGATTTCCACTTCAGGGTCGTCCATGGCGATCTGCGGCAGGACTTCCACCAGCGCAAAGGAGGTATGCCGGCGGTGCGCGGCGTCGAAAGGCGAGAGCCGCACCAGGCGATGCACGCCCTTCTCGGAACGCAGGTAGCCAAAGGCATACTTGCCGTCCACTGCGATGGTGACCGATTTGATGCCCGCCTCCTCGCCTTCGGTCAGGTCGAGGATCTCGGTCTCGAAGCCGCGCGTTTCGGCCCAGCGCAGGTACATGCGTTCCAGCATTGCGGCCCAGTCCTGCGAATCGGTGCCGCCCGCGCCAGCATGGATGGCCAGCAGCGCGTCATCGCGGTCATAGCGCCCGGAAAACATGGCCGTGAAGGCGCGTTTTTCGAGTTCGGTCTCGATGGCCTCCACTTCCCCCTCCAATTCGACGCGCAAACTATCGTCGTCCAGTTGCGCCAGTTCAGCGGCGTCGTGGATGCGGCCCGCAAACGCACGCCAGGAATCGACCACCTCGCGCAGGGCGTTGGCCTCGCGGATGGTGCGCTGCGCCTGGGATGGCTCATCCCAGAAACCAGGGGCCTCTATTTTCTTGTCGAGTTCCGTGAGTTTTTGTTCTTTGGCTGCGAAGTCAAAGACGCACCATGAGGTGCTGGGTCTGTTCCCCTGCGTGCTGTAAACGGTCGAGCAGGTCTTGCATAGGTCCTCCAAATGATCTCACTACACACTTCATATCGTCCCGAAGGTTGAACGCAAAAACCTTCTGTATGTTACCAGAACCTTCGGGACGTTTTGCGTAAAATTATCCCGTAGACAGGATGCCTTCGACGAACGCATCCGGGTCGAAGGGTTGCAAATCTTCCGGCTTTTCACCCAGCCCGGCAAAATAGATCGGCAGAGCCAGTTCGCGCTGGATGGCAAAGGCCATGCCGCCGCGCGCCGAAGAATCGAGTTTTGCCAGGATCACGCCAGTCACGCCAACGGCTTCTTTGAAAGCGCGCGCCTGTTGCAGGGCGTTCTGCCCGGTAGTGGCGTCCAGCACCAGCCAGACGGCGTGCGGCGCGCCGGGCAGCGCCTTGCCGGTAACGCGCTGCACTTTCTTCAACTCTTCCATCAGGTTGAAGCGCGTGTGCAGCCGCCCGGCGGTATCCACGATGACCAGGTCCACCTTGCGGGCGACGCCGGCCTGGACAGCGTTGAAGGCCACCGCGCCGGGATCGCTCTCCGGCGCGCCCGCGATCACGTCCACCCCCAGCCTGCCCCCCCACACCTGGAGTTGGTCCACGGCTGCGGCGCGGAAGGTATCGGCGGCGCCGAACAGGATGGACTTGCCCTCCTGCTGGAAGCGCTGCCCCAACTTGGCGATGGTGGTGGTCTTGCCGGAACCGTTCACGCCCACCACCAACAACACGGAGGGTTGCCCCGGCCATTCGATGGGCGGCGGCGCATCCAGGCGGGCGCGCAGGTCCGCTCGCAGCGCCGACCAGAGTTCCTCGGAGCGGAGCAGGCCCTCGGTGCGTACGAAGCGTTGCAGCGACTGGACCACGTCGCCGGCGGTCTCGATCCCCAGGTCAGCCTGGATCAGAAGCGCCTCCAGTTCGTCCCAGGTCTCGGCGGTGATCTCGGTGGCGCCCAGCAAACCGGCCAGCCGTCCGAAAGCGGCTTTGCTGGTTTTGGAGAGTCCGCTGCGCCAGCGGGAGAGAAGGTCGACCATGACGCGCCATTATAACACGGCGGTAAATCGTTTTGTGTTATACTCGCCATTCAGCGAGCGCAAAATGTCCGAAGAGTGGAAGGAAGTATCCGCTGCCTGGAAAGGCGACATGACCTTCATCGGTGAAAACGCCGAAGGAGGCACCGTCCAAATGGGCAGCCTGGACGGCCAGCCCGGCGTCGGCCCGATGCAACTGGTGCTGGTGGGGCTGGCAGGCTGCACGGGCATGGACGTTGTGTCCATCCTCCAGAAAAAGCGCGCCCTGCTGACCGATTTCAAAGTGAACGTGCGCGGCAAGCGCGCCAGTGATCACCCGATGGTATATACCCACATCGAAGTGGAATACCTGTTGTGGGGTGAAAACCTGAAAGCCAGGGATGTCGAACAAGCCATTGCGCTCTCGGAGGAAAAATACTGCTCGGTCAGTATCATGCTCAAAAAGACAGCCGCCATCCGTTCCAGTTATCGAATTCTCATGCCCGGCCAGGCCGAGGCGTAGGGCTTAGACCCCGGAAAGGTATTTATTACAAAAATGGTAGAAGAACCCGTACACGTAACCGACGCAGCCTTCGAGAAGACCGTGCTCCAGTCGCACATCCCCGTCATCGTGGATTTCTGGGCGCCCTGGTGCGGTCCCTGCAAAATGGTTGCGCCCACCCTGGACAAACTGGCGAAAGAGTACGCCGGGAAGGTGCTGGTTGCAAAGGTCAACACCGACGAAAACCCGGAATGGGCCGGCAAATTCGGCGTGCAGGGCATCCCCACCATGCTGTTCGTCTCTGGCGGCAAAGTCTTGCATCGCCAGGTCGGGGCCCTGCCGGAGCGCATGTTGCGCGACGTGGTCAGCCAATTCCTCGAGGTTGCGCAGCAGGCATAAAAGGAGCCAGGCATGAGCAGGACAGTCGGTCTTGCATTGGCAATGGCGCTCTTCTTGAGCGCCTGCATACCGGAGTTGTCGCTCCCAGGATTGACAACCGGCAACCCGTCTCCCGACGCCCAGGCCAGCGAGGCCGCCCTGGCGTCGACCCTGGCCATCGAGACCCTGAACGCGCTCCCGGCTGCCACCCAGCCGCCTGCCGGCATGCCCACCCTGACCGCCACCCACACCAAGACGGCCCTGCCCACGCCAAGCCTCTCCACGACGCCGACCGCCAGCGCAGCCCTCTCCGGCACCCCGGCAACGGACACCGCGACCGCAACCGTCACCGGGACATTGGCGACCGCCTCGCTTCTCCCTACGGGGACGCCTGCTTCCGGGACCCCGGCCAGTCCCACCGCCACAGAGACGCTGCACGCGCGCTTCTACGGCACGCTGCCGCCCGCCATCCCTTCCGGGAAGATCGTGCTGCTCAACCGCTCCAAGAGCGAGGTGTACGTTTCACTGCGCTGCACTACGTTGGACGGCAACGTGACCATCCTCGAATACCCGGTGGGAGGCAAGATGCGCATCTCCGCCCCCGCTGGCTATTACACTTACGTTGCCTGGGTGGGCGGGCGCAAGTTCGAAGGCCGGTTCAACCTGGCCAAGAACGGCGAAATCAATATTACGTTCGAAAAGAAAAAAGTAAAAGTAAACTGAAACAATACACTCGATGGAGATAAGTAACAAAAAATGAAACAAATATGGATGCTCTTCCTGGTTGGCGCGCTGGCGCTGACCGCCTGCGGCCCGGAGCCGGAACCCACCCTGAGCGCCGCAGACGTACAGGCCACTGCCGTCGCGGCCGCCATGTCCATGGTGGCTGAAACGCAGGCCGCCATTCCGCCTACGCCCCTGCCGCCTACCGACACCCCTCCTCCCACGCTGACGCCCACCTCAGAGGTATCCCTCTTTCCGCCCACACCGTTAGGCGGCGACCTGCTTTCCCCAACCAGCCTGGCGGTCATCCCGCCCACCAGCACGCCTCCCGCCCCGGCCGGCACTGCCACCTGCAACCAACCCCTGATGAAGTGGGAAGGTCGAAGCGCCCAACTGACGGTCAAGAACAACACCAAGCCCAAAGGCGTGGTCACCGTCTCACTCTTCTTCACCACCGAACGCGGCCAGTGCGGGTACATCGGCGCCCAGTTCACGAACGTGGTCACCCTTACCGTGCCTGTGGGAAGTTTCTCTGCTGGCGCGTTCGTAGATGGCAAAAAGGATTTCAAGGTCTTCGGCGGCGGCGTCATCCAAAACTCAGGGAACTGGAGCCTGTGGGTCGAGAATGACAGCATCATCCTCAGGGCCGGCTGCGCGCCGGATTGCTAACCGAACCTCCCACGGAGAAACACGCCTATGAAGAAGATTTTGATCCTGGCGCTGGCGACCGCCTTCCTGGTGGGCGCTTGCGGCCCGGAACCGGAACCCACCTTGAGCGTGGCCGATGTACAAGGGACCGCCCTGGCCGCCGCCCAGACCATGATCGCCGAGACGCAGGCCGCTATCCCGACCGCCACGCCCATCCCGCCGACAGAGACGGCCTCCCCGACCCTGGCAGCGACCAATACCCCCATCACAATGCCCACGCTCGTACTGCCGCCCACCAGCGCCCCCGTCCAACCGACAGCGGCAGATATTTGCAATGACCCCAAGCACCTGATCCCCGGCGTGGACGGGCCCAAGACCAATTACAAAATCATAAACGAAAGCGGTGTCCCAATGAACGGTTCCCTGTACTTGAGCAAGACCCCGCACGGGGAATGCGGTTATCAGGGCTTTTCCGTTCCCAAAAATGGGAGTACCATTTTAGTTTTGCCGCTTGGCTGCTACTCGGCCTGGGCCTGGAGCACCGACCCCAAAAAGCCCCTCAATGTCGAGGGATACGGCTTGTGCGCCAACAACACTGACAAGTGGACCATCAAAATCACATCTACCCAGATTCGTATGCTGCCCCCGTAGAATTCGGCAGCCCGTCGTAAAATACCAGACCGTCCCGAAGGTTCTGAGCCTTCGGGACGATTTTTTTACTTTTGCTTCCCGCATACACCTCCACCGCGCAGCGCATGAAATCGGCCAGGCCGGGCGTCGTAATAGCGCAACGCCCGCGGCGTGACCCCGGCCAGTTTGGCAAGTTGCCTGACGGTGAACATGCGCGTCAGTATAAACGATGACGTTACGTTAAGGTCAAGAGGGAAACCTTGAATTTCCCCATGCACAAACTCAATCGCCTGATCTCAAGCGACGCAGAAATTCAATCGTTCAACAATACGCGGAGCAGAAATAACAGACACGTCACTTTCTCCAGAACTTTATCTTATAAACAACACATACCATACGACAAAAACCAAGACGACCACATCGACTGCAATGATGAGTTGCCAGGGCGTGATGGGACCAAAATGGCTTTTGCCATCCTTCCGCCTTAAAAACGAAGGGAGATCCAAATCTCCAGGCGCTACTTCGATCCGTTTCAATAGACTTCCAGGCAGGCGGGTGGGTAACGATTTGTCCATCAAGGCAGTACGAATTTCTGTGACACGTTGTTCCTTCTCTTCCTGCTTTTCCTTTACACGTTCCTTCCACAAACCAAAAAGAAATTGAAGGAGCAATGTAATAACGCCGCTTCCCAGGGAAATCCCTGCGCCCACCAGCATAAGATAAACCTCGCGATCCATGCCTGCCTCTCCTCTACTGTCATTTGCTATGTTAGATTGCCTCTTGCTGCGTTGAATTGCTGCTTGCTGGGTTGGATTGTTGCTTGCTGCGTTGAATTGCTGCTTGCCGGGTTGGATTGTTGCTTGCTGGGTTGGATTGTTGCTTGCTGGGTTGGATTGTCAAATCCAACCCTTTTGTACTAGCAGGAATTGGCAATCCTGCTAGGGCTGTTACTGCTGGTCTGGATTTGGCAATCCAGACCCTACAAAATATCTCTCACATCATCGATCGGAATGATGCACGGCTCTTCCGTAAAATAAAACCTGGCGCTCGACCAGGGATACGCTTCCGGCGTTGCGCTCAATTTCCAATGCTCCTGGCAGGGATTGTGATGTATGTAGCACATCTTCTGCTCAAGAAATTCAACGGAGAAAACATCCTTGGCGTTGTAGTCATCTTCCCAAACTTTGTAGGTCTGTTTCTCCGGGCGCGTCACCTTTCCTGCCAGCATGTTCAATAAATCGACATTTCCCTCAGCCTTCAACTGGCGCAAAATTCGGTCAGCGGTGTGCTTCTTGAAATCGCGCATAACAGCCGATAGCGGATCATCTTTGGAAAATTGACCAACGAAGTGCGTATGGTTGGGCATGATCACAAAGCAATAAAGTTTCATGCGCTTGCGCAACCGCAAACAATCGAACGCATCCAGGATCAGGCGCTTGAAAACATCGCGCTGAAAGATATGCAAATAATCGACCGCTTTTGTGGTCACGAAATACAGGTTGGCAGGGTCGAAGTTTGGTTTCCAGGATGACATGCTTGTTGTCCTTCTCGCTGTGGATTTGTTCCCTGTGGATTTGGCAATCCACAGGAGCATAAATCTGCTTAACTGGATTGACAAATCCAGCACGAAGCGCTAGGTCGGATTGTCATGCTGGGTCGGATTGTCAAATCCGACCTTGCCAGATACGCACTGAATATTATCACGTTTCGTCTATCTTCCCCTTCATCAGCCGTACCATCCTACCGCAACTGGAGCATTGCACGGTTTCGTATGCCCCTCGACCCGGCGCCGCACTAACATGGACGCAGGCCTGGCACCCGAAGCCTTTTCTTTTCCACCGGCGCGCCAGAGGGGGCTACGCCCCCTCTGGACACCCCCACAGAAACCAGCAGCCAGAAATCCAGGAACCAAACCATCAAAATGGGGAGAGAACCAGCCGGAAACCAACAAAGTCGCTGAAGAAGTCAGGGACGTTCCTGATCCGGCACGCGCAGCGGGCGTAGTAATGAAGGTCGGACCACGAGCCGCCGCACAGCGCGCGCATCCCCGTTCCCGTCTCGCTTTCACGATCGTCGGCTTCATAAGGATATGCTTTACGCAGCGAGCGCGTCCACTCCCAAACATTGCCGGCCATATCCCAAACGCCATACGGGCTGGCGCCATTCGGATACGCATCCACCGGCGTGGTGCCACGCAGGCCGCCCTCATAAGAATTACATTTTTGGGGGTCGAATTCATCCCCCCACGGCCACTCGTTGCCATACGGGCCGCGGGCAGCCTTCTCCCACTGCGCCTCGCTCGGCAAGCCCAGAACCAGGCCATAGGCGCGCAGTTCGCGGCGATATTGCTCATTGCCCCACTTGCAAAACGCCATAGCAGACTTCCATGAAATATGCGTCACGGGGTGCTGCGCCTTTTTTCTCCAGTTCTCGACCGGGTGTTTGCCTGTTCCTACATATTCCGCATACTGCGTGTTGGTGACCGGGAACTGCGCCATCCAGAAGTCCGGCAGGTAGAGAGTATGCTGGGGGTTTTCGTCACCACTGGCCAGCGGGTTATCCTCCCGACTGCCCATCAGGAATTCCCCGGCCGGGATATACACAAAGGGCATCCCGCCCACATAAATCATCCGCTCGTCAAAAAGGCTGCCCTGTTTTCCTATCGCCTGGGATCCCGGTGAAATTGGATGCTGCCAGGTACCATAATCAACGCGCCTCTCTTGCCCCCATTTACGCTGCAACAGGCGCGCAGCCACCTCGGATAGAGGCAATAAGAGAGGGAAGGTCCCGCCCGTCTTATCGTACGTTTCAGCCAGGGCCGGGTATTGTTCTTCCAGGCAGATTTTCAAGGCTTCGATGCGCTTACCCACATCTTCTATAGCGCGTATACGCGGTTCAATGGACTTGTAAAAATCATAGTGTATAAACGCAGAGACACGCAAGGCGCGTTTCCAGATTGTGATCTCATCTCCATCCGTGATCTTTCCCTGCCGCTCAAGTTCCTGCAATAAAGAATCTACATGCGCCGCCTTGAATTCACGGTTTTCGCCCTTGAGGATCTTGTGCAAGGCCGATTCGTCCATACCAGCCGCAACCGCCATCTGATTGACCGACAGGTCATATTGTTGTTGCATGCGTTCCAACAGTGCGGTCAATTCCTGGCCTTCCAGTTCTTGCTGGAGGGTTTCCAGGCGATTTTGTTCATCCGATGCGTTATGGACAGACTTGTCCATGACAAACCCTCCCTACAGGTGATACAGTATTGGCAGATGAGCGCTCATCGGAAAACCCTACAGGAGATAACCGATGAAAACCAACCTTCAATCTAAACATACTTTTTCCGTCCAAATGTTGACGAGGAACCAATCTGTATACCTTCATATCAAAATGCCGAAGAAATGGCTCTTCCTGCTGGCGGTGCTGCTCGCAGCAATACTCACATCGACACCGTTTACCCAGGTGATGGAAACACTAACAGATCTCTTGAAATAATTGTACAACAATTTGCCCAGGAGCAATCAACTTGCCAACAATTCTCGATATGGCTTTGCGGGATTGTCAAATCCAGCAAAAAAGGCTTCGGATTTGGCAATACCCATTCTGGGTACTTTCCAAGCCAGCGGCAAACCTGCTCATCCTATAATCATCCCATAATCATCCTATATCCATCCTATACTCGATCCTGAAATCCGCCCCTCCCATTGCGCCAGTGCAGCAATTCTCAATATGGCTTTGCGGGATTGCCAAATCCAGCAAAAATGGCTTCGGATTTGGCAATCCAAGCCAGCGGCAAACCTGCTCATCCTATAATCATCCTATACTCGACCCTGGAATCCGCCCCTCCCATTGCGCCGGTGATCTTCCCCTTTCAAGGGTACAATCAGGAAATATGACCAGACTGCTCTTCATTTTCCTGGACGGGGTCGGGTTGGGCGCGGACGACCCGGCGCTCAACCCGCTGGCGCGCGCCCACATGCCCTGCCTGCGCGCGCTGCTGGACGGGCGCAGCCTGACGGCTTCCGCCGCGCCCTTCGAAAGCGACCTGGTCGCGCTGCGCTCGCTGGACGCCGGGCTGGGGGTGGGCGGCGCCCCGCAATCGGCCACCGGGCAGGCCGTCCTGCTGACCGGCGTCAACATCCCCGCCGAACTGGGCTACCACTACGGCCCGAAGCCCAATCCCGCCGTCGCCCGCTATCTCACAGATGGGCAGACGCTATTCTCATGGCTACACGCAAGCGGGAAGACCGCTGCGCTGCTGAACGCCTACCCGCCGCGTTATTTCGAGGGCATCGCCAGCGGCAAGCGCCTGTACTCGGCCATCCCGCTGGCGGTTGCCAGCGCGGGCTACCCGCTCTTCACCAAAGACCACCTGTACGCGGGGGAGGCGCTTTCGGCTGATTTCACCGGGCTGGGGTGGCGCACCATGCTCGGTTTAGCGGACGCACCCCTCTTGTCCGCGCAGGAGGCGGGGAAAAGGCTGGCAGGGCTCGCGCAGGGCTACGACTTCTCGCTGTTCGAATACTGGGCCAGCGATTACGCCGGTCACAAGCAGGACATGGACTGGGCGGTGGAACAGATGGAAACCTTCGACGGCGTGCTGGTGGGACTGGTCGCCGCTTATGACCTGGACGCGGACCTGCTCCTGGTCACCTCCGATCATGGCAACCTGGAAGACCTGTCCACGCGGCGGCACACGGGCGCAAACGTACCGGGGCTGGTCATTGGGCGCGGACACCGGCGCTTCACACATGGACTAACGGACCTGACCGGCATCGCGCCGCGCATCCGTGACCTGCTGGCCGGGCAGGGGATATAATCGTGACCAATTCGAATACGAAGACTACGTTACCAGCGTGGTTTCGTATTCCATCCTCCCTATCTCTTGGAATAAAAGGATTGACTATGTCGCTTACAATAGGCACGGCCTCTGCAAAACGCGGCGAGATCGTTTACGGCGAATACGACCTGGTGCAACACCCGGTCGGCGGGCGGGATGTGCTGCCCGTCATCCTTGCGCAGGGCAAAATCGATGGCCCGGTCTTCTGGCTGACCGCCGGTATTCACGGCATCGAACATGCCGGTATCCAAGTCATCCATAAACTGCTTACGCCTGCGTTGGTGGATGAACTGCGCGGCACGCTTGTCGCCATCCCGGCGCTGAACCCGGCCGGGCTGCGCACGCTGGAACGCCAGGCATACTACCACGACGGCGATCCCAACCGGCTATTCCCGGACGGACGGCCTCCCAAAGCAGATCCCGACCAGGAGCCCCCTTCTGCGCTCGAACTGGCATACAGGCGGCTGTTCGAAGACATCAAAGCCAGCGCCTCGTATTTCTTCGACCTGCACTGCATGACCGTCCGTTCGCTGTCGTTCGTTTTCCGCGACCGGGTGCTGTACCGCAAAGGGGACGAAGCCGCCCGCCAGCGCGCTGAAGCCACCAGCGCCAAAATGGAGGCAATGGCGCAAGCCTACGGCCACACGCTCATTGCGGACTTCTCGGTGAACAAGTACATCGACGAGAAACTGCACCGTTCCACCAGCGCTTCCATTGCCATGCTGACCGGCATCCCGGCGTTGACCGCCGAGTTGGGCAACGCCTACGCGCCTGTCCCGGGGATCGTGAACGCCAGCGCCGCCGGGTTGCGCAACGTGCTGCGCTGGGCCGGGATGCTGCCCGGCGAGCCGGAAGCGATCACCGGCATCCCGGTGGTGAAGCCGGGCTATCCCACCCGCCGCCGCAGCGCCGCGCGCGTCACCCAGGCCTGCATCGTTCACCACTTGAAAGAGCCGGGTGACATGGTGCAGGTCGGCGAGCCGCTGGTGGAAATGCGCGACGCCTGGGGCAGGGTCTTGGGCACCCTGGCCTCCGAGTACGAGGGCTTCGTCATCACCCTGGCGCGCGGCATCCTGCACTACCCCGGCGAGGCGACCGTGCTGCTGGCCATCCGCGACGATGAGCCGCTGGTAGGGGAATACCCGGAAACCTTTTTCGACTGAGAACCGTCCCGAAAGTCGCAAGAATACCTTCGGGACTTGCGGGGATGCTCCATAAGTCCTGGTGGCTTGCAATCCTGTTCCTGATTGATGGATAATGTAGAAAAGACCGATACAGGCCAAAGGAGTCGAGATGAAAACCTACCGTGCACATCCTTTTATTGTCCTGCTTGCCATTTTCATCGTGGTGGCTGCCGCCTGCAACCTGCCGTCCAGCCAGGGCAACCCGCCGCCAGCGCCCAGCCCCGCGCTGGTCGTCCCGCCTGCCCTGCCCGCCGTTACAGAAATTCCCTCGGCTACCCCGATCCCCGCTACCGCTACCATCGCGCACGCCAGGAGGCCGTCCGATTCACCGCCGGCCGGGAAACTGGTCTACGACGTCGAGTCGGCCGATACCGCCCCGGAGAAACGCGCGCCCTACGGCGATTCCTACAAGATCAACCGCCTGGAGCACCCCTTTCGGCAGGACATGACCTACATCCCCGACCTGGACATCGTCACCTTCACCCTCAGCCAGGACGACATCTTCGTCTACGTGTCGCTGGGATTGAGCGGCGTAGACCCGAACAACCCGGCGGGGATCAACTACGGGGTCGAACTCGACCTGGACGCGGACGGATTCGGCGACCGGATCATCTGGGCGCATCCGCCCTACGTTCCCACCTGGACGACGGACGGCGTACAGGTCTTCGAGGACTCCAACCACGACACCGGCGGCCTGTCGGGCGAACTGTCGGACGCGCCCCTGCCTGGGGACGGGTACGACAAACTGCTCTTCGACGGCGGCCTCGGCGAAGACCCCGACCTGGCCTGGGTGCGCGTCAACGCCGGGCGGGAGGCGACCGTGCAATTCGCCTTCAAGCGCTCGCTGACCGACGACGGCGCATACATGCTGGGCGTGCTGGCCGACGCGGGCTTGAAGGCCGTCTCCGAGTTGGATTATGTGGACCGCTTTACGGAAGAACAGGCTGGTTCGCCGGAGAAGAGCGAGAAGTATTACCCCCTCAAAGCCCTGCATTCGGTGGACAATACCTGCCGGGAAGCGTTCGGCTTCAAGCCCAACGGGTACGAACCGCAACTATGCCCAAAAGAGGAGGCCACGCCCAAACCCAAGGCCACCCAACAATTCTGCCCGCCGCCGCTGATGCTGTTCTGTGATTGGGATCCGGTGGCTTGCAGGTGCAGGTAGGAAAGGGATCAAACGAAGCGCAGGAAGACCTGGTTGCCGAGCAGGCGACCGCGCACGGTCAGCCTTAGGACTTCCGAAGTCCGGGAGACTTCGGAAGTCTGTATTTCCGCCCATTCCAACAGGCCCAGGCGCAGCAGTTCCTCGATCTCACGGCCAAAGACTGCGCGCAGGTCGCGGCCAAAGCGCGCGTGGAAGGTTTCGGGAGAGACGCCCTCGCGCGTCAGGCGCAGGCCGTTGAGCATGAACTCGCTCATGTCGTCCTGGGGGGTTTGGCGGTGATGATTGACCACGGCGGAGGTCAGTGGAAATTGGTAATTGGGCATTGGGAATTGGTCCGCGCTGAGGCGTTCGATGTAGGTTTTGATGCGCAAGGCGTTGGCGTAGCGATAACCGTTGGCGTACCCGTGCGCGCCCGCGCCCAGGCCCAGGTAGGACAGTCCGCGCCAGTATTGCAGGTTGTGGCGGCACATAAATCCTGAATTCATTCTCGCCCAGTTGGAGATCTCGTATTGGACATAGCCATGCGCCTGGAGATATTCCCCCGCCCATTCGTACATCTCGGCCGCCAGGTCGGGATCGGGGGTGGGCAGCAAGCCGCGCGCAGCCCAGCGCCCAAAAGGCGTGCCATGCTCCAGGGTCAGGGCGTACAGGGAGAGGTGCTCGGGGTGCAGGTCGAGGGCGCGCCGCAGGCTGGTCTGCCAATCCGCCAGCGTCTGTTCGGGCAGGCCGTAGATCAGGTCGAGGTTGAGATTGTCGAAGCCGGCCTGGCGCGCCCACTTGACCGAGGCGATCACGTCGAAGAAATCATGCGCGCGCTCCAACAGGCGCAGTTCACCGGGCTCCGCCGATTGGACTCCGTAACTCAGGCGATTAATGCCAATGGCGCGCAAGCGGTGGAGATAATCCGGGGAGGTTGTACCGGGGTTGGCCTCCAGCGTGACTTCGAGGTCGGGGGAAAGGGCAAAGGCGGCGCGCAAGGCGTCTATCACGGAGGCAAGTTGGGGCGGGGAAAGAAGCGAGGGAGTCCCGCCGCCGAAGAAGATAGTATGAACATCCTTCCGCTCGTCTCCGTCCCCAACGCCCACGAATCCGATCTCGCGCAACAGCGCATCCACATAGGCAGGGAGGGAGGCCTGCTGCCCGGCGTAGGTATTGAAGTCGCAATAGGCGCAGCGGTGGACGCAGAAGGGAACGTGCAGGTAGATGGAAAGCGGCGCGAATGGATCAGTCATGGCGAGGCAGGCCAATGATAAGGGCAAGCGGGCCCAGCAGCAAGAGCCAGGCGGCGACGCCCAGGCCGAAGCGGTCGGCCAGCAGGCCGATGAGCAGCGGCAGGAGGCGCGCCAGCGGGGCTGTGACCGAGCCGATTGCCATCAGGCTGGCGCTCTGGCCGGGCAGGGCGGAATACAGACGTCCTTGCAGGATGGGATACCAGCCTGTGTTGCACAGGTTGACGAAAACGATGAGGATGAGTTTGGGGACGAAGCCCGGCGCCAACAGGAAAGCGGTGAAGAAAAGCAGTTCGAGCAGGGCGGTGGAGCGCAGGTAGTCCAGGCTGTTCGCCTGGCGGTCGATGATGGGAATGAAGAGGAAATCCGTGACCATGCCCAGCGCCAGCCAGGAGGCGACCGCCAAGCCGGCCTGCGTCTCGCTGACGAGCGCCACGTCCACAAAGTAGAGCGCCAGGTAACTCAGCAGGACGTCCAGCATCAGGTCGGCAAATTCGAGCAGCAGCAGCCAGCGCCACACATCCGGGCGGCGCAAGGCAGCCAGGGCGGCGCGGAAGCCAGCCAGCAGGTCCTGGAAGCGTAAGGGCGCGTCCGATGTGCGCCCGGCCTGGGAAACGAAGCGGAAGGCAGCCAGCAGGCACAAACCCGCAAGCGCGGCCAGGAAGGCATACACGCCGCGCCATCCCAGGCCGAAATGGACGAACAAGCCCAACAAGAGCGGTCCGGTCACCACGCCGAGGGACCCGGCGAAGGTCCAGCGCGCCATGTTCTGTTCGTGGCGGTCGGGAGCGGAATCCATCAGGGTGGCTTGCGAGAGGCTGACAAACGCGCCGGAGGCGGGATTGAAAAGCACGAACGAGACCAGCAGGAACAGGAAATTGTGACTGAGCGCCGTGAGCGCCAGCGAGAGCGTAAACAGGATGCCGCCCCCCAGGATAAGCGCCCGCCGTTTCCAGATATCGCCCAGGATGCCCAGGAACGGTTCGACAAAAGCGGCCACCAGTCCCGGCAGGCTGAGCAGCAGGCCGACCTGCGTGTAGGTCAGCGCGAGGTCGTCGCGCAGGAGCGGCCAGGCGGTTTCGCCCACGCCAAAGACGAGTTCGTCCAGGAATTCGATGAGCAGGTAGATGAAGGTCATGGTCGGAGGCTCAGAACCAAGTGTTCCTTTTTGTTATGATCGAGTGAGATTTAACCATAGATTAACAAAAAGAACACAACTTATCTTCCAAAAGTCTGTTAAACTAATAGGATCGACCTATTTCACACCGCAGAGGTATCCATGACGGCAAATGCAATCGCACGCAAAACCCGGAGCCGCAACCATTGGGCTTGGTATCTATATGATTTCGGGAATTCGGCCTATGCGGCTGTGATCCTTTTGGCCGTGTATTCGGCCTATTTCAAGGGACAGGTGGTCGGCGGGGCAGAGGGCTCCCGGCTGTGGGGCTTCTCGCTCGGCGCGGCCATGCTGGTGGTTTCGATCATCTCCCCATTCCTGGGAACCATTGCCGATTACACTGCCGCCAAGAAGCGCATCCTGTTCGTGTTCTCGGCGCTTTCGTGGGTCTTCACGGCGCTGCTCTTTTTCGTGGAAAAGGGGAATATTTTTACCGGCATGTTATTCTTCATCCTGGCCGAGATCGGCTACCGGGGCGGGCAGGTCTTCTACAACGCGCTGTTGCCGGATATTGCTGAGCCAGAAGAGATCGGGCGCGTTTCGGGTAACGGCTGGGCCATCGGCTCGGTGGGCGGCATCGTCTGCCTGTTGTTCATCCTGCCCGCTATTGTGATCAGCAAAAACGACCCGCTGGTCGTGCGCGGCTCGTTTGCCTTCACCGCACTGTTCTTCATCCTGTCCACGCTGCCGCTCTTCCTGTGGATCAAGGAACGCCGCGAGGGACGGGCACTGCCCCCTGGCGAAAACTATCCCAGCCTGGCAGTGAAGCGCCTGCTGAAAACCTTCAAAGCGGTGCGCCGCTTCCGCGAGTTCATCACATTCATCGTCTCCTTCCTGGTCTACAACGACGGCATCCTGATGGCGCTGGACTTCGCCGCCATCATCGGCGCGGTCCTGTTCGGCATGACCCAAACCCAATTGATCATCTTCATGATCATCGTACAGGTCACCAGCGCCATCGGCGCGTACCTGTTCGGCATCCTGGGCGAAAAGGTCGGCTTCAAATCGGCCCTGGTGTGGTCCATCCTGTTGATGATCGTTGCTGTGATCTGGATGATCTTCAATCCCAGCCTGACCGGTTATTTCTTCATCGGCGCACTGGCCGGGTTTGCGCTGACCGGCGTACAGTCCCTGAGCCGCACCATGACCGGCCTGTTCGCCCCGGAGAACAAGACCACCGAATTCTTCAGTTTCTTCGCCGTTGCGGGCAAATCGTCCTCCTTCATCGGCCCGACCATCTTCGGCATCCTGGCCTACCGCACAGCGCGGTACTTCGAGAGCCAGGGCGTAGGCGTAGCGCTGGCTGAACAATACGGGCAGCGGGCGGGCATTGTCACGATTGCCATTTTCCTGTTCACCGGCCTGCTGATCCTATTGTTCGTCAACGAAAAACGCGCCCGCCAGGTCGCCATCGAACAGGCGGCGGCAGACTGAACATGACGCCGCAGGCCGAGTTCAAATACCCGCGCCGCAGGCTGATCCGCGCCATCTTGCGGCTCTTGTCCATTCCAGCCTTTGCACTGACCAGCCGGATGGAGATCATCGGGCGGGAGAATTTGCCGCGAAAAGGCCCCCTGCTGCTGGTGGGCAACCACTTCTCCTACATCGACCCGGTCAGTTTTGTGCGCATCGCGTGCTGGCCGATCGAATTCCTGGGAGGGGCGGAATTTGCGCACGCGCCCGGATGGGTGCGAACCATCCCCTGGCTGTGGGGCTACTACCCGCTCTATCGCGGCACCGGCTCGACCTACGCCCTGAAGGCTGCTGAGGCCATCCTCAAGCAGGGAGGCGTCCTGGGCATCTTCCCGGAGGCCGGCAACTGGGCCGAGGTGCTGCGACCGGCGCGCCCCGGCGCAGCCTTCCTGGCCGCATTGACCGGCGCGCCGCTGCTGCCGGTCGGCATCCACGGCCTGAACGACATCTTCCCCTTCCTGAAAAGAGGCCAACGCGCCAAAGTCACGCTCCGCATCGGCGAACCGTTTGGCCCCTTCAAGGTCAGCGGGCGCGGACGGGAACGCCGCCAGCAACTGGACGAGATCGGCCACGAGATCATGCGTCACATCGCCGCGCTGCTGCCGCCCGAAAAGCGCGGGCATTATTCGGACGACCCCGCCATCCGCGAGGCGGCCAGGGGAACCGAAATCTACCCCTGGGCGGATAAAGTAGAGGGCGAGTACAGGGGAGAGATCCACTAGCCAGGCGCATCGTCCAGCAAAAAAGCGGCTTCCCGGAAAATGGGAACCGCTTTCGATTTATCGAGGATCGGCTTTCATCGATGTTTATCTGTGGTGGGTTTGAGGTTTGACCCCTTTTTACACCTGCGGCAGGTTGCGCCGCAGCATATTGTACAGGCCCAGCCCGCGCACGGTGCCTTCCACCACGCAGGTCATGGGGTTGTCCACCAGGTAGGCGGGAATGCCCAGGGATTTGGTCAGCAGCTTATCGATCCCGCGCAGAAGCGCGCCGCCGCCGCACAGTGCCACGCCGCGGTCGATGATGTCCGCCACCAGTTCGGGCGGCGTCTTTTCCAGCACGCGGCGACCGGTCTCGACGATGTCTTTGAGCGGTTCCTGTAGGGCTTCGACGATCTCGCCGGTGGTCAATGTGACGGGACGCGGCAGGCCCGTGACCTGGTCCTGCCCCTGCACCTCCATGCTCTGTTCCATGTCCTGCGGGACGGCCGCGCCAATGCGGATCTTCAGTTGCTCGGCGGTTGCCTGGCCAATGATGACGCCGTATTTCCTGCGCGCATAAACAATGATGGCTTCATCCAGGTTCAGGCCGCCGCCGCGTAACGTCTCGGCAGAGACGATGCCATACATTGCCATGACGGCCGCCTCGGTGGCGCCGCCGCCCAGGCTCAACACCATGTTGCCGGAGGGCGAGCCGATCGGCAGGTCGATGCCGAGCGCCGCCGCCAGCGATTGCTGGATCAGGAAGGCCTCGCGGCTGCCCGCTTCCATGACCGCTTCGTATACGGCGCGCCGCTCCACGCTGGTGACGCCGTACGGCACAGAGATCATCACGCGCGGGCGAAAGATGCGCATGGAGCCGCTCACCCGCCGCAACAGGTAGGAGAGCAGGGTCTCGGTAATTTCATAATCGGCAATGACGCCGTTCTTGAGGGGACGGGCGACTTCGATGCTATCCGGCACGCGCCCGTACATATCGAGCGCTTCCCGGCCGACGGCGACCATCTTCTGCTCATCTACTTCGATGGCAACAATGGTCGGCTCCTCGAGCAGCACCTGTGTGCTGTCGGCCAGGCGGGTAAACATGGTACCCAGGTCTATGCCCAGGTCTTTGGAAAAGCCAAACACAGGTCTTTATCCGGATTTCTCTTCGTAGGGGCGCGCAGAGGCCTTGCGGTAACGGCGCACGGCGTCCACGCGCAGGTTGGAACGGCGCAGCGCCGCCTCGATGGCAAGGAAATTGTCCATCTCGGCCGGCGCGCCGCCCTTGAGCGCTTCTTCGGCGCGCTTGCGGGCTGCTTCCGCGCGATCCAGGTCGATCTCGCGGACGTTTTCGGCGGCGTCTGCCAGCACCGTCACGATGTCTGGCTGGACCTCGGCAATGCCGCCAGCAACGGTGAAGACCTCCTCCTGGCCCCTGGTGCGGACTTTGATGACGCCGAAGTTCAGGGTCGTCAGCAGGGGCGCATGATGCGGCAAGATACCCATCTCGCCCGCCGAACCCGGCAGGACAACGATGTCTACATCGCCTTCGAAGACAGTACGGTCCTGGGAAACAATTTCACAACGAATGGTCATAATCTCAAGCCTCACCAATTACTAATTACCAATTACGGTAATTAGTAATTGGTAATTACGGCTACGCCGACTTCGCCAGTTTCTCAGCCTTCTCGCGGACATCTTCAATCGTGCCGGCCATCATAAAGGCCTGTTCGGGCAGGTCGTCGCATTTGCCGTCCAGGATTTCGCGGAAGCCGCGCACGGTCTCTGCCAGCGGGACGTAGCGCCCATCTATGCCGGTGAAGCGCTCGGCCACGAAGAAGGGCTGCGAGAAGAAGCGTTCGATCTTGCGGGCGCGCGCCACGATCAACTTGTCGTCTTCGGAGAGTTCGTCGATGCCGAGGATGGCGATGATGTCCTGCAAGTCTTTGTAACGCTGCAAGACGCGCTGCACCTCGCGGGCGACGAAGTAGTGCTCCTCGCCCACGATATTGGGATCAAGAATTCGGGAGGTCGAAGCGAGCGGGTCCACTGCCGGGTAGATGCCTTTTTCCACGATGGAGCGCTCGAGCGCGATGGTCGCATCCAGGTGGGTAAAGGTCGCTACCGGAGCCGGGTCGGAGTAGTCGTCGGCGGGCACGTACACGGCCTGCATCGAGGTGATGGAGCCGGTGCGGGTGGAGGTGATGCGTTCCTGCAACTCGCCCATTTCGGTCGCCAGGGTGGGCTGGTATCCCACCGCAGACGGCATACGCCCCAGCAGCGCCGACACTTCGGAACCCGACATCGAGAAGCGGAAGATGTTGTCGATGAAGAGCAGCACGTCGCGGCCCTGGTCGCGGAAGTATTCGGCCATGGAGAGCGCCGAAAGCGCCACACGCAGGCGCACGCCGGAAGGCTCGTTCATCTGCCCGTAGACCATCACGGTATCCTTCATCACGCCCGATTCGAGCATTTCGCGGTAGAGTTGCGTGCCCTCGCGGGTGCGCTCGCCCACCCCGGCAAAGACCGAGTTGCCTTCGTGCTCGGTCGCCACCGAACGGATCAGTTCCATGATGATGACGGTCTTGCCGGTGCCAGCGCCGCCGAAGATGCCGGTCTTGCCGCCCTTGGTGAAGGGTGCCACCAGGTCGATGACCTTGATGCCGGTCTCGAACACCTCTACGCGCGTGGACTGTTCCGCATAAGGCGGCGCGAGGCGATGGATGGGATACCGGGTGGATGCGCTGACATCGCCCTTCTTGTCCACCGGGCGGCCTAAAACATTGAAGATGCGACCGAGCGTCGCTTCGCCAACCGGGACCAGGATGGGCGCTCCCGTTGCCAGGGCTGCGACGCCGCGCTGGAGGCCGTCAGTCGAGTCCATCGAGACGGTGCGCACCCAGTTCCCGCCCAGGTGCTTCTGGACTTCCAGCACCAGCGCTTCCTGTCCTGCGCGCTCGATCTCGATCGCTTCGAAGAGTTCCGGGATGTCCCCTTCGGGGAATTCCACGTCTACCACACCGCCAAGAATTTGTACGACACGGCCAGTTGCATTTGCCATGGTTGCCTCCAAGTATCGAGTTACTGGGCCAGCGCTTCTGCGCCGCCCACAATGTCTAAGATGTCGTTGGTGATCGCCTGCTGGCGCACCTTGTTATAAGCCAGTTGCAGCGCGCCGACCAGTTCGTGCGCGTTGTCGGTCGCGTTTCGCATGGCCACCATGCGGGCCGCGTGTTCGCTGGCCTGCGACTCTAAAATCGCCTGGTAAACCTGCAATCCGGTAAAGCGCGGGATGATCTCATCCAAAATCTCGCGCTCGGCCGGTTCGTAGATGTAGGCAGCAGAGGTCTTGCGCGCCTGGTCGAGCGTCACGTGTTCATGCTCGGCTTTCAGTTCCAGAGGCAGGAGTTTCTGCGCTTCTACCGTCTGGCGCGACATGCTGTGGAAGTTGGTGTACACCAACCAGACTTCGTCCACTTCGCCTTTGAGGAAGGAATCCACTGCCAGGCGGCCAATCGCCGAGACATCGGCAAAGGATGGGGCAGCCGGCAGGTTGCTGAAATCCGCCAGCACGTCTTTCCGACGCCGGAAGAGTAGGTCGCGTCCCTTGCGCCCCACCGCAATATATTTGACCGGCACTTTGTAATGATCGAAATTCTGCGACACAAAGCGGATGACGTTGGTGTTGTACGCGCCCGCCAGGCCGCGGTCGCCGGTAACGACGAGGACCAGCGCGTTCTTGACGTCCGTACGCTCTGTCAGCAACGGATGCAGTTGGCCGCGTCCGGGCTGACCGGCGACGTGCGTCAACACCTGCCAGGCTTTGGTGGCGTAGGGACGGGTATCCATCACCGCCTTGACGGCGCGCCGCACCTTGCTGGCGCTGACCGCCTCGAGGGCGCGGGTGACCTGCGAAATGTTCTTGACGCTGCGGATTCGCATCCGCATTTCACGGGCGGAAGCCATATCTTATCCCTGCCAGGTGCTTGCAAAGGTTTCGAAGGCTTTCGCCATCCTGGCGCGCAGGTCATCGGAGAGGGCTTTCTTTTCGATGATCTCCTTGCCGATTTCAGGATGGGAAGAGGCCATGAAGCGCAGCAGTTCCGCCTGCCATTGGCCCATCTTTTCCACCGGCACGTGGTCTGCGTAGCCGCTGGTGCCTGCCAGGATGACCATGACCTGGTTTTCGAATTCCATCGGTTGGTATTGCGGCTGCTTGAGCAGTTCCTGCATCCGCTGGCCGCGGCTGAGTTGCGACTGGGTGGCTTTGTCGAGATCAGAGGCCATCAACGCGAAGGCCGCCAACTCGCGGTAGGCCGCCATGTCGAGGCGCAGGCGGCCTGCAACCTGTTTCATGGCCTTGGTCTGGGCGTCGCCGCCCACGCGGGAGACCGAGATACCCACGTTCACCGCCGGACGGATACCGGCGTTGAACAGGTTGCTTTCCAGGAAGATCTGCCCGTCGGTGATGGAAATGACGTTGGTGGGAATGTAAGCGGAGATGTCGCCCAGCAGGGTTTCGATGATCGGCAGGGCCGTCAGGGAACCGCCGCTGCCAGCCACTTTGACGACCTTGTACTTGTCTGCATCCGCCATTTCTTTGAGGGCTTCCGCAGCCTGGTCCTTGCCGATGGGGCCGGTGTAGACTTTGCCATTCACGCTGTCGGATTCGGCGGCCTGCCCCTCGAAGTCCTTGCCGACGATGACGTAGGCATTCGCCAGGCGGGCGGCGCGCTCCAGCAGGCGGGAGTGCAGGTAGAACACGTCGCCCGGATAGGCTTCGCGTCCGGGCGGGCGGCGCAAGAGCAAGGACACCTGGCGGTAAGCCCAGGCATGTTTGGACAGATCATCGTAAATCACCAGCGCGTCGCGCCCGGTTTCCAGGAACTCTTCGCCCATGGCGCAGCCAGCGTACGGGGCAATGTATTGCAGCGCTGCGGACTCATCGGCGGAGGCCACCACGATGATCGTGTGTTCCATTGCGCCATGGCGTTCCAGGATGCCCTGGGTGCGGGCAATGGCGGCTTTCTTTTGCCCGATGGCTACGTAGATACAGATCAGGTCCTTGCCTTTCTGGTTGATGATGGTATCGATCGCCAGGGCGGTTTTGCCGGTCTGGCGGTCGCCGATGATCAGTTCGCGCTGTCCGCGCCCGATCGGGATCATGGCATCGATCGGTTTGATGCCGGTCTGGACGGGGGTGTCCACATCCTGGCGCTGCACCACGCCCGGCGCGATGCGCTCGATGGGACGATAGCCGCTGAACGCGATCGGGCCTTTGCCGTCGATCGGTTCGCCGAGCGCGTTGACCACCCGTCCGATCAGGCCGTCGCCGACGGGAACGGAAGCAATTCGCCCCGTAGCCCGAACCGTCATGCCTTCGGTGATCTCGGAGTAATCGCCCATGACGATCACGCCGACGCTGTCCTTCTCCAGGTTGAAGGCCGTGCCCATCACGCCGTTGGAGAACTGCACTAATTCCTGTGCGCGGACATTGGCCAGGCCGGCCACACGCGCGATACCGTCGCCCGCTTCCAGGACAGTACCGATATCGCTGATACCGATTTCCGGCTCGAAAGCATCTATTTGTTGTTGAAAATCGCTGGTAATTTGCTTGATCAGATCTGACATTTCGCCTCCACACCGACGTGGTGAAATGATTTTTGTAGCAGACCGCTACGTATTTCCTTATTTACGCACAATTGCCCGGATGCGGTTATACGATCCGGGCACGCCATAGGCTTCCGTAATCCGTCCGTAATCAATTTTAACTTCGGGCATGACCCTTGGGAGGCCTCCAGGATAAACTGTGCATGTGAACCTGGTCACAGGCGGGCGTAATGATACCTGAAAGAGTACGGATTGTCTAGTTACGAAAGTCACTGGGAAAGTAACAGCCTTAATAAAAACCACCCTGGCAGGCTCGTGCGCTCCCAGTCATTCAAAGCCTTTACACACGCAACTCGGTGCGGTGTGTCATTAAACTATAGAAGCCTCCTGATGTAGGGTGATCTCTCTACTCAGAAGGCTTCGTTTATTCAACTGTCCCTGGATAAGCCAGGAGCAAGGTTAGTTCGAGCAGGCGCCGACGTCCACCTTGAAGACCGTGCAGCCATCCCCGGCGGCGGGCGCTGGGGCGGCGCAGCACTGGTTGGTCGCGTCGAACCCGTACCCCGCCGGGCATTGACCGGTGTCCATCGCCAGGGCAGGCGCGGAGCAGGCGCTGTTGCAGACCTTGAGTTGATATGACCAGAGTTCTTTGTCCGGCCTGCAGGTGATGTTCATGTCGCCATCGCCGCGCATCTGGTCCCAGCACTCCAGACCAGGATCGAGCGCCTCGTAGGTCGTCCCGGCTGGCGCCCACAAAAGGACATGAAGTTGTTTGCTCGGACACATCTTATTGTCGCGCATCTCGACCGCCGGCGCTTCACAGGCCGCCGGGGCCGCCTGGCAGAAGGGCGCATACTGCGGTTGGGTGGGCTCCACCACAGCCGGGGGCGGTTCGGTGGCCGGCGGGAGCGCAAGCGTGGGCTGCTCGACAACCGGTGGGGGCTGCACCACTTCCTGGGTCGGCGTAGCGGACGGGCCGCAGGCAGCCAGCAACATCATGCCAGCGACCAGGGCGAACATCAAAACGTGAATTGGTTTCATGATTGACTCCTTTCAAATCTGGGCCATTCTCCGCTGGTACGGGAATGGTCATAAACTTCTCTCAAAATATACCTTTTTATGACCATTTTTTTAATCCCCCATACATGGGATGACAAAAGGGGCAAAGGCTGTTAGGGAATTGTAAGGTATAAGGGTTGAACAATGACATGAGCAGCAATGCGATACACATGCCCTCAGTAATTCACAGTATGGCTTTGCAGGATTGACAAATCCAGCGAGTATGGCTTCGGATTTGTCAATCCGAGTCAGCAAAAGCGCATCTTGTTTTCGAAATGAGAATTGCAGGGCGTCACCTGATTTTCTGATTGTGTTAAAATAAAGCCGGAGGGCCCCTATGGCAAAGAAAATTGATGGCATCATCGAAGCAGTCCGGTACACACGCGACCAGCAGATCTCCATGGTGCGCGCCTACGTGCGGCGCGGCCCGGCGTTTTCCGACCGGGTGCTGCTCGACCGTGATACCCTGCTCAACAAGATTAAAGAAGGCAAAACCTTCTACACCGGCCAGCGCAAGGAATTATGGGCCGGCACCTTCGACCTGGGCAAGGCGGTTCGCAGCGTGACCAACAACGGTAAGGAATTCCTGACCACCCGTCCTGACGCGCCGGGACGCGACCAACTCGAGGAGACCCCGGCCTTTTAGCCAGGCGTTTCGCGCCGGGCCGGCTGTTACTTCACATGAAACTGATCGACCAGACCCCTTTGCAAAACTATAAAGGCGAGATAAAACTGCTTGACCGCCTCAAGGGCACGCTCAAATACGGCCCGTCCTGGTACCCGGAATTGCAGGCCCAAAAAACGGTCATCCAACTCCTAGACCGCATCCTTGTAAAGGGCTTCATCCTGATCCGCAATTGCACCCTGCCGGGCAGCCAGATCATTATCCCGTTGATCCTGATCGGCCCACCGGGTGTGACCGTGGCCTACGTCACCCACTTGCGCGGGACCTACATGGCCAAAGGCGATTCGTGGAGGATCATGCGCGGCAACACCTTCCAGCCTACGGCTGTGAACCTGCTCACCCGCGTCGAAGGATACACCCGCGCCTTGAAAGTATTCATCGAACGCCAGGGAGCCAAGCGGGCCCTCTCGATAGACCCTGTCCTGCTGGCTGCAAACCCCGGCATGTACATCGAATCCCAGCGGCCAACCGTGCGAATCGTCATGAGCGATGCCCTCGAGCGCTGGGCAACCGGCGTGCTGCAATCCCCCCCGCTCCTGTCGCCCGATCACGTGGAACAATTGGCAGACCGCATCGTCAACCCGCGCCCCCCCAAGCGCCAAACTGCGGCACAACAACCTGAGACGGCCTCGCAGCCCGGAGCGGGCAGCCCAGAGTCGGAACTCTCGCGCGCCCAGGCCATCTTCCGCGCCTCTGAGAACGCCGAATCCTTCGACCCCGCCGACCTGGGTTTTGCTTTCGACGAAGGACAGGGGCCGGAAATCCCCCGGCAAATGGTGGAGACCAGCCCGGCCGTCCCTGTTTCCGCCCGCAGCAGCGCCGGGAAACGCTATTTTGGCATGAGCGGCAGGCAATTGGCCTTGCTGGGCGGTATGGCGTTGGTCGAAATCTGCATATTGCTATGCCTGGCAGGCTTCTTCCTTTTCTTCCCCCAGTAGACCTTGACCTCCCCGTTCCTCTCCATCGTCATCCCCGCTCATAACGAGGAGCGCCGTCTGCCCCACACGCTGGAGCAGATTTTTTCGTTCCTGGAAAAGCAAACCTATTCCGCCGAAGTGCTAGTGGTCGAGAACGGCAGCGCTGACCGGACATATACCATTGCGCAGGAATTCGAGCGCCATCATCCCAACCTGCGCGCCTTACAGGTCGAACAGCGCGGCAAGGGGCGCGCCGTCCAGCGCGGCATGTTGGAAGCGAGGGGAGAATACCGCTTCCTGTGCGACGCCGACCTCTCGATGCCCATCCAAGAAGTCAACCGCTTCCTGCCCCCCACACTGACCGGTTTCGACATTGCCATCGGCTCGCGCGAAGCGCCCGGCGCGATCCGCTACCACGAGCCGGGCTACCGTCACTGGGGCGGGCGCGCCATCAACCTCCTGATCCGCCTGCTGGCCCTGCCCGGCCTGCGCGACACGCAATGCGGCTTCAAATGCTTCCGCGCCGAGGTCGCCAAAGACGTCTTTCGCTTCCAGACCTTCCCCGGCATCTCGTTCGACCCCGAAACGCTCTACATCGCGCGCCTGCACGGCTACCGTATCGTTGAGTTGCCCATTCCCTGGTATTTCGACCCGGAGAGCCGCATCAACCTGCTCGACGACACCCTGGCGCTGCTGCGCGACCTGCTTGCCATTCGCCGCAACGCCCGGCGCGGATTGTATGACCCAACTCCCTGACCTGGCATTCGAGCGCGGACTCTGGCCGCATTTCGTCCACGTCGCCGGACTGGACGAGGCCGGGCGCGGCGCATTGGCCGGACCGGTGGCCGTGGGCGCGGTCATCCTGCCGGGGGATGACCCGCATCTCTCCCGGACCCTGGCCTGCTGCCGCGACTCCAAGCAAATGACTCCCCTGCAACGCGACCGGTGCGCCCCGCGCATCCAGGCGGCCGCCCTGGCGTGGAAGGTCGGCTTTGCCTCCGCCGAAGAAATAGACCGGATGGGAATCGTATTCGCCACACGGCTGGCGGCGCAGCGCGCGCTGGCGGGACTGTCCCTCCAGCCGCTCTACCTGCTGACGGATTTCCGCCTGGAACTGCCCGAAAGCGAATTGCCGCAGACTTCGCTGGTGAAGGGCGACGCGCGCTGCCTGAGCATCGCCGCCGCCTCGGTGCTGGCCAAAACGGCCAGGGATGCACTGATGGTCGAGAGGGGGAAACGGAATCCCGCTTACGGGTGGGAGAAAAACAAGGGGTACGGCACGCAGGCCCATCGGTCGGCGTTGAAGCGATGGGGGCATTCGTCAGAACATCGACGCTCTTTTGTCGTCAAAGAGTGGAATGATGCGTAAAACATAAAAGCGTAAGGCATAGTTATTTCTTGTCTTCTGGTTCGATGCGTGTGCCAGCGGGGATGGTAGTGCTTTTGGGGACAACCACGATGCCGTCGCGCACAAACCAGGTCTCGCGGTCCAGGTCGGTTCCGCGCGGGAAGGGACGGATGACCACACCCTTGCCCAGGCGCACATTCTTGTCCAGGATGGCGCCTTCCACGTGGCAGTCCCGCCCCACCCCCAGCGGAATCCTGTGCGGCGCAGTTTCCATATCGTAGTAGTCCGCGCCCATGATGATGCTGTCCTTGATACAGGCCCCGGCCGCCACCTGGCTGCGCAGGCCCAGGATGGAACGCCGCACCTCCGCTTTCTGGACGCGGCAGCCCTCCGCCAGCAACACATCCTTGAGGTCGCTGTCGATCACCACTGAACCCGGCAGGGGGCGCGCGTGGGTATAGATCGGGCTTTGCGGGTCATAAAAGTTGAAAGGCGGGTTCGCAATGGCAAGTTTCAGGTTGGTCTCGTAGAACGAGCGGATCGTCCCGATGTCTTCCCAATAGCCGTCGAAGTCGAAACCGAACACTTCATGTGAATCGATTGCTTCCGGGATGATGTCGCCGCCGAAGTCATCGTGGCGCGGGTGGTAGGTCAACATATCCACCAGCACGCGGGTGTTGAACAGGTAAATGCCCATCGAGCCCAGGTAGGGGCGGGCCGGGTCGTCGCGGCTGACGAATTTCCGCTGGACATCCGGTTCCTTGGGCTTTTCAGCAAACGACGAGATGCGCCCATCGATCTCGCGCTTTAGCAGCCCGAAGCGGGTCGCATCTTCTTTTGCGACCGGCTGGACGGCTACCGTTATATCGGCGTTCTTCTGCCAGTGGCACTCGGCCATGGCGGCGTAGTCCATGCGGTAGAGATGGTCGCCTGCCAGGATGAGTACATACTCTGCGCCGGTGGCCTGGATCTCGAACAATTGTTTGCGCACTGCATCCGCCGTGCCCTGGTACCAATCGGCGCTTTCGATGGTCTGTTCGGCGGCCAGGATCTGCACCCAGCCGGTGTGGAAAGAATCGAAATGATAGGTATTGGCGATGTGGCGGTGCAGGGAAACCGAGTTGAACTGCGTCAGGACGGCAATGCGGTAGATGCCGGAGTTGATGCAGTTGCTGATGGGAATATCGATCAGGCGGTACTTCCCGGCAATCGGGACGGCCGGTTTGGAGCGCATCTTGGTCAGCGGATACAGGCGCGCGCCGCGCCCGCCGCCCAGGATCACGCCCAGGACATCGTTCAACGTAGGCATAGAGGCCTCCTGGAGAGTGACAGGGTCATGCCTCTATTATCGCTTAAAACCGAAAATCCGGCGCAATTTGTGCGCCAGGAAAAGGATGGGGTAGATGAGCAGCACCAACAGATCGATCAACAGGAAGATCAAGGATAGTCTCATGGCTTACCTCTTCTCCAAAGCAAGTACCTTACAATCACCTTTCGATACGACTAAGCTGGATAGGAAAAACCTGATTATGCGTCATCTATATTATACTGGGGGAGCGTCGCTTGCAAAAGATGGAGGTGATATGCGTCCCGAACCGATCCCTCTGCTTTTGGCCGATGACCATCCCCTCACGCGCGCAGGGATCCGCGAGGTCCTGGCTGGCGTCGGGATACCACTGAAGATTTCGGACATCTTTCGAACTTTGGGACGTTCGCAAACTGGCCCAACGAAAAGACGCGGATAGGTTAAAATCTACCCGCGTTTCACGTCTTACGCATCACGCAACCACGGACAAACAATACCAACCCATGTCCCTCATCACCGTCACCTCGCTTTCCAAATCCTTCGGGCCGGTAGACCTGTTCTCCGGCGTCACCTTCTCGGTCGCAAAGGGCGCGCGCCTGGCGTTGGTCGGGCCGAACGGCGTGGGCAAGACCACGCTGCTGCGCATCCTGGTCGGGGAGGAGGAAGCCTCGTCGGGAACGGTGGCAAGCGCAAGGGGAGTCCGAATCGGGTACCTGTCGCAGGAGGCGGATTTCGAGATGCGCGGCACGCTGTGGGAGTGTTGTCACGCCGTCTTTGCCGACATCCAACGCCAGCAGGACGAACTGCACCGCCTGGAAGCGCTGATGGCCGACCCGGCTCACGCGGACGAAATCATGCAGCGTTATGGCGCGCTGCAACAGGCCTTCGAGCATCGCGGCGGCTACACCTACCAGACGCGCATCCGCCAGGTGCTGACCGGGCTGGGATTCGACCAGGACGACTACGCCCTGGATTTGGAGCACCTGTCGGGCGGACAGCGCACCCGCGCCTTCCTGGCCCGCCTCCTGCTCTCGGACCCCGACCTGCTGCTGCTCGACGAGCCGACCAACCACCTCGACATCGCCGCCGTCGAGTGGCTGGAGAGTTATCTTGCCCAATGGGACGGGGCGGCGGTCATCGTCTCGCACGACCGCTATTTCCTCGACCGGGCCTGCAATGTGATCCTGGAGATGCTGCCGGCCGGCTTTGAAGTGTATCATGGCAACTACTCGGCCTACCTGCACCAGCGCCAGGAACGCGCCGAGCGGCGGCAGGAGGTGTTCGAACGCGAGAAGGAAAAACTGCTCAAGGAAGTGGAGTACATCAAGAAGAATATCTCCGGCCAGAACGTGACGCAGGCCAAGGGCAAACTGCGGCGGCTGACGCGCGTGGTGCAGGCCATCGAGCAGGTTGGGATGGAGGCGGTGCTCAATACCAACTGGTCGCAACTGGACGTGGAGACCACCACCAGTCCCTTCGGCGTGGAGGAGGCCGAACGGCATGTGCGCGCCCTGCGCTCGCCGGTGCGCACGCTGCCCAAACTGCACCTGAACCTGCGCGCCGCCAGCCGTTCGGGAAATATCGTCATCCGCACACATGACCTGCAGGTCGGCTATCCAGCCGAGCCGAGACGGGGCATTCCTGCCAAACAACTGTTCTCCGCGCCCGACATCGAACTGCGCCGCCTGGAATGCGCCGCGTTGATCGGCCCGAACGGCGCCGGCAAGACTACCTTCCTGAGGACCATCCTCGGCCAATTGGAACCGCTGGCTGGCGCAGTGGAACTGGGCGCGTCGCTGCACATCGGCTATTTCGCCCAGGCGCACGAGGGACTGAACCCCGCCAACACGCTCATGGACGAAATAGACGCGCTCATGCCGGGCTGGCTGCCGGGGCAGGTGCGCGACTACCTGGGCAAATACCTGTTCTCAGGCGACGACGTGTACAAGAAAGTGGAGGTGCTCTCCGGCGGCGAGCGCGGACGGCTGGCGCTGGCCAAACTGGCCTTGCAGGATACCAACCTGCTGCTGCTCGACGAACCCACCAACCACCTCGATATCCCTTCGCAGGAAATCCTGCAGGCCGTGCTGGACGAGTATCCCGGCACGATCCTGCTGGTGACGCACGACCGTTACCTGATCGATGCGCTGGCGACCCAGATATGGGAAGTCAGCGATGGCTCCCTGACGATCTTCAAGGGGACGTATTCGCAGATGAAAGAGGAGAGGGAGAAAGAGGCGGCGCGGCTGGCAGGGCAAAAGGCCAAGGTATCCGAGCATCGAACATCGAATATTGCTCCTCGAAAGACGAAAGAAGAAAGACGCAAGATCGCCCAGATGCAGGAATTAGAGAACCACATCGCCGCCCTGGAGCGCCAACTGGCAGAGTTAGGGGCGCAGTTAGAGAATCCGCCTGCCGACCCTGTGGAAGTAGCCCGGCTGGGGGAGGAGTATGCCACTATACAGCATGAAATGGATGAGAAGTTAGGCGAATGGGAGCGCCTGTAAAAAATATGACCCAAATCCACTTCAACGGCAAGACTTACAACGACATCGCCGAGATGCCCGCCAGCGAACGGCAGGCATACGAGCAGTTGATGGCGATCTTCAAGGATGAAAACCAGGACGGCACCCCGGACATCTTGCAGGGCGACGTGATCAGCAACCTGCTCAAAGCCGCCACGACCTCGGTCTACGTGGATGGCATGCAGGTCAGCGGGCTGGATTCGATGTCGCCCGAAATGCGCGTCAAGTTCGAGGAGGGCATGAAAATGCTCAAGAACCTGGGGCTGATCTCACAAGTCCCAACGCTGCCGGGATATTCACATGCGCCGCAAGAAGACTACGACCACATCCGCCCTTCGCCGCCCATTATCCGGCAGCCATCCGCCATCCAGGAAGAGAACGGGAACCGCTGGCTGGTCGCGTTGCTCGCACTGGCTGTCCTGGTCGCCTGCGGGATCGGTGCAGCAGTTTTCTTCTTCCTGGGACAGGCGGGCGCGTAAACCGGCTGTTTATCTATCCCGCTTGAAGCGCAAACCGGGAATGAGCATGGGCGTGGAAGCCTGGTACCCGGCATAGGCCGCGCCGTATTCGCGCAGCAGTTTGCGTTCCTCGAAATAGGCCCCCACAATGATATAGATCGTCGCGGCGGCGCACAACGTCAGCAGGTTGACCGTCATGACCGGCGCCAGCCAGATGAAGAGCAGTCCGGCCGTGTAGAGCGGATGCCGCACCCAGCGATACAGTCCGCGCATGACCAGGGGAGCGGATCGCTCCTCGCCCTCGATCAACTGGCGCAGACCGATGAACGAGAGCGTGTCGGTTTGCAGCAGGCCGACGATTTCCAGCGCAACCGCCAGCAGTTGCCCGCCCAGCGACAGGTACAGCCAGGGCGCGGGGATGCGGTACAGGACGCGGTCCGGCAGCGCGATCACCAGCCACAGGATGGGGAGGAAACTGAGCGCGGAGAAGAGGTTGTACCCGAAGCGGTAGAAACGCATCAAGCCGTCACCGAACCGGCGGCGCAGCCAGGCTTTTACCCCCTGGGAGGCGAGGAGGGAATGGATAACGCCCCACAAGAATACCGATAAGATCAACCAAAGCATACGTGGATTCCTCGTTTTGGATTCCCTGTTGCAGGAACCCTGAACGTTTACCATTGAGACGTGGAGGCTTTACGTTACAGGGGGCTGTTCGGCAGAAAAACACTGCCTCGCAGCGACATGCGCTACTGCCCAAACGCCGGCAACTCCACCAACTCGCCGCCGGTCTCGACCAGGTAGAACGGCATCCAGGCCACGCCGAACCGTTCGACGAAGATATCGGTCTTCTTGGGCGCGACGGTCACTTCGCTGATGTCGTTGACCATGCCCCCCCAGCGGTCGTTGATCTCGGCCAGCGCGGCTTCCTGCCCGGCTTCCAGCGCCTTCAGTTGCCCCTCGTAGCCAGCGATGGCTTCGACCGATTCTTCCACTTCGGCTTTGGCCTGCTCGGTCATGCGGCGCTTGGTGAGCGAGGTAGACAGGGTGCGGCGGTTGCGGTTCCTGCCTAACACTCCCAGCACGTTCTCGGCGTGCGTGCCCAATTCCTCGACCTTGCGGTGTGAGAGTTCAGCCTCGTCCTCGCGCAGTTCGCGCTGCTCGCGTTCCAACCTGTCTTGCAGCGTCCTGGCCTGGCGCTCGTAACGCGCCCTCGCCTTTTCGACCTCGGCATCCCGCCCGGCGCGGGCGGTCTCGGCGCAGGCTTTCATGAACTCGGCTTGCGAAACGTCCGGGCCGGCGTACACCTTCAAGGCTTCGTTGGCGCGCGCTTTCACCGTAACCGAGCGGTACAGGAAGTCGGCGAAATCGCGCTGCAGAGCGGTCACCTGGCGGGCGTCGGTCAGCGGCGCGTCCAGCGCCTCGAAGCGGGCTTGCGGCGCGGGCGTCGCCTCCACCTTGTCGGCCGGGAAGTTTGCGAAGAAATGCTCCTCCCAACGCACCACGCCGCGCCGGTCGGGCGTTTCCACCAGGGCGGCGCGCAGCACCTCGGTGTCCACGCCGTACTTGCGGTCGAGGAAGCGCACCCGCGCGGAGGCCAGCAGCGCCGGGCGGTACAACACGCCGTTCAGCATGGCGTCCGGCAGGGTTTCGACTTTGCTCAACCCAGGGCTCTCACCGGCCGCATACATGGCTTCAGTCAGGCTCAGGTTGGTCGGCAGGAAATACTCGCCCACCCCGGCCGGGACAGGGGGGCGGGTAAGGCTGCCGGGCAGGGAGGTGGGCGGGGAGGGCTGCGGGACGGAAAATGCCGCAGCAGCGGGAGCAGGTTCGGATGAGTCCGGATCGGGCGGGACTTGGGGCCTGGTCGCCGTTCGAGAAACGAAATCCACCCCCGCGGCCCATCCCGTCACCCCCGCCAGTTCGTTTAAAGCAGGAATCTGGCTGCGCGTGAGCGGGCCGGGCAGGAAGTTCATCGCCCAACGGGATTGGAAAAGTGCCGGCTGTTTGGCGTGGACATTGTGCAGCAGGAAGACGCGCTTGCCCAGCGAGGAGATGAGTTTGTCGAAGACGGCGCGCGGCAGGCCGCCGGCGGCGCTTTCCAGGCCGTCGAGCAAGCGGTTTTTGTCCTGCTCGGTCTGGAGTTTGCCGATGAACCAAGCGCCGGCGTTGGAGAGGGCTTTGTAGTCCAGGTCAACCGGGTTCTGGGTGGCCAGCAGCAAGCCGAGGCCGAAAGCGCGCGCCTGTTTCAGCAGGCGCAGCAGGGGTTTCTTGGAGGGCGGGTTGGACAGCGGCGGCAGGTAGCCGAAGAGTTCGTCCATGTACAGGATGGCGCGTAAGCCGCCCGCGCCCGCCTGCGCCCGCATCCAGGTCTCGACCGCCGCCAGCAATAAGGTGACGAAGAACATGCGCTCGCCGTCGGACAGGTGCGCCAGGTAGAAGATGCTGTGGCGCGGGCGGCCATCCGGCGTGAACAGCAGGGCTTGGATATCGAGCGGCTGCCCCTCGCGCCAGGTCGCGAAGGCCGGGGCGGCCAGGATGTTGTTGAGTTGCATGGCCAGTTTGGTGCGCTCTTTGGCGGGGAAGAAGGTCTCGACCGGGAAGGCGCCCAGTTTGTCGAAGGGCGGGTTTTGCGCTTGCAGGATGAGTTCGGCCAGGTCGAGGCCCCTGCCTTGACTCCAGGCGGCCTCGAAAATGTTGGCCAGCAGGATGTGTTCGCGCGAACTGAGCGGGTCTATGTCGTCGAGGCCCACCAACCCCAGCAGGGCGGTGACAGTGCTGGCGATGCGTTCGCGCAGGATTTCGCGGTTGCCGTCCCATGTAGGGGCAGACGTTCCGTCTGCCGCCCAAGTGAGGTTGGGCGCGGCCAGCGACGACAACACGCTGACGGGGATGCCCGCGTCCGAGCCGGGCGTGTAAACGGCAAACTGCGCGGCGTTCTGGAGCGCCTGCATGCGTTCCGGCGCGATGCCCCACTTCTGCAGCCCATCGCGCCAGGCCAGCGCGGCTTCGTTCGCAGCCTGGTCGAGCGACTTGCCCGCGCGGCGCGCCATCTCCGGGTCGATCCACGGCTGGAAGTCCTGCGGGGCCAGGTGCGGGAAGTGCAGGAGGAGGTTGGTCAGGTCGCCTTTGGGGTCGATGACCAGCGCGGGGATGCCCTGCAGGGCGGCCTCTTCGAGCAGCGTGATACACAGCCCGGTCTTGCCGGAACCGGTCATGCCGGTGACGACGGCGTGCGTGGTCAGGTCGGCGGGATCGTAGCGCAGGGGCTGGTCGGCGGGCGCTTTGCGGACGGGGTCGTACAGGCGGCCGAGGTAGAAGTGTGGATCGGGCATGGGAAGGCTCCGGGGAGTGGCGGTTGGTCAGCGGATGTTCTAGCGGATAAGCGGATATGTGTTGCGGGATGCGTAATTCGTAAGTGCGTGAGGCGCGAGGCGGCGGTGATAGAACGGACGTGCTAGGCGTTAATTTGCCCCACTTTGGGCAGTTCCAGGTTCTCCTGCGCTTCCAGCAACTTGCGGGCAACGTCGCGGGCGATCTCGACCGTCTCGGCCACCATGCAACCCTGGGCAACCAATCCCTGCACGTCATCGGAGGTGGCCAGGTAGACGCCTTCCGGCAACTTGGTGATGTGCAAGCGGACGATGCGTTCTTGAGCCGTTATGTCCAACATTCTCTACCTCTCAATATCAACGGGGCAAGTATAGCACAGACTTTACGGGCTATCCCTCGATCCCGTTCAGTTCCCGGCACAAGCGGAGCTGCCAGGCCGCGTTGAAACGCCTCCCTACGGAGGTGCTTCGCAATACCCGAAGTCGGTTTAGGTGATCGCGCCTGCGTCATCGCGCACTTCGCCAAAGGGAAGATATCTTTGCTGGCTTGTCAAGGTTCCGCCCGCCCCCCCTTCCTCGCCACACCCAAATAGTTCAGCGACAGGTCGCCGTCCAGCGCGAGCGCCAGGCTGCGGCCCAGTTCAGCGGCGGTGATCTGGCCGCGTTTGTAGCGGCGCACTTCGCGCAGCGTGGAGAGTGGGTCCCTGGGGATGACGCCGCCGCGCAGGCCGGTCATTTCCAGCCCGCGCCGCCGCAGGGCGTCCGTCAGTTCGGCCGGGGTGATGAACATCTCCCAGACGTGCGTGTCGGCCGGGAAAAGGCGGGTAAGCGGCCAGTCCTGCAGGCCGGAAATGAACGTGACCCGGCTCTTGGGCGTGCGGTTGATGGTGTCGAACAGGAACAGGCCGCCCGGCTCCAGCGCGCGCCCCGCTTCTGCAATGACCTGCTCCCATTCCGGGATATGCTCCAGCGCGTCGCAGCAACTGACGACCTGGAAACGCCCCGCCTCGAACGGGAGTTGGACTGCGGAGGCGACCTGGTAGTGGATGCGCAGCCCCAGCCTCCGGGCGTGAGCGCGCGCCACATTCAGGGAGGCTTCGGCAATGTCTATCCCCGTCACCTGGCAGCCCAGGCGGGCGAACTCTTCGGCCAGCACCCCGCCGCCGCAGCCAACGTCCAGCAGGCGCAGGCCGGGCAGGCGCGCGCCAAAATGCTCCTTGAGCGCAGCCTCGAAATAGGGGACGCGCCAGGGGTTGACCATAGCCTTGAGCAGGTGCAGCGGGCTGTTCTCGTCCCACCAGGCGCCGGCCTGCTCGTTGTACATCTGGTTGTTGATGCTGTGTGGCATATTTCCTTTCCTGTGATACAGCATACAGGAAAATCTGCGTAATGGCAAGAAATTCGATGACTTCTCCCTACCGACCGGTCGGTAGGACGTGGATTAACGACAATTAAGGTCTTCGCCCTAGGGTATTTCAGGCCTGGACTTGATTTGCCCGTCCCCTTTCTCCGGTATGATAGTGATAACTTTCACCATCGGAGGTGACCTATGACGTTTCGTCAACGCAAGGCCCTGCGCCTGGCGCTCATCCTTTCGGGAGCGGTGTTGCTCGTGGCAGCGGGATTCGGCATCCACGGCGCGAGGGCCTCGGCGTCCACGCTGGAAGCGGCCTTGTCCAGCGCAGGGAGCGAGGCCCTTTTGTTCTCCGCGCCCCCGCCCCCCAACCAGGATACCTGCCTGAGTTGCCACATCGCGGGCGAGAACAAGAACCTGTGGACGCCGTTCGCGCGCTGGATGGTGTTCGGCACGTTCGGGCTGGTGTTCGCCTTCGGCGTGTACCGTTCCGCCAGCGTGTGGACGGGACGCAAGCCCTACAAGCCGCTGCTGAACCGCGCCGTCGAATGGGTGGACGAGCGCTACGAACTCTCCCCGGTACTCTCGAAACTGGCCGCCAAACCCGTACCGCACTTTGCGATGAAGTGGTGGTATTGCCTGGGCGGCATCACGGCCTTCCTGTTCGTGGTGCAGGGCATCACCGGCATCATGCTGGCTTTCTACTATAAGCCCTCGGCTGCCGAAGCCTACAACAGCATCCTCTTTATCGAGAACGAAGTGCGCTTCGGGGCCGCCATCCGCATGATCCATCACTGGGCGGCCAACGGCATGATCGTGATGTGCATCGCCCACATGCTGCGGGTGTTCATCATGGGCGCGTACAAGAATCCGCGCGAGTTGAACTGGATCAGCGGCATGGTGCTGCTGCTGTTGACGCTGGTGTTCGGTTTCACCGGTTACCTGCTGCCCTGGGACCAGCGCGCGTACTGGGCCACCACAGTCGGCACCGACATCGCCGGCAGCGTGCCGGCCGTCGGCAACCTGGCGCTGGTGTTGCTGCGCGTGGGCTGGGACGTGAGCGAGGCCACGCTGGGGCGCTTCTACGGCCTGCACATCATCGTCACGCCGCTGCTCACGCTGGCGTTCATGCTGGCGCACTTTATGATGATCCGCAAACTGGGCGTGGCGAGGCCGCTCTAGGAGATTTTTGGACACGGATTTCACGGATAAGCGCGGATACTTCTCGATTTTTACGGATGGTTTTTCCGCGCCAACTTAATTTCTTCCGTCAAATCCGTGCATTCCGTGTCCCAGGAGAATAATTTATGGCAACTACACATCCTGAAGAAGAAAAAGACAGCGTTCCCTTCTTCCCCAACCACTTCATGACCGAATTCTACGTGGTGGTCGGCATCACCGTCCTGGCGGTGGTGATCGGGGCGCTGGGCATGATGTTCCCGGTCGGATTGCAAGACCCGGCCGACCCGCTCAACACGCCGCTGCACGTCAAACCGGAATGGTACTTCCTGGCGTTGTACCAGTTGCTCAAGTTCGTGCCGCCCAGCATTCTGGGCATCAACGGGCCGATGTTCGCGGTGGTTTCGATCATCCTGGCGCTGCTGGTCGTCGCCATCTGGCCGTTTCTCGATCAGAAAGCGGACAGCAAGAAAGCCATGCGCATCCGCGCCATCGGGGTGGCCGTCTTCGTCGTGTTGGCAATTGCCCTGACGATCTGGGGAGAGGTAAGTTAACATGGATAACGTAACTCGTCGCGACTTTATCAATTTACTGAAAGGCGCTGGCGTTGTGGTCGGCGCGGGCGCGGTGGCTGCGCCGGTGGTGGCCTACTTCTACCCGCCCAAACTGGAGGAGATGCCCTCCGAGCCGGTGCTGGTGTGCGCCGAAGACGAACTGCCGGTGGGCGAATCCCGCACCGTCAAATTCGGGCGCTACCCGGCCATCATCGTCCACCTGGCTTCAGGGCTGAAGGCCTATTCTGCCGTCTGCACGCACTTTGCCTGCATCGTCAAATGGAACCCGGACACGGGACGGCTGGAATGCCCCTGCCACGACGGCTACTTCGATCCCGAAGACGGCGCGGTGATCGCCGGCCCGCCGCCTGCGCCGCTGGCCATGCTGGAGGCCGAAATCACAGACGGACAGATCTACGTCAAAGTTGGAGGTGAGTCATGACAGTTGCCAGTGGTCAGTTATCAGTGAGTGGAAAGCGCTGGCAACGGGTACGGGACTTCTTCACCCACATCATCGCGCAGACCCGCATCCTCAAGAAAGCCTACCCCGGCCTGATGCACTTCATGCTCTTCTGGGGCGTGGGCATCCAGGTGGTCGGCACGGTCATCAACCTGCTCAACATGGCGCTCTTCCAGCCGTGGGTGATCGAATGGCCGCGCCTGGGCGTTTACCTGGGATACGAACTGGCGATGGACATCGCCGGGGTCATGATCCTGGTGGGAGTGGGGATGGCGGCCTTCCGCCGCTATATCCTGCGCCCGAAATATCTCGATTCGAACTGGGACGACGGGTTTGCCCTCGTTATGTTGACCTTGATCGTGCTGGTCGGCTATACGAACGAAGCCACGCGCTTCATCGCTTCCAACCCGGCCTGGCGGACCTGGTCGCCGGTGGGGAACTGGTTTGCCGGGGTGCTGGCGGCGGCCGGGGTCTCGCCTCAGCAGGCCGGGGCGTGGCACGATGCGTCCGTCTACGTCCACGCCACGTTGGCGATGGCGCTGGCGGCGGCTATCCCGTTCACCAAGATGCGTCATCTGCTATACGCGCCGCTCAACATCCTGACCCGTTCGTTCCGCAAGACCGGCGAACTGACCAAGATCGAGGACATCGAGACGACCGAACTGCTGGGCGTGGGCAAGGTGAGCGAGTTCACCCCGCAGCAGTTACTGTCGTTCGACGCCTGCCTGCGCTGCGGACGCTGCGAGGAGGCCTGCCCATCGAATTTCAGCGGCATGGATTACTCGCCCAAGCACCTGATCCAGTCCCTGCGCACGGCCATGCTCGACAACCTGGTATCCGGGAACGGCAAGAGCGAAGTGGAGATCACGGCCTCGGTGCTGCCGGAAAATTATTCCTGGCAGTGCACCACCTGCGGCGCGTGCATCGAAAAATGCCCGGCCTTCATCAACCCGGTGGACGAAGTGGTGGACCTGCGCCGCTACCAGGTGCTGACGACCGGACAGATGCCCAAGTCGGTGGGCGATACCATGCGCAATATGGAGCGCCAGGGCAACCCGTGGGGCATGCCGCCCGAAAACCGCATGGCCTGGGCCGAGGGGCTGGATATCCGCGAACTGGCGCCCGGCGAAGAGACGGACGTGCTGTACTTCACCGGCTGCGCGGCGGCCTTCGACGAGCGCAACAAGAAGGTGGCGCGCGCATTTGCCAAACTAATGAAGAAAGCCGGCCTGGATTTTGCCGTGCTGGGCTTCGACGAGATGTGCTGCGGCGAGACCGCCCGGCGTATGGGGCACGAGTACCTGTTCCAGGAATTTGCCAAGCAGAACATCGAGACCTTCGGCAAGGTGAAATTCAAGCGCGTGGTCACGGCATGCCCGCACTGCTTCAACACGCTCAAAAACGAATACCCGCAGATGGGCGGCGACTTCGAGGTGCTTCACTACACCGAGTTGCTGGCTGAGTTGGACCTGCCCGCCGCCTCGGCAAACGGGAACGGCGTGCATGGCAAAGTCACCTATCACGACCCGTGCTACCTGGGACGCCACAACAAGGTTTACGACCAGCCGCGCAAATTGCTCAAAGGCGCAGACGTGAACCTGGTGGAAATGGCGCGCAGCGGCGAGAACTCGTTCTGCTGCGGCGGCGGAGGCGGCCAGATGTGGCTGGAAACCGACGCCAACACGCGCATCAACCACCGCCGCCTGGCTGACGCGGTAGACGCCAAAGCAGACGTGGTGGCAACTGCCTGCCCGTATTGTATGTTGATGTTCGACGACGCCATCCGTTCGAAGGGCGTGGGCGAACAGGTCAAAGTAATGGACATTGCGGAAATTTTAGAGACACAGATTGGTGAGTAGTTGGTCTCGGTACGGCGGCGTTGGTTGCGTTCCGCAAGGCGGAGTATCGCCGCCTGCTCGACCAACGAGTAAGATTTGGAGACGCGCGATGAACACTTACTGGAAGATCAACACGCACGGCGATCCGCTCGGCGCCCTGCAGGAATTCGTCAAAGCCTTGTGGGCGCAGACCGACCTGGATGCGCTGGTGATTGCGCCCGGCAGCGGCGGATATGTGCTGGAATCGCCCGACCAACTGGAACGCCTGAATCCATTCAGCCCGGTGATGAAGGTCAACACTGCGCAACTGGCGGTGAAGGCAGCCCGCGAGCGCGTCGGACGACGCCTGGGCGTGCTCCTGCGCCCGTGCGAGATGCGCGCCCTGAACGAGATGGCGGCGCGCGGCGCGGTGGAGCGCGACCGCCTGTTGACGATCTGCGTGGACTGCTTAGGCACCTTCCCGGCGGATGAATTCGACTGGCGGGCGGCGCGCGCCGGCTCGCCGCAAGGTTTGACCGATGAGACGCTGCATTTCGCCTCGCAGGGAGGCATCTCGGCCTATCGCTACCGCCCTGCCTGCCAGATGTGCTCCGAACCCGGCGCCACCGAGGCCGACGTCAACATCGGCGTGTTCGGCCTGCCGGTGCGCCAGTCCATGCTGGTGAGCGCCGACGACGGCGCGCTGGTCTTGCAATCCATCACGGACGGCCCGGCAGAAGAGGAACTGGTCACAAAACACGACCAGATGCTCGCCAAGATCGCCGAGCGTCACAACCATACCCGCGCGCGTGTGCTGCAAAGCCTGGGAAACACCCTGCCCGCCGACCTGGACGCCCTGATCGAACAATTCGAAACCTGCGGCGAGTGCCAATCCTGCATGGATGTCTGCCCGATCTGCTCGGTAGAGCATCCGCGCAGGCGGGGCGGCAAATTGGTGCGCGAGGATGTCGTCCACTGGCTGCTCTCTTGCGCAGGATGCGGCATGTGCGAACAGGCCTGCCCGCAGCACCAGCCGCTGAACGCAGTCTTCAGTCGCATCCGCGAACAGATCGAGGCCGAATTGGCGTAGCAACCTCTGTACGCGACTTGCCATGGGCCTGCCAGCCTGACCAGGTTGGCAGGCCTTTTTTATTTGCAATTTCCCGGTTTGACTGTAAAATGAGACCAGCCAAGTCGTTATTTGCCAGCATCCTTTCCGCCCTGGAGGTACCCCATGCCTTTGCTCGTTTCCATATTCTTTGGTTTTGTGCCCATGTTCCTGTTCGCCGGATTCATCAACTGGCTGGATCGCTATGAAAAGGAACCAAAAATGCTGCTCGGCGCGGCCTTCACCTGGGGCGTGATCATCGCGGGCGGCGGCGCATATATCATCAACACCGTGCTCGGGTTAGGCGTGTACATCGTCACCGGCTCAGAAGGCGCGACCGATTTTGCAACGGCCTCCATCATTGCTCCTATCGTGGAAGAGAGCCTGAAAGGGCTGGCCGTGCTGGTGGTCTTCTTCCTGTTCTACCGGGAATTCGATTCCGTACTGGACGGCATCATCTACGCCAGTATCACCGCGCTGGGATTTGCCGCCATCGAGAATGTGTTGTACATCTATGAAAAAGGCTACCTGGAAGGCGGCTGGGAGGGCCTGTGGACGCTGGTCTTCATCCGCGTCATCCTGGTGGGCTGGCAGCATCCGTTCTACACGGCTTTTACCGGCATCGGCCTGGCGCTGGCGCGCTTGAACCGCAATGTACTGGTCAAGATCATTGCCGTGCTGGGTGGCTTTGCAATGGCTGTGACAACACACGCTTTCCATAACACCTTTGGCGGGTTGATCGGCGGGTTGGAAGGTCTGGCGCTCGGCACCTTCGTGGATTGGATTGGCTGGTTCTTCATGCTGCTTTTCATCGTCTGGATGGTCTTGCACGAGCGCAATATCTTGAAGCGGCGCCTACAGGACGAGGTCAGCAGCGGCCTGATCTCCCCGGCGCAGTATCGCACCGCCCTGTCCTTTGCGCAGACCGGGGCGCGGTTGAACGCGATGGCGTCCGGTTCCTACTTTGCCACATCCCGTTTTTACCAGGTCTGCGGCGAACTGGCGCACAAGAAGGAACAATTTGCCAAATTGGGCGATGAACGCGGCAACAAGGTCACCATCGAGAAACTGCGCGGCGAACTGGCGCAATTGGCCCCCCAGGCAAAAGTTTAAGAGTCAGACTGTACAAAGCAAAGGGAAATGACCGTCCCAAAGGCATCGAAGCCTTGACGTTCGTTGGCGTTACGGAAAGCGAATGACACCCAGGAGATCAACCGGCTGGACAACCGGCTGGAGGGTCGGGGAATAATCCTTGACATTGCGCGTGACCAGGTAATCCGCCTTACACTGCACGGCCGCCATCATCTGGACGGCATCTTCGTAATCACGATAATCCAGGTTGAGCGCCTGCTCGATAGTCGCCTGGGTTACGGGGGCAATCTCCAGGAATTGCAAAAGGTTTGTCAGTGTTGCGCGCGCTTTCGCAGGCGATCCACTTTTTTGGAGCAGGTAGAACAAGGTAGTGACGCTATGCGCAACCAGGAGTCCTTGTATGCGTCCCGTCTCTGCTGCTGCCAGCACTGCGGCAGAATTTTCGTAAAAGGGTTCCCTTCTTTGCAGGACATCCAAGACGATATTAAGGTCAATCACTACTTTGAGTTTTTTGACCATATTTTTCTTCCAGGTGCGCGCGATAATCCTGAACAGACACTGCGGTGGACATGCTTCCGCTCAACCTTTGTACAATGGGGGCCTCGTCCAACGTCCCTTGTACCGGGACGCGACGCAAGTAGGCCTCGATCAGATCCGTGATGGTGGTATCGTTCTGCCAGGCATAGCGTTTCAAGTTTTCCAACAGGTCGCGGGAAACACGAACTGTCAGTTTGGTTTGTTCCATAGCGGTTTTCATGCCGTACATATTATCAGTTATTTGTACGGCTGTCAACGCCTCGCGGGTGCAAGCCCACAACGGGTTTCCTAATTGTCTCCTCCCGAAGCCATTTCAGCCCAGCCCGCTTGGATCACTACCCCAATACGATCAACTCCAATGGATGCAGTGTGAGACTGCCATCAGGGGAAATTTTACTCGTCCCAAACAAACGCTTCTTACCGACTAGGTTATTCTGCCCGATCACCTTCGAAGGGACAGTCTGTTCCGCTTCGCTGAAATTGGCAAACACCACCGCGCGCTGCCCAGCGTACAGACGGGCGTAGCCGAGCACGTGCTCATTTTCAGTTGGAATCGGTTCCAGGTCGCCGCCGGAAAAAACGGGCTGCGACTTGCGCAATTGGATCAGCGCTTGCAGGTTACGGTAGACACGGCCTTCGATTGTGTCGGGCTCGTGACGGCGGGCATAGGCGTTCCAATCTGCGTGCGGACGGTGCGCCCAACGGCTGTCGTGCTTGTGGAGAGGATGGTCGCGGTAACCGTAGTCGTTGCGGGCGCCGATCTCATCGCCCAGGTAGAGCAGCGGGATGCCGCCGACGGTCAGGATGAGACCGTGAATCAGGGCAATGCGGCGGATGGCGAGTTCCACTTCTCGGGGGCCTTCTTCGGCCAGGGCCTTTTCCAATCCGGCCAGCGAGGCGCAAGTTCCGGAGATGCGGCAATCGCCAGTCTTGGGATTCTCCTGGAAGGGCAGTCCGCGCGCAAAACTGCCGGGGAAACGCCCACGATAGAACTCGGTCAGGAAGCGGCGGTGGTCGCTTCCATTGACTCCCAGTTGGGCGGCGTCCTGGTCGGAGAAGGTCCAACCGATGTCGTCGTGGCAGCGCACATAGTTCACCCACGCAGTCCCGGGATCCAGTTTGAAGCGGGCGGCGAGGGCTTGCGCCAGCAGCCGGGTTTTCCTGGTCGCCAGGGAGTTCCACAGCAGGGCCATCAGGAGCGGATTGTAGGAAAGTTGGCATTCCTCGGGGGCGATGTACTTGACCACATCGTCCGGGTGGACAATGGCTTCCGATTTGAAGAGCAGGGCAGGCGCGGCAATGCGCGCAACGGCGTTGAAGGCCTGGATGAGGGTGTGCGCTTCGGGCAGGTTTTCGCAACTGGCGCCGAGTTGTTTCCAGATGAAGGCTACCGCGTCGAGGCGGATGACTTCGGCGCCCTGGTTGGCGAGGAAGAGCATCTCTTCGGCCATGCGGTTGAAGACGGCCGGGTTGGCGTAATTGAGGTCCCACTGGTAGGCGTGGAAGGTGGTCCACACCCAGCCGTTTGGGGTTCCACCGCCGGCCCCTCCAAGTGGCGAGAAGGCGCCGGGGTGCTCGTCGGGGAAGATCTCGCGCAGGGAACGCTCGTAGGCGTCGGGCATCAGGCGGTCAGGGAAGATATGGTACATCTCTTCGAAGTCGGGTTCGCCCGCCCTGGCGCGCTGCGCCCAGGTGTGCTCGTCGGAGGTGTGATTGAAGACCAGGTCTACCACCAGGCTGACGCCGGCCGCGCGCAGGTCGCGGGCCAGGCGGGCGAGTTGTTCCATGGTTCCGAGGGGGGGATGGACTTTGCGGTAACTGCTGACCGCGTAGCCGCCGTCGTTCTCGCCTTCCGGCATTTCGAAGAACGGCATCAGGTGCAGGTAGGTGAGACCGAGTTCCTTGAAATAAGGGATCTTCGAGCGCACGCCCTCGAGATCGCCCGCAAACAGGTCCACGTAGAGGACGCCGCCCAACATCTGGTTCGACTGGAACCAGAGCGGATCGGCTTCGCGGCTGGCGTCGAGTCCGCGCAGGTCGGCGGGGCGCTGGAACCAGGCAGCAGCCAGGCTGTTGAGCAGGTCTTCGAGATGGAAGAAGAAATCGTAGCGATTGCTGTAGAGACTGTAGTACAGGCGAAACAGGCGCGGGAAGTGGCGCTGCAAGCGGGTGGTAAAATCCTGCCAGCCTGCGGGATCGGAACGGATGGAATCGGCGAAGCAAGTCTCCAGGCGGGACAACAGGCGGTCGAGGCTGCGCAGGGCTTCACGGTCGAGGGAGAGAGGAACAGACATCGTTTCAGTTATCTGTGTTGATCTGTGGTTACGACCGATTGCGCCAGGGCAATGGCTCCCAAGACGCCTGCGCGCCCGCCCAGCGCCGGCGGGACGATGTAGGTTTCGATGTGGTCAAGAATGACGGGCGACTGGACATATTCGTTCAGCGCGGCCAGGGTCTTCCGGCGCACCAGCGGCAGGATGTGGGGCTGCTGCGCCACGCCGCCGCCGATGATGATGCGCTGCGGCGACAGGGTGCAGATCAAACTTTGCAGCGCCAGCGCGATGTAGTGCGCTTCCAAATCCCAGGCGGGGTGATCGGGCGGCAGGGTCTCAGCCCTGGCGCCCCAGCGTTTTTCGAGCGCCGGGCCAGATGCCAGCCCCTCGAAACAGTCCCCGTGGAAAGGGCAAGCGCCCTCGAAGGGATCGGTTTCCGGGTCGCGCGGCAGGGGGATATGTCCCATTTCGGGATGCAGCAGGCCGTGCATCAACCTCCCGTTGACGAGACCGCCTCCGCCTACGCCTGTGCCTATCGTCAAGTAAATGAAGGTATCCAACCCCTGGGCCGCTCCCCATTTCCACTCGCCCAGCGCCGCGCCGTTGACGTCCGTGTCGAAGGCGACCGGCAGGCCAAAGGCAGAGCGCAGCGGGCCGACGATGTCGGCGTCCGTCCAGCCGGGTTTGGGCGTGGGCAGGATGTGACCGAATTTAGCGGAAGCAGGCTCAGGGTCCACGGGACCGAACGAGGCAACGCCGATCGAAGCGAGAGGGCCGAGGCTGCGAATCTGCTCGTTGAAGAAGTCCACTGCCCGGGCCAGCGTCTCATCCGGGGTAGTGGTAGGAAAGCGCGTCTCAGCCAGGATTTCGCCATCTGATGTACCGACCGCGCAAACGAATTTCGTGCCGCCGCCTTCGATGCCGCCAAAGAGTTGTTCTGTCATTCTACTCCTTCGGGTCGAGCCAGAGATACTGGTAGGGTTGCAAGGCGAGCGCGCCCGGTGAGATGAATTGACCGGTGAGCAGTTCGGTGTATCCGTTGGGGTTGTTGAGCAGCATCACTGTTTGAACCGCATCGCTGAGGTTGTTGATGATGAGCAGGCTTTCGTCGGCGTAAGCGCGGAGGTAGGCAGCAACCGACTTTGTACCGAGATCGAGCCAGTTGAAATCGCCCCATCCAAAGGCTTTGCGCCCTTTGCGGACGGCGATCATGCGGCGGATGGTGTTGAAGAGCGAGCCGGGGTCGGCCTGCTGGGCAGCCACGTTGACGCTGGCCGGCCCGTAGGTTTCGTCATCTATGATGGGCATGTATATACTTTGCACAGGGGCTTGCGAGAAACCGGCGTTGAAGTCGTCGGTCCACTGCATGGGAGTACGCACGCCGTTGCGGTCGGGCAGCCAGATGTTGTCGCCCATGCCGATCTCGTCGCCATAGTACAGGATGGGCGAACCGGGCAGGCTGAATAATAGGGAATTGGCAAGTTCTATTTTCCTGCGATCATTGTCGAGCAAGGGCGCCAGGCGGCGGCGGATGCCCAGGTTGAGGCGCATACGCGGGTCGGGGGCGTACTCGTCCCACATCCACTGGCGCTCTTCTTCGGTGACCATTTCGAGGGTCAGTTCATCGTGGTTGCGCAGGAAGGTACACCACTGGCAACTGTCAGGGATAGACGGCGTGCGGCGCAGGATTTCGCGCATATCTTCACTGCTGCCTTTTTTGAGCGCCATGTAGAGGCGCGGCATGATGGGGAAGTGAAAGCCCATGTGAAACTCATCGCCGTCGCCGAAATAGGGGCGCACGTCCTCCGGCCATTGGTTGGCCTCGCACAGCAAGATGCGGTCAGGGTAATGCTGGTCGATGAAAGCGCGCAGTTTTTTGAGATAAGCGTGGGTCTCGGGCAGGTTCTCGCAGTTGGCGCCTTCGCGCTCGAAAAGATATGGCACGGCGTCGGCGCGGAAACCGTCCACGCCGATGTCGAGCCAGAAGCGCGCCGCCTTGAGCATCTCCTCCTGGACTTGGGGATTATCGAAGTTCAGGTCCGGCTGGCTGGCGTAAAAGCGATGCCAGTAATACTGTCCCGCCTGTTCGTCATACGTCCAGTTGGATGGTTCCGTATCCACAAAAATGATCCGCGCCTCTTTGTACTTCCGGTCCGTATCGCTCCAAACGTAATAATCGCGGTACGGTGAAGTGCGGCTGGCTCGCGCCGCCTGGAACCAGGGATGCTGGTCGGAGGTATGGTTCAAGACCAGGTCCATGATGATGCGCAGGCCACGCTTGTGGGCTTCATCCACCAGGATTTTGAAATCATCCAACGTCCCGTAATCGGCGTGGATATCGTAATAATTGGCAATGTCGTAGCCGTCGTCCCTGAGCGGCGAGGGGTATACCGGCAGCAGCCACAGGCAGGTCACGCCGAGTGTTTGCAGGTAATCGAGTTTTTCCACCACGCCAGCCAGATCGCCGTGCCCGTCGCCATTGCTGTCCTTGAATGCGCGGACGTAAAGTTCGTAGAAGATTGCGTCTTTGTACCACATGGTTCCTTTTTCGATGAAAAATTCGATCAGATCGTAATGGCGTTACTGGCGATCACATCCCGGTACCAGTAGGCGCTCTGCTTGGGAGTGCGCTTCAAGGTCTCGTAATTCACACGCACCAGGCCAAAGCGCGGGCCATAGCCGCGTTCCCATTCGAAGTTGTCGAACACGCTCCAGACGAAATAGCCGCGCACGTCCGCGCCGGCCTGGATGGCCTCGTGCAAGGCTTGCAAGTGCCCCTTGATGAAGCGGATACGGTCCCAATCAGCCACAAATCCCGTCTCGTCCGGCTCATCGGGCATGGCGCAGCCGTTCTCCGTGATGTAGAGCGGCGGGTTGCCATATTTCTCTTTAATGTACAGCACTTCCTTCTTCAGCCCACCGGGATGGATGCCCCAGTTCATCTCCGTCCGCCCCCAGCCGGAGGCCGAATAGGGAGTCAGGCGGGCCTTGTTCAAGCCGCCGTGAATGTCGAAAGCGACCAGGTCCGTGTTGTAATGATTCAGGCCGAGGAAGTCTATCGGCTGGCGGATGAGTTCCGCGTCTCCTCCCTGGACTTTGGGCTGGTGCGGCCCAATGAAATCGAACAGCGCCTGCGGGTAGGTCCCGTTGAAGACCGGATCGAGGAACAGCGCATGGGTCTCATCGTGGACGCGCTGCGCAGCCGCAATGTCCGCTTGGCTGTCGCTGGCGGGCAGCAAGCCGTTCAGGTTCAGGATCAAGCCGATCTGCCCGTCATACCCGCCCTGGCGGAAGGCCTGCACCGCCTTGCCATGCGCCAGCAGCAGGTGATGGGCGGTCTGGTAGGCTTGCGAATAATCGCATATCCCAGGAGCGTGGATTCCGGTCGCATAGCCCAGGAAGGCCGCCACCCAGGGTTCGTTGTGCGTGGCCCAGAATTTGACGCGGTCGGCCAGTTTCGCAAAGACGACCTGGGCATATTCGGCAAACCAGTCGGCCGAGTCGCGGTTCGGCCAGCCGCCCAATTCCTGTAACGCCTGCGGGAAGTCCCAGTGATAGAGGGTGGCTTTCGGCTGGATGCCGGAAGCAAGCAATTCGTCCGTGAGACGATCGTAGAAGTCCAACCCTTTTGCATTGACCGGGCCGCGTCCATCCGGCAGGACGCGCGTCCAGGAAACGGCAAAACTATAGCAGGGAATGCCCAGTTCCTTGAGAAGGGCTACATCCTGCGGCATGCGGTGATAATGGTCGCAGGCCACATCGCCGGTATCCCCGTTGAGCACGTGCGCATCCCAACGCACGAAGCGGTCCCAGATGCTTTCGCCCTTGCCGTTTTCATTGTATGCGCCTTCGATTTGGTAGGCCGAGGCTGCTACGCCCCACAGGAAATGGTCAGGGAAGGATAATTTTGTCATTGGGCGATTCTTTCTTTCGGAACCGAAAACCTGAATAAGATCACGAGTGTCAGTCCTGTCAAGGCGCCGGGTAACGCGCCCGAAGTAAGCAAGCCGGGCATCAAGGTCAGGCCGGTTGTCCAAGCCAGGGCACTGATAATCATCCACCAGCCTGCCCAATCAACTTCTTTTCGCAGCAAGAACCATTGCATGATGCCAACTGCCCCACCCATTACCGGACCAAGAAGAATGCCCGTATGCGCGAAAAAGATAACGACAAGAATGTACCCTGCAATCCAACCTACTGAACTAAAGATGATCCAGCGCCAGGCTTTCTGGATGCGTTTGTATAGAACTGACCACTGCAAAACAGCGATAGCGGCTCCAGATATAATGATCGGTATCCCACGGAAAAAGATATTTCCAAACAACCAACCCAGCGTAGTAGCCATGATCCAATAGAACCACAACGCCCAGTCCATTATCTCAGGTTTGGTATCTGACATCATCAGTTGGAGTGGGTAATCACTTGCTGGCAGCGAGCAAGGCTGCACGTTATCTACGGTAAACGCGCAGCCTTGCTTTTTCCAATATTTGGCTGCCGCTAACCTTTCACAGAACCTGCCAGCAAACCGCGGACAAAGTACCGTTGTAAACTAAAGAATACAACTAGCGGCAAGACCATCGATATGAATGCTCCCGCCGTCAACAAATGCCAATCCTGGCCGCGCGCGCCAACAATAGCAGCCATGCGCTGTGTGACTAACTCGAACTCCGGGTTGCCGCCCAGGAAGATCAAGGCTACCAGGTAATCGTTCCAGATCCACAGGAATTGGAAGATGGCAAAGGAAGCCAAGGCTGGTACCGAGAGCGGTAGGATCAGCTGCGTGAAGACCGTGAAGTGCGAAGCGCCGTCAATGAAGGCTGACTCCAGGATATCGCGGGGCAATGTGCTGATGTAGTTATAGAGCAGGTAAGTGGCCAGCGCCAATCCAAAGCCGGTGTGCGCCAGCCAGATGGCCAGGAAGGTGCCATTCAGGTTCAGGGCCTTGTAGTCGCGCAGGATCGGTACCAGGGCAATCTGCAGCGGCACAACCAGCAATGCGACGACCGTGATGAAGAAGGCGCGCCGACCGGGGAAGTTCATCCAGGCAAAGGCGTAGGCCGCAAAGGCCGCGATCAGGATCGGAATGACCGTGGATGGCACGGCCACAGACAGGCTGTTCAAGAATGCCCTGTTCATATTATCGCCCGGCACGACTTCCTCGGTGCCATCCGGTTTCTTGAACACGAACTCCTGACCACCCAACACCTGCTGGTAATTGTCGAGCGTGAAATTCCAATTGACTGTCCAGACTTGTTCCTGGACCTCCACTTTGCCAATGCGTTTGTTCCCAATCCAGGTTATCCGTTTGCCGTCCGGGGTTTCGATCCCTTCCCGGAATTCTTCAAAAGTACCGGTAGCCCCCTCTATTTCCATAACGCCATTGGGATCGACGCCTAACTCCTTAGGATCAATCTCCCTTACCGGCTGCCACTCCCGATGCGGCAACACATTCCACCACCCCGAAGCGGCGATATCATCCCGGTTTCGAAAAGAAGAGACAAAAATCCCCAAGGTTGGGATTGTCCATAGCACAACGAGAAGTAGGAGTGTTCCATTGACAAACAGGCCGCCAAGCAATTTTTGTCTTTTTCCGCTTTCCATCTTAAAATGCCTCCTGTTCCCTGAATTGCTTTAAGTTATAGTACATGACTGGAATGACCGCGATAAGCAGCACAATCGCGATGGCCGAACCATAACCTGAATTGCTGTTCGTAAATGATTGCCTGTAAAACTGGGTAGCAATCACATGCGTGCCAAATTGTCCGCCCGTCATGACCCAGACCACATCAAAAATCTTCAAAGTGAATATGACAATCGTGGTCCAAACTGAAATAATTGTGCCTTGGATATAAGGGATCATGATGCGGAAAAAGATCTGGAACTCATTCGCGCCATCGATCCGGCCGGCTTCCAGAAGTTCATCAGGAATGCCTTTTAAAGCCGCGGAAAACAGTACCATGGAAAAGCCCGCCTGTAGCCAAACAACGATAACAATCAGGAACAAATTGTTCCAGGGCGCGATATCGACCCATTGCGGCCAGGCTTGAGGAATTCCCCCAAAACTGGTCACAATGGAATTCAACAGGCCAACCTGCGGCTGATTGGCAGGCCGGTATTCATAGATAAAGTTCCAGATGATGCTGGCGCCAACAAAGGAGATGGCATACGGCAGGAAGATGAACGATTTGGCAACTTTCTCGAAACGACTCCGGTCGGCCAGCACCGCGACCACCAGACCGAAAGCGACTGAAAGCGTACTGCCAAAGGCGATCCACATCAGGTTGTTGCGGAAGGCTTCCAGCATCAGGGACTCGGTGAACACAGCGCGATAATTGCTGAACCCGACGAAGGCCGGGCTGCTCAACTGTTGCAGGAAGTTCATGCCATCCGGCGGGCCATCCCGGCCGAACAGACTGAGGTAGAATGTCCGCAAGGTAGGGATGGCCAGGTACCAGCCTAGAATGGCTACGGCCGGCCCCACAAAAACGAACGGCAGCAACCGCGTGGTCCAGGCATCCGGCAACTTCTCCACCAGACCGTTGAAGATCCAGTACAGGAGCGCTACGCCCCCCACACCCCAGACGATTGCTACCAGGGCAATAACCGCCCGCGGTGCCTGGCTGTCCCGCAGGAAGATGAAGCCCAGGTAAAGCACGTAGAAGGCAATCAACGGGATGCTGATGGCCAGCAGGATGCGCCCGATGAAAGAAAGAATCCTGCCCCAGAGCGATTGTTGCCCATTTCCCATATCTCGACGAAGGTCCATATGCCTGCTCCTTAGTTTGATATAAAAGGAATGATCAGGAAAAAGCCATCATAGACATTATAGC
>JBMOMP010000065.1:0-9991 GCA_049323115.1 Chloroflexota bacterium
GTTGTTCCATTTCAAGGTGCCCCCACCTCGCTGGGAGCCACCTAAACAACGCGGAAGACCTTCAATGGCTATCCTTCAACTGGCTCAACAATGGGCAAATTGACTACGTTTAACTGCGGTGATACCGATAAGGATAGTGCAAGGATTTTTCTTTGTTATATAAAGTGTCAAGCCGATTATTCGAGGGCTTTATTCGAAAATACGGACTCTGGTATATAATTATGATAGCCTTTGTTAACTTTAGTAATCTTGGAGAGAAGCCAATGAGAGCACAACAGGCAAAAAGATATATTTTCCTTGATGTAGTAAAAGGTATTGGGATTATCGAATATATTATTTGGCATATATTTATTAAGTTCTATCCTCCCCCCGTAGAGACTGTCATTTCGTTTAGGCTGGTTTTCAGCGTTACAGGTTTTTTTGTGTTTGGTAGTGGTTTTTTATTGGGCAGCTATTATTACCAAAAAATTGATAATAATTGGCTTGCTATCCTAAAACGATTATGCATCAGAGCTGGCAAGTTGGTTTTAATTATGTTCGTGGCTGGTATACTCATGAATTTTCTTTACTCTCGTGATTTAATTGCATCGTCTCGAGATGCAATTTCGAGTATACTAACTCTTTTTTACCTGGACAGTTGGGACGTCCCATTTCAAGTTCTACTTGCTATTTCCTTGACATTGGTTTTTGGTTTCCTGGTTTTACTTGCGAGCGTAAGAAGGCCCTATGTGCAAATGTTACTGGCAATAGTCGTTATTGTTATTGTGACGTCCAATTTTACGTGGATAGAATTGTATCCTTACTTGTGGCGTTATTTTTTTCAAGGATTAGTAGGTGTCTATGTTGGCGCGTTGTTCTATGATCAAGTTCTTTCTAACAAGCATAGCAATGTCAAGTTATTGGTAATGGGAAGCGTCGGTCTAAGTTTATTTGTGCTCATAGAAATTTTTGTGACAACATCTCTAAATTTTTATCGTTTCTTTTTATTTAACATCGCAGGTATTACAATTTCTGTAATTATTTTCTTTGTTGGGTTTGCTATTTTGACTTATCTCGCATATGACTTAAAGCAAATGCCAACGTTCTTGGTTATAAAATCTCTGTCACTTATGGGCAGGTACTCTCTGTTTGTTTATATATTACAGATTTTGATAATAGATATAGTCGCAATTGTTTTTGAAATGAAACTTGCTAATCAACTGGAAGGGCTTATTGCTTCTTTTTTGTTGATAATTATTTGTGTTCTCGCATGTAATTTACTTGAGAAATTATTGAAATATCCCAGAATTAAATCTCTGTATGCGTTAATCTTTCAATAGTGGTTATGGCAATAGTAAAAAAAAACAGCACGATTAAGTATAACCAACTGAAAGAGAAACCGAAACGCTTTCTTGCGGTCACTGGGCTGAAGGTGGAAGAGTTCCAACAGTTATTACCAGTGTTCAAAGATTAAGTTAGAGCCTGTTATGAACTTCGAACCACCACATATACGGATTTCATTGCTTACCCGATTATTCTCAAAATCGGATGCACTGGGTGCAAAATGTGGATTTTACAGCTCTTCTTTTACGCGTTTGCCGTCCCGTTTGATGATATACGCGGGAACTCCAACAACCGTGCAGTTCGGTGGGACATCTTTTACCACCACAGCGTTTGCTCCGATGGTTGAATTGTCCCCTACCGTTACATCGCCGAGGACCTTGGCGCCTGTACAGATATGAACATTGTCCCCAATAGTGGGATATTTACCGATATCCGAAAAGCCGATCACCACGAGTTGGTTGATCCAACAGTTCTTGCCGATCCGTTTGGCGCTAACAGTGGTGCCATATCCATGTTGAATAAAGAGTCCCTCGCCAATGAAATCTGCCCGGACGAACAGGAGTGGTAAAGGCCTATAAAACAACAGGGCAAATTCCAGAATTATCCTGCTGGAAAGGCGATATTCCCACTTGATGCGATAGTAGAATAAGTTACGAAACTCTTCAAGCCTCCAAAGCAGCCAGACCAATTCCATCCACGCAGGTCGCTTTTTTTCATAGCGTTCGGGATGTACGATTTCCAGCCAGCGTTCAATATCTTTTTCGATGACAGACCGAACACTGGAAGTCAGTAATAGATAAATATGCAGAAATGCACGTAGAAACTGGAGCGCATAAAATAGATTAATAACTATCCCGTAGATTCCGGACTCTGAAAGTTTTTTGCGTTGATTGTTCATGTTAGCCTCATCAAAAGTCGCATTTCATAAATACGTTCTGGCCCTTGTTTGCTAATTTACGCGAAAACTTGTGCCCTGAAAGGGTATTCGCGCAATTAGCAGGTGAACTGCCGCTAACTCGGAATAATCTTAGAAATGCGTTCTTGGATTCTCCTTGTTTAAACAAATTGCGAAAAGCAAGTTTTAATTGTGGCCATAATACCAACCCTAGTATAGCCAGCACGTTGTGTCGCCAGACAAAGCGAATATTTACATATTTGTGCACATCGGCGCACCATCTTGCTTTGTATGTTTCTTCTCCCAGCAGGAAATCGAATTCCTTAAGACAACGGTTGAAAACGTCCTCAAGCGTAAAATACAATAATACCTTGCCGGGTGCATACTGGCTTTGGCGTATATCGTACCCATTGCGCCAGTCCTCAGCACGACCGTTGTATAAAAAACCATAGCGAAAAGCAATGGGTGCGGAATTGAGATATAAAAAATTTATCCAAATCCGACTTTGCATGCGCTCAAATAATTCGCGCTGGAAAGCTTGTTCTTGAGGACTTTGATACAGCCCTGGGAACTTTCCGTACTTATTGATTTGGAAAATTGATTCAAAATGTTCCCATCTAACCTGTTCGCCAGATAATTGCTCAAAACGGACTTCACCAGCCTCACGTATACGTTTTACACGCCGGCGTACGTCTGTTCGTAGATTGGATGATATCTTTTTTAGATATTCATCCCAGGTTTCTTCAATTGGGATTACATAGTACTTATCAATCCTGTTATAGGAGATAAAATCTGCTTTGCGAAAGAATTCGCTGAAAGTGACTACTTCTGCGCTTTGGATAGGGAAGCCATGAAATTCAAATGAATCCCAGTAGCGGCGCAATTTCATAATCTCACTGAAGATCAAGAACAATGTTTCCGAATCACCTGTGCGAAAAACGAATCCACCCACATCCACATAGGGCGAGTTGAAATTACACAAAGCATGGAACGTAAACCCGTATTTGCGCCGTTCCATGATCATGAGCGGTGCAATTCCGACTAGCTCTTCGTTCTGCCAGATTGTGATGATCTGCATTTTGTATCTTTCTCCAAAATGCCGCCACCATGCGAACTGCCATTCCCAAGTCATAAAAGCATCTTGGCGTGGGCTGTTTGCAAGCAAAGCGTTCCAGGCAGGCTGAAGACTTTCAAATTCTTCTTCGTCTGTGATGACTTTGACTCTGATTGCAGACTCCTTGTTCATGAAATAGAATTCCTCTTTGGCATCTAAAGGTGAAAAATCTGGTTCTTGGATTACAAAGTTCATGAAATACTAGCGCCCCCGGCGGGATTCGAACCCACAACCTACTGATTCGAAGTCAGGCACTCTGTCCATTGAGCTACGGGGGCAAATTGGGATAATTATACCTGAAAAGGCGTTCACTTGCCCATTCTGTGGATTGCCCTTAAAATCGCGGTGATACTTGTCCGGAAAGGATCGCAGCATGACAGAGATTAAAGCGTTTGGGGAGCGAGTGATCGAGAACCTCGAGAAAGTGGTGGTGGGGAAGCGCCAGGCAATCGAATTGATCGTGATTGGCCTGTTGTGCCAGGGACACATCTTGATCGAAGATGTGCCGGGTGTGGGGAAAACGATGTTGGCGCGCAGTTTGGCGCGTTCGTTGGATTGTTCGTTCAATCGCATCCAATTTACGCCGGACATGCTCCCCAGCGATGTGACCGGCGTCTCTATCTTCAACCAGCAGAAGCGGGAGTTCGAGTTTCGCGCCGGGCCGGTCATTGGACAGGTCATCCTTGCGGATGAGATCAACCGCGCCACGCCCAAAACCCAGGCGGCCCTGCTGGAAGCCATGGAAGAGCGCCAGGTGACCGTGGATGGCGTGACGCACCCGCTCCCGAAACCATTTATCGTCCTGGCGACGCAGAACCCCATTGAGTACGAGGGTACTTTCCCGCTGCCTGAGGCGCAATTGGACCGCTTCCTGCTGCGCGTCCGCATGGGCTATCCCAGTCACAATGAGGAAATACGCATCCTGGAAGACCAGCGCCTCCAGCACCCGATCGAAGCCTTGCAGGCGGTTGTCAAGGTGAAAGAGATTCTGGCGGCGGTGGAAAGCGTCAAGCAGGTATTCGTATCGCCGGCCGTGAAACGCTATATCGTCGACCTGGTGAGCCGCACCCGTCAGAGCGGCGACGTGTACCTGGGGGCAAGCCCGCGCGGCAGCCTGGCGTTGTTCCGCACGGGGCAGGCGCGCGCCGCCCTCTTGGGCCGCGACCATGTCCTGCCGGACGATATCCAGGCGTTGGCGATGCCGGTGCTTGGGCATCGCATCCTGGTTGGCCCGGCGGCGCGTCTGCGCGAGGTGAGCGCAGACCGTATCGTGCGGGAGATCGTCGAAAGCCTGCCCGCGCCGGGCGGCGATTACAAGGCTGCTTTGGGCAAAAAAGGATGAGGACGGGTCGCATCCTGGCAGCCGTCCTCCTGCTGGCCGGCCTGGTGGGGATACTGGTCGGCGCAGGTGAAGTGTATGCGCGGCTGTTTTACCTCGGCGTCCTGCTTGGGGCGGTATCCTGGCTGTGGGCGCAGGTTTCCTTGCGCGGTTTGCGCGTGGAACGGCGCGCCCGCTCCCTGCGCGCCAGTGTTGGCGATGTGTTCGAAGAGCATTTCGAGTTGTCCAACAACAGCGGACTGGGAAAGTTGTGGGTCGAACTTTTCAATGAGACCAACCTGCAAGGTTCTGCCGGTTCCCGCCTGTTGACCATGATCGGGCGCAAGCAGAAACGGACATACATTGCCCGCACCTGGCTGACGCGCCGAGGCGGCTTCAGGCTTGGCCCGACCCGGCTGACCTCCGGCGATCCCTTTGGCCTGTTCCGGGTGGAGCAGGTCATCCCGGCGCAGGATTCGTTGGTCGTCTTGCCGATGATCTATGAAATCGCTTCGTTCATCTCGCCCCCTGGCTTGCTGCCCGGTGGACAGGTGATCCGCCGCAAGGCGCTGGATGTGACGCCTCACGCTTCGGGCGTGCGCGAGTACGTATCCGGCGACCCGATGAAGCGCATTCATTGGGCCAGCACTGCCCGGCGCGGGCGGTTGATCGTAAAAGAATTCGAGCAGGACCCGCAGGCGGAGGTCTGGCTTTTCCTGGATGCGCAGGCCAGCGCCCATGTCGAGATGCCGTACCAGCCTCCCAGCGCGTCAGGAGACGGGTGGATGTTCGGGCATCGTCCGCGCTTCGAGTTGCCGCCGTCTACGTTGGAATACGCGATCAGCGCCTCGGCCTCGCTGGCGCACTATTTCCTGGCGCAGCGCCGCGCGGTTGGCCTGGTGACGGCCGGGCGCACCTTTACAGTCATCCCGGCCGAGCGCAGCGAACGCCAGGAAGGCAAGATCCTGGAGACGCTGGCCTTTATCGAAGCCGAGAGCGACCTGTCCATTGCCGGGTTGTTGGCCGCACAGGCGGGACAATTGCCCCAGGGCAGCAGCGCCATCCTGGTAACGCCGACGGTCTTCCCCGCGCTATTGGCTGCGGTGGACGATCTCCAGCGGCGCAGCCTGCGCCCTGTGGTCGTCCTGCTGATGGCGGGGTCGTTCGGCGGGCGCAGCGGCAGCGAAAGCCTGTACGCCTCGCTGCTGGAACGCAACACGCCGGTCTGCCGCGTCTATTGCGGCGCCGACCTGGCGGTGGAACTTTCCAGCATTTCCGCACATATTACGACGCAGGATACTGTATGGCAAAGACCCCCATTATCACACTTGATTTGAATTTCCAGGGACGGAAGCAGGCGATTGCTGCCTATGGCATTCCCCACGCCGACGGCATTCTCCTGGTCGAATGCGGCCCCGGCTCGACCCTTCCCGGACTTCGGGCTGCCCTGGCGGAACATGGCTATTCCCTGCGAGACGTGACCCACGTCCTGGCGACGCACATCCACCTGGACCATGCCGGCGCGGCCGGTTACCTGGCGCAGGAGGGCGCGTTGGTCTTCGTTCACCCGGTTGGGGCGCCGCACCTGCTCGACCCGGGGAAGTTGCTGTCCAGCGCTACCCGCATCTACGGGGAGAGGATGGATACGTTATGGGGGGGATTCCTCCCGGTTCCGGAGGGCAGCCTCAGGGTCGCGCAGGATGCGGAGGAGATCGTCGTCGGCGGCGTGCGCATCCTCCCCATCCACACGCCGGGGCACGCCGAGCATCACGTCGCATATCTTTTCGAAGATGTCTGTTTTTCGGGCGATGTTGGCGGGGTGCGCATGCCCGGCTATCCTTACCTGCGCGCGCCGATGCCGCCGCCCGAGTTGCACCTGGAGCGCTGGCGTGAGACCATTGCCCGGCTGCGGGGATTGCGTTTCAAGCGCATCGCGCCCACGCATTTTGGCGTTTTCGATGACGCGGACTGGCACCTGGCCGAAGTGGACAAGAACCTGGCCGAGGCTTCCCGCTGGCTGGAAGAGGTGATGCCGGGCGGCCATGCGATCGAAGACTTGCGCCGCATGTTTGCCGAGTGGATGGATGCGCAGGGGCGCGCGATGGGATTGAGCGCTGAGGTGGCCGAAGCCTTTGACCTGGCGAACCCGTTGGGCATGTCGGCGGATGGGCTGTTCCGCTATTGGAACAAGGTTCGGATGGCGCCATCGAATGACCGAGCGGAAAAACAAAGAGGCCGCCAGGGATGACCCCTCTCATTATGAGCGACACAGGCCTACTCCTGTATTTGGGCGACGCGCTCGGTCTCGGCAAGCTCGACCCGGCGGGCTCCGTGCGCCAACTGACCGATGTCACCGGTGCGGTCACCTTTGCGCAGGGATACGATCCTTATGGGATGGTGACGCTGACCGAGGGAGCAGGTCACTCCGCGTATGGGTACACCGGCGAGCAGCAGGATGTCAGCGGGTTGGTGTATTTGCGGGCGAAGTATTACGATCCCGCCGAGGGGAGGTTTCTCGTTTTTTCACAACTTGGGCGTAATCGTTCCTGTCGTATCCAACCCTCTTACAACGATAAACAACTCACGTCAATCAGCTTTGTCCCGCTCTTTCTTCGCTTTTTGACTGACGCCAGTCCTATTTTTTGTTGATAAATACCCATCCATTTTCCAGGTGTCTGTTGAATACTTTAACCAAACCTTAAACCGCTTTTGATAGGTTCTTAATACTTGCTCGTTACACTACACTTCAAGACGACGTACTCGTTTTTACGGAGTTATGAGTAAGGAAAGAAATATTGGTAAATGAGCAAGCATATCCTTGTTACGAATGATGACGGCGTGCTGGCCCCGGGGTTGTTGGCGCTGGCGGAAGAAATGAGAAAGATCGGGAAGGTAAGCATCCTCGCGCCGGACCGCAACTGGTCGGGCGGCGGGCACGTCAAAACATTGGACCGCGCGTTACGGGTGAAAGAAGTCCGCCTGGCAGATGGCTCTACCGCGTATGCCAGTGATGGCGCGCCATCGGATTGCGTAGCGCTTGGCGCGCTTGGGTATTTCAAGGAGCCGATTGACCTGGTGGTCTCGGGCATCAACGTCGGCGCCAACCTGGGGCATGATGTGACCTATTCCGGGACCGTCACTGCCGCCATGGAAGCCGTGATTGCCGGTGTACCTGGTATTGCGGTTTCGCTGGAAGCGCCCGAAGGCCATCTTGGTGAAATTGACTATGCCCCCGCGGCGCGCGCTGCCGGGCAGGTTGCCCAGCATGTCATCAATCATGGCCTGCCAAATGAGATCCTGTTGAACGTGAATGTCCCTTGCCTGCCAACAGAACAAGTTCGCGGCCTGCGCCTGACCCGGCAGGGGTTGCGCGTCTACCATAGCCGTTTGGATGAGCGCATTGATCCGCGTGGACGCCCGTATTATTGGATTGGCGGCGACGCCCCTACCGGTGTGCCGGAACATGGCACGGATGTGGGCGCGCTGGCCGAAGGCTTTGTCTCGGTCACACCTTTGCAACTCGATCTGACCGCTTACCATACCCTGCCCGATCTCAATACCTGGGACTGGGAAGAATCGATCCCTGACCAGATGATTCAATTGAAGATCTATAACCCAGCAGATAGATAAATATTCACTGCCAGGTTTCATGTTCTCCTCCTTACCTTCCTCCCTCAAGGGAGCATACCCGCCGGAAAAGTTCGGCGGGTATGTCATTAAATCGTTAACTTGACGTTAAACCACAGTTCGTTTGGCCTTAATACTCCCTTGTTAACATTACGCTGCAACTCTAAATATCACAAGGAGAAGAGAAAAAATGCGTAAGAATATGTATTTCCTGTTTGCTGCGCTAATGGTAACCACCCTGGTCTTGGCTGCCTGCGGCGCCCCCGCGACCGAAGCGCCTGCAACTGAAGCGCCCGCGACCGAGGCACCCGCGGCTACCGAAGCCCCCGCAGAACCGACTGCCGAGCCTGATCCGATGGCGATGTACGCCCCGGATGCCGTCAGCGGCGACATTGTGCTGGCTGGTTCGTCCACTGTCTTCCCGCTGGCCGAGCGTATGATCGAGCGCTTTGCGGAAGAAGGTTTTGCCGGCAACGCCACCTACGACAGCATCGGCTCCGGCGGCGGCTTCGAGCGCTTCTGCGTCAACGGCGAGACCGACATCTCCGGCGCTTCCCGCGGGATCAAGGACGAAGAAGTGACCGCTTGCGGCGCGTTGAGCCCGGCTCGCACGCCGATCGAATTCCGCGTCGGCACTGACGCCCTGTCTGTCGTGGTCAGCAAGGAAAACGATTTCGTCACTGATGTCACTACGGAAGAACTGGCCTTGATCTTCGGCACCGCTACCAACTGGTCGGATATCCGCCCTGAGTGGCCGGCTGAACCCATCCAGCGCTTCATCCCCGGTACCGACTCCGGCACCTTCGACTACTTCGTCGAACACGTCTATGACAAAGATGATTCCATCATCCTGGCCGCCTCCAACACGCAACTCTCCGAAGACGACAATGTGCTTGTCCAGGGTGTGCTCGGCAGCCCGTATGCCATTGGTTTCTTCGGCTACGCTTACTACGCCGAGAACGCTGACACCCTGAATGTGCTCTCTGTTGATGGCGTGGCGCCCACGCAGGAAACCGTTGACAGCAACGAATACCCGCTTTCCCGCCCGCTATTCCTCTACTCGGATGCTGCCATCATGCAAGAGAAACCCCAAGTGGCAGCCTTCATCTACTTCTTCCTGAGCGAAGTCAACAACGAGATCGGCGATGTCGGCTACTTCCCCGCTAACGACGCCGTCCTCTCTGGCGCGATGGATGCCTGGAAAGCCGCTGTGAAATAACTTTGGAAGAGGGAAGCGCGCTTCCCTCCTCCTAGAAATTCCTTCCCCCTCCTCAATGAAGGGGGAAGGAAAATTTGTGTGGAATGGGAGGGGAGTCGTTTCGACAGGAGTGATGTTATGCAGCAGAGCAATGTGATGCAAAAAGTTGCCATCAACAATTACCCGGAAGCCACGAAAGGATTGAGGCGCCGTGTACGGCCAGGGGAAGCGGTCATCCAGGGGTTACTTTTCTTTAGCGGTTTCTTTTCGATCTTCACAACGCTTGGGATCGTCTACGAACTTGGCAAAGAAGCCTTGTTGTTCTTCCGCGAACCAGCGGTCAACCTGTGGTCCTTCCTGACCGGGACAGAATGGCAGCCGCACATCGATAAATTTGGCATTCTGCCCTTACTCAATTCCACGATTATTACATCCTTAATCGCCATGTTGATTGCCATACCCCTGGGGATGGGGGTAGCGATCTACTTGAGCGAATATGCGTCTACGAAAGTCCGC
>JBMOMP010000066.1:0-67071 GCA_049323115.1 Chloroflexota bacterium
TCAGGCGGCCGCCGAAACGCTCATCGTGGTCGAAGTGGGAGGCCAAATCGAGATGCTCGCTGCTTCCAGCGGGAGAGAGGGATTCGCTGGCCGTGGAATGCCCTAACTCCAGCCAGGGATGCTGGCGCAGGCTGTCATCCAGTTCGGACCAGGTCAGGTACGGAATGGGGAAATCGTCCGCCAGGAGGCCTTCCGCGATGTTGTCCTGCCGGAACTTGACGGCCTGCTCCTCGACTTCGCTGATAACCGCCTCGACCAGGGAAATGTCGTCCACCAACACGAGCGCCTTGTGCGGGAGATAGTCCAGCAGGGTAGCCGGGGCGCGGTGCAGGAGCGGGATGTGGAATTCAGACAGGTCTGGTTGGTCTAACTGGTCTGGTAAGTCTGACAAATCAGGCTGGAGGAACTCGCGCGCGGGTGTGACCAACAACGAATCCAAGTTTTCGATGGTGCGCTGGGTAGCCGGGTCGAAGCGGCGGATGGACTCGATCTCGTCCCCGAAGAAGTCCAGACGCGCCGGGAAGGGCTCGGAGGGCGGCCAGACGTCCAGCAAGCCGCCGCGGTGCGAGAACTGGCCGGCCTCCAGCACCGTGTCCACGCGCTGGTAGCCAATCGCAGACCAGGAGCGCAGCAACGACTCCGGCTGGAGGGACTGCCCGGCTGCCAGGCGCTTGCAGGCCTTGAGGTAGTCGCGGCGCGGCAAGGTGCGCGTCATCAACGAGCGCGCCGAGACAACGATCACCGGCGGCAGTTCGGGTTTTCCGCCAAAAGGCAGGTGATAGCGCGCCAGCGCCGTCAGCGCCGCCAGGCGCTCGCGGCGCGTGGTCGTCCCCCAGGCGGCCTGCTCGTAGAACAGCGGGTTGGGTTCGGCAAAATGGTAACGGGGCGCATCCCTGCCCCAGAAGCCCAGTTCGTCGAACAGGCCCAGGGCGTGGTCGGCGCGGTCAGTGACCAGCAGGATCGGGCAGGCAAGGTCGTCGCGCAGGGCCGCCAGCAAGGGCAGGCGCGCGGCGCGCGGCAATCCCAGGCCGGGTTGAACCGACCCGGCAAGCAGGCCATCTTTCAACGCCTGATATGGAGGCAGTTGCTTGATACGATCCAGGATAGTTTGCATAAACGGAGAAATCACCCCATGCCATTGAATTTGTTCATGGCCGCCTCCAGGCCGTCGGTAACGAAGACCAGCGCAGCCTCGGCGGCGCGTCCCAGCGTCTCGGAGAGCGTCACCAGGTCGGCCTGGGGGAAATCCTGCAGGACGTAATCGGCCGGGTCCATGCGGCCGGGCGGGCGGCCAATGCCGATCCGCAGGCGGGGGAAATCCTTCGAGCCGAGGCGCTCGATGGCGGAGGCGACGCCCTTTTGCCCGCCAGCCCCGCCGCCGGGACGGATGCGGATGACGCCAAACGGCAGGTCGAGGTCGTCATGCGCCACCATCACGTTCTCCAGCGGCAGTTTGTAGAAGCGCGCCAGTCCGCCCACCGATTGGCCGGACAGGTTCATGTAGGTCTGCGGCTTGGCGAGAATGATCTTGCGCCCCTGGTAGGAGGTAGACGCGACCAGCGCCTTGGCTTGCAAGCGATTCATGCGCGCGTCAAGAAGCACAGACAGCCGGTCTACCAGCATGAAGCCGACGTTGTGGCGGTTGTCTTTGTATTCACGCCCCGGGTTGCCGAGGCCGGCGAGCAGGAAGGTGGGTTCAGTCATTGGCAGGGCTCAGTCGCGGCGCAGGCGGAGGAAGAGGCCAATACCCAAAAAAAGCAAGAGCGCCAGCAATGCGCCCCGTCCCAGCGCGCTGTAGATCGCAGGGACGCCCAGGCTGGCAGAGTTGGGCGGAAGGGGTGTGGGGGTGGGAAGGGCCGGGGTCGCGGTAGCAAGCGCAGGCGTGGACAGAAGCGCGGTCGGCGCTACGATGCCGGCAAAGGGCGTCTCAGTCATTGTTGGAATCACAGTTGGCGCGGCAGTGTAGTTTCGCACGCGCAGGCCGGTCACGGTCGTCTCCTGGGTTGAACCGTCCAGCAGGTAGACGCGCAGGCGCAGGCTGTAATCGCCATCCGTCAGGACGCCTGTGTCCCACGTTCCCAGTTCGCCTTCCGAGACGGGCATACTGCTGGTCTGTAAGATGAACCAGGTGCCGGTCGGGTCGCCTTCGTAGGCGAAGGCCAGTTCGTAATAGGAGAACCCCAACAGCGTGACCGAGCCGGAGATGACGGCCAGCCCCTGCACGACCTGGCCGTTTTGCGGGGCAGTGATGACAAGCCCGGCCGCGCCCTGCGCCGAGACGGAACCACAGGTAAACACAGATGAGCACAGATAAAAGAACAGGGAAAGGAAAGTGAGAAATGTTCGTCTCATGACAACCGTTAAGTTTAACACGATTGATGGACAAAATCCAACCCGGTTTGACCAAACCTTCAGGGCCTTCTTAAAGTCTTGTGGGGCTTGACCCGCCCGCACCTCTCAAACACGAATACCCTGCGGGTACGATGTAGCGCGAATGGGGCGAAAAACGCGAAAGAGAACCTAAAAATTCGCGTCATTCGCTTTTTTCGCGGCTTTCGCGTTGAGGAAGTTGCGACTTTAAGCCAAACCTTAAAAATAACAACGATTGCGCTATACAGCAATGCCCGTTTTTATGGTAGACTCTGGTTGCGTAAAATATTCCCAAGGAGAATTCCTGCCATGAGTAAATCCCGCGCTGACCAAATGGTAGACCGCCTGCGCTCCATGCAGGCCGCCGCCCCCGATATCGAAGCCTCCGCCATTGTCTCGGTGGACGGGTTGATCATGGCCTCTGCCCTGCAGCAGGGCGTGGAAGAAGACCGCGTTTCGGCCATGTCGGCCGCCATGCTCAGCCTGGGCGAGCGTATCTCCAGCGAACTGGGGCGCGGCGGGCTGGAACAGGTCTATATCAAGGGCGACGCCGGTTCCATCGTGCTGACGTCGGTCGGCCAGGAAGCCGTGTTGACCGCCCTGGCGCGTCATGAAGCCAAACTGGGCCTGATCTTCCTGGAGATGCGCCGCGCCGCGGAAGACCTGGTCAAACTGGTCGGATGAACCAACGGAAAATCCTGCTCTTCCGGGGACAATGTCCCTGCAAACAACTACCAACCCCGCATGGGGAGGGCTTCAACGCCCTCCCCATTGCTCTTAAATCTGCGTAATCTGTGCAATCTGCGGATGAATCCCGCAAGCCAGCCCGGAGGCATAACATGAATAATCCCAAATATATTTTCTTTACCGGCGGCGTGGTCTCTTCGGTCGGCAAGGGTGTGACCGCCGCCGCGCTCGGCCTGCTGCTCAAGGAGCGCGGCTTCAAGGTAACGGTGCAGAAACTGGACCCCTACATTAATGTGGATCCTGGCACGATGAGTCCCTACCAGCACGGCGAAGTCTACGTGCTGGACGACGGCGCAGAAACCGACCTCGACCTGGGCCATTACGAACGTTTCATCGACATCCGCCTGGGGCGCGTCAGCAACTTCACCACCGGGCAGGTCTACGCCGAGGTCATCCAGAAGGAGCGGCACGGCGACTACCTGGGCGGCACCATCCAGGTCATCCCGCACATCACCAACGAGATCAAGCGCCGGGTCAGGCTGGTGGCCAAGGAAACGGGAGCAGAGATCGTGCTGGTGGAGATCGGCGGCACGGTCGGCGACATCGAGTCGCAACCATTCCTGGAAGCCTTGCGCCAGTTGCGCAACGAGGTCGGGCGCGAGAACGTCTTCTTCATCCACGTCACCTGGCTGCCCTACATCGGCGCAACCGGTGAGATCAAGACCAAACCCACCCAGCATTCGGTGGCCGCGCTGCGCTCCATCGGTATCTCGCCCAACATGATCATCGCGCGCAGCGACCAACCCATCGAGGACGGGCTGTGCGACAAGATCGCCCTGTTCTGCGACGTGGAAAAACAGGCCGTCATCCCGATGGTGACCACCGACGTGCTCTACGAAGTGCCGCTGCTGCTCGAAAAAGAGGGTGTGGCCGATTATGTGATCGAGAAATTAAGCCTGCAGTCCACGCTCGAACCGGACTGGAAGCCCTGGAAAAAACTGGTCGCGGAAGTCCGCAAACCCAAGCCAGTGGTCAAGATCGCGCTGGTCGGCAAATATGTCGAACTGCACGACGCCTACATGTCGGTGCGCGAGGCTCTCAAGCACGCCGCGCTGTCGCAGGGTGTGGAGGTCGAGATCGGCTGGGTGCACTCCACCGACCTGGAAAAGAACAAGGGCTGGGAGGTCATCAAAGAGGCGGATGGCATGGTGGTGCCGGGCGGCTTCGGTTCGCGCGGCATCGAGGGCAAGATCATGGCGGCGCGTTACGCCCGTGAGAACCAGATCCCCTACCTGGGGTTGTGCCTGGGCATGCAGGTCATGTGCATCGAGTTCGCGCGAGACGTACTCGGCTACGAAGACGCCAATTCGTCGGAATTCGACCGCGCGACGAGCGCCCCGGTCATCGACCTGATGCTGGAACAACGCGCCATCACCGACATGGGCGGCACCATGCGCCTCGGACTGTACCCATGCCTGCTCCCAAAAGGGACGAAGGCCGCCGCCGCCTATGCCGTTCCCAACGTGGACGAGCGCCACCGTCACCGCTTCGAGTTCAACAACCATTTCCGCGCCGCCTTCGAGCAGGCCGGCATGGTCTTCTCCGGCCTCTCGCCGGACGGCAAACTGGTGGAGATCGCCGAACTGCGCGACCACCCTTATATGCTCGGCAGCCAGTTCCACCCCGAATTCCTCTCGCGCCCGATGAAGCCGCACCCGCTGTTCGTGGGGCTGGTGAAGACGGCGAAGGAACCGAGAAAGAAGTAAGAATAAAATATCAATCGGTATCGTTTTTCGAACCCGGCGATCCCTAAATTGTTGAAATGAAATTATGATTATGCTAAACTAATAGTAGAAAGTTGCCTGCCGTAAACGACTTTAGCCTCTATCACTTCTTCAGGAAGCCGATTTATAGATAAAAAACAGACAAGAAAAAACTAAGAGGAACGAAAAAGCAACGATCGCAGACAGGGGAACTTAGCATCTCGTCAGAGATAACTGTAGCGGCAAAACGGTAGGTCACCGTCTCTAATTATGCTTTTTAGTGAAAGGATGGCCGCATGGCTATACCAGCGCCCGTTGCAGAACTATTGCCGTTAGACCAAATCCGTTTGGCAGAAGCAGAAATTACACGCAAAATTGTGGCTGCGCGCGAAGATTCAGAGCACAGTCTTGCTGAAGCGCGCAAGCAGGCTGCCGGGCTAAAAAAGAAGGCCCAGGAGAAGGGTACCCACGCGGGCAAAGTGCAACACAAAGAGATCGTCTCCAGGGCGGAAGAAGAAGCACATGCCATCATAGCGCGTGCGCAAAACCAGGCTGACACTTTGCGACAAAAAGGCCGCAATCGCATGGAAATGACCGTCGAGTATGCCGTTAGCATCGTCTTGGGGTTGGACAGGGATGGGAGGGACGATGAACCTTGAAATGATCCCTGTTGAAATCCTCGGATTGAAAACCGATTTGCAGACTGTACTACACACCCTGCGCCAGTTGGGTTGTGTACATATCGATGACTTGACCGAACTCCCCGAAATCTCCGCCCGCCCGCTCGCCCTTGACCCAGGCCTGCTTCGCCAACAGGAGGAACTCAGTTTCCTGACAGCGCGACTCGGCGGCCTCCTGGATGCCCTGGGCGACGGCCAACAACCGGAAATAGAAAACATCCCAGAAGGGAATTACCTGGTCGAAGCCCGCGAGGGCGTGGAAAATTTGATGCCCAAAGTGCAATCGTTAACAGCCCGCCGCAAAGAGTTGGAATCCGAACTCGCCTCCCTGCCACGCTACGAAACGACCCTGCGCAAGTTGCTGCCCATTATCCCGCGCTCGGCGCACGACCCGGGCACGCGGACGGTCGGGGTGCTGGTCAACCGGGAACATACCGGCATCCTGGACGGCGTCGGCAAGCATGTGCTGGACATGACCGCCGGCCGCGCCGAGATCGTCGCCAGCGACGTGGATGCCGCCATGCGCGCCATGCTGATCGTTTTCCCGAACGAGTTCACCACCCAGGTCGAGAATTTGCTGGGACGCGAAGATATTTCGCGCCTGCGCCTGCCATCCGAATTGGGGGAGGGCTCCCCGGATGTTGTCCTGGCTTCCCTGCATCGCCGGATGGCTGCCATCCCGAAGGAAATCAACGAGATTGACCAGGAACTCTCGCGGCTGGCAGCAAATTGGCGTAAAAAACTTGCCCTCTGGCGGGTGGTCTTGCAGGATGACCTGGAATCCACGCGCGTGTTACCGCGCTTCGGCGAAACGGACATGACGTTTGTAATCGCGGGTTGGGCCCCGGTCAAAGAGATCGAAAAGGTGGAAACCACCCTCAAACGGGATGTGGGTGAAACGGTATTCGTAAAAAGGCTGCCCCTGACGCCAGAAATGAAAAAGCGCGCCCCGGTCAAGTTGCAAAACCCGCGTGTGGTCAGGCCCTTCGAGAGTCTGACCAACCTGCTGGCCCTGCCGCGTTACGGTCACATCGACCCTTCCGGACTGATGGCGTTCTTCCTGCCGGTTTTCTTCGGCATGATCCTGGGGGATGTGGGCTACGGAGTCCTGGCGCTGATCCTAAGTCTCGGAGCAATGCGCCGGTTCAAGTCAGGCATGATCCGCGACATCCTGATTGTGTTAAGCATGGGCGCGGGTTGGTCGATCATGTTCGGATTCCTGTATGGCGAGGCCTTCGGCACACTGGGCGAAGTACTAGGGATGCACGCCTTATGGTTCGACCGCGCCAGTTCGGAGCATGTCATGGGGCTGTTGATAATGACCCTGGCGGTTGGGGCTGTCCACATCACGCTCGGACTGGTGCTGGGCGTGTGGGAAGCAGTAAAGGACAGGAGCCGCAGCCACCTGCTGGAGCGAGGCGGAATGCTGGTTGGATTGATCGGTCTGTTCCTATTGGTCGGCGTGTTGACGGGTTTCCTGCCACAGGGCTTTATGAGTGTTGCCATCGCCAGCACGATCATCGGCATTGTACTGTTGAGCCTGTCCATCGGCTGCCTGGGGATCGTGATGGGGCCTATCGAGTTCATCGGGTTGATCGGCAACGTGCTTTCTTACCTGCGTATTGCGGCCATAGGGCTGGCGTCGGTGTACCTGGCCAAGGTTGCCAACGAGGTCGCGGGCATGATCGGCAACCTGGTGGTTGGGGCCATCATCGCTGTTTTGATCCATGCCCTGAACCTGGTGCTGGGCATGTTCAGCCCTACCATTCATAGTTTGCGTTTGCATTACGTGGAGTTCTTCCGCAAGTTTTATGAAGGCGGCGGCAGACCCTACGAACCGTTTCGCAGCCGCTTGAAAGGATAATAAATGGACACTGGATTAACCGCAATCGGCGCCGGGCTGGCCATTGGCCTGGCGGCCATCGGAACAGGCCTGGCCCAGGGACGCATCGGCTCGGCCGGGGCAGGCGTCATCGCCGAAAAACCGGAAGCGCTCGGGACCATCATCCTGCTGATCGCAATCCCGGAAACGATGGTCATCCTGGGCTTTGCCGTAGCAGCCATGCTGCTCCTGCTTGGCGAATGAGATGAGTCTGCAAGCCATCCTGGAAAGCATCCACGCCGCAGGGGAAGCGCAGCTCCAAGAGATCGAGCGCGAGACCCAGGCGCAGGTAGGCGAGATTCTGGCACGTGCTCGCATGGAGGCGGATCAGGTAGAGGAGGACGCGCGCGCCGCGTCAAACGCCCCGGCTGCCCGGGAGCGGGCGCGCATCATCCATCATGCCCGCCTGGAGGCCCTGCGCCTGATTGGAACCGTGCGCGAGGAATTGGTAGATGCTGCCCTGGCCCAAGCCCGGGAGCGGCTGGCAGCCATACGCGCAAGCGCATGTTATGCGGACGTACTGCACCACCTGACACTCGAAGCCCTGAAAGAACTGACCGCCCCCGGCCGGGAGGAAAGGGCCGTGCTGGTTGCCGATCCGCGTGACAGAACGATATTGGAAGGCATCCTGGCCGGGAATAACCTGGACCTGCGCGTGCGCTATGACCTGGACTGCTGGGGCGGCCTGGCCGCCAGAAGCGAGGATGGCCGGGTAGTGGCCATCAATACCCTGGAGTCTCGATTGGAGCGCGCTACGCCATTCTTGCGTGGTTATCTTGCCGCGTTGTTCGAGGAAGAATATCCGGGCGCCAGGTTGGTCGAAATGCCAGGAAAGTGAGAAGTAGCGCAAATTCGAGAAGTGAGTGTTGGACCTATGCCCGATTATGACTATGGTAATGCACGCCTACACGCGATGAAGTCCAGGCTGCTTTCCAGCCGCGAACTGGATATGTTGGTCAATGCGGGTAGTTTGCAGGGACTGATTTCTTCGCTCACCAAGACGGCCTACCAGAAAGCGGTCGAGGGCGCCCTGACACGCACTTCTGGCATGGATTGCATCGAAGATGCGCTACGTAGTGACCTGGAAAACACGGTTGGGAAAACCCAAGGATTCTACACCGGAAGCGCCCGGAAAATGGTTGCCATCGTGCTGCGGGCCTACGACATCCACAATTTGAAAGCCATCCTGCGCGGGCTGTCAAAAACTGTCCTGGCGGGTGAGATACTCAAATCCCTGCTGCCGATCGGAGAGTTGAAATACAACCTGCTGCGCGAACTGGCCGGGCTGCACACCCCCCGCGAGGCCATCGACGCCTTGGCCAGTATGGGGCAGCCGATAGCCTGGCCGCTCGTAACCCTGCGGACGGAACGTCCTGGCGCGCAACTTTTCGAGTTGGAACTGGCCCTGGAGCAGTGGCACTACCGGGACGCCCGCCGGTCCCTGCGCGCAGAGAACCGCTTGGATGATGCCCTGGCAAACGCCCTGACCCTGGAAGCCGATCTATCCAATGCGTTGACGGCCTTACGCTTTGCTAAGGAACCGGCGGAACGCGACCGGCTGCGTGATTATTTTAGCGATGAGCATATCGAACATCTCTTCATTGGGCCGGGGCGCATTCCTTTTGACATGCTCGCCGAGACCTGCCATCGAGATACCGTGGCCGCGGCCGTCGAAACCCTGGCCGGCACGGCCCTCGGACCGGCTTTGCAAGCCGGGCTGGAACGTTACGAACAGTCCCAGCGCTTGAGCGACATCGAGAAGCAACTCAAGCGCTACCGCCTCAAGTGGATGGCCGGCCAAATGGTCAAAGACCCCCTGGGGATTGGCATGTTGCTTGGCTATATCGCCGTCAAGACCAACGAGGTTGGCAAGATCCGCTGGATCGCGCATGGGATCGACCTGGGCTTGAACGCCGAAACGATCCGGGATGAGTTGGAGGTGATCCCATGAGCCAGTTATTCATCGTCACCCGTCCATCGCTTGTCACCGGGTTCCACCTGGCCGGGGTGGATGCGTATGGCGCCGAAGACGTGGAATCGGCCCAGGAATTGATCGAAAAGTGGCTGGATGCCGGTGAAGTCGGCCTGCTGGTCATTGACGATGGCCTGCTGGCGCGTATGGATTCAGGTTTCCTGCGGCGATTGGATGCGCATGAGAACTTGCCTTACCTCGCCATCCCCGGCGGGCAGCCGTTGGGGCCTGAAGCGTCGCGGCGGCACCGCATCGCAGCGTTGATCCGCCGGGCTATTGGCTTCCATATCACCTTCAAGGGCGAGGAAGAAGAGCAGACATGAACGCCCATGAAAATGTTGGCAAAGTGGTTCGTATCGCCGGGCCAGTCATCCGGGCAGTGGGACTGGAACGTGTCCGGCTGTATGACGTGGTCCAGGTCGGCGAACTGGGGTTGATTGGGGAGGTGATCCGCCTGGCCAGAGACGGCGCCACGGTGCAGGTATACGAAGATACCTCCGGCATTCGGGTGGGCGAGCCTGTACGCAGCACAGGCATGCCGCTGGTGGCGCACCTCGGGCCGGGATTGCTGGGCCAGGTCTACGATGGGTTGCAGCGACCGCTGGAGAGACTGGCCGGGATGAGCGGCGAGTTCATCCAGCGCGGCGAGTATGCTTCGCCGCTGCCCGAGGAGCGGCGCTGGTCGTTTGCGCCAAAGGTCTCAGTTGGGGATTGGGTCGAGCCGGGCGACATTCTGGGCGTAATTCCGGAGTCGCGTACCATCGAGCACCGTATCCTGGTCCCGCCGCATTTGCGCGGGCAGGTGGTGGATATCCGCTTGGGGGAGTTTAACGTCCATGAAACGGTGGCAGTTATCCGTTCCAGGGAAGACCGGGGCGCCAGTGAAACGGGGATCACGCTCGTGCAGCGCTGGCCTGTCCGCCAGCCGCGTCCCTGCCAGACCCGTCTCGCGCCGCGTGAACCGCTCATCACCGGCACGCGCATCATTGACGCCTTCTTCCCGGTCGCCAAGGGCGGGTCGGCGATCATCCCTGGCGGTTTTGGAACGGGCAAGACCGTGGCCGAGCACAGCCTGGCGCGCTGGGCCGACGCGGATGTGGTGGTGTACGTGGGCTGCGGCGAACGCGGTAACGAAATGACCGACGTGCTGGAGGAGTTCCCCACGCTGGAAGACCCGCGCACCGGCGCGCCGCTGATGGAGCGCACCGTGCTGATCGCCAACACATCCAACATGCCGGTGGCGGCGCGTGAGGCCAGCATTTACACGGGCATAACGATTGCCGAGTATTACCGCGATATGGGCTACGACGTGCTGCTGCTGGCTGACTCGACCTCGCGCTGGGGCGAGGCGCTGCGCGAGATTTCGGGGCGGCTGGAGGAAATGCCGGGCGAGGAGGGCTACCCGGCTTACCTGGCAGCGCGCCTGGCCGAGTTCTACGAGCGCGCTGGGCGGGTGATCTGCCTGGGCAGCCGCGAAGATGGCGAGCAAGGCCGCAAGGGTTCGGTATCAGTCGTGGGGGCGGTTTCGCCGCCCGGCGGCGACTTCTCGGAGCCGGTGACGCAGAACTCGATGCGCGTGGCCAGCACCTTCTGGGCACTGGATTACGACCTGTCCCGCCGCCGTCATTTCCCCGCCATCAACTGGACGCGCAGTTATTCGCTGTACGATTTCAGCGACTGGTTCGAGCGAGAGGTTTCAACCGAGTGGGATGAACTGGCCGGGGAAGCCATGGCGCTGCTCCAGCGCGAAGTGGAACTGCTCGAAATCGTCCAACTGGTCGGCCCGGATGCGCTAGCCGAATCGGAGCGCGCTGTGCTGGCCGCGGCGCGCATGTTGCGCGAGGATTTCCTGCAACAATCAGCCTTCGACGAGATCGACCGTTTCTGCCCGCTCGGCAAGGCGCACTGGATGCTCAAGACCTGCATGGACTTCTATCACTATACCCAGGCTGCGTTGGAAGCCGAAATCCCGCTCGAGCGGGTCACGTCCCTGCCGGTCGTCAGCGACATTGCCCGCATGAAGGAACTGCCGGTCGAGGAGGCAGGGAAGGAAATCCAGGCCATCATGGATCGGGTACGCTTCAGTTTTGCCGAAATGGGAGTGGAGTGAGATGCTCAAGATAATCCCGCGCTTACTGACCACTGAATACCGAACCGCGTCCCAGATACGGGGGCCGCTGGTCTTTGTCGAGCGTATTGCGGATGTAGCCTACAACGAAATGGTGGAAATCATCAGCCCGGATGGGGACATGCGCCTGGGGCAGGTGCTGGAAGTGGACCAGGGCCGCTGCATGGTGCGCATCTTTCTCGGGACCTCGGGCCTGGATCTCGATACGACGCGCGTGCGCTTCACCGGGGAAGTGGCCCGCCTGGGCGTCTCGCTCTCGATGTTGGGACGCGTGTTGAACGGATTCGGCCAACCCATCGACGGCGGCCCGCCCATCATCCCCGAAGTCTCGCCCGACATCAACGGGCTGCCGCTCAACCCATCCATGCGCACGCATCCCAGCGAATTCATCCAGACCGGCATCTCCGCCATCGACGGGCTGAACACACTGACGCGCGGCCAGAAACTGCCCATCTTTTCCGGTGCGGGGCTGCCCGCCAACGAACTGGCCGCCCAGATCGCTTCGCAGGCGCGCGTGGTTGGCGGCAAAAACAAGGAAGGAGCCAGTGAACCGTTTGCGGTCGTGTTCGTTGCCATCGGCATCACCCAGCGCGAAGCGTCCTTCTTCATGGACCAGTTCCGCGCCAGCGATGCCATGGACCGCACCGTGCTGTTCGTCAACCGCGCCGAAGACCCTTCCATCGAGCGCATCCTGACGCCGCGCGCCGCCCTGACGGCTGCTGAATACCTGGCCTTCACCCATCACCGGCATGTGCTGGTCATTATGACGGATATGACCAACTACTGCGAAGCGTTGCGTGAGATTGCCGCCGCCAGCGAAGAGGTGCCCGGTCGGCGCGGCTATCCAGGCTACATGTACTCCGACCTGGCCAGCCTGTACGAACGTTCTGGCCGCATCCAAGGGAAACCCGGCTCGGTGACGCAACTGGTGATCCTGACCATGCCCGATGACGACATCACCCATCCCATTCCCGACCTGACCGGTTACATCACCGAGGGCCAGATCGTGTTGAGCCGCGACCTGCACCGCAAGGGCATCTATCCGCCCATCGACGTGCTGCCCTCGCTCTCGCGCCTGATGAACGCCGGCATCGGCCGCGGCAAGACTCGCCCCGATCACCGCGCTGTGGCCGACCAACTATACGCCCTGTACGCCGAAGGCCGCGACCTGCGCCGCCTGGTAGCCATCATCGGCGAAGCCGCCCTGTCCGCTGAAGATCGGCGCGTGCTGGATTTCGCCAAGCGCTTCGAGCAGGAATTCGTCGGGCAGGCCTCTGCCAACCGGGAGATTGCTGAAACGCTCACCATCGCCTGGGATTTGATGGGACACATGCCCGCCGAACTGCTCAAACGCATCCCGCGCGAAATGCTCGAACAGTACCACAGGCGGAAGGAGTAGCAGGTGAGCACCGTTTCCGTCACCCGCATGGAACTTTTGGCCCGCAAGGCGCAGATCGCCCTGGCCAGCCAGGGACGTGACCTGCTGGAACAAAAGCGTACCGCCCTGCTCAAGGAATTCCTGCGCATGGCCGATACCGTCCTGGAACGCTCGGATGCGCTCCAATTCGCGGCGACCAATGCCCGTCACGCCCTGGCGCGGACGGATGCCATCGCCGGGACGGAAGCCGTCCGCTCGGCCGCGTTGGCCTCCCGCGCCGAATTACCGCTCGAGGTCACGACCACGCGCGTCATGGGCGTCAAAGTCCCGCACATCGAGCAGAAACACATTTCCCGCTCCATGCTGGACCGGGGCTATGCCATTACCGGAACGTCCACTACTATCGATGAGGCCGCCTCCGCCTTCGAAAGCGAAGTGGAAGCCATCATCGAACTGGCCGAGACGGAATTGCGTCTCACCCGCCTGGCGGAAGAGATCCAACGCACCTCCCGGCGTTTGAACGCGCTGGAGCATTTCCTGATCCCGCGCCTGGAAGCCGAATGTGATTTCATCCAGATGGTTCTGGATGAACGCGAACGCGCCGACCATTTCCGCCTGAAATTGGTCAAGCGCACGTTGGAACGAAAACGTGGAATCGATTAACCAAAATCGGAGGTAAACATGCCACCCAATACAAATCAAACGAATAACCAGGTCGTAGATAAGATCCACGCCTTGTTGGAGAAGAATCTCATCGAAGCATATTTGAGAGGCAAAGGATACACATTGGCAGACTTAGAAAAGCAACCGGCAGAAGTCGCAAAACGGCTGAAGGAAGAGGCTTCGACGTACGCATCTTGCAAACTTGCCGAGATAGATATCCGGGCGCATTTTGTGACAGAACTGCATGACGCCTATACCATTGACTGAGTACCTGCCAACGCGCCTCAGACTGTACCCCTGCCTGCTCCAGCCAGCGACGAAGGCCCGACCTGACGCCGGGACGGGACGGCTCTTGTCCACGCAATAACATCATCTAAATTTGTTACTTGCTAATATTGCAGCGTAAGGTTGGCGCAAACGGCCTTGTGAATCCACTAATCTACACGGAAAATTAGCGAAGATCAGTGTGAATTAGTGGACACTCCTCCCAACTTTGCGCTGTAAGGATAGTCGAATAGAGGTAACATTTCCCTCTTACACTGCATCTAAAGGGACAGAAATCTTAATCGTATCCAAAGGAGTAGAAAAAATGAAATTCAACCAGAACATGGGTTCCATTGACCGCATCGTGCGCATCATCGCGGCGGTTGTGTTTGCGGCGCTGTACTTTACCGGCGTCGTGTCGGGCGCATTGGGCATCGTCCTGCTGGTATTGGCAGTTGTCTTCGCGCTGACCAGCGCCGTCTCGTTCTGCCCGCTGTACCTGCCGTTCGGCTTGTCCACGCGCGGGAAGTAACTCGCATCCCGCCAGAAACGTCCCGAAGGTTACAAAACCTTCGGGACGTTTTGCTTGTTGCTCTCCTTTAGAAGCCCTTGGGGATTTCGGCGTACACCCCGCGCATGTCTGCGGGCAGGGCAGCGGCCATCGTGAACATCAGGCGGTCGGTGAGCGCCAGCGGCGTCTCGCCGGGGAGCGGCTGCAATGGCGGGAGCAGTTTCACGGTCACGGGGACGCGGCGCGGGAAACGTTCGAAGAACCGGTCAGTGCCGGTCAGCACCATCGGCGCGATGGGCGCGCCGGTCTCTATCGCCAGGCGCGCCGTCCCGGTCTTGGCGACGCCCAACCCGCGCCCTTTGTTGCGCGTCCCTTCGGGGAACATGCCCAGCGTCGCGCCGTGCTCCAGCACCCGGCGGGCGTGCATCATCGCCCAGGCGTCTTTCTCGCCGCGATAGACCGGGAAGGCGCCCAGGTTGCGCAGCGCCCAGTCCATGGGCGGGAATTTGAACAACTCGGCCTTGCCCATGAAGAAGATCGGGCGCGGCAGGGCGATCTGCATCGGGAAGACGTCGAAGTTGGTGACGTGGTTGCAGGCCAGGATGACCGCGCCGTCCAGGGGGAAATACTCCCGCCCGCGCACGTCCAGTTGCATGAACAGGCGGAAGAACCTTGTGACCACATCGGTGACGACCGCCCGGAAGGGCGTCATGCGGAAGTAAAAGGGCTTGCGGTCGCGCGGATCGCTGGGAAGGGATGGAGTCAAGGTTGCCTCACGAACAGGTTTCTGGAAAGTGGATTATACTAGGCGCGGTTTTATCATCGAATCTTAACCCCTGGAGTGAAAAATGGACACTATTATCGAAGGCATTTCTGCCCTGGAAATCCTGGACTCGCGCGGCAACCCGACCGTGGAAGTGGAAGTGGTGCTGGCGGATGGATCGTGGGGACGCGCCGCCGTCCCTTCGGGCGCTTCCACCGGCTCGCACGAAGCCCTGGAACTGCGCGACGGCGACAAGAAGCGTTACCTGGGCAAGGGCGCCAGCCAGGCGGTCGCCAACGTCAACGGCCCCATCGCCGAGGCGCTCTTCGGCTGGGACGCCAGCGACCAGAAAGCCATCGACATGGAAATGCTGGCGCTGGACGGCACGCCTAACAAATCCAAACTGGGCGCCAACGCCATCCTGGGCGTCTCGCTGGCAGTGGCGAAGGCCGCGGCCAACTCGCTTGGCCTGCCGCTCTACCGCTACATCGGCGGCGTGTACGCGCACGTACTTCCGGTTCCCATGATGAACATCCTGAACGGCGGCGCGCACACCGCCTGGCAGTCTACCGACATGCAGGAGTTCATGGTCATGCCGTTCGGCGCGCCGTCCTTTGCCGAAGGACTGCGCTGGGGCGCGGAGATCTACCACGCGCTCAAGTCGGTGCTCAAGGAAAAAGGTTACGTCACGCTGGTCGGCGACGAGGGCGGTTACGCCCCGTCACTCAAGGCCAACAACGAGGCTGTGGAGGTCATCCTGGCAGCCATCGAGAAGGCCGGTTTCAAGGCCGGGCGCGGCAAAGACGTAGCCATCGCGCTCGACCCGGCCGCTTCCGAACTGTTCGAAGAAGACACCAAGACCTACAACCTGCGCAAGGAAGGCAGGAAACTGACCGGCGCGCAGATGGTCGAGTTCTGGGCCAAATGGGTCAAGGATTATCCCATCGTTTCGATTGAAGACGGCCATGCGCAGGACGATTGGGAGGGTTGGAAATTGATGGTCGAGAAACTGGGCAGCCAGATCCAGATCGTGGGCGACGACCTGCTGGTCACCAACCCGGAGCGGGTGCGGCGCGGCATCCAGGAGAACACCTGCAATGCGCTGCTGGTCAAACTCAACCAGATCGGCTCGGTCACCGAGACCATCGAGGCCGTGGAACTGTGCCACCGCGCCGGCTGGCGGACGGTCGTCTCCCACCGCTCCGGCGAGACCGAGGACGCCACCATCGCCGACCTGGCGGTGGCGCTCAACACCGGCCAGATCAAGACCGGCGCGCCGGCGCGTTCGGACCGGGTTGCCAAATACAACCAGTTGCTGCGCATCGAAGCCGAGTTAGGAGAAACGTCGCGCTACGCCGGTTGGGCAGCGCTGAAATAAGAACCACAGATAAACACAGAGAAACGCCGATGCTAGATGAAAAGGCATCGGTGTTTCTCTATATCCATTAGTACCTGACAAGTGAAATTCTTGTTTTTTGCCTGCACTGTGCGCAGGCACACGTGTGCAAGGATTTTTCGCTAACCACCGAGACACAGAGTCACGGAGTTTTAAAGGTCTTTCTCTGTGTCTTCGTGGTTAACCTTTTTGGTTTCGGCTTGTCCGAATTAGGATTACAGCGCAAAGTCGCAGGTCTTTCCTTTGTGAGCAATGGTCAACGGATATTGAAGCGGCTAAACGGATGGATAGGGCCTTATCCGCTTATCCGTTTTCTATCCGTTGGCCACCGTTTTGGCCTCGCACCGCCAACCTTCCTGGGCAATCCTGGGCAAGCGCCAGGACATTCGCCAGGACATTGCGCTGCATGTTAGAAGCAGGGGGGTGTTTACTCTGCAAGTACGATATCGTGAGATGCGCTCGCAACGACATATCATACTTCAAAAGAAAATCCATTTTCTTCTAAAGGAATATAATTTTCCTTCAAAGAAAAAATATTTTCTTCAAAAGAAGTATAATTCCCTTTGAAAGAAATTTATATCCGCTATTAAGCAAGCATTGGAGGCAGCCTATGGCAAACCGCATCCAGGCGATCAAAGCCCTGTGCCCTCGTCTCGAACTGGATTCCCCGGCCAACGAGGAACGCTTCATGGAACTGATCACCCAACGCACCACGCTCTCGAGGGGCGTGGTCAAGAACGTGCAGGAAAGCGAATTGGAGACGCTGACCGGCCTGCTGCTGGAAGGGCGATCGGTGCATACCGGGGTGGCCGTCTATTCGCCCAGCATCGGCCTGGACGGGAAATTGACGGTCAACGTCAGGGTGGATGTGCGCATCCTGCGCGCCCTGAACATGCCGGACGCCTATCGCGGCAAGATCGTCAACGCCGGGAATATCGGCCTGGGCGCCGAGGACCTGGTCGCATTGTGGAACCAGGCCAACCCCGGCGACCCAGTGGCAGCATAGCGCGGCCTCCTGCCGCAACCAAAACCTTTTACCACTGAGACACGGAGTCACGGGGTTTTTTATCTCGGTGTCTCCGTGACTCAGTGGTAAGGTTTTTCAAGAATCTTCGCTGTTACGCCAGCGGCAGGGTAAAGGCGAACAGGCTGCCCTGCCCTACCCCCTCGCTTTCAGCCCATATCCGCCCGCCGTGCGCTTCGACCAGGTGCCTGGCAATCGTCAAGCCGATGCCGCTGCCCCCGCCCGCCGCGCGCGAGCGGGACTTGTCCACGCGGTAGAAGCGGTCGAAGATGTGCGCCAGGTGTTCGGGCGCGATGCCCACGCCGGTATCGCGCACCGTCACTTGTACCTCGTCCCCGCGGCGCGCGGCGCTGATAACCACCTCGCCGCCGGGCGGGGTGTATTGCAGGGCGTTGCCGGCCAGGTTGGTCAGCACCTGGACGGCGCGGTCCTCGTCGGCCAGCACCGGCGGCAGGTCGGCTGGCAGGTCGAGGCGCAGGGTGATGCGTTTGCTCTCGAACTGCGCGCCGAGCCGCTTGGCAACCGTCGCCGCCAGCGCGGGAACGTCCACAGGTCCCAAGTCCAATGGATACGCGCCCGCCTCTACGCGGCTGAGTTCCTGCAGGTCATCCACCAGGCGGTTCAGGCGCTCGGCCTCCTGGTAGATCTGCTGGTAAGTTTCTTGCGTGGCGGGCAGCACGCCGTCCACCAGGCCTTCCATGGAACCCCTGATGGCGGTAAGCGGCGTGCGCAGTTCGTGGCTCACGTCGCCGATCAATTGGCGGCGCATGGCCTCCACCTGCTCCAGTTTTTCGGCCATCTGGTTGAAACGCAGCGCCAGTTGCCCCAACTCGTCCGCGCCGGAGGCCTGCACGCGCTCGTCGTAATGCCCATCGGCAATGCGCTGGCTGGCGGCCGCCATAGCCCGCAGCGGGGCGACGATACTGCGGCTGAACAAGAGGCTGGCGCCAACCGCCGCCACAGAAGCGACCGCGATGGCGATCAAAAGGGACTCGTAGAAGGAATCCTGGAAACTCTGGTAGAAGCCGCCCATCCCACCGCCGCTGGGGCCAAGGCCCTGCCCCTGGCCTTGCCCCATCCCCATCCCCATTCCCGTCCCCATGCCGCTCATCTGCGCTTCCATGAAGGCCAGATGGCGCGCAAAGGCGCGCGGCGTAGTGAAGAGCGTGATGAGGAAGATGACCGCCATGCCGATCAGGATGACGGCCAGGAAAGCCAGGAAGAGTTTCAACCCCAGGCGGGAGCGGACGGCTTTCACAGCGGCTCATCCCCGAAGCGGTAGCCCACGCCGCGCACGGTGGCGATCAGTTCGGGGTTCCCCAGTTTCTGGCGCACATGTCCCAGGTGCACGTCCACCACGCGCATTTCGCCGTAGTACGTCCCGCCCCACACCTTGTCGAGCAACTGCTCGCGGGTCAGCACGCGCCCGCGGTTCTCGGCCAGCGCGCGCAGCAGGTCGAACTCGATGGCGGTCAATTCGACCGGGAGATCGTCCACCGTGACCTGGCGCGCGCCAACATCGATCCGCACGTGACGGAAGGACAGCGCGCCTCCTTCCACGCCCCGGCCTGCTCCCGTTTGCAGACGGCGCAGCGCCGCCTTGACGCGCGCCGTCAACTCGCGCGGGCTGAACGGCTTGGTGACGTAATCGTCCGCGCCCACCGACAGGCCGACGATCTTGTCGGTCTCCTCGGTGCGGGCGGTCAGCATGATGACGTACACGTCCGACTCGCGCCGCAGGCGGGAGAGCAGTTCGATGCCGTCCATGCCGGGCAGCATCACGTCCAGGATGACCAGGTCGGGCTTGAAGGCGCGCGCCGCTTTCAGCCCGGCCTCGCCGTCGGCGGCGGTGTAGACCTCGTAGCCCTCCGGCTCGAGATAGGCCGTCACCAGTTTGACGATGCTGGGTTCGTCGTCGATGACCAGGATTTTCGTCGGGCTCATGGTTTTATTGTAACTGAAATGCCGTCATATTTCGAAAGAGAAGATAAAGCAATGATGAAGTTTACATAAAGGGTTAGGAAGCGTTTTGTTGACATACCCAACCTACATTGACCGGCCTATTCATGTGCAAAAGGCGTATTGACTCGATCAAGTTTTTCTAAAAGTTCTGCCTGCATCCCGCTGAATAATTTGGGATGGACACCTGCCAGATCATTCAACTCTTCAGGGTCATTCCTGAGATCATACAATTCATATTCCTGAAAGTCTGGATAAGAATAACGAATCAATTTGTATTGTCCCTTCACCATTGCAATCGAAGCGCGGGAAATAGGCGTAAAAGCGGAGTTTTCCTTCGCTTCCACAATATAAATGGCGTCCTCCGTGCGTCCTTCTCCCCCTAAGCCAGGCAAGGTTTTCCCTTCTGTTACCTTAGAAACAGGCCGACCAAGGAGTTCCAACAAAGTAGGAACCAGGTCAACGCTACTGGTTGGCGTAAATATATCCTGCTGGCTTTTTTGGCCGGGCGCCGATATTATCAAGGGGATTTTGATAACTTCCTCATACAACAAGGGAGTCAAATGGGCCACTGTGCCGCGCTCGAAGAGTTCACCATGGTCAGATGTCAAAATGACATAACTTTCCTCGAATATTCCCTTACCTGACATGAAATCATGAAGGCGTCCAAACTCCGCATCGAGTTCCGCAATGTACTCGTCGTAGAAATGGAGTTGATCAACTATGTAATCGAAACCGAGGCCGTCGCCCAGCGGATGCTTCGGCTTTTCCATCGGACTCCACCCATCGTCCTTGAATGTATCGGCGAAATCTTTACGAGGAAGGCAAGGCGCATGAGGAGGATAAATGTGGAAATATGCAAGAGAAGATGAATGCGGAAGGCGCTCTATCGTTGCTATCAGGCCATCGAAGACATCTTCCACAAAGTAAGAAGGAAGATCGCTATTCCCATTGAAAATATATGGAACGCCATAAGGAAACTGCTCCTTATACGTTGCAGCAAAATCCTTGATAGATTTGACCGTCTGCAATTTTTGGAGCATTGCCACAAAGGACGAGCCAGCAGGGAGATGATTTTGGAGAGCAAATTCATCGATTGCTTTGTACGAAATAAGAGGGTCGTGCGAGAAAATCTTGTCGTAGTAAAGATGTGTAGAGAGATTAAATGCCCCTGTAGGGATATGTTTGTCCACTGCCTCAACGAATTGATAAAGGAACAAATCAACCCAAGGATTTTGGGCATATCCCACGCGGAAAGAATCGCCTCCTGCCAGATTAAACAGATTGTGGTTTTTAATATCCTCATCAATGAGACTTGCGTAATGCAACGCACGATGCGTCCACGGATATGTCCCGGTCAATAAAGAGGCGGTGCCAGTTGCCGTAAAATTTCCCCCCGAATAATGGGAATGATACACGGTTGCATGGCTGGCAAAGCGCTCCATATTAGGGCTTGTCTTACGAGGATACCCATATAACGACAAATGACGGGCGGACATCGCATCGCACACCAAAATAATCACGTTGGGGTGTCCTTTCCCACTTCGTATTCCCTTTGCAACCCGGCCCTCCGTCAATAGCGCAGGCATAATTGCAAGCAATTTCAAAAAATCACGACGGGACAGCAGTTTCTTCATAGCCATCAAATATTCCTGAAAATTACAACGAGCAAAGAAAGGCAACTGAGGGGCAAGTAAATCATCAAGAATACAGTACTGCGGTCTGCTAATCCCAGAAAGGCGCGACGGATTATCACCAACCGCGCAGTAGCATAAATCAACAAGACCAAAAAAGTCAAAGTCAGCGGGATCAGTAGAATCACTTGCGCCGTTCCCATCTTCAACAGATTCCACATGGCCGACTGATAAAAAACCGAGCACAAGAATATACCCAACGCCAATGCGCCTCCCCTGGCAGGAAAATCATCTCGAATCAGTCGGGCAGGAAGTACAACCGCCAACAAAATCGCCCACCCTGTAATCAAAACACTGTCTAACAACGCAACGGACATTACGTATGCAGCAATAGCGCTGATGTCCAACACAGACAAGGAGATGATCCAACGCGGAAGCGTCCACAAAAAGAGTGCAATAGCCCAACTGTAAACCAGGAAGACAGTAAGCGAGAAAACTGGAAAAATTTGGTGCCGAGGCGGAAAACGAGCCAGGATCAACTTCATATCCGTGGATTATAACTTGAGTTTAGAGTTCGATTGACCTGAAAGCCGGATTTTAACAAGCGAGGAAACTGCTGGTAATCTGTGGCGCTTCGCCATCGAGCACGCCTTCCGCTTCATGAAACAGCACCTGGGACTGAACGCCCATTGCCTGACCGACAACGCTGCCATCCAACGCTGGATGTGGTTGTGTGCCCTGGCCTACTGGCAACTGCTCCTCATGGGCCGCACAGTGGACGATTTGTGCCCGGCCTAGTATCCTGCCAAACGCGATAGCCAAAACAAGGCCATCTTCACTCCCGGACAAGTGCAGCGGGGGGCTGGAAGATTTATTGCCAGGTTGGGTACCCCGGCGTCTGCGCCCAGACCCGCAGGAAAAGGCCGGGGACGCGCCAAAGGCTACCGTCCCGCCCCGCGCAAGCGTTACGAAGTGGTTCGCAAGAGCCAAAAAGGCTTCGGCGGCTGCTCATTCGAGCGTTTGAGCAGGTTTGGAACCAACTGAATAGCGTGTTAAGGTGCGTTTTGCCGTGAAACGTCAGCTTCGCTTTCACGGGCGAACTCTAAACTCAAGTTTTACCTGCAACTGCCCCTAGTGTAAGGCATAGACACAAAATTCCGTGCAAGGAAAGATGAAGATTCTGTAAAGAGACGATGTGACGGTCACTTTGGAAGTGACCGTCACATTGCCGGCGAAAGGGTTGTATAATCAAGAATATGACAACCGATGAACAACTGACTTCCCTGCCTCGCCACAAGATCGCCATGTTGATCGACGGCGACAACGCCCAGGCGACCCTGCTCTCCAAGATGCTGGTGGAAGCCGCCAAATATGGCCAGGTCACCGTGCGCCGCATCTACGGCGACTGGACGACCAACAGCATGAATTCCTGGAAGGACATCCTGAACTTCCACGCCTTCCAGCCCATCCAACAGTTCCGCTACACCATTGGGAAGAACGCCACCGACAGCGCCATGATCATCGACGCCATGGACATCCTGCATTCCGGCGTGGTGGAGGGCTTCTGCCTGGTCTCCAGCGACAGCGATTACACCCGCCTGGCCACGCGCATCCGCGAGACGGGCATCTTCGTGATGGGCATCGGCGAGAAGAAGACGCCCAAGGCCTTCGTCAACGCCTGCGACGTGTTCGTCTACACCGAAAACCTGGCGCCCGAAAAGAAAGAAAGCAAGGCGCGCGAAGGGAAAAAATCCACCAAAGAAAAACCGCGTCCCGAATCCGACCCCATGCCCTTGCTGGAACAGGCCTTCGACATGGCCGTCCAGGAAGACGGCTGGGCGCGCCTGGACGTGATGGGCAGCAACCTGTACCAACTCGACCCGGGCTTCGATCCGCGCACCTACGGCCACAAGCAACTCTCGCGCCTGGTTGGAAGTTTGAAGGAAGCCTTCGAAATGCGCACCCAGGAAATCGACGGCTCGATGCTGTTCTACGTGCGGATGAAAGAATAGGCTTCATCCACAGATTACGCAGATCCCCAAAGGGGACGCTGTGTCGCTGATTGATTTTTCCAAATCTGCTCAATCTGTGACATCTGTGGATTATTTCAATAAAGCCTGGTAGATCATTCTTTTCCCCCAACAAGACTCTTGTACACCTCGATAATCTGGGCGGTGATATTTCCCCAGGCGTAGTTACGCGCATATCGAGCGGCGCGTTCCCCCATCGCCTGGCGCTGTCGCGGGTCGCTCAGTAGCAGGGTCAGCTTTTCGCACAGCGCTTCCGGGTCCTGGTCGGGCACGTGATAGCCGGTCTCGCCGTCCTTGATGAGGTAGGCCAGTCCGCCCACCTGCGAGGCAATGACCGGCGTGCCGCAAGCCATGGCCTCCAGCGCCACCATGCCGAACGATTCGTAATGCGAGGGCATCACCAACACATCCGCGGCGGAGTAATAATAGGGCAAGGTATCCTGGGCGCGCTTGCCGAGGAAAAGCACCATGCGCCCCATGCACAGGTCGTCGCACAACTGCTGCAGGCGCGCCATCTCGGCCGACATATCCTGCGGGCTGGCGTCCGGCTCGCCGCCGATGATGGCTAATGTCACCCGCCCCAGCGCCTGGCTGCGCTGGCAGGACATGGCCCGGATCAAAGTATCCACGCCTTTGAGCGGCTCGATACGCCCCACGAACAACACGATCCGCTCGCTGGCTTCCAGGCCGATGAACTGGCGCGCCTCGTCAACCGGGATCGGGTAGAAATGGCTGACGTCCACGCCGGGCGGGATGATGGCGACCTTGCGCCGGTTGGCCTTGTACAGGAACTCGAGTTGGGTCTGCTCGGCCAGGGTAGCGGCAATGATCCGGTCGGCGCGCGCCAGGACGCGCTTCTCGCCTTGGATGCGATACACGCCTTCACGCTCTGCCTCCGAGCGGGCGATGCGGTTCTTCATTTCACCCAGGGTGTGGAACATGTGCACCACCGGCGCACCCCAGGCCTGGCTGAGGCTTTCCGCCGCCAGGCCAGACATCCAGTAGTGGCTGTGGATCAGGTCATAGCGGATGCCTTTTTCGGCAGCGAATGCCCGGACGCCCTCCGCGAATTGCGGAACGTACCCGGCCAGTTCGCGCTTCGGCAGCGGCACTTCGGGCCCGGCCGGCACATGCACGACGCGGTTGCCGTATCCCAAATCGTGGAGAACGTGCGGGACGTGCTCATCCTGCGAGCGAGTGAAGACGTCTACGTGGACGCCCATGCGCCCCAATTGGCGGGTCAACTCGCGCACGTAGACGTTCATGCCGCCGGTGTCTTTGCCGCCCAGGGTAGCCAGCGGACAGGTGTGGTAGGAAAGCATGGCAATGTGGAGCATAGGGTTCCCTGAAACTTGCGGGATTGACCGTAATCCTGTATAATCCCGCCGCGCAGGACAAAGTATATCGCCCTGCCCCAGCCACCGTAGCTCAGTCGGTAGAGCAGACGATTCGTAATCGTCCGGTCAAGGGTTCGAATCCCTTCGGTGGCTCAAAGCAACGAGCATGACGCGCGCCGATGGGCGCGTGTTATTTTTTACACTTTCCGGGCCGGCTTCTCGATGATGATCCAGGCGTTGGCGTCCAGGCTGCGGATGTGGACGTTGGCCGAATCGAACGAGAACAGGTCCGCGATGCGCGCCGGGGACAGGAAATGGCTACGCATCATGAGCAATTTCTCGCCGAGCGCGATCAGTTTGACGCCGAAGACGCGGATGTCTGGCTCTTCGATGATGATGCGGCCGCCGGGCTGCAGGACGCGGTACATCTCCCGCGCGGTGTGTCCCTGGTGGATGACGTGGTGCAGGGCGTCCACCATGATGATGCGCTCGAAGGTCCCGTCCGGGAACGGGAGCGCCTCGGAGTTCGAGCAAGCAAGTTGGAGCGTGGAACGATCCGCCTGGCGCAGCATCCCGAAGGAGGGGTCGGCAATCGTCACTTCCCCGGCATAATCGCGCAATAGTCCAGCCACCCGCCCGGTGCCGCCGCCGGCGTCCAACAGGCGGCCTTTCACCGGCAGCGCGGCCATCTCCAGCATCGTCTCCAGGCCAGAGTAGCCCACGCGGGAAAAGACGGGGGCAATAAAATCGAAGTGGTCGAAAGGCATCATTCACCTACCGTTATCAAGTCTTTGATCTCGTTATACGTCGCCTGGCCAATGCCGGAAACATTGACGATATCCTCGATGCTCGCAAACGGGCCGAACACCTCGCGATACTCTACGATCCTTTGCGCGATGGTCGGGCCGATGCCGGGCAGTTCATCCAACTCTTCCACAGAAGCAGTATTGATATTCACCAGGTCGCCGAACAGCGAGGAGGGCGTGCCGTCGGCGATCACCTCAAAGCCGCTTTCTTCGTCCGGGGCGAAACCCGCCACATAGGGGATGTCAAGCCTTTCGCCGTCCTCTACATGAGCGGCCAGGTTGAGGGCGTTCTTGTCGGCCTCGGCCACGAACCCGCCAGCCGCCTCCACAGCGTCCTGCACGCGGCCATCTTCCGGCAGGTCGTAGACGCCCGGCCGCACCACGGCCCCGGCCACATGCACCTGGATCGGCTCCGGGGTGGGCGCAGGACGCAGTTCCACGCTCTCGCCCTGCGGCGCGCGCGCGGCCAGCCAGACGCCGCCCGCGATCAACAGGCCAACCAATATCCCTATGACGACTTGAAGGATAGATTTCATACGGCCTATTCTAATCCAACTTCATCACCAACAGGGTCTCGCCGCGCCGCGCCAACTCCATCAACAGTCCTGCCAGCCTTTGCAGGCGGTGATAGTACGGCGGCAGTTCCCCCGGCGCGACAGCGGCGAAGCCGAATTTCTCGTAGAACGACCCCAGCCCGGAACGGCAGGTCAGGTAGAGCGGGCGCGGCGATCCGTCCAGCAGATGTTCGAGGATGGCGCGCGCCACTCCCTGGCGACGGAGGGCCGGCTGGACAGCCAGGGAGGCCAGTTCCGTCAAGCCGCTGGGGACCGGCTTCAACTGACCGCACCCGATCACCCCGGACCCGTCCACTGCTACCGTGAAACGACGCCAGTCCAACCCGGTGGGATTGATGCGCGCCCCCCGGATCAGCGCGCGGATGGCGGGGAAGTCAGCCTCGACCGCCGGTCGGAGGGTGAAGGATACGCTCATAGGATGCCCGCCGCAACCAGGATGACGAAGGTGGAAATGAACCAGTGAATGAGGAACGGATAGAGGAAAGAGCGCGTGCGCCAGGCCACCCAGCCAAAGGCAAAGCCGCCGAAAATGGTGGAGAGCGTCTCCACTTCGGGCTTGCCGATGTGCGCCAATGCAAACGGGACGGCTTGCAGCCAGAGCGCTTCGGGTCCGAACTTGCGGGCATAGCCGAACAGGATCCAGCCGCGGAAGAAAAACTCCCAGCCGATCAGGTCCAGGAAGGTCGTCCAGGGCAGGCCTTCCACGTAGGGTTTGTAGTAGTTCGTCATGGCCGGGTCGCTCCGGCCCAGGTACCAGATGACGGGCGCCATCAGCAGGACGCCCAGCGCCGTGATGACCAGCCCCGCGCGCCAGTCGCCGAGCGTGAAACCGTAGGCGCGCGGGTTTTCCCGGAAGACCAGCAAGATGAAAACCAGCGGAACGACCAGGTACAGGATGAGACGGTCCCAGGCTTTGTCCGACAGGAAGCGATGGTAATGGTCCACCATCAGCAGCAGTGTGCTGGCAACCGTAATGGCAACGATCTTCCAATCGAAAGAAAGTTTTTCCCCGGAGGGACGCAATAAGGTCAGGCCAGGTTTCATGTTCAATACGGGAAACGGGCGTGATTGCCGTCCGGGCCGAGCAATGCGGCAATTTTATCCGCATCGCGCGCCAGTTCCAAGCCCCAGTTGACGAAAAGAAGCAGCGCGCCAATGACCGCCAGCGTGATGGCAATCTTCCCAGCCCATGACTCGCGCCAGCGGGCAACAAAGGCCGGGAGGCCGCCCGTCCAGGCCTGCGCGGCCAGAATCGCCAGGTAAGGGATGAGCGCCAGGTGGAAGCGGTCTTCGGCCAGGATGAAAACATGGGGCAGGAGATAGATGAGCAGCAAAAGGGAGAGCAGGAGGGTGCGCGGGTTCGCGCGCGCCAGTCCCAACCCAAACGTGGCAGAAGGCGCAACGACCACGAACGGCGAGAGCAGGACGGCGACGACGGTCAACAGAATAGGCAGCGGCAGGTAGCCCACCAGGTTGTTGGAATAGAAATACATCAAGACGCGCTTTTCCAGCCCGAAGAAGAAACCCAGGCGGTCGAGCGCCAGCGGCAGGAAGCGCCCCGGCTGCGCGCGGATGAAGGCCAGCGCCTGCTGCGTCCCGATCCGGTCGCGCTCGGCGTCGTCGAGGATGGGGATCAGGTCGAGCGAGACGCCGAAGGTGAACGAGCCATTGCTTTCCGGGTGGTAGCCCACGTACAGGTTGTAGCCCATCGAGGATTCGATGCCGGTCAGTTCGTGATGCAGCAATGAGTTACGGACAATCCAGGGCGCGAGCAGGAGCAGCATGGTCAGCGCCATCAAAATGGCGGCGCGTCTTTGCCGCAGGACGAACCAGGTCCACAGCACGGCCAATCCCGCAAACGGCAGGATGACAGAACGGGTGAGGGCGGCTAGGGAGAGGAAGAGGGAGGAGAGGAGGGCGGAGGGTAATTCGGAATGCGAAAAACGTAAAACGTAAAACGTAATGCGTGAAACGTAACCCGCAATGCGTAATCCGTAATTGGGAGGGAGAAGGAGGATGCGCTCCTGAAGGGAGGCTTCGGCCAGCATAAGAAGAAAGAAGAAAGAAACCAGAACAAGGAGGAAGAACAGATTTTCGGTGGCCAGGCCGAGCGGGTAGATGAGCAGGAGCGGGTAACAGGCCACGATCCAGGCCGAGATAACGGCGGCCGGCTCCCGGTCGGGGAAGAGGCGGCGCGAGATGGCGCACGTCAACGGAGCCAACAGGGCGCCCAGTCCGGCCTGGACCAGGCGGACGGCGAAGAAGCGCCCTGTCCCTCCGCCCACGACCAGGTAGACCAGCGCCAGGAAGGCGGGATAGAGCGGCGCGCGGAAGGAGGTGGGCACGCCGCGCACGGGGTCATAGGCTACACTTGAGAGGTCGAATTGGACGTAGGGTTCCAACATGCGCAGGTCTTGGTAGGCGTACCAGCGGTAGCCGTCCCCGCTCGCCAGGCTGCGCGCCAGCATGTCGTACTGGAACATGTCGTCCAGGCCGATGCCGAGCCCGCGCGCCAACACGACCGGGATGAGCCGCAGCAACAGCCCAACCAGGAAGGCCAGCCAGGGGACTTTGTTCGCTTTTATGTGCAAGAATTTGTCTCCGGCGCAAGTGTACCAGACTAAACCCTGCCTGGGAAATGGGAAGAGAAAAGCGCCTTGCAAAGCATTCCCTCTGCAAGGCGCTCCTCCAGCCTTCGCTTTGGAGTCAGGGAACTTGCTCCTGTAATCCCGACGGCAAGCCGTCGGACTCCAAAAGTAAATCGGATAGGCGCTTATTGGGGCGGCGCGTAGGGCGCGGTCAGTTCACAGACCACAAAGTCATCGAAAAAGAACTGTGTGACCATGGACTGGTTCAGGTGCGCTTCCAAACCGATCGTCCCTTCGGGATAAGGTTGGGAGTCCTGGTATTCTATGATCTTTTTCCCATCTACCCATACCTGGTGGAGTCCGTCGAAATAGGCGATATCGAAGTTGTACCACTGGTTCTCGGCCAATTTCCCAGAGGCCTGACCCGTGTTCATGGGATTTGGCCCGGCGGCGGTATCGAAGAAGCGGATCATCCAGGGTTTATTCTGCGCCCCGACAGCAACCACATACCGGCGGGTAGCTTCGGCATCCTGGCTGATCCGCCACATGAAGAAACTCTCTGTATCGGCGCCGATTACTTTGTACTTTGCATGCCAGACAAAATTGTCGAAAGTGTGATTCTGGAGTCGGACATGGGTGCCTTCAGGAGCATTTGCAAACAGCAGGACCTTATTGCCGTCCTCTTCGAGCAGGCTCCAACCATTGGGCATATTCCCATCGATCCCGATCTGGATTGGATCATCCCAATCCTGCGCCTGGCCATCCTGGAAGTCTTCCACATACAAAACTTTTTGATCGGACGCACACGCTTCCGCGGGCAGCAGGCCGTAGGGATCGCGTTGCAACGCAACAGTGACTTCGTTGGAACCGCGCTGAATGGTCGTAGACTGTTCCGCTACAAGATAACCCTGGGCAGATACGGTCAAGGAAACCGCCTCGCCAGGCAGGTCGGTCCAGGAAAACTGTCCCTGGTCGTTAGCAGGGATAGGACTCCCATCGCCCGATTCTGGAAAAACGATCTCTGCACCGGGGATGGGCGCGCCGGTTTCATCGGTGACGGTCACCGTCAGGTCATAGGGAATGGGCGTTGGGACAGGAGTGGAGGTGGGAGGCGGGGTAGGCGTCCAGGCGGAGGCGGTCATGGTGGCGATTTCTTCAGGCGAAGGCCCGCAGCCGCTCAAAAGCAAAAGCAATCCAACAGCGCAGCAAACGGCAAGTTTATATTTCATGATGTTTCTCTCCTTGTGATTGAATTGATCCGAGTGACAGAGGCAAAGAACCTACCCGGCACCTCCTTTCATGATGACCAGACAACACAAAAAGCATTCTTTTTCATAGATAGTATACAGTCCGAAAAACTTAATTTCAAGAACAGTAGTCAGTCATGGCCCCCAAATCTGAAAACGTTAACCTCCCGAAAGATGCCAAACATTTCGATTTGGTACTTATTTCACGCCTTCGAGACCCTTTTGAATGAAACCAGCCAACTCTGTCCCGGGATACCCTACCACCCAGATAAAACTATCCCGCCCAAAGGGAAACGCGCCAATATGCGCCATGCCGCGCCGGACGGCCTCCTGGTAGAGCGCCTGCGCGCCGGCGTGCTCGTCCGAGATGCGGTTGGGGTTGTCGCCCACGCTGAGCAGGATCAGGTCAGCGGGTTGTTGCTCGAAGACCAGCGCGAAGACCGGCGTCTCGCCCAGCCCGATCTCGCGGCTGTTCAGCCCGAACAGGTCGATCACCTGCCAGTCGGCGTAATACGGAACCGTCCCGGCGTCGCCGATAGCCAGCGTCAACGTGTGCGTATCATCGAATTCGCTCAACAGCGTCCCGAAGGATTTGTAGTTACTGATGCCGCTGCCATAGGATTGCTTGCTGCGCACCAGGCCGTCCAGTTCCCCCAGGTTGCCCGCTCCCACCAAGAGCAGGCCGGCCAGCAGCCATTCCCAGGGCCAGCGGGATTGGGTCTTTTCCGCCAGCAGGCCGAAGAGTTCCGCTCCGCCAACGCCCGCCAGGGCAGCGATCAAAGGTGCGGATGGATACACGAAGCGCCACTCGAAGCCCATCGCATGGACAGGGAAAAGATAGAAGACCAGCAGGAAGGCAACCGGCAGCGCCGCTGGCAGGTATTCCCGGCGGAAGCGCAGCAGGGCGGGCAGCAACAGCGCCACCAGCCCCGGCAGCAGGTACAACAGGTAGGAACCCACCTCCCCAGCCCCGGCAAACGCGCCCGCGCGCAAGACCTTCATGTAGAAAGGCAGCGGCAGCGGCAGCCCGTAGTACCAGGCGCGCCACAGGAAGTAAATCGCCCCCGGCAGCAGGTACAGCCCGGCCCCACCCCACAGCAAGCGCTTGCGGCGGTCGGGCAGGCTGGACAGGTAGCCATAGCCGAGCAGCAGCAAGGCAACAATGTTGCCCTCCGGGCGCGTCAAGCCGGTCAACAGCCCCACCAGCGGCGCCCAGAAGAGCAGGCGCGAACCGTCCTTCACGCCGCGCGCCACGCACCAGGCCAGCAAACTGACCAACAGGGCGAACAAGGCCGTCTCCATCCCAGAGACCGCGTGCACCGCGCTGATGGGCAGCGCCGCCACTACGAAGGCGGAAAAGGCCGCAAAGAACAGGCGCGCCTTGGCAGGCTGCGAGCGCGCCAGGTCATAGGTCAACAGGCCGGTCAACAAGAACGTCCCACACAGGGCCAGCACGCCGGTCACTTTCGAGAAGGTCGCCACGTTCACACCCGCGAAATGTGGCAGCGCCATCGCCAGCATCCACAGGAACGTGGTGTAACCCTCCACCGGCGGCTGGCCGGGATTATAGGTCGGCCCCCAGCCCGCCGCCAGGTTTTTCGAATAACGGAACGTGATGTAGGCGTCGTCGATGGTGAACGTAAAGAGTTGCGCCGCCAGCCAGAAGAAGAACAGGTGACCGGCGACCGCGAACAGGACAGCCAGGACGAGCAGCCCGTTCTTCTTCTCCCCCTCCGCGTTCAGGACCGCGCCCGCGCCTGCCAGCCAGACCAGGGCCGACGCCGCGCCCCAGCCGATCACCGGCCCCGCCTGGACGAGCGCCTCGCGCACCTGCGAACCGGGCGCGAACAGCGGAATCCAGGACAACAGTCCCAGCCCGCCCCCCGTCACCGACAACCCAACCAGGAAAGCGCTCTCTGCGCAGCCCGGCGCTTCCATGCGCCGCAGCAGCCACAGCCCGGGGCGCATCCGAGCGGAAATCATCCACAGCGCCGCCAGGTGCAAAGCAAATAGACCGCCCGCCAGCAGCAGGCCGGTCCGCGACAATCCCATCAGGACAGCGGCCAGCAAGCCGATCCCGCTTGCGAGGGTGGAGAAGATGAACAGGTTTCGTGTCTGGTGATGGGTGAAGCCCATGGGGATATTTCCTAGAGCAGGTCAATTAGAGCGGGTGTAGCGCATCAGGTATTCGAGCGTGGCATGCAGGATTTTCTCGATGTTCTCGGGGATGAAACCGGTCTTCTTAGCGATCCTAGAGACGAGCGCCTCGCGGCTACGTTCGTCGGAGGTGTACGCCAGCAGGAATTGCAGCCATAGTTCGGCGTCGATTTCCTCGGGAAGGGGGCGAGGGTCGTCGGGTTCGGTGGGCATGGTCATATCGTTGGATGGAGCATTGTTGGGTGGGGGAATTTTATTAGCGCGCCGCCAAGATGCTGGAATGATCGCTGATTTGTCACACAACACCTACTACGCAAAGCCATTGGGGATTTGTCAGGCCGTTCCCTCGTTGTCCCTCTTTTATGGGTAACGTGCCACTTCTTGACCTTGATTGTTGTACAGAATTGCAGGATCTAATTCGCTGTTATTCCAAATCTCTGCATCAAAGTTGCAATTATAACCTTCGCCATTTGGGTTGTTTGCCCATACTCGTAAAGTTGTGTTAGGCATGATTACACCACTTAGACCACATGATTGATTTCCCTTCTCGGATATAAGTGACCATCCGGTTATATCTTGTGGCTGGTTGCCGATGTTTTCCAAATCTACATATTCATCATCTTTATTGACGACTTTGATTTGAATCACTGCGCCATTAACCACAGTTGACAATGCAGTCGGTTCTAAAGTTGGAATTGAAGTTTCGATTGGCGCCGTTATGATGATTGGCAATGGAGTCCCTGTTTGTTCAACATCTTTTGCTGTTAGGGTTTGTGATTGTGCTGCACCAGCCGTACCTACTATGGCTGTTTGTAAATAGCCTGGGTCGGCAGTAGGAACAACCCCATTTGATGAACTTCCACAAGCCAGAGATACTAGCAACAATGTTGTCAGTGCAAAAAACAAGTTCCATTTACGTGAACTTCGCTGGATTATCATTATCATGTCCCTCTCAGTATGCTGGCTGGAAGCGCATCGCCTTCGTCAGATCATGTTCTTTCATCTGCTTGATGTAGGCCTGCTTGCGGCGCAACCATGTCTCATAAATGCCTTTCCAACGACTAAAATCTGAGCGCGTCTCATCGAAGTTGTCATATTCTTTCAATTTGCCCGCCATGAGAGCAAAATAGAAATCCTCACTGAGCACGCCATATTTCTCTTCATAAAGAGTCAACCGACGCTCAAGTAGTTTCATTTCGATAACCAATTCGTGTATTTCCATTGTTTCACTCCGATAGAACAACACCAATTCCCGAAACATCATCATTATTTTACTACGAAAGATATCGCGTTCCGCTTGCCCCGCACATAGGAATAGCAGTGGAACATACTTGTAAAGTTGGTCGGAGTCCAAAATCTCCAGATTTTGTCCGAAGTCTCCTGACTTCGGACTCCACTCCTGACATGATCCAGGATCCCTGCAATCAGGCGCGCGCAAAATGGATGTAAAATTTACAATTTTTGTCTTGACAATAATTAGAACTTATGTTCTAATTCCATTCAGGTCAACATGTCCCCTACCAACCGCCAATTCTCGCTTGCGCTGGAAGCCCTGGCCGAGTTGCAGCCGGAGATCGCTGCCCAACGCGCGCTGCTCGCGCCGGGGCCGCAGCCGGTCCCTGCGCCGTCCGCGCCTGCGCTGGAGCAGGCGCTGGACGAGGTCGGCCCCATGCCGCGCGAAGCGCTGTTCCTGGGCATCGCCGCCGATGGGCTGCCGGTGCTGCTGAACCTGCACGATCCCGCGTCCGGTCCATTGCTACTGGCAGCCGACCCAGGCGCGGGCAAGACGGCCTTCCTGCAAACGGTCGCGCGCGGCGCGGCAGCCATGCACCCGCCCGAAGAGGCGCAGTTCGGCGCGCTGACCGCTCACCCCGATGAGTGGCGAGGCTTCGCCGAACTGCCGCAATGCGCCGGGGTCTTCCCGGTTTACCATAGCGCTGGCATGGATTTCCTGTATTCGCTGTCCGGCTGGGCGCACGCCAACAAGGGCGGGCGGCAGGCGGTGCTGCTCTTGCTGGACGACCTGGAAAGCATGGAACGCATGGACTTCGACGTGCGCCAAACGCTGCGCTGGCTGCTGCTACGCGGGCCGGCGCGGCGGGTGTGGCCGGTTGTCACGGTCAACGCTGAACGCGCCTCGCAAGTCCAGGCGTGGATGGAGGCGTTCCGCACCCGCATCTACGGGCACATCCGCCAAGTTCCTCCTGAACTGGGGGAGGGGGGCAATCCATCCCTGTTCCAAGCCTTGAAGCCGGGATTGCAGTTCGCCATGCGCGAGGGGGACGGCTGGCTGAAATTCTGGATCCCAACTTGATCGCTCACCCGCAGATCGCTCACCCGCAGTTCAACTGCGGGTGAAACGAGGGTGAAACGAAGGTGAACAGAGGCTACTCGATCCCTTCCATCAATTTCATCGGCACCACCGCCGCGCCCACGATGCCCGGCCCGGTATGCACGCCCAGCACAGGCGAAATGCGCATGACCTCGATCCTGGCCGCGTTCAGCCGCTCAGAGAGCATCTTCGAGAGCGATTCGGCGCCCTCGTGGAAGCGGCCATGCAGCACAGTGACCCACAGCGGGGTGTCCCTGTACATCTCGTGCAGGTGGGCGGTGATGGTCTCCAGCGCCTGCGAGATGGTGCGGCTCTTGCTGACGGTGCTGTACTTGCCGTCGGCGTGTTCCACGCGGATGATGGGTTTGATCTTGAGCGCCAGCCCCATCAGCGCCTGCACGCGCCCAATGCGCCCACCGCGCGCCAGGTATTCCAGCGTTTCGAGGGTGTAGACGACCTCGGTCTGCTCGCGGATGGCGGACAAGCGCTCGCGGATCGCCTCTATGCCCCAGCCTGCGCTGGCCGCCCAGGCCGCTGCCAGCACCTGGAAGCGTTCGCCGCCGGAAAGCGTCATGGTATCCAGCACATTGACAGCCGCATTTTTGATCTGCTCTGCGCCGATGCGCGCCGAGTTGATGGTGCCGCTCAACCCGGACGAGACATGGATCGAAAGGATGTTTTTGCTGGTTTCAGCCAGTTTCTGGTACAACTCGGCGAACAGGCCGCTGGAAGGCTGCGCCGTGGAGGGGATGGCCGGCCGCATGGCCTCCAACCGGTTGTAGAATTCATCGGGCGTGAGGTCGGCGGAGTTGACTTCGCCCTCGGGGAACTGGATGTAAAGAGGGGCTTCGATGACTCCGAGTTGGTCGCGTTCTTCGGGGGGCAGGTCGGCTGCGCAGTCGGTCACTATTTTCATTTGATTTTCCTTTTCAAGCAATTTTGCTGATTATAATGAATAACCATTCATTGCGCCGTGTGAATTCAATGAGAGTTTCCATTCGTCCCTACCGCCCCGATGATTTCGAACCCCTCGCCCTGTTGTGGAGGCAGGCGCGTGAGCGAGCCTTCCCGGAATTCCAGCGCGCCAAAGGGCATACCTTCGAGGAGGACCTGGTCTACTTCCGGGACGTGATCCTGATCAACGACGATGTGTGGGTAGCAGAGATGGCGGGGCTTCCGGCCGGTTTCCTGGCCATCGCAGGCGATTTCATCGATCAACTTTTCGTCGCGCCGGCCCGCCAGCGCCAGGGAGTTGGCCGGGCTTTGCTCGATCACGCCAAAACGCTTTCGCCAAGGGGGCTGCGGCTGTACACCTTCCAGGCCAATGCGAACGGGCGCGCTTTCTACGAGAAGAACGGTTTCCGCGCCGCCAAATTCGGGATCAGCCCGCCGCCCGAGTCCGAACCGGATGTGGAATATCATTGGAATGCTTTCGAGTAAAATACCGGTATGACCATCAACCAACCTACAATTGCCACCCATAACGGCGTGCGTTCCACCTTCGTGGAAGTGAACCTGTCGCAGTTGGGCCGCAACCTGCAAGCCATCCGCGAAAAAGTCTCCCCGGCAAAGGTCCTGATCGTGATCAAGGCCAACGCCTACGGGCACGGACTGGTGGAGGTTGCCAAACATCTTGACCCCCAGGTAGATTACATCGGCGTGGCGGTGCTCGAAGAAGGCATCCTGTTGCGGCAAATGGGCGTGCAGACGCCCATCCTGGTGCTGGGCGGCATCTGGGGCGATCAGATTCCGGCCTACATCGAACACGATCTGACGCTCACAGCCCCGTCCGTGGAACGCCTGGAGCAAATAGACCAGGCTGCCAGTTCCTCCGGCAAAAAAGCCAGGGTCCATCTCAAAGTGGACACGGGCATGGAACGCATCGGCGTGCATTATTACAATGCGCACACCTTGCAGGAAGCCGCGCTCGAATGCGAACATGTCGAAGTGGAAGGCATCTTCTCGCATTTTGCCAACGCCGATGCAGCCGACCTGTCCCATGCGCGGCTGCAACTGGAGCGCTTCGAGGAAGTGCTGCGCTTCTACGAAAAGCGCAGCCTGCCCATGCCCATCCGCCACATGGCAAATTCTGGCGGCATCCTGCAATTGCCCGAATCCTATTTCGATATGGTGCGCCCCGGCATCCTGCTCTACGGGGTCTATCCCTCGCTCGAAGCGCAGCGGACGATCAAGGTGGAACCGGCGCTGGCCTGGAAATCGCGGGTGGTGTATTTCAAAGTGACGCAGCCGGGGCATCCGGTCAGTTACGGCTCCATCTGGCAATCCGACCATAACGTGCGCATCGTCACTGTCCCGGTAGGATACGGCGACGGTTATTTCCGCAGCATGTCCAACCGGGCGCAGGTGGTCATCCACGGCAAGAAGTATCCACAAGTGGGGCGTGTGTGCATGGATCAGATCATGGTCAATATCGAGCAGGATTCGGCCTTCAACGGCGACGAAGTCCTGCTGATCGGCAAAGCCGGCAACGGCGAGCGCGTCACCGTCGAAGAACTGGCGGAGTGGGCCGGCACTATTCCTTACGAGATCCTGACCAACATCAACACGCGCGTGCCGCGCGTGTTCGTGACAGACTAATCTGGTACAATCGGGCGGCTTTTGGATTAAACAATTGATGAGGTATTCATGAAGCGTTTCTTTGCATCTATCTGGAGTCTGTTCATCGTTGCTACGCTGATCGTGGCGCTCGACCAGTGGACGAAGTGGCTGGTACGGGTCAACATCCCCTTTGCGCAGCAATGGATGCCCAGGGGGTGGGAATGGTTGACGCCCTATGCGCGCCTGGTGCACTGGCACAACAGCGGCGCGGCTTTCGGTATGTTCCAGGGAGGCAGCATCGTCTTTACCGTACTGGCATTCGTGGTGATTGCGCTTATCATCTACTACTATTCCCATGTAAATGCAGATGATTGGATGACGCGTCTGGCGCTGGGTATGCAAATGGGAGGCGCGGCCGGCAACCTGATCTCCCGCCTGACGCTGGACGGCCAGGTCACGGATTTCATCTCGGTGGGCACCTTCCCGGTGTTCAATATTGCCGATTCGTCTATCACGGTCGGGGTGGGAGTGTTGTTGCTGGGCGTGTGGCTGGGAGAGAGGCGCTCAAAGCAGGACGGGAAAGGCAGCCAGGAAAGCGAACAAGCACAGGAAAGCCTCGACCAGCAATCCTCGGCGCAGTTATGACCGAGCGTATCGAGACGTTCCAGTACGACAAGGGGCAGGAAGGGCGGCTCGACCATTTCCTGGTCGAAAGACTACCTGCCTTTTCACGCTCCCGCCTGCAAGGGTTGGTCAAGGATGGATTCGTAAAGGTCAATGGTATCCCGGCCCGGAAAGCCGGGCAAATCCTGGAAACCGGCATGACGGTGGAGGTCACCATCCCGCCGTCCGCGCCGACAAACCTGGTTGGGGAAAATATCCCGCTCGATATTGTCTTCGAAGATGACAACCTGCTGGTCATCGACAAACCGGCGGGAATGGTCGTGCATCCGGCTGCCGGTCACGAAACCGGCACGCTGGTCCATGCCGTGCTGGGATATGCGCCGGACATCGAAGGCATCGGCGGCGAGGAACGCCCCGGCGTCGTCCACCGCCTCGACAAGGACACCTCCGGCCTGATCCTGCTGGCCAAGAACGAGCGCGCCCATCGCTGGCTGCAAGACCAGTTCCGCCTGCGCAAGGTGGAAAAGACCTACCTGGCGCTGGTGGACGGTCACCCGCCTACCCCCAGCGGGCGCGTGGAAGCGGCCATCGGGCGCGATCCCAGCCACCGCAAGAAGATGGCGGTCATGCCGCCGGGAAAAGGACGCGAGGCAATCTCGGCATATACCACGCTGGAAACATTCGCCGAACACACCCTGCTGGCTTTCCACCCCTTGACCGGGCGCACGCACCAGATCCGCCTGCATTGCGCCTTCCTGGGCTGCCCGATCGTGGGCGACAAAGTGTACGGCCACCGTAAACCATCCATCCCGCTCGAAAGACATTTTTTGCACGCAGCCAAACTCAAGATCACCTTGCCGGGTGAGAAGCAGGCGCGCACCTTCGAGGCGCCGCTGCCAGGGGAACTGGAAACCGCATTACAAGGATTAAGGAAATAGACAAGGAGAAACAACATGCAAATCGTAGACCTTCGTTCCGATACCGTGACCAAACCCACACCGGGGATGCGCGAGCGGATGGCGCAGGCCGAGGTGGGTGACGATGTCTTTGGCGACGACCCAACCGTCAACCGCCTGCAAGAAATGGCGGCGGGTATGCTGGGCAAGCAGGCGGCGTTGTTCGTTCCCTCCGGCACGATGGGCAACCTGCTGGCGCTGCTGGTCCACTGCCAGCGCGGCGACGAAGCCATCGTGGGCGACCGCTCTCACATTTATTTGAACGAAGTGGGCGGGATGGCAGCGCTGGGCGGCATCCATCCCTGCCCGGTGCGGAATCGAGACGATGGGACGCTGCCCCTGGACGACCTGCGCGCTTCCATCCGGACCGAGGACGTGCATCACCCCATCACGCGTCTCATCTGCCTCGAGAACACCCAGAACGTGTGCGGCGGGGTGCCGTTGAGCGCGACGTATACGCGCCAGGTTGGGGAACTCGCGCGCGCGCATGGCCTGGCCTTGCACATCGACGGGGCGCGCATTTTCAATGCGGCAATCGCGCAAAATGTGCCTGCAAAAGAGTTGGTCGAGCCCGCCGATTCGGTCATGTTCTGCCTGAGCAAGGGACTGGCTGCGCCCATCGGCTCGATGCTGGTGGGAACGCAGGTTTTTATCCAACGCGCCCGTCATTTACGCAAAATGCTGGGCGGCGGGATGCGCCAGGTGGGGATCATCGCGGCGGCAGGCATCTTCGCGTTGGAAAATATGATCGGGCGGCTGGGCGAGGATCACGCCCGGGCGCGGAACCTGGCCGATGGCCTGAGGCAGGTCAAGGCGTTGGAAGTGGACGCGAGTTCACCGTCCACCAACATGGTGTATTTCAACCTGTCAAAGGAAGTCCGCTTCGATACTGCGTATGTCACGGAGAAAGTGAAGGGATATGGGGTTCTGGTCAGCCCGGAGGATGCGCGCCGCTTCCGCTTGGTGACGCATTGCTGGATAGATGACGCGGGCGTGGAGCAGGCTATAGAGGCCTTCAGGCGCGCGTTTTCATAAAGGTTATATCCCCAGATCTTCTAACCTCTTTTCGAGGATCAGCGCTTCGAATTCAGGCAAAATGTTGGGGTCGAACAAGATACCGGCCTGCTCCTTCAAGTAAGCCAACGCCTCCTGGGTAGAGACGCGCTCGCGATAGGGCCTGTCGCTGGTCAAGGCGTCGAAGGCGTCAACGATTGCAAAGATGCGCGCCAGTTCGGGGATGTCATTGCCGCTCAACCCGGCCGGGTAGCCGCTGCCATCCCAGCGTTCCTGGTGGTAACGGATCACGGGGAGCGTATCTTCGAGGAAGGGAATGCCCTCGACAATGCGCGCACCTATATCCGGGTGCAGGCGCATGAGTTTCCATTCGTCTTCGGTCAATTTGGCGGGTTTGTGCAAGATGGTATCGCTGATGCCGATCTTGCCGATGTCGTGCAACAGCGATCCGCGTTCGAGCGCTTTCAACTGTTCTTCATCGAGGCGCAGTTCTTTTCCAAGCCGGCAAGCCAGTTCGCTGACGCGCGTGCTGTGGCCTTCGGTTTCGCGGTCGCGGGCGTCCAGCGCAGACATCAAAGCGACCAATGTTCGATCGTAAGCCAGTTCCAGTTCTTGGAACGCCGCTTCGATGGCTCTTGCCTGTTGCTGCGATTCCACCAGCAAAATGGAACGTTCCAATGCCAGGGCGGCCTGGTTGGCCAAGGTTTGCATATTGGAGGCATGCCTGGCAAAGTACTCACGAATATTGGGAATTTCCAACCAGAGCGCGCCGTACTTCCTCAACGGTGTTTGCAGCGGGAAGCAGATGGTCGCGGCCACCTGGTCGGGCGTCACGTGGATGGTCTGCCCGCTCTGCAAGGTTTGCTGGATCAGTTCCATTGGGTGATTTTCGCCGGGGTGCGCGCCGTTCTCGTCAATCTCCACTTCTGTTTCGATCTCCTGCTCCATTGAGAACAAGACGATCCCTGAAGCCGTAGCATTGGCAACTTTTGCAGCCGTCTCTGCGATATGGCGCGCCGCGTCGTTCAGTTGTTCAGCCTGGATGATGGTAACGCTCAAGTTATAGAGTTGGGTGGTGGAGTTCAGGGTGTTGCGCAATTCCTGGTACAGCCAGGTGGCTTCGATAGCAGTCGCTGCCTGGGAGGAAAGTAAGCCAGCAAGTGATTCATCGTTCTCGCTGAAGAATACTTCTCCCTGCTTCCCAAACGCCAGGATAGCGCCAATGCTCAAACGGTGCAACCGGATAGGGATTGCCAACAGGCTGCGCAACCCGGCGTGATCAATTTCGATGCGGGAAGATCGGCTGTATTTCCTTATATCCCGGATGCGAAAGGACTCGTAGGCATTCAACGCTGCCTTGATCGTGGAATCTTCGGCCAGCCGCTGGGCCAACGAATTCAGCAAGCGCGGCGCATCTCCAGAATGCGCAACCCGCGAGAAATTTCCTTCCTGGTCGAGAAGCATGACAAAAATAAACCTGGCTTGTAGTGTGTCCCTTGCAATCGTGGCAATTTCCTTGATCGTCGTTTGTGGTTCGAGCAAAGGGGACAGCGAGATGCCGGCCCGAATCAAGTTGGTGAGACGCTGCCGGTAACTTGAACGTTCCCAGGCGCGCAACAATTCACTGGCAACTTTTTCTGCCAGGTGAACTTCATAACTATTGAAAGCGTTTAATTTTTCGTCACCGATTTCTAACATTGCCTTGACATGCCCGTGATGGATCAATGGGACGACACACAAAGACTGCGCCGGATATGTATCCAAGGAAATGTAATCATGGTCAAGTTTCGTATCGCTCACGATTTGCGTTTTGCGCAAACGCAAGGCGCGGCCGAGTACACCTTCTGAAGTTTGCTGGCGATAGCCAGGAGGAAGGAAGTTCCCTGCCGATGCAATCACAGCAAACTCTTTTTCCTCAAGGTCATGTTCGTAGATGGCAACTTGCGAACAATTCAACGCACGTTGCAGTGTGTTGACCGCAATCTGCGCAGCAACCGGAGGGTCCAATTGCGCCTCCAGTTGATAACTCATTTCCAACAGCAGGTTGTATTGCCCTGTGCGTTGTTTCTCATATCCTAATTGTTGGCTCAGGGCTGCAATCTGCTCTGTCTGGATCTCCACCCTGGTCTGCAAACTCTGCGACGAAGAAGTAAGAGGCTTGAGCGAACGCGCAATCCATTGGCTCCAATTTTTTAGCGTTATATCTTCATAAGTCATCGTATCCCCTACGCCAGCATTGGAAAGTTCGGTCATCAACTTATTGATTGTCAACATCGTGAATGTCAAACCGGATAACATCACGCCTTTGACAATAACCATAGAGAGAAAGGCGACATCTTGATTCAAGACAGCCGAGGACATTTGTGCGCCGGGATTTCCCAATACAAATCGTTGGACCGCATACCCAGACGTTAGCATAGATATAAGCATGAGGGTTTCCATCAATCCCACAGCAAGGAGCGCCTTGCGCCCAAGGAAATCGTCCTTCCAAAGTGTGATCTCGTTCCATGGAATCACGTCTGCGATCAACGGCAATATCCCCATACCCAAAGCCACCAGGACTGTATTGATCTGCAATGGGAACAGGAACAACACGCTCCAAAGAAGCCAGGGGACAGCGGACATCCTTGCCATCACATTTGATGCAGGCGTATCTTGCCAAATAAAAGCAGCCACCCCTACTATCCCAAAAAGAAGATAGATTCCCCCCACATACAATTTCCATGAAACAAGGTTTTCATAGCCCAACATCCCGGCCGGCATTCCCAACAGCAAGCATCCAAAGGCCAGATTCAGACCTCCAAATCCAAGCCGGGAAAAAAACGTATGCGATTTCTGAAAATAACCGGCCAAAAACAACAAGTACAGATGGACAGTTACCAGAGCCAACAAGGTCAACACGTCCATCCAAAGCCGCGCTTGAAAATAGAGATAGCCCAATATACCCAAAAAAACAATAGACAGGATATAAACGCTCTTCTCGACGCGCATAGAAGGATGTACAAAGATCGCCGACTGATTGGCCCATGAAATGAAAAACAGACCCAACCCCAACCAAAAGCACAAAGCCAGCGGCATGCCATCGGACAAAGCCCCCAAACGCCCTGGAATGAATAAAAACCCCAACCCGCTCAAAGCGAGCACGATTGAGGTCAGGAATTTTATCTGTCTGTCAAGTCGTTCGATGCTTGCCATAATCCACTAACTTTACTACAACTTTGCACTGCCAGGATTAGTTCTTCCAGGTTGTAAAGAAATTGTAAAATATCTCTGATATAATTCGTGACCGGGATGGGCGCCTGGCGGGGGACCAAAAGGCTATCACCGCGCGCGCACCCTGGAAAAGAAACTAACCTTTTGGTGGATTATGCAACCCTATTTTACTCTCGAACAGATCGATCAGGTAGCCATTGCGGTTCGCGCAAAGATATCTGTTACCCCTCGCGTGGGGATAATTCTCGGCTCCGGCCTGAACGATCTGGCTGCTTCCGTTGAACATGCGACGACCATCCCATTTGGAGACCTGCCCTACTGGCCGGTATCCACCGTGATCGGACATGCAGGGCGGCTGGTCATTGGCGAACTGGAAAAACAGCCGGTCTTTGTCATGCAAGGACGAATCCACTTCTACGAAGGCTACAGCATGGCACAGGTGACCCTGCCGGTGCGTGTCATGCAGCGCCTGGGTATCGAGATCATGATCGTCACCAACGCCGCCGGGGGGGTAAACCCTGATTTTGTCCCCGGCGATGTCATGCTGATTCGGGATAACCTCAACCTGGTGGGCATGAGTGGACTGAACCCACTCATGGGCCCCAACCTGGACGAACTGGGACCGCGCTTCCCAGACATGAGCCAGGCGTATGACAGCGAACTATCTGCGCTGGCCCGCAAGAGCGCTGCCAAGGCGAACATCGCCCTGAAAGAAGGCGTCTATTGCGGGTTGAGCGGCCCGTCCTTTGAATCCCCGGCCGATTTGCGCTTCTTGCGCCTGGCAGGAGCGGATGCCGTAGGCATGTCCACAGTCCCGGAAGTGATCGTTGCTCACCATGGCGGCCTGCGCGTTCTTGGGTTGTCTGGCATCAGCAACAAGGCCAACCTGGACGGTTCGACCCTGACAACGCACGAAGAAGTGATCGAGGCGGGTAAAATGATCACACCAAAGATGGAAAAGATCCTCCGCGGTGTATTGGGGTCACTTTAACAGGTTTCTCAAGTTTCACCCGCAGTTGAACTGCGGGTGAACGAACCTCGACTTGATTGGTATGAACGCAGTCAACCGTTTCCTAGCCACGTATGAGGGATTCATTTACATCCTGCTGGTCTTGAGTGGCTTGTTCGCTTTTCGCTGGCTCTGGCATTCCTGGCGGGAGTGGCGCCAGTCGGTATTTGGCCTGGAGCGCGAGTTTGCCTTGCGCCGGTTGAGCCAAGCGCTGACAGTTTCGGTCCTGATCCTGTTTGCTTTTTTTGCAGAAATGTTCCTGGTCTCGTTCGTCGTCCCCAGTTTGCCTTCCACCGACCTCCTGGCGACGCCCACACTGGATCTTCTACACCAGCAGGATGGCGCTTTTGCAGGCGAGCCTTCCTCGGTTGCCTTGACTGCGCTTCCGGTCGCCCCGGCGGGCGGAGCGGGAAGCGGTTGCATTCCCGACCAGTTGATATTGACGTCTCCCAAGCCAGGGCAGGAGATCGCCGGGCAGGTTACCCTGAAGGGCACCGTCGATATTGCCAATTTCGGCTTTTACAAATTCGAGGTTTCCCCGCGCGGGGCAGAGACCTGGGCCACGATCTCCGCAGGTGCAAAAATCGTTGTCGATGACGAAATCGGATCTTGGGACACCTCTGTCCTGACGCCCGGCGACTATGAACTGCGCCTGGTTGTGACCGACAACCAGGGCCAATCATTGCCCCCATGTGTCATTCCTGTTCGTGTGGTTGCGGCGCCATAATTTTAGTTTGGAGGTTACCAAGTTGCTTACCGTTCAAATCCGCCCTATGACTGCTACTGATTTACCGCGTTTGATGGGGATGGATCACACAACTTTGAGTGATTATGTCTGGCAGTTGGACTTGCGCAGGGAAAGCGGCCAGGTGTTGGCCGGCTTTCGTGAAGTGCGCCTGCCGCGCCCGATTGGGGTTGTATACCCGCGCAATCCGTTTGCATTGGCCGATGAATGGAAGAAGCGTTCACAAGCCCTGGCGGCGCTATCGGGCGGGGAGCCGGTCGGGTACGCCTGTATCCTGGAGCACAGCCATTCCACCACTGCCTGGGTGACGGACCTGGCCGTCAGCCAGGATGCGAGACGCCAGGGCGTAGGATCCGCCCTGTTGGAGGCCGCGCAAGCCTGGGCTTCGTCCCGAGGCGACCGCAATATTTTCCTGGAAATGCCATCCAAGAACTATCCTGCTATCCGCCTGGCGCTCAAACTCGGATTCGAATTCTGCGGGTATAATGACCATTACTACGTCACGCAAGACGTAGCCCTGTTCTTTGGGAGAACCTTAATGTAGTTGCGGAAAGGTCTATGTTTAACGGTTGGGCCGAAAGTATACTGGCGGGGATACAAACGATCAATCAGATCCTGACGGCGGGCATTGCGATCACCGCCTTTTCGCTGTTCCTGTATGCCCTGTCGTTCAATCTGCGTGACCGTGTGGCGCGCTCGTTTGCCATTATCCTTCTGTGTGTAGTGGTAGTATTCACGACAGAAGCCCTGCAAAACAAAGACGTGCCAGATTGGGGAATTGACTTGTTGCTGCGCTTGCAGTGGATCGGCATCGTCTTCTTGCCCCCTTCCTACCTGCATTTATCCGATGCACTGCTGGTGACTGCCGGCCGCCCATCGCGGGGACGTCGCCGGTTGGGCGTGCGCCTGATGTACTTCGTCTCTTCGGGATTCCTGCTGCTTCTCAGCATGGGATACCTGTTAGGGCGCTTCGTGCCAGACGGGCAGCCTGCTCCCCATCTTGAACGCACGTTCTGGACCGAAATTTTCACCCTCTACTACATTGCAATTATGGCGCTGGCCGGGGCCAATTTCATCCGCGCCTACGCACGCATGTTGACGCGCTCCGGGCAGCGAAGAATGCTCTACCTGATGGCAGGCGCAACTGCCCCGGCGCTTGGCTCATATCCTTACATGCTCTACGGCTCGGCGCTGGCGGCGAAATACCCATTTTTGTTCTGGAGTACTTCGCTGGTCATCAACCTGCTTGTGGGCGGACTGGTGGTCGTCATGGCCTATGCAGTGGCCTTCTTTGGCGTCTCATGGCCAGACCGCCTGGTGAAAAGCCGCCTGTTCAAGTGGATCATGCGCGGCCCAGTGACGGCCTCGACCGCGCTCGGCCTGATGACGGTGGTGCGGCGCACCGGGGGTGTTTTATACGGGCAGGAATATTCGGCCTTTGTACCCCTGGTCGTAGTGGCTTCGGTCTTATTGCTGGAGCACCTGATCACGCTGGTCGCGCCGTTATGGGAACGCTGGCTTTTCTTTGGCGGCGACCGGTTGGAACTGGAGTTGCTGCAAAATATCGAAGAGCGCCTGTTGACGCGCGGCGACATGCAGCAATTCCTCGAAACGGTGCTGGCGGCCGTGCGCGACCACATGCAATCGCCCAGCGCCTTTGTAGCCGCACTGGATGGGGAAGAGTTGTCCCTGATCGTGTTGGCGGGCAACCGGAAATTGATCGACCAGCAAAACCTGTCCGAGGCCCTGCAAAGCCTGGACCACCACGAGAACGGCGACCAGCGCCACGAATTCGTATGGGGCGACTTCTGGATCCTGCCCCTGCGCCAGCGCCGCCGCCTAGAAATGGACCGCGATGAACTGCCTGTGTTGCTGGGACTGTTGGGCGTGGCGCGCCGCCCAGACCAACCGACCCAGATCGAGCATGACCAGCGCAACGCCCTCTGGCTGCTGGCGGACCGCGCGGCTTTCGCATTGGAAGACCGCCAGTTACAGCAGCGCGTCTTCCGCTCGCTGGAAGATTTGCAGCCCCAGATCGATATGCTCCAGCGTTTGCGCGCCATGAGCCGATACGATACCCGTTCCGGCCTGCTGTCGGAGGAGACTTTGCCCGAGTCTGACCTGGCAAACTGGGTAAAAGATGCCCTGACCCATTACTGGGGCGGCCCCAAACTCACCAACAGCCCGCTCATGAACCTGCGCATCGTACACGATTTGATGAACGACCATGAAGGCAACGCCCCCAACGCCCTGCGCGCCCTGCTTCGCAAGGCAGTAGACCAGGTCAAACCCGAAGGCGACCGCCGTTTTACGACCGAGTGGATTTTATACAATATCCTGGAAATGAAATTCATCGAAGGGCGCAAAGTACGCGAAGTGGCGGCGCGATTGGCAATGTCCGAAGCCGATTTGTATCGGAAACAACGTGTCGCGGTCGAAGCCGTAGCGCGCGCGATTTTCGAAATGGAGACAGAGTCTCAAAACATGAGGTAGGGAAGGAGGTCTTAATGGTTACTCAACGCAGGCAAAAGAACGCCATGCCCATCTTGGATGAAAGTTGGTGGGATTCAGTATTGGCAGAAGAAGAGCGCTATGCCCTTCCTGCCCCGAAACCGGCCAGGGTGGAAGAACCGGCAAAAAGTGAAGGGGCCAAACAAAGCCCGGATTGGAGCGAAGTGCGCGACCTGTACCACCAGGACCGCATCGTTCACCTGACCGTCACAGGCTACAATCGCGGCGGCGTTTTGGTGGAAGGGGAAGGGTTATATGGATTCGTCCCGTTTTCGCATTTGGTGGATATGGCAACCGGCCCAGACAAGCAAGATCGGGGGACCAGCCTGGAAACCTACATCGGGCGAACCCTGCGATTGAAAGTGATCGAGTGCGCTCCGGAGGATGGCCGGGTGGTCTTTTCGGAGCGCGCCGCGTTGGCCGAACCGGGCAAACGGATGCACCTGTTCAACCAACTGGAAGCGGGGCAAAAAATTACCGGCGTCGTTACGAACATCACCGATTTTGGCGTTTTCATAGACCTGGGCGGTGTGGAAGGCTTGATCCACATCTCCGAACTGTCCTGGGGACGGGTCGCCCATCCCAGCCAGATCGTCCAACTCGGCCAGCAGATCGAAGCGCAGGTGCTCGAAGTCTCGCCCGAACGTTGTCGCGTAGCGCTCAGTCTCAAACGCCTGCTGTCCAATCCCTGGGAAAAGGCGGATAGTCACTTTGCCGTCGGGCAGGTGCTCCCGGCGCACATTACCAGCGTCGTTTCGTACGGCGCATTCGCCCGCCTCGAAGCAGGCGTCGAGGGCCTGATCCATGTCTCCGAGATTAAATTAAACGACGGTGAAACTGTCCGCGATGTATTGGCAGAGGGGCAGGAAATCCAGGTTCGCGTCCTGCACGTGGATGCGGCGCACCAACGCATGGGGTTGAGCCTCGACCTGGATGGCTTTCATGCCTGAACGGTCCCCTCGCGCGCGCCACCCAAAATACGAACCAAAGACTCGGCGACAACCGTTCCACCAGGAAGAGCCAAAAAGCGACTGGCTGGATCGCCTTGCGCGCCTCGATTTGCATTTTGGGCGCTTTGCGCGCGACGCAGCGGGCGTCGTCCTGCTGGCATTCTCTGCGATGACCATCCTGGCTTTGGCAGGCGCCAGCCAGGATGCGGCTTTGCTCGATCCCTGGGCGGCTTTGCTCTCGCTCTGGTTCGGGTGGGGAAGTTACCTGGTTGCCCTTTCGATTGGACTGATCGGATTTTCCATTTTGAAACGGGAGCAAGCGACGAATTCATTTGGCCGCTTGATTGCGACTGAATTCGCTCTATTCCTGACCCTGGGCCTGCTGGCCGCCTTCGGGGGCAATTCCCTCGACCAGGCCGACGCCGGCTTGGAGGGCGGCCTGAACGGTGGCCGGGTGGGCTGGGGACTCGCGTTCCTGGCCTGGCGGCTGGCAGGGAAGATCGGCGGCACACTCATCCTGTTCCTGCTGTGGCTGTTGGCCGTCATGAGCGCCTTCGGCTTGTGGCTCAGGCTGGAAAAATGGTTGCTGCGCCTGGCAGGCGAGACGCCCGAAGAAGAGCCGGCTGCCGAGCACCCACAACAAACCGTCCCCGCCGACTCCCCTGCCCCGGATGCCAAACCCAAGAAAAAAGCAACGCCCTTGCCGCCCGAATTCCGCAAATCGCTGCGCGCGCCCGCGGCGCAGGATGAACGGCCTGCCGAGCCGTTGCCGCGCAGCAAATCCCTGCCGCCGCTCACCCTTTTGTCCGCCGAGCAGGCCACTCGTCCGGATGAACGCACCATCAACCAGGCCGCCGGGATGATCGAAAAGACCCTGTCGGAGTTCGGCATCCCGGCCACGGTCATCGGCTTCCGCATCGGCCCAACCGTGACGCAGTTCGCCGTCCAGCCCGGCTTCATCAAGAAGACCGGCTCGACCGAAGAGGATGTCCAACAAATGAAAGTGCGCGTCGCCCAGATCGCCGCGCTGCAAAAGGACCTGGCGCTGGCGCTTTCGGCAGAACGGTTGCGCATCCAGGCGCCCGTGCCGGGCAAACCTTATGTCGGGATAGAAGTGCCGAACGTGCGCTCCTCTGTGGTGCGCTTGCGGCCAATCTTGGAAACCGAAGCCTTTGCCAAAGTGGGGACCCCGCTTACCATTGCTTTGGGGCGGGACGTGTCTGGCCAGCCGCTGGTGGCAGACCTGGCGCGCATGCCGCACCTGTTGATCGCTGGCGCCACCGGCTCGGGCAAGTCGGTTTGTATTACGGCGCTGGCGGCCTGCCTGGCGATGAACAACGCCCCGCAAGACCTGCGCTTGGTGATGATCGATTCGAAGATGGTCGAGTTGCTGCGCTTCAACGGCCTGCCGCACCTGTACGGTAAGGTAGAGACCAACATCGAGCGCATCATGGGCGTGCTGCGCTGGGTGGTGCTGGAAATGGAGCATCGCTACCGCCTGTTGGAAAGCACGAAAGCGCGCGACCTGGACGCCTACAACCGCAAACTGGCGCGGCGCGGTGAGCAGGGCACTTTGCCGCGCATTGTGGTCATCATCGACGAACTGGCCGACCTGATGATGTCTGCGCCCGACCAGACCGAGCATAACCTCGTCCGCCTGGCGCAGATGGCGCGCGCCACCGGCATCCACCTGGTGGTAGCGACCCAACGCCCCAGCACCGACGTGGTGACCGGCCTGATCAAGGCCAACTTCCCGGCGCGCCTGGCGTTTTCGGTCGCTTCCGGGGTCGATTCGCGCGTCATCCTGGATTCCACCGGCGCAGAGACCCTGTTGGGGCGCGGCGACCTGCTCTTCCTGAACCCGGAGGTAGGCAGCCCGATCCGCGCCCAGGGCGTCATCATCACCGACCAGGAGATCGAGAAGATCATCACCCATTGGCAGGATACCAGTGACCTGCCAGTGGATGATGCGCCGCCCTGGGAGAAGTTATTGCAGGAACCGGCCGAGGCAGGAGATGACGCCCTGGTCGAGGAGGCAATTTCCATCGTCCGGGGAGCGAGGCGGGCATCCGCTTCCCTGCTGCAACGCCGCCTGCGGATCGGCTATCCACGCGCCGCGCGCCTGTTGGACCAACTGGAAGAGATGGGTATCGTCGGCCCATCACAGGGAGGCGGGCGCGAGCGGGATGTGTTGGTGGAGCCAGACGAGTCGGATGAGGAAGACGCCTGAAAGTAAGGAAGACATTTGCTATGGAAGAGGTTTCTGTGGAAAATAATGGTATTCGTATCCCCGTTACACTGACCGACCGCCTGCGCGGCTGGTTCAAGTGGTTCCTCGACCCGGTGGGGAGGTCCCTGCTGCGCCTGGGGTTGACACCCAATATGGTGACAGGCCTGGGGTTGGCGGGCAATTTCGTAGGCGCCTATTTCCTTTCCCAGGGAAACCTGGCGTTGGGAGGCTGGTTAGTGGTGATTATGACGCCCATCGATGCGCTGGACGGGACTATGGCGCGCCTGCGCGGCGACGCCAGCGATTTCGGCGCTTTTGTCGATTCGGTCAGCGACCGCTACGCGGAACTGGCGATCCTGGGCGGCCTGCTGTATTATTTTGCCACACAGGGAGACGCAACAGGCAGCGTCCTGGCGTTTGCCGCGGCGGCCGGCTCGGTGCTGGTCTCCTACGTCAAGGCGCGCGCCGAAAGCCTGGACTTCGAGGCCAAAGTGGGCCTGCTGACGCGCGTAGAGCGCTACCTGGTGCTGGCGCCGCTCCTGGTGCTCGGGAAGCCGCTTACCGCTCTATGGATATTGGCAATTCTAGGGAACTTTACCGCTTTACAACGTATCTGGTTCGTGCGCCGCCAGGCGCATGCCCGCATGAAAGGACATATCTAAACATGACCATGCCCGAAGGATTTCAACTCGGTCCTCTCTTTATCCGGTATTACGGGATCATCTTGATGCTCGGCGCGCTGGCAGGGGGAGTGCTGGCAACGCGCCAGGCGAAGCGCCTTGGTCATGACGCCGACATCGTTTGGGATTTGCTGATCTGGCTCATTATCGGCGGCGTAATCGGCGCGCGCCTGTGGCATGTCTTCACGCCCACGCCGGCCGCCATTGCCGAGGGCCGCACGACCCTGTTCTACCTGACGCATCCGTTCGACCTGGTCAACGTGCGCAACGGCGGGCTGGGCATCCCTGGCGCGGTCATTGGCGGGGCGGTGGCGCTTTTTTTCTTTGCGCGCAAGCATGGCCTGGATTTCGCGGAATGGGCCGATATCGCCGCGCCCAGCCTGGCCTTGGGGCAGGCCATTGGCCGCTGGGGGAATTTCTTCAACCAGGAATTGTACGGCGCGCCGACCACCCTGCCGTGGAAACTGTACATCGACCCGCTGCACAGGGTGAGCGGTTTCGAGAATTTCGAATACTTCCATCCCCTGTTCCTGTATGAATCGCTCTGGAACCTGGGCAACATGGGCTTGCTGCTCTGGCTGGGAGGCCGTTACGCTGACCGGTTAGAGAAAGGGGACCTCTTCCTGGTCTACCTGATCGTCTATCCGATTGGACGTATCCTGCTGGACTTCTTACGCCTGGACGCCGCTATGCTGGGCGGGATCAACGCCAACCAGGCGGCGATGGTTATTGTTGCTGTCCTGGCTGGCCTGGCGCTGCTCTGGCGGCACCGCAGGGAACTGCCACCTTACAGGTAACTATCAGTTTTCTCGCAGGGACTGTTGTCTCATTGACAGCGGACTACCCTCCCGCTATGCTGTGTCCACGTAACCATTATGATTGAGACTTGTGACCTTACGAAACATTTCGATGGCTTCCAGGCAGTGGATGGCGTTTCCCTGACGGTCAAGCCGGGACAAATCCTGGCCTTGCTAGGCCAAAATGGGGCTGGCAAGACAACCACAGTGCGCATGTTGACTGCCCTGCTGTATCCTACACGCGGCTGGGCGCGCGTCAACGGTTTCGATGTGGTGAAGCAGGCTGCGGAGGTGCGCGCCTCAGTGGGCGTGTTGACCGAGCAGCACGGGCTGTATCCGCGCATGAGCGGGGAGGAATACCTGGATTTCTTTGGAGAAATCTATCGCTTATCTCCCTCTACCCGCGCAGAGCGCAGCCGGTATCTTTTAGATTATTTCGGTCTGTCAGAAGTTTCCCAAAAACGTGTGGGAGAATACTCGAAAGGGATGCGCCAGAAACTGGCGCTGGCGCGCGCCCTGATCCACGAGCCGCCAGTGTTGCTGCTGGACGAACCGACCTCGGCCATGGACCCCGAGTCGGCGCGGCTGGTACGGGATGAGATTGCCAACCTGAGATCGTCGCAACGTACGATTATCATTTGTACGCACAACCTGGCGGAGGCGGAGGCGCTGGCCGACATCATTGCCGTCATCTATCGCGGGCACATCCTGCTCAGCGGAACGTTGGAGGCGCTCAAGGAACAGGTTTTGGGGCCGGTAGAATATGAGGCGCAACTGTCCCAGCCCTGGCAGCCGGACGGGTTGCAATTGCCCGAGGGCGTGGTCATGAGCGGACATAACGGGAGCAGGCTGCGGTTCCGTGTGAGGCGTCCGCAAGAGACGAACCCGCAGTTGCTGAGGCAGTTGTCTGCAAGCCAGGCGCCGGTGGTCACGTTGCAGGAAGTCCCGCGCACCCTGGAGCAGGTATATCTCAAGGTCATGGCGGAGGCGCAGAAATCACCCGCGCCTTTCGTGCAATAGGTAAACGATGGATTGGTTGGCCCTTGTCTGGTTGATTACGAAGCGCGAACTGCGCGACCAATTCCGCGACTGGCGGATCATCTTCCCCTTGGCCGTCCTGACGCTCATCTTCCCTTTACTGATGAACGAAGTGGCGTACCAGGCAGTGGAGTTCGTGGCCAAATATGGCGAGACGCTGTTGGTGGACCGCTTGGTGCCGTTTTCGGTATTGATTATTGGGTTTTTCCCGATCACGGTCTCGCTGGTGGTGGCGCTGGAGTCGTTCGTGGGCGAGAAAGAGCGCGGCACGATCGAACCTTTGCTCAGCACACCGTTGAAAGACTGGCATATGTACCTGGGCAAGTTGCTGGTGGGGGTCTTGATGCCGCTGGTCGCCAGTTTCGTCTCCATCGGTTTTTACCTGGTCATCGTCTCGCGGCAGAAGATCGAGATGCCGGGGTTATCCGTACTTTTGCAATTGTTTGCGCTCACGGCTGCCCATGCGGTCTTGATGGTGAGCGGCGCAATCGTCATCTCGGTGCAGTCCACTTCGGTCAAGGCCGCTAACTTGCTGGCGTCTTTCATTGTCATACCCGTTGCTATCCTGATGCAAGGAGAGAGCGCCTTGTTGTTCTGGGGCGATAACCAGATTCTGTGGTTGGCGGTCGTTGCCGTGATTTTGATGGCAGGTCTGCTCATCCGCGTGGGATTGGCGCACTTCCAGCGGGAATATCTGCTAGGACACGAAATAGATGTCCTCAGTTTTCGTTGGATGTGGCAGACGTTCTGGGGATATTTCAAAGGCCAGGCGCACTCGCTGGCAGACTGGTACCGGATCGAAATTGTGAAAAATGTCCGGCAATTGGCTTTGCCGTTGAGCGTGATGCTGGCAGCGGCTGTCCTGGCCTTCTGGCTCAGTTTCCAATGGACCATCTCAGCCATCCCGGCGCATATCGAGGCGGCTACGCCCGAAAACTTACAAAAGATAGCGGAAGAGGTCGCCAACTCGCCCATGTCATTTGGATTGAGTCCGGAACTATCCGCTCCCTACATCTTTATGCATAACTTGCGCGCTGTGGGGGTCATCCTGCTGGCCGGGCTGGTTTCCTTCAGCGTGCTGGGTATGTTGGCCTACCTGGTCAACTTGAGCCTGATCGGGGTCGTACTGGGCTTTTTCCAATTGATGGGATATTCGGCGCTGGTAGTAGGGGTATTGGGACTGGCGCCGCACGGCATCTTCGAGTTGCCCGCGCTGATGCTCGCCAGCGCGGCCATGCTGCGCATCGGGGTCGTATTGGTAACGCCACAAACAGGCCGCTCGCTGGGCGAAGTCTTGCTCGAAGCGCTGGCTGATTGGGCCAAGGTCGCATTTGGATTGGTATTGCCACTGTTGCTGGTTGCGGCCATCATCGAAACGTATGTGACACCCTCGATCCTTTTAGCGGTATTATAGAAACTTTGAAAGGGCATTTATGGCGAAGTTGATCATCCTTGGCTCATCCAATGCGGTGGCATCCATCGAAAACGAAAATACACACATGGTCCTGGTAGGACAGAGCCATACCGTCATGGTAGATTGTGTCAACAACCCGATCCATCGCCTCGAACAGGCGGGCGTCAGTTATCATGACCTGACGGATATGATCTTGACGCACTTCCACCCCGACCACGTCTCCGGCGTCCCGCTCCTGCTCATGGACATGTGGCTGCGAGGCCGCCGCAAACCGATCCACATCTATGGTCTGCACTACACCCTCGACCGGATGGAAGGCCTGATGGCAATGTACTCCTGGGCCGACTGGCCTGATTTTTTCCCGGTGGCCTTCCACCGCCTGCCAGCCACTGAAATGACACCGGTTTTAGAGTGCGAGGAGTTCACCATTTTATCGTCCCCCGTGCGCCACCTGATCCCCACCATCGGCCTGCGGTTCGAATTCAAGCGCAGTAAAAAAGCCCTGGCATATTCCTGCGACACCGAACCATGCGTGGAGGTCGTCCACCTGGCCGCAGGCGCAGATGTCCTCATCCACGAAGCCTCCGGCGAGTCGCAGGGGCACTCCTCCGCGGGGCAAGCCGGGAGGATCGCTACCCAGGCCGAGGTCGGCAAGTTGTACCTGATCCACTACCCAACCGGGGAATACGCCGACCAGAACCTCGTAAGCGAAGCCCGCCAGCAATACCAGGGCGAAGTAGACCTGGCAACCGATTTCATGACATTGGAATTCGATTGAAACGCTGTCCCCGCACTGACCTTCCCCCATCCCAGCACGTATCACCGCCTGGAACGCGCCCTGCACCTACCAACCCGTAATATACGCTTCCCACTCGCCGTTATCGTCCATGTGCCGCCCATAAAGATAAACCGCGCTGGCAGGCGGTTCTTTCGGGGCGTGCAGCAAATCCATATGGGCTTCTTCCAATTTCCGCCCCCCCTTGCGATGGTTGCAAGCCGGGCAGGCCGCCACCACGTTCGTCCACACATGCTCCCCGCCCATGTGCTTGGGTAACACATGGTCAACCGTCAACGGAAGATCACGCCGCCCGCAATACTGGCAGGTATAATTGTCGCGTCGAAATACCTCGCGCCGGGTCAATTTGACGCGGGGGTGCGGACGGTGGATCATCTGCTCCAGGCGGATGACAGAGGGCCGCGGCAACAACTCGCGGATCGTATGAATGTAGCCGCGTCCATTGACGACCATGGCCGCCTTCCCCGAAAGGACCAGCCCAATGGCCCGCCGTGTGGAACACACATTGATTGGCTCGAAATTGGCGTTCAAAACAAGCACCGGCTCTTGCATGGAGCCTCCACAATAGCGCTGATTATAGCACAATCAAAATCAGGAGTTCCTGCGATGAAAGTACTGCTTGCCGGCGGCGCCGGGTTCATAGGCCGCCATCTCACACAATCCCTGCTTGCCGATGGTCACCAGGTCTGGGTCTTATCGCGCCGCTCCAGCCAGGCCATCCCAGGCGCGCACACCGCCGTGTGGGATGGACGGACGCCGGGCGCTTGGAGCCGCCTGGTCGACGAGATGGACGCCGTCGTCAACCTGTCTGGACTGAGCCTGAACAGTTGGCCGTGGACGAAGAAAAAGAAACAACGCTTCTTGGACTCGCGCGTCGGACCCGGACTTGCGCTTGCCTCCGCTATCGCAGACGCTGACCGCCGCCCGGGCGTATTCGTGCAAATCTCCGGCGTCAACCACTACGGCCTGCGCGGCGACCTGGCCGACGAAACGACGCCGCCCGCTGGCGACTACCTGGCGCAACTGACCGTTGCCTGGGAAGACTCCACCCGCTCGGTGGAAGACCTGGGCGTGCGGCGCGTCATCTGCCGCACGGCGGTGGTGCTGGCAAAGGATGCCAGCCTGATGCAACTGATGACCCTGCCGGTGCGCCTGTTCGTGGGCGGGCCGCTGGGCAGCGGGGAACAGGCCCTGCCCTGGATCCACATCGACGACCAGGTCGGCGCCATCCGCTTCCTGTTGGACGACCCAAAAGCGCAAGGCGCCTACAACCTGATCGCGCCGCAGCCCACCTCCAATGCCGAGTTCATGCGCGCATTGGCGAAAACGCTGCGCAAGCCTTACTGGTTCCCCATCCCTGCGTTCTTGATGCGGCTGGCCCTGGGCGAAATGAGCGCACTCGTCACCAAAGGGCGCTTTGCGCAACCCAAACGCCTGCAAGAGCAGGGGTATACTTTCCACTTCCCAACCTTGCGCGAGGCGTTGGAAGATCTTTTGAGGAGTTGAACATGCGAAAACTTCATTCCCTTTCCCTGGTTATAGCCAGTATCATCTTTGTGATCCTGGCCTGCGGGCCGCTGACCCTGGTTCCAGAGACCGCTGCCCCCCAGGCCGTTGTCCCGGAGCCGTCCACACCGCTGCCTGCGCCGGTCTTGCCTTCGGCCACACCGCTCATTGCAGAATCCTACCCCACCGCCGAAGCGGCCTCCATTTCACCGCAGCAAGTTGTGGGAGGCATTGACGTCAACGTGACGCGCGCCTGGCAAGAGGGCAAGCAAGTCTACGCCGAAGTATGCTTTACCCTGCCCGACGCCTCCGATTGGACGATCTGGAAAGCCAGTTTGAAATACGCGGACCAGGTCATTCAGGAATACGGCGCGACCCTGGTCAGCCTGCAAGAGCCAGGCGCAGACGGGCAACTCGGTTTACGCTGCGACACATTGGAATTCTACGTCCCGCCAGACGCCGATCTTGCGACCGTAACGGTCAGCGTGGAAGCGCTTGCTGCCTATCCGCCCAAAGCGGAGGATTGCGCTATCTATATGCCGAAAATCCAACAAGCGCTCAATCAACGAGGCATTGCAATTACGCTGGAGTGCTACGATGCCAACGACACAACAACGATGCAAATCGTCTCCAAACCGGAAACGATGAGCCAGGAAGAAGCCGAACAGATCGTTTTCAGCGACGAGTTCTTTACCATTACCGGCCCGTGGGAATTTACGTTTACCCTGGGAGGGTAGGTGCGAGTATAATGTGCGCATGATCGAAAATCCGCCTGATGAATTCCGGCCTGTGCTGCTTCCGCGCCGCGGCGAGTGGACCGCCTGGGGCCTGTTCCTAGCTGCCAGCGCCGGGGTGCTGATTCTGCGGGGATCAACCTATGTCCCTGCCTGGGCCTGGATATTTTGGTCCTTCCTGCTCTTTTCTGCGGTGAGCATCTCGCTGGGCAACTGGATAGACCGGCGCACGTTCATCCGGCTGGAGAGGGACGGCATCCGCTTCGAGAATGGATTACGCAGGGTGCGGCTGGGCTGGCCCGAGGTCCAGAAAGTGGCGGTTTTGCCGGCGCGTTGGGGGCAGGCAGTCCAGGTCATCGGCCAGGGAGCGCATTTCGCGTTCAAGACGCTGGGAGAGGTCGAGTTCCAGGGCGAGGTGCGCGGGCGGACAGGCTTCGTCGAAGGGCAGGCCATCCTGGGCGTCATCCTGCGCGAGGCAGGCTTGCAGTTAGTGGAGAAATCGAATAGCGCATATTATTATGCGCGCAGTTGAAAACGTTTTACGTTTCGATTTACGCATCACGGAAACGTAGAACGTGATGCGTACTTTTTTTGCAGGAGGTTCCCATGAACATAGAAGAACAGGTCGAACTGTTGATGCAAGGCACCGAGTATGGCGACGAGGAACTCAAGAAGGCCATGACGGTCGAACTACGCGAGCAGCTGCTCCAGTCCGAAAAGGAGGGGCGGCCCCTGCGCGTCTATTGCGGCTACGACCCGACCTCGACAGACCTACACCTGGGGCACACCATCACTATGCGAAAGTTACGCCAGTTCCAGGACCTGGGTCATGAGGTGACATTCCTGATCGGGAGTTACACCGCCCTGGTCGGCGATCCCTCGGACAAGAACAAGGCGCGTCCGGTCTTGACCGAGGAACAGGTGGCCGAAAACGCGCTGACCTACGCAGAGCAGGCTTTCCGCGTGTTGGACCGGGAGAAGACGATTGTCCGTTATAACGGCGAATGGCTCTCGAAACTTACGCTCGTGGACTTGATCCGCCTGGGGCAGAATTTCACGGTGCAGCAGTTCCTGGCGCGCGAGAATTTTTCCAAACGGCTGGAGGGCGGCGAGCCGATCTTCTTGCACGAGACGTTCTACGCCTTGATGCAGGGCTATGATGCGGTTGCCATGCAAACAGATGTGCAGGTGGGCGGCACGGATCAGTTGTTCAACATCATCGTAGCCGGGCGCAAGTTGCAGGAAGCGCTGGGGCAAAAGCCGCTGGTGGGCGTGATCACCGGCATCTTGCCCGGCACCGACGGCGTGCAGCGTATGTCGAAGTCAACCGGCAACATCATCCCCATCCACACGGACGCGGAAGATATGTACGGCAAAGTGATGAGCCTGCCCGATTTTGCTATGCCGCAGTATTTCCGGCTGGTGACGCGCTGGTCGCCGCGTGAAATCGAAGCCATGGAAAAGGAATTGGCAGGCGGCGCACTGCATCCGCGCGACGCGAAGATGAAACTGGCGCGGGAGATCGTCAGTATCTTTTATAGCGATGGGGAAGCGCAGGCGGCCGAGGAAGCCTTTGTGCGCCTGTTCCAGCAAAGGGAGACGCCGGAGGAGATGCCGGAGTACCAGGCGCCGGCCGGGGCAACAGTGATGGATGTTTTAACGGGAGCAGGCCTGGTGTCCAGCAAGAACGAGGCGCGGCGCCTGCTCGACCAGAAGGGCATCCGCCTGGACGGGGAGACGTTGGAGCGCGGCGATGTCCCGTTCCCGCATCCGGGCGTGCTCCAGGTAGGAAAACGCCGCTTTGTGCGGGTGAAATAAGTCAGATGCATAAAAATGCCACGCGCTTCAAAAGTGCGTGGCATTTTCTTCCAGCATCCGCAGGAAAGTTTCCACAACTTTGGGATCCAATTCTGTTCCGGCCTTGCTGCGGATGTATTCGATGACCTTTTCCAATTCCCAGGCTGCCCGGTAAGGCCGGTCGTACAGGAGCGCATCCCAAACATCCACAACGGCAAAGATGCGCGCCGCCAGGGGGATCTCTTCTCCTTTCAAGCCGCGCGGGTAACCGCTGCCATCCCAGCGCTCATGATGGCAGTAGGGTATGTCCAAAGCGGGGCGTAGGTATGGGATGGAAAACAGCAAGTCATAGGCGTATTGGGGATGCAGGCGCATAATCTCCCATTCTTCATCGGTCAGTGCGCCCGGTTTATGGAGGATCTGATCGGGAATGCCCATTTTCCCGATGTCGTGAAGCAGGGTGCCGCGCATCACGTATGCCAGTTGTTCCCCTTCGACACCCATGCGGCGGGCAAGTTCGACGGTCATGGTCGCAACCCGCCGGGTATGGCCTTGCGTTTCTTTGTCTCGCAATTCCAGAGCCTTTCCCCACCCTTCCAGGGTCGTATCATAAGCCAGGATGAGTTCCTGGTTGCTGCGCTGCAAGTTCTTGAAGAGTTGGGCATTGTCTATGGCGATAGCGGCCTGCCCCGCCAGAGTATGCAGGAAATTGAGCCAATCCGAGTCGGGCGATATATCGTCACATGCGTATAGTTCGAGCACGCCCTGAATCTGTCCTTTGCTGACCAACGGCACGCCAAAATAATTCTGGAACTCTTCTCCAGATATAGGACTGCGCATACTTTCTGGCTGGTTGGGTAGATCGGTTATGTGTATCAATTTCCGTTGCAACGCTACCTGACCAACCAATCCGGTTCCAATATGGGTAGGTGTTTTAGGGAAAGTGTGATTGCCAGTAAAGCCAACATTGGTGTAATAAGAAAGCACCTGGAGGCTGGGAGCATAGAGTAAAATGGCAGCCGCATCTGCGCCCAGTTCTTTGAGGGCATAAGCAAGGAGAATATTCAATGTAACCTTGAGGTCGAAACTCGATGAAATGGCAATATCAATATCGCGTAAGACAGTCAGTCGCCTGACTTGCTTCTCGCTACGTTCATACAAACGCGCATTCTCGATGGCGGCGGCGGCCTGGTTGGCAAAGGCCATTGCCAGGAGGGCATCATGTTCGTTGTACGTTCCAGGCTTATAACTGTCAATCGTAATGCAGCCGATGATTTCTCCACGAGAAATAAGTGGGACACCCATCCAGCCATGGATGGTATCCCCTGTCACCCATTTTTCGAAACGCGGATCGTATTGCGCATCATCCAAGATAAGCGGTTGCTTGGTTCTCCATATTTCATGCAACAGGGCATTGCTGGCTGGGAAGGTCTTAAAGCTGACCGCATCATTTTGCGGTAAGCCTTTTGCTGCTGTGAGGCGCATCCGGTCACCTTCGAGGAGGAAAATGCTCGCGCTATCATAAGATATGACAGAACTCAGGCTATCGAGAATAGCAGTCAGTACTTGTTGAACATCCAAGGATGAGGCTATCGATTCGGCAGTGATGCGCAGGGATTCCGCTTCCCGGAAATGGCGCTGTTCCATTTCGAACTGGCGAGCGTTCTGGATGGCGGAGGCAGCCTGGTTGGCAAAGACCATTGCAAGTTCGGCATCTGAAGTGTCATACGCGCCAACGGTATAACTGTCTATCGTAAGGTGGCCGATTACCTGGTCGCGCACAACAAGCGGGAAACACATCCAGCCATGAATATTTTCTGCCTCTCCCCAGCGCCGAAAACGCGGGTCAGTTTGAATATCGCTGCTTACGATAGGCTGGCGCGTCTCCCGGACGGCGCTTGCCAGTTCATCCTCGAGCGGGAAAGTGTGCCCGACGACCTTTTCGGGGTCGCTGAAGCCATTTCCAGCGACCACACGATAATGGTCTCCTTCCAGCATGAAGACGGCAGCGCTATTGTAGGGAATGAGTACGGCAATCTGTTGCAGCAATGTGTCCAAGACCTCTTTCAACTCAAGACTGGAGGTCAACGCCGCCGAGGCCTGGCGCAATATTTCCGCTTCGCGGCGCCGTTTCTGCTCTGCTTCGAAAAGGCGCGCATTTTCAATTGCAATGGCTGCCTGGTTGGCAAAAGCGCTAACCAATTGCGCATGTTCGGCCGTAAAATAATCGATCTCGCAACTATCGAGTGTGAGCACGCCAATCGGGTGATCATGAACGATGAGGGGGACGCCTAGCCAAGACTGGATCGAGGGCATCTCAAGGAAAGCAGGATAAGCCTCAGGCGCATTTTTCAATAAAAGAGGCTGGCGCTGTTGAATGACAATCGTGTTTGGATTGTCTCCCGGGAAAGGAAAACGCCTGTCTTTTTCTTGCACTAAAACAAGATCGCCCCGCCCGCCTACGATTTCCATATAACCATCACGCAACAATTGAACCGAAGCGCTATCGAATGTAACCACATGGGATAACTGCTCCAGAATAAGTTCAATCGCCATTTCCTGGTCTAACGCTGCCGTGACAACAGCCGTCGCTTTTTGCAGCGTTTCCGCTTCCTGGCGACGCTTTTGTTCCGCTTCGAAGAGGCGTGCATTTTCGATGGCAATAGCGGCATGCCTGGCTACCGCCAAAGCAAGTTCAATGCCAGCCTCGTCGAAATGAAAGGCTTCCAGGCTATCCAAGGTGATCAGGCCAATTGCCCGCCCCTGATAGATCAATGGCACGCTGAGAAAAGCGCGCACAAAATCCGACCCAGCAAGTACAACGTATTCCGAATTGCTCGTCACATCGGCAACGTAAACCGGGACTTTTTCTTTTATGGTTTTCGCGTTCAGGGGAAAATCAGCCAGGTGAAGTATCTCACCGACAGGAAGGAATTCCCTGGCAAAGCCTGCCGTAGCGCAAATCTTGAGGCTTTCCCCTTCCAGTAATTGGATTGTGCCAGAACTGGATGGCACCAACATGCTCAGGCGCTCCAGAATGATCTGCATCACTTCGCCCAGCGCCAATGAAGAAGCAGCAATGCGCATGACATCCAGCAGGATGGCGGTACGTTGTCTTTGCGCCTGTTCCTCGGCAAATAAGAGCGCATTGCGAATAGCAACAGCAGCCTGGTTGCCAAAGGTTTGCGCAATGACAGCGTCTTTTTCACTGAAAGCATTTATCTTGTGACTGTCCAGGTTGAGCAGCCCAATGACCTGGCCCTGGGCAATCAGGGGAACTCCCATCCAGCCATGAATATAGTCTGTGCCTTCCCAACTTTCGAAGCGAGGGTCAACCTGTGCATCGGGCATGACCAACGGTTCGTGGCTTTCAAAGATCTCCGCCCATTTCACGGAACCCGGAAAGCGTTTCCCAATCCAGTCATACCCTTCCGGCAAGTTGCGCTCGGCGACCATCACCAGATCATCTTTATCTATCAGGGTAATCGTCGCACTATCATAAGACACAATCACGCCCAGATTTTCCAGGATAGCATCATACAATTGTTGCAAATTAGGCGAGGTCGTCAAAGCGGCAGTCGCCTCACGCAGGAGCTCTGCTTCCTGCCTGCGCTTCTGTTCGCCCTCGAGCAGACGCAACTTCTCGATAGCAGTTGCCAGGTTGCCGGCGATGGTATTGAGGAGGCGCTCGTCCGCTTCGGTGTACGCATCTTGGCTCTTGCTTTCGACATTGATCACCCCGATAACCTCCCGCCCTATTTTGACCGGCACGCACAATTCGGATTGCACCCCAGGCATCGCCTCGATATACGCCGGTTCCTGCTTCACATCCCCCAGGCGGATTGCCCGCCCACTCCTGACCACTTTCCCAATCACACCGACCGATAGAGGTTTTGCCACATCTACATAGTCCGCAGCGCCACGCGAAGACGGGTGGAGGAAAATCTCATCCCCGTTTTCGGTTGTCAAGCCCACGCCACACGCATCAGGGTAGAACGAATCGCCGATGATGCCCGTCACGCGCTCGATCAACTCATCCACACTTTGTGTAGTGGAAGCAGCCATAGCAACATGGTGCAAGATGGTCAATTCTTCCACCTGCCGTCTCAACGTCGTTTCGGTCTGTACCCGCTCTGTGATATCGCGCACCAACGATTGTAAGGCTTTCTTGCCGTTATACTGAACGGGCATCGAAGCGATTTCGACATCCAAGATCGAACCATCCAGGCACAACAATTTCTCCTCCGCCAGCGGCAAGGCCTCGCCCGTTTCAAGCGCTTGGCGAATGCGCTGGGTTGCAAACTCCCTGTACTCTGGATGGATGAACTCAATGACCGGTTGCCCGATCAACTGGTCTGCACTGGTCGCGCCGATTATCTTCATGGCGGCGGGGTTGGCAAATACAACCATCCCATCTAAATGCACAACGATAGCCTCCGGCGACGCATCCACCAATAAACGATAGCGCTCTTCACTTTCCTGCAACGCGCGCAAGGCGGCCATACGGCCCGTAATATCGTGAAAAGAAGCCAAGACGCAATCCCGTCCCCAAAACCGGATGAGTTCGTAAAATTCCAACGTATTCAGGATTCCCCCATCCTTCGTAAAGAATTGCCCTTCCAACCCTTTGATCGATTTTTCTTTCCTCAGCCTTGCTATAAACTCTTTCCTTCGCGCTTCCGTAATAAAACCCAGGTCGATGCTTCGATGACCGAGCACCTCCCCTGGCTGGAAGCCTGAAAGATCAAAGTAGGCCTGGTTGGCGTCGACGAATATCCCCTCATCGAGAGTCGCAATACTAGACGCTATAGGATTGGAACGGAAGATCTGCTTGAACTGTTCCTCCCTCTCCAAGATCGCATTCTCTGCTTGCTTTTGCTCAGAAATATCGAACAAGAAGCCCTGCCAGAAAATAGGCGTCCCGTTCGCGTCCCTGATGACCGAAGACGCTTCCCGCACCCAGATGTATTCACCGTCCTTCCTTCGCAGGCGATATTCCATTTGGAAAGGCTCGGCTGCTTTTCGCGTGCGCCTATCCTCAGCCAAGACATGGTCACGGTCATCGGGATGAAGAGATTTCTCCCAAATATCCGGCCTTGCTATCCACTCGTCCGGAGTATAGCCAAGCAAATCTTCGACTTTGGGACTGATGTAAAGTGTGGTTTCTATTTCATCGGTCGAATCCAGGAAGACGATTGCTGGGAGATGCTCTACCAGCGCCCGGTACATCTCTTCCCCTGCCAACGACGCAAACTCCGACCACTTGCGGGAGGAAATATCGGTAAGCAAACCCTCGAAATAGAGCAACTGACCATTATCATCCTGGGCTGCCCGGACATTCGCGCAAGTCCAAATAACGTTGCCGTCTTTCCGATAATGACGCGCCTCGAAACCCTCTACATGCCCATGCTCTCGTAACTGTTCAAGCAACCCCTTATACACATTCTGGTCTACATAAAATTGTGCTGAACCATCCGTGATAGACCGAACCATTTCCCCAGGCGTTTCATATCCAAAAAGTTGAGCCATGACAGGGTCAACATAAGTGAGGCGTCCATCTGGGTTAAAATGACACATCCCCTGGACCGCATTTTCACCGACGACCGGACACGTATCGTCATCGTTCCGGCGCAACATATTCACTTTGATACTCCTCATCGATAAAAGAAATCCAATCACTGCTAACGAATTATAGATGTTTTACTCGATTTTTTTCTATAAAACATCCCAAAATAGTTTCAATATAATGATAGTTTGCTGTCCCCATAAAAAAAGAAGCGAACCTGTTGTTCGCTTCTTAGAGGCGTCGATGGGATTCGAACCCATGGTGAGGGTTTTGCAGACCCTTGCCTTACCACTTGGCCACGACGCCGAATTAAATATCAGAGCGGGCGATGGGATTCGAACCCACGACCTTCTCCTTGGCAAGGAGACGTTCTACCACTGAACCACGCCCGCATCAGGCGGCCACACGTTCTGGCCGGGAGTGCCGAGAGTCAGAATCGAACTGACGACACCGCGATTTTCAGTCGCGTGCTCTACCAACTGAGCTATCTCGGCCAGTTATTCGGTTGTTAAGCGTCAGGGATTTTACTAGTAGAGGGACAGATTGTCAAGCAAACTTTTTTTCGCGCCTGGACATTTCCGCCTCATCCCTTGACCCCGGCCTGCTTCCGCACTACAATCCGACCGCTCCCTGAAAGGAACCCATGTTCGAGACCCTCACTGGACGACTCAACCAAGTCTTCGACGCGCTGCGCAAGCGCGGCAAACTCTCCGAAGCCGACGTGGACGCCGCCATGCGCGAAGTCCGCCTGGCGCTGCTCGAAGCGGACGTGCATTACAGCGTGGTCAAAAGTTTCATTGCGCGCGTGCGCGAACGAGCGGTCGGCGCAGAAGTCTCCAAGGCGCTCAACCCTGGCCAGCAGGTCATCAAGATCGTCAACGAAGAATTGATTGGCACGCTGGGCGCGCCAGCCCCGCTCAACCTGTCCGGCCCCAAGCCGCGCGTGGTCATGTTGGTCGGCTTGCAAGGCTCCGGCAAGACCACCGTCGCCGGGAAACTGGCGCGCCTGCTGCGCTCGAAGGGCGAGCGCGTTATGCTGGTAGCCGGCGACCCGTACCGCCCGGCCGCCGTCCAGCAATTGCAGCAACTGGGAGAACGGCTGGACGTGCCGGTGGAGGCCGCCAGCGGGCTCGAACCGCCCGAATTGGCCGCGCGCGCCCTGGACAAAGCCCAAAAGGGCGGAGTCAGCGTTATGATCGTGGACACAGCCGGTCGGTCGCAGTTGGATGCGGCGTTGATGGACGAGTTGAAGGCCATCGTCGCCAAAGTCCCGCCGGTGGAAACCCTGCTGGTGGTCGACTCCATGATCGGGCAGGAAGCGTTGAACATCGCGCAGGGCTTCCGCGACAACGTCTCGATCACGGGCCTGGTGCTGACCAAGATGGACGGCGATTCGCGCGGCGGCGCGGCCATCTCCATCCGCTCGGTGACGGGCGTGCCGATCAAATTCATCGGCGTGGGCGAAAAACTGGACGCGCTCGAAACCTATGACCCGGCGCGCCTGTCTTCGCGCATCCTGGGGATGGGCGACATGCTCGGGCTGATCGAAAAGGCCGAAGCCGCGTTCGACCAGGAGAACGCGCAAAAGACCGCCGAGCGCCTGATGAAGGGCGAGTTCACGCTCGAAGACTTCCTGGAACAGATGAAGCAGATCAAGAAGATGGGGTCGTTCGCGCAGATCGTGGAGATGATGCCGGGGCAGATGGGGCAAATGGCGCGCCAGATGGACCCAAAACAGGCCGAGCAAGCCTTCAAGGGCAACGAGGCCATCATCCATTCGATGACGCGCCAGGAGCGCCGCAGCCCCGACATCCTGAACGCCTCGCGCAGGCGGCGCATCGCCGCCGGTTCCGGCATGCAAGTGCAGGACGTGAACCGCCTGGTCAAGCAGTTCCGCGAAATGCAGAAGATGATGAAGACGTTACAGAAAACTGGGGGAAAGGGGTTGGGGCGGTTGTTCGGGTAAACTGCGAGAATACCTGGCTCAGGCGGCGCCCTTCTTTTTTCTCTTCGCTTTCGCGCGTTCCAGGTTTTCCTCCACCCGGAATGCCACGATTTTCCTGATCAAGTCGAACGGAAGCGGTTTATCCAGCGGGAATTTTACCGAGCCCTTTGCCTTCTCATAAGGCGATAATTCATTTTCGAATTCCGCAATGCCCGACGGCGCAGGATAGAACCCGATGTGGTTCTTGTAGGCGGCAAAATGCACCAGGTTGCCTGCAAGCGTGAAGGTGGGGATTTGATAATTGATCGTCTCGGCTGAGTCCGGCGCGGCTGCCCGGATCACCCCCCGTAGTTTTTCCAGGATTTCCTGCACATCTTTGGGGAAGCCCGCAATATATTCATCTACTGTTTGGGGTGTTGTTTTATTGGTTGTCATTGGTCGTTAAAACCTCTTCATCGCTTCCTATACCGGCGGCCCAACCAGCCTCTTGAACGTGCGCGCCCGCAAGGCGCGATCCAGATCGCGAGCGGATTATAACTGCAATTCCAACTGGTGAACTGCGCCGGGTATTGTTCGTATTCGATGTCCATGATCTCTTCCACAACAAGTATTCAATATCCTTGCGTGGTTGGATTTGGAAACCCTGCAATTTTCCAATTGGGTTCCGATTTCAAATATAATCTGGCTGTGCAAGATTTTTGGATCATCTTTATCACTTTACTTTCCGCTAAAACTCGATGGTTTTATGCGCCGTGAATTACTACCGGCGATGTTGCATCTTACAAAACACCTGTTGTTTGCGCCGAATGGCCTAAATTGGCGCTGTTTCAAGCACTTTGGG
>JBMOMP010000067.1:0-9742 GCA_049323115.1 Chloroflexota bacterium
TCTGGCAAACTATCGTCCACACGGCAAAAAATGTGTAGGATAATATCGTCTGTAGTCATGGGGTGCCTCCTCAGTTTGGTTTCGCAACCTTGAGGATACCCCATGACTCAACTAGCACCAATGGTTAATAAGCTATATCCTACTTATTCATTTCGCTTTTGAGATTAACAAAGGTGAAATAAGATGAATCGATAACAGCGGGCAATTGTATGACACCTATGCTCCCCTCTTTCCCAATCTCTCCTAAGAAAATCTTTCCTTTGGTGGTATATAGATAGCTTCCGTCATCAAACCATCCAAGAAATTCTCCTTGTGCAATTAGAGTTGTTGCTCCGTGAATGTCTCCTAAAAACATTTTTGCAATCGAACCATCCATAAAAATAAAATGCATGCTATCTGAACTCCAGTAGAAGGAGCGAGGTAGATCATTTAACCCTAGTCCTGAAACATCAATCCAGTGTGAATTTCCGTCATGCAAATTGCCAAGATAAATCCCGGCGATCGCTGTCTCATTGGTTTTCCCCGCGGTATCAGCGAAATTGTAAGCAATCCAGTTCCCATCCATTGAGACGCTGAAAAAATCATCCATGGGGGGAGGACTGAAATTGATTTCAGCAACCGAATTGCTATTTGCAGAATATTCTAAAATGGTACGCGGCTCCGGACCGGTGTAATCAAGAGCGCCAGCGGTTGGAATAGGAAGTACAACATTTAACCTATTCGAATCTTGTCCCCAGTTTATTTCAGGTTCCCAGAGATATAACCATTCAGAAGGGTAAGTAATTAAATTTTGTTTTATAACTTTGCCATCCAGCCCAATCACGTCAACATGATCTCTTGCTTGGATTGCTATTGTTTTCCCATCCGGCGATACTATAAATGGGCCACCTTGACCTGGAGCCAGAAGCCTTTTAATTTCGCTCGAGTCAGTATCAACAATGAGAAGGTCTAGATATGGTTTAGAGTCATACCAGTACAAAATACTCTTAGTCTTTATATATAAGGAGTCAAGTTCGTGCGTATTAAAAAGCAGTTGATGTGTACCCGGCACAAAGGCTAGAGACCGTGGCTCTGCGAAATTGCTATAACCAAAACCAAGTGCATTCAGCATACTGGAAGTTACCAGCGCTTGTTCCTGGCTTCCATCTGCATTGATAGAATACAAATTACGAGGAAGGACTCCGCGAAAGAAAGTGATTTTTTCCCCGTCATCCGAGAAAATCGGGGTGTGATCTTCTCCGCTGTCGGTCAGCTGTATTGGTTGCTTTCCACTATCTTGCAGGTATAGATCACCATCAACAATGTAAGCCATCCGCAACCCTTCCAATTGAAACAACGGTATCTCTGTTGGCGTTGGCGAAAGCATCTCCGTTGGCAATGCAGTAGGGATTGACGGAATAGATGTATAAGTCGGCGCGTTCGTAGGTGTGGGGAGCGGCTGAACGCCCCCGCAGCCAGCCAGCCCGGCGCACAAAGCCGCCAGGGTGATAAGTAGGCTCGAAAATTCGAATATGTTCTTACGGGACATGATGCCCTCCAGAAGATGTTTTAGCGGCTTGCTTGGCTGAGGATCGGCGGCCGATCGCGGTCAAGAACAGGTTGCGCCGGTTTGGGTTTTGAATCAAGTGACGAATGTCATTTTCATCCACGATTGTTCGTCGTCCACCAGGTTCAGGCGCAGGGTTCCACTACCGTCCCCGGCAGCGACGGTCACAGTATACCTGCTGCCCGAGTCGCTGACCAGGCTCACTTCCGCGCCCGACAGGCCGCTGGTCGTCAGGACGAAGTCGCTGGCATCCACGCCTGTCACTGGCTCGGAGAAGGTCACTGTGTAGTCCACGCTGTAATAGTTGGTCGGGCTCACGGAAGCGCGCACGCTGCTGACCACGTTGGGAGGAGCGAGCATGACTACAGGAAGAGTCTCCTCCCTTGTAAAGGGTTGTCCATCCCGGTTGTTGTTGCCGGAAATCTGGATCTTGAAATTATAGACGCCTTCGAGCGATGTATTATCGAAGGCATTCCCGTAAATCCCATCGTTGGCCTGTCCATCGCCATGCTGGCCATCGTCATATAACTGATGTTACGCAGCCTTGAGTGCCTGGAGTTCATCAAAAGCGATGCGTGTCGCCTTGAGATACAAATGCGCCCGCAGGGCAAAATGATTGAGATGTCGTTTGATCTTCAGGCACTCTAACTTGAAAATGGCATAAAGAACAGCAAAAACATGGTTGTTCTGTGTGGTCACCCGTCGCACGGGCGCTTTGCCCAAAGCGGCATTTTGTTTGAGCGATTTATGGAAGACTTCTATCGGCCATCGTTTTTGATAGGTCGTTAGAATAAGCTCCCGCGTCACCGTTGTGTCACTGCAGGCCAGATAGAGAATGCCCGTGCTGCCATCTTTGTTGGTAAAGATTTGGCGCACGAGGAGTACAGGAAACGGCACGTCCTTGAGCCAGCCTGTAAACATTGTCTCTTCTTGCCAGGGCAGTTCTTCAATCGAAGTGCAGCGCTTGGCTTGATAATCTTCTTCGCTCACCGCCGCCAGGCGATTGCCCTTGAGGGCACAAATGAAATCCTTTTTGACCGTTTCTTTGATGTAACACATGTTCTCCTTGGAAGAAAACCAGATATCGAACAAGACAAACCGAAATTTCAGTTTGTTCTGCACACACACCTGGAGCATCGCTCGCATCCGTTCGTTCTTGGTGACCAAACTGGCTCGTTTGCGCTTGCGCGTTTTGAGATCGCAATATTCCGCTGGCTTTTTGATCAGTTCAAAGGCCACCGGAATAGAAATATCCTTCACGTGGTACAGGCAGTTGAGCAAGTTGAACCCTTGCACCGCTCTCCCTTTGCTATGATCATAATGCCAGCACATCACCTCATTCTCGTCAGTGTACGGCTTTTCTTGAATGGTGTCGTCAAAAATCAAGACCCCGTCTTCCCGTTCCACTTGCCGCACCGTTGCCTTGACTTCCAACCATAAGTCTTTCGAAGTGTATTCCTCGCCAGACAGAAACCGAGTGATCTGGTCATGACTGACTTGTCCTTCCACCATCCGAGAAAGTCCGGTGGCGGTGACATAGCCAAACGTGCTGAGTAAGTAATCGGTGTACAGCTCCAAGTTTTCTTTGTTCATACCCAAATCTTACCCGGTTTTCCTCGAACCGGCTGCGTAACATCAGTTATTAAATTGCGTCAAAGGCAGTCTCCCCATCGAGAGCAGGTGAGCTAATCAAGAGATTCGACCGCCAAGCCCACAAAGAACGCAAAGTTTTCTGTTTTTCTTGGCGAGCTTTGCGCCCTTTGCGGTTCGTTTTTAGAGCCGTCAGACAAACTGCCCTCAAGAGGGAGACCACCGCGTCAAATCCCGCGAAAGAATTTATCGCTTTGGCTTCATTAGTAACAAGTTATAAAGCGGATAGGAAAATCCAGTGTCATAAAAGAAAGTTCCATCATCCCTAATTTCTCCGACAAGGTATTGCCCATGTTCATCACCATTAACAAGGCTGAATCTAGTGGCTGAAAAGCGCCTAGCATCAACCCATGAAAATGCAGGGGGCATCGGACGTAAAACCAATCCATCAAGCGTCTCAATACCAATTGTGGATAAAAAATATTTACTGTCCGGACTCCACAACATGTCACCCTGTTCTCCCGCAGTTCCGAGCCTCATTGTATCCCCGTCCGTCAGATTTCCAAGATAAAGATAATAGGGTGATTCGTATATCCCGCCGTAATAGACCATCCAATTTCCATCCGGGGAAACTTCAAAATAATACTGAATCACAGGGGGATCGAACGATATTTGAACTGCCGAATTGTCATTTAGAGAATAACGCCAAACCGTATAAGCCGTAGTATGATCCCACATTGCAACATCAGCAAGGGCATCAGGCAGCGCCGCAACGAATCCGCTTGAATCGGGAAGCCAAAACAGGGATGGGAAAATTTCAAACTCAGACACAAAAGGCAGAATATTTTGACGGATCACTTCTCCATCCAAAGTAAATATCGTTATCCCCTCTTTTGTTCCAACTGCCAGCATTTTCCCGTTTGGGGAAAAGCGGATGTTATTTTTTATGCCGAAATGTTCGTGTTCAACGAGTTTGCCTAAATAATCCAGTTTTTTAATCTTTCCAGTATTGGCATCAATTAAGAAGATGCTTGTGGAACAGATGTACGGCTGTTCCTCTTTCTCGCACCGTCGCGCCTTAACATACACAATATGAGTTTGAGGGACGAAATCCAATTCTTCTACAGATGTCCCTGTTTCAAAGGAAGTCTGCCAGTTGCTTGAAATAATTGTTTGTTTTTGCGTTCCATCTGAGTTGATTGAATAGATATTGCCATCCCCTTCGGAGAAGATAACTTTTTGATTGTCATCTGAAATTTTGAAAGGAGAGACTTGGATGCCAAAGTCGTCATGGGCATAGCCGAGAAAAGTATAATAAGGAGTAGCAATTATGAGATTACGTACATAGGATGGAGGACGCAGGGATTTGACAATATGTGTCAACTTAACTGGCAATTTATTCCCATCCTGAAAATACAAGTCGCCGTCTTTGGTGAATAGCATGACGTACCCCTCCAACGGGAACTTTGGCAGCACATCTGGCAGGGGCGTTTGTGTTGGCGTGCCGGTTGATGGCGGCAAATTGGGCAGGGTTGGCAAGGGGAGGGGGCTGCCCAAAGGAAAAGCAGTCAGCGTTGGTAGGAATAGCGTTGCCGCCGCTGGGGGCGCGGTCTTGGTTGGCAACGTAGTCGGGGCAGCGCTTGGCGTACTTGTAGGCGTAGGCGGCTGGACGCTTCCGCAGCCGGTCAGTCCGGCGCACAACGCCGCCAGGGTGATGAGTTGGCTCGAAAATTCGATTATGTTCTTACGGGACATGATGCCCTCCAGAAGATGTTTTAGCGGCTTGCCTGGCTGATGATCGGCGGCCGATCGCGGTCAAGAACAGGTTGCGCCGGTTTGGGTTTGAATCAAGTGACGAATGTCTTAAACCCCCCCAACGCAGGAAAAAGGATTTGCCGCTGAGACACAGGGAACCATGTAAAAAGAAGAAAGGCTTCCCGCCTCCGTGTCCCAGCGGCAAGGTATCTCGCTCATTCCAAATTCCGCCTTACCCATAACCCGGTCCAGGACGGGCCGCCGCAGGAATTGATGAATTCGTCGTAGGAGTATTCCTGGCGCTTGTTGGGGAACGGGTTGTAGATCTCCACCCAGCCGCCATTGACGCCGTTGGGGATGATCTTGTCCAGCACCACCCAATGCCCGATGCCCTGCCCGCGCAGTTTCCCGGTGACGCCGCTGATGTGGACTCCGGCGATCAGGTAATAAGTTTCGAGCATTCGTTGGAGCCGGCCTGGGGAGATCCTGAAGCCAATGTACGGATCGGTCAGCCCGGCCTTGAAGGTCAGGTTCGGCGTCGGGTGACCATACACTTTCAACATGCTGTCCAGCGCGTCTACGCCGGTCGGTTTGTCGTTGCTGCCGAACAGCGCCCATTTGTGGTAGTTGGGGGATACCGCTTTCCATTTCTCCACGAATGTTTCGATGTCGTCGCCTCCGATGAAAGCAACGCACAACTCGCCGCACATGTTGTACTTCACCCGCCCATCCAGGATCATGTATTGGGCCGCGTCGGTGGGATCGGCGGTGGGGTGGGGGATATGGACTTCGAAGTCGGGGTACTTGTCTACCAGGTCTTCCAGGTAGTTTTCGTAGATCCAGGCGGTCTTCCCTTTGTAGGTCACTTCGGACCACACCGTCTCTTTGCCGTTGATGACGGCCTGCTGCTGGTTGCCGGTCGGCTCGACCACCGCGCCGGTCGGGATGTCCGTGATCTTGTTGCCGGTGGGGCTTTCCCGGAAGGGGGCGTACCAGATGCACCATTTTTGAGGGGCCATGTTTCTTCTCCTTGAACCTTGCTGGCAAAATGATATTTTTCAGTTGAAACCGTCCCGAAGGTTGTCGCAAAAGCGGCAAACGCTCCGGGAAAACCTTCGGGACGTTCCTCCTTCTTGCTGGCAAAATGATATTCCAATTATTGCACAAAATGGCGCAAGTTGCACACTGATTTTTACGCTTTTAATTCCCTCCCTGGTGGGATGCCCGTCGCGCCGATATGGGTTACAATCGGCGCATGTCCCAGTTTGCTGTTCTCATCACCGATGGCCTGGACGAAACCGGCCAGGCCATCTTGCGTTCCGCTGCCCGCGTGGACGACCGCGCCGGGCTTTCCCCGGCGGACCTGCTGGCCGTCATTGGGGAGTACGACGCCCTGATCGTGCGCGGGCGGACGAAGGTGACTTCCCCGGTCTTCGAGGCCGCCCGGCGGCTCAAGGTGGTCGGGCGCGCCGGGGTCGGGGTGGACAACATCGACCTGGAGGCGGCCAGGGCCCATGCGGTAACGGTGGTCAACGCCCCGCTTTCTACCACCCTGGCGGTCGCTGAACTGACCTTCGGCCTGCTCCTGTCCCTGTGCCGCAACCTGCCCCGCGCCGACGCCGCCATGAAGCGCGGCGAGTGGCTCAAGAAGGAACTGGAAGGCGTGGAACTGTACGGCAAAACGCTGGGCGTCATTGGCATGGGGCGCATCGGCGCGGAGGTGGCCCGGCGCGCGGTCATCTTTGGGATGAGCGTGCTGGGATACGACCCGCTCGTCCCGCATGAGGACATCCGCCAGCGCGGCGCGAAGCCCGTTCCGCTCGAAGAACTGTACGCCCGGTCGGACTTCATCTCGCTGCACCTGCCGCTCACAGCCGCGACTCGCTCGATGGTGGATGCGCAGGCCTTCGGGCGGATGAAGCGCGGAGTCCGTCTGGTGTGCGCGGCGCGCGGCGGCATCATAGACGAGGCGGCCCTGCTGTCTGCGCTCGAATCCGGCCAGGCAGCGGGCGCGGCGCTGGACGTGTTCGCTGCCGAGCCTCCCGGCGCAACCGCCCTGGTGGGGCATCCGCGCGTGATCGCCAGCCCGCACATCGGCGCGCAGACGAGGGAGGCGCAGGCGCGGGCCGCGGAAGACATTGCTAACGAAATATTGGCCGCTTTGCAGGGCGCTCCCCTGCGCTGGAAAGTGGCTTGAAACTATTCTTTTGGAACAAGGAAATTTCATGTCCGAAAAACTCTCTACACTCAAGACCCTGCTGGCCGAAGTGGCCGACTTGAACGCTGCCGCCGCCCTGTTGGGCTGGGACCAGCAAACCTACATGCCGCCCGGCGGGAACGAGTCGCGCGGCAACCAACTGGCTACGCTCGGCAAGATCTCGCACGAGAAATTCACCTCGGATGAGGTCGGCGTCCTGCTGTCCGACCTGGAGGGGGAATTTTCCGGCGCCGACCCGGATTCGGACGAGGTGCGCCTGCTCAAAGTGACGCGCCATAAATACGACCAGGCCACGCGCGTGCCGGCCGAGTTCGTGGCCGAGTTCGCGCTGGTCACCAGCAAGGCCTTCGACGCCTGGGTCGAGGCCAGGGGAAAATCCGACTTTTCCATCTTCCGCCCGCACCTGGAAAAGATCGTCGCACTGAACCAGCGTTTCGTCTCGTTCTTCCCGCCCTCCGACCATCCCTACGATATCCTGCTCGACCAGTTCGAGCGCGGCATGAAGACCGCCGAGGTGAAGGCTATTTTCGATACCTTGCGCCCGCAGCAGGTGGAACTGTTGCAGGCCATTGCCGAAAAACCGCAGGTGGAAGATTCGTTCCTGAAACTGCCCTTCGATGAACAGAAGCAATGGGACTTCGGTGTGCAGGTCATTACCGGCTTTGGCTACGATTGGCAGCGCGGCCGCCAGGATAAGTCCGCGCATCCCTTCACCACCGAGTTCGGCATGGACGATGTGCGCATCACCACCCGCTTCGAGCCGGACAACCCGACCGCCTCGTTGTTCAGCACCATGCACGAGTCCGGTCACGCCCTATATGAACTGGGCGGCAATCCGGCCTATGCGCGTTCCCCGTTGGCAGGCGGCGCGTCGCTGGCGGTGCATGAGTCGCAGTCGCGTATGTGGGAAAACCTGGTGGGCCGCTCGCTGCCCTTCTGGGAGCATTTCTACCCGGTATACCAGAAACTTTTCCCTGCGGCGCTGGGGAACGTGGACCTGCAGGCCTTCTACAAGGCTATCAATAAAGTAGAACCGTCCCTGATCCGTGTCAATGCGGACGAGGCCACGTACAACATGCACATCATGCTGCGCCTGGAGTTGGAAATCGCCATGATCGAAGGCGCGGTGCAGGTCAAGGATCTGCCCGAAGTCTGGAACAGCAAGATGAAAGAATACCTGGGAATCGTCCCGCCCAACGATGCCAAGGGGGTATTGCAGGATGTCCACTGGTCCGGCGGCGCGCTGGGCTATTTCTCCACCTACGCGCTGGGCAACCTGGTCTCGGTCCAGTTGTGGGAAAGGATCAACGCCGACATCCCCGACCTGGCCGACCAGATCCGCCAGGGCAAATTCGAGTCCCTGCTCGCCTGGCTGCGCGGGAACATCCACGTGTATGGAAGCAAATTCGAGCCGCAGGAACTGGTGCAGCGCGCGACCGGTTCCAAGATAGACCCTACGCCCTATGTCCGTTATCTCAAGCAGAAGTACGGTGAGATTTACGGGTTATGAAGACATCCCTTTAGTGGGGTGGATTGCATGACAAAAACCGAGACGCCCCGTTATAATGGGGCGTCTCTTACCTATGAACAAAACCAACTTTTCCTGTTTGTTCCTGCTCGCTTCCCTTCCTGGACTTCTGGCTGCTTGCGCTTTTCCCGGCGCGCAGCCTGTCCCGACTCCGTTCCCCGCGGACTACTTCCCAACGGTGGTGGTGATGACCGCCCAGGCGGCTATGGCTACCTCGCTGGCCGGCACTCCCAGCGCCACCCCTACCGATACGCCCGCGCCGACCGAGACGCCCATTCCCCCCACGCCGACCCCAACGGATACGCTCACCCCCTCGCCTGCCGCGCGCATGGCGCAGATCCAGATCCACTCGCCGGGGCCGATGTCGAAGGTCACTTCGCCCTTCCATTTGCGGATGCAGATGGTGGCCGGGGAAAGCCGGCTGGTGCAGTTCGACCTGCAGGGCGAGGATGGCCGGGTGTTATACAGCAAACTCGAGCGCGTCCCAAATAACGGGGATGTGTATTTCTCGTTCAAGATCCCCTTCGAGATTCGCGCGGCGGCCGAAGTAGGGCGGCTTACGGTCAGCACCAAGGATGGGCAGGGGCGCCTCCAGTCACTGGCTGCGCAGCGCCTTTTGCTGCTGTCCGTTGGGACGGACGAGATCACGCCTTCCGGCGACCTGTTGGAACGGGTTGTGTTGTACGCCCCTAAGGCAAATGCTGCCCCGGCTGGCGGCGTCCTGGATGTGGAGGGACGCTTCCTGCCGTTCAACGACCAGTTGGTGTACCTGGAATTGATCGATGCGCAGGGGAAAACCGTCGGTTTGCGCGAACTGGATTTCATCGGCTCGGACGAGCAAATCTTCTCGACCACGGTCCCCTATAAAGTAAGCGAACCGACCCAGGCGCGCCTGGTATTGCGCCAGGCCGACGACCGCATGGAAGGATTGGTGTATCTATACAGTATAGAAATCACGCTCAATCCGTAAATCGAGAAAGGGTGTGCGTCAGTTTTTTGAAAAAGGGGGTAAGATAGGCGAAAAACGAGAGAGGAACGCGAAAATGGACGCAAACAAAGTGGTAGCACATTGGCAAGAGTTGAGTCGAGAGACAATGCAAGGGAT
>JBMOMP010000068.1:0-9549 GCA_049323115.1 Chloroflexota bacterium
TTTTGGCAAAACTACTCGATCACGTCCAGGAACCTGTGCCAGGCGCCTACCAATGGCAGGAACCAAGCCTTATCCCGGTACAGTCCGAGCGGCGCGCCGGGGAAGGGGAATCCTGCAAACAAATGTTCCTTGATGGTCCCATCCAGCATGGCTTTGGCTACCGTCTTGCCCAGCCAGGTGGCCATGGCAACCCCATGCCCGGCGTAGCCCAACGCATAGTACATCCCGTCCATCTCGCCCGCGTGCGGCATCAAATCGAAGGGGAAAGCCAGCGTCCCGCCCCAGGCGTATTCCACCGTTGCGTCGCGCAGTTGTGGGTACACCTGCGCCATCTGGCTGCGCAAGATCTCGGCGCTCTGGCGCACGGTCTGTCCAGTTTCGGGGAAAAAGGCTGCCCGCCCGCCAAAGATCATGCGCTGGTCGTCCGACAGGCGAAAATAGTTGATGAAATGTTTGAAATCGAAGATCATGCGGTTGTGCGGGCTGAGTTCGTGCGCCAGTTTGTCGGGCAGCGGCTCAGTGGCAATGATGTACGACCCCAGCGGGATGATCCTGCGCCGCAGTTGCGGCGTGATGCTTGTCGTGTAGCCATTAGTAGCCACCAGGACCTGCTCCGCCGTCAAAGCGCCGCGTTCGGTCTCGACGTAGAAGCGCCTCTCCCTGCGCCCCAGCCTGCCGACGCGCGCCCGGGCGTGGAGCGTGGCCCCGGCTTTCTCCGCCGCCCCCGCCAACCCGGCCACGTATTGCGCTGGGTTCAGGCCGGCGCTGGCCTCGTCCACCAGCGCGCCGTAGTACAGATCCGAGCCGATTTCGCTGCGTTGTTCCTGGCGCGGAACCAGCCGCACGGCATGACCGAATTCCTTTGCCATGAAGTCCACTTCGGCGGCCAGGGCGTCGTAGTGTTTGGGTTTGTTGGCCGCCAGCAAGTGACCGGTGCGGGCAAAGCCGCATTGGATATTCTCTTCCCGCACGATCTGTTCCACCAGGTCAATTGTCTCCAGCGAGCATTGGAACAGGCGGCGCGCCATCTCGCGCCCGTAGCGTTTGATGGCGGTCTGCAAGGGAATCTTCAAGCCGGTCAGCACCATGCCGCCGTTGCGCGCGCTGGCGCCCCAGCCGATGCTTTCCGCTTCCAGCACCGCTGCGCGCAGGCCGCGTTTTGCCAACGTCCAGGCTGCGGTCAGCCCGGTGTAACCTCCGCCGATGATGGCCACATCCACTTTCTCAGGCAGGGGAATTTGCTCATGACCGGATGGCATTTCGACGGTATCGAGCCAGAAAACGTTTTCTTTGAGCATCGTTTCCTCCAGGAATATGTGAGAATGGAAACCTTTGTACGCGGATTATGCGGACGAAAAGCATGTACCGCCGACCTGTGGTCGGTTTTGCCATACCACTTCGTGGCACTTGGCAGAGCCTGGCGTTACAAGGCCGGCTTATGCCAGCAACGCTTTCCAGTCCACCTGTTCGGCGGCTTTGTGCAGGCGGTGGTCGTCGTCTACGATGTGATAGGTCAGGTCCGCGAAGACTTTTTTCGCGATCTGGCGTACCTCTTCGAGCGGCACCACGTCGTCCGCTGTCCCGTGGATCACGGTCGTAGGAACGGTGACAGGCTGGATGCTTGTGTTGAGCGAAGCCGAAGCATCCAGGAAAGAGGCGAATTCGGGCAGCATCAAGGCCGGGGCCAGCAGCACCAGTCTTCGCACCTGGTCGGGATGCTGGCAGGTGAAGATGGCGCCCATCAGCCCGCCAAAGGACGAGCCGATGATGTTCCAGTCCCTTTCATCGCCCAGGATGGGGTAGAGCGCTTCCATGCGTTCCCACAGTGAGCCGGTGAAGTCGGGGACGATCAGGCCGGGAATGTGGCGGCGGATGAGGCTGGCTTTGTAGGTCTGGCTGTTGCTTTCCAGTCCGTGCAGGAAGATGGTTTTGCCTGGCATGGTCATTCCTTTCTGGGCGGGCGCACCAGTTCGCGCAGGCTGGTTTGCAGCGGCGGCGGCAGGGACGGCAGGATGCGCCGCAGGGTCACTGCCGTGAGCGGGTTGGGGGTGGTCTTCAAGATTTCGTGTAGGAAAAAGGTGGTTTCGTTGGGCGAGTCCTGGTACAGGGCAACGATCACGGCTGCAATGTCGGTTTGCAGCGCGCCGGGGGCGGCTTCCAGCACCGGTTGGACGATCTCGAAGACGGGCGGCAGGTTCTCGAAGTCCGGGTCGGCGATGAGGGGGATGAGCGCCTGGAGGCCATTCGACCACAAGCGCTGGCGGGCAGGATGCAGCCATTCGCCCACCAGCACCAGGAATGCCTGCGGCGTTTCTTTCCTCATGCGGCTCAGGCTGGTGGTCAGCAGCGCCGCGCGGACGTTGGGGTCGCGCACCTGTTGGGTCCAGGCGGTCAGGCGGGCCAGCAGGCGCTCCTCCTGCGGCGGGATGCGTCCCAGCAGGAAAGCGGCCAGCAGGCGGGTCTCGAGGTAACCTTCGTCCCACAGGCGGTCGGCCAGTTCCAGCGCGTAATGAGGGTTTTCTATTGCGGTAGGGCCGATGGCATTTTCGATCTGGCGCATCACGACCGTTGGTGTGCGGTAGGTGGGCAGGTTCGAGCCGGGGGCAATGTTTTCCACGCGCCGCATGGTGCGGTTGACGTAGAAATCGAGCGTCTCGCGCAGGTGTTTCAAGAAGTCGTCTGGCAGGAAGAAGAAGTCGGCCAGGCGGTTGGCTTGTTTGCGCAGGCGGGCGAGGTCTATGGCGGGCATGGTCTTTTTTTTATTTATTCCTGGCGCGGATGGCCTGTACCAGCCAGCCAATCAACCCGACGAAGACCAGCAATTCAAAGGGCGTCAATGCAAATTTTATGATCGTGAAAACATTGGATATTTGCACCAAAATGGGAAGTTCCTGCGGGTAGAGCAGCAACATGGTCACGACGCAAGCATTCTCGAGGTAATCCGCGGCCAGGATGCCAAGCGGGATGAGGGCAAGGTTTTGCCAGGCGCTGTGGTTCGGGAACGCTTTTTGGAAAGTGTAGATGATCGCAAAAATGAAGAGCAGGGCTGTTGTCAGCGGATAGACCAGGTCGAGCGTCACTTCGGTGAGGGCGTACGTTTGCCGTCCTGCATCGCCATAGGAGGCGATCAAACTGTACGCTTCGCTTGGCGTGTAGGAGTAACGTATGTCCAATGTCTCGAATTTGGGGTACAGCGCGGGGATGACCAGGAAATTGAACAAGAGGAACACGACCAGCAGGATGATGACATTCCTGCCATTGGCCCAACGCGCGAACTTTTTGGTGATGTTGAACATTTTTCCTCCACAACAAAATGAAGGGCGGGGAAGCACCCCCGCCCTTGTGAAATCAATAGGCGCGCGCGAAGTAGACTTTTTTCTCCGCGGGCTTGCCGCACACGATGCACTTGCCGCTTCCGTCCGGCTGCTCGAAGGGAATACAGCGCGTGGTGGCTTTGGTGTCTTCTTTCACTTTGGCTTCGCAGGCTTTGTCGCCGCACCACCAGGAGAAGGCCCAGCCGTCTTCCACAACTTGCTTGAGTTCTTCATAGTCTTTGGGGGCATGGATGTTGGCGTCGCGGAAGGCGGTGGCCTGCTTGAGCAGGGAGTCCTGTATCTCGGACAGGAGCAGGCTCACGGTCTGGGCCAGACCCGCTTGTGGGACAAATGACTTGCCCGCGCGTCCGGCCACATCCCGTCTTGCCAGCGCAACCTGGTCTTTTTCTACATCCTTGGGCCCGATCTCGATGCGCAGCGGCACGCCGCGCATTTCCCAGTCGTTGAACTTGAAACCGGGCGTGACTTCCTCGCGGTCGTCCATTTTGATGCGGATGCCGGCCGCCTTGAGTTCGGCAAAGACCTTGTCCGCCGCTTCCATGACCTTGCTTTTTTCATCCAGGTTCTTGTAGATGGGCACCAGTACGGCCTGGATGGGCGCGATCTTGGGAGGCAGTTTCAGTCCCTGGTCGTCGCCATGTACCATGATGAGCGCGCCGATCATGCGCGTGGACAAGCCCCAGGAGGTGGTGTGGCAGTATTGCAGGGTGTTGTTCTGGTCGAGGTACTGGATGTCGAAGGCCTTGGCAAAATTCTGGCCGAAGAAGTGCGAAGTGCCGGATTGCAGCGCCTTCCTGTCACCCATCATGGCTTCGATGCTGGTGGACATGAGCGCCCCGGCAAACTTCTCGCTCTCGGACTTGACGCCCTTGATGATGGGAATGGCCACATCGTTGATGGCAAAATCGGCGTACACGTCCAACATGCGGTAAGTCTCTTCGCGGGCTTCCTGCTCGGTGGCGTGGGCGGTGTGACCCTCCTGCCAGTAGAATTCAGCCGTGCGCAGGAACAATTTGGTGCGCAGTTCCCAGCGCAGCACCGAACCCCACTGGTTGATCAGCACGGGCAGGTCGCGCCAGGACTTGATCCACTTGGAATACATGTAGCCGATGATGGTCTCGGAGGTGGGGCGCACAACCAGGGGCTCTTCCAGTTTCTCGCCGCCGCCGTGCGTGACCACCGCCAGTTCGGGCGAGAAGCCTTCTACGTGTTCTTTTTCTTTCTCGAAGAACGACATGGGGATGAGGGTAGGGAAGGCCGCGTTGACGTGACCGGTCTCTTTGAAGCGGCGGTCGAGTCCCGCCTGCATGTTTTCCCACAGTGTCCAGCCGTAGGGGCGTACCACCATGCAGCCGCGTACTGGCGCATAGTCGGCCAGTTCAGCCCTTAGCACAAGTTGATTGTACCACTCGGCAAAATTTTCTTCTCGGGTAGGTAGTTTTTCGTCAGTCATTGTTTCCTCGGGAAAAAGATGATTAGAGGGGAGGGGAGATGGGATTGGGAGAGAGAATTGATTCTCTACTCTCTGTTCTCTACTCTCTCCACAGCAGTTTCCACATCCTTCGCAAACAGCACCAACTCGCGCTGGTTGACCGGCATGTAGGTGCGGAATTCGGTGAAGAACTGGTCGAAAACGGACTGCCAGCCGCTCCCGACCAGCACCAGCGGCCTCCGGTGCATGGACTCCACAATCATCAGGTTCCACATCAGGCTGATCTCCGTCAGGGTGCCGGGGCCGCCGGGCAGGGCGATGGCCGCGTCGCATTCCCGGATGAGGACCTGCAGCCGTTCGACCAACGTTTGTTTGCGCCATTCCTCCTTTACCCACCTGTTCACGCCGACATCCCGCCAGCGTTCGATCTCGCCGCACGTTACGCCGATGACATGTCCGCCGGCTTCGTGCGCGCCGCGGCTGGCGGCTTCCATCGTGCCGATGTAGCCGCCGGTCAAAACAGTATGGCCGCGCTCGGCCAATAACTTGCCGAGCGTGTAGGCTTCCTCGTAGGCCAGGTCGCCGGGTTTGGGTTGGGAACCACCAAAGATAGTGATATTCATTGTGTTTTGCTTTTTGTGTATGTCGACGGGCAAAATAAAACGGCTCGCCTGGTTGGGAGCCGTCTCTTGACATGTCGAAACGAACCTATCCAGACCAGGCAGGTGTGCGGCTTCGCGGGCTAGGGGACGGGTTCAAGTTCATGCGGCGTATTATACCTGATTCGTTGGGACTGGGAAGGTTATTCCGCGTCCTGTTTTGCGGTTGGGACGCTTCCTCCGCTGTTGAGGAAACTCCACGCCGCGCCGAGGATGGCGCCCAAAACACAGGCGCTCAGGGCGGAGCGGACGATGGTCAAGTCTGCATCGGTAAACAAATGTAAGTTCAGTGCAAGCAATTGTCTGTAAATCCACGCGCCCAATTCGGTTCGAATAGCAAAGGCAATGATGGAAAAGAGCGAAAAAATCAACGCGCGTGGAAGGGATTTTGTCGTAGCGCCGAGCACAAGGCCGAACAAACTGAACATCAGGAGATAGAGCCGGATATCATAGATGACACAGACCTCGTATCCCAGGTAGAGGCTGACGCCTCCCAAAATTCCAAACAATAAGTAGCGTTTGAGGTCTTTGGATGGAACTGCCAGTGAAGCGCCGCTGATCAGCCCCCACACGAACAGTTGCCCAAAGGGAGCCTCTGCATAGGAAATGAAAATGAGATTCGTGAGCGCATTGCCCAGCCCAACGCCGAGCGCAGCGGAAAGGACGGTCTTCCAGTTGAGGCGGTATCCCTGTCTGGTTTCGAGTTGGCTGAACATGAACATCCCGCCAATGAGTCCAGCAATGGCGATTTCTGCCGACCAGGCAATGATTTCGACCAGGCGGATATTGTCGGTGAATTTTTCTAAATGGTCGTAAAGATGACTGCCCGTATATTGCCCCAGGAAAAAAGCCAGTCCCCAACCAACCGTGATAGCGATAAACACTTTCCTGTTGAAGGCGGCTTCGGTTTGCCTGAGGACAGAGGCGATCAATGCTCCAAGGGCCAGTCCAAGGACAGCGAACATAACCGTCCATATCCAATCCCCGTCTTCTATTTGGTGATAGGTAAATAGGGTGATGGTCAACAGGCTTGTCACACAGACAGGAAAACCTGCGACGAGCCAAGCGGCGCGCTTCATGGTCAGTCCGATACCCGCCATGCGCAGCCACCACCAAAAGACCAGTCCTAGCGTTGTCCCAAAAACCAGCATGTAAATGACAAAAGGCGCATACTCCCCCAATCTATTGCTGAACCATGTATAGGTCGAACCGCCAAGGGCTGCTTCGGCAATCCCGCGCGATAATCCGAAACCTGCAAACAGGAGCAGGAACAGCCATTCCTGGCGATTGGTTTTCGATGCAACAGCCTCATCCTGTGGTTTTCCCTGCCCTGTGCGGATGCGCCCCAGTTCGGATTCCGCCCGTTTGAGCAGCGATTCGCTTTCGCGGTAGCCGCTTTGCAGTCCGCGCACGCGGCGCAGCAGTTGGACCGCCTCGCGCCAGTCCCCATTATCTATCACCTTGAGGGCGGCATTGTAGGATGTCTCCAGTTCTGTCTGTCGCTTGGTCTTGGCCAGTTGCTGTTCTGCCTGGGCGCGTAACCCGGACGGGTCGGGATGGCGCGGGGCGATGGCGTCGATCTCCGCCAGGATGTTCAGCGCCGCCTGCCACTTCCCTGCCCCTGCCAGCCGCTGGGCTTCGGCGTACAGGTCGCTTAGTTGCTTTTCGCGGCGGACTTTGGACAGGCGGGCGGATGCAGCCTCGAAATTGGCATCCTGCCCGGCCAGCGCTTCCAACGCCGCCAGGGCCTGCTCCCAATCCCCGGCTTTTTCCGCTGCGACAGCGCGCTCGTGCAGGGACAGCAATTGCGCCTTCTGCCGGGCGATTTCCAGTTTGGCAGCCGCATCGGCGTGTCTGGGATAGATGTCCAGTATGGCCTGGAACTTTTGGAAGGCGCTCTCCCATTTGCCCAGGTAATAGGCTTCCAGCGCTTCGGTATACAGGTTCTCCACGTGTGCTTGTTGCTCGTCGTCCAGGATCGGTGGCAACGCTGGCTTACGCGATAAGGACGGGATAGCCGCCAGGTCGAAAATCGCGCCGTCGGGGGAACGCATGTACAACACCGGCGTGCCCCATTCGAGTTCATTGCCTTGCATTTTGATGGCCTTGCGCGCTTCGGTCAGCGCGGCATCCACAGGGTAGCCGTCAGCCAGTGCGGTGTAGAATTCGCGCGCCAGGGTGATGGCGGCCAGGTCGGTGATGCGGAACTGCATGGCGATCACCGCCGGTAGTCCCTGCTGGATCAGGCTCTGGGCGGTGCCGGAAAACTGGTCTTCCATGGAAGTGCGCGCGCCCTCGCAGGCGTTCAGCACCGCCAGGCGCAAGTGACGGTGGTCGCGCAGCAGGATGCCCAGGTCGCGGCTGCTGACGCGCTGCCCGCCGCGCAGGTCGTCTTCGAAGAGCAGGAAACCATCCTGGTCGCGTTTGGAGAAGACCCCGTGCCCGACAAAATGGAAGATGTGATACTCGCCGCGCCGCAACTGGCGCTGAAGTTCCAGCAGGGTGGGCTTCGACAGGCGGGTGAGGGAGACCATTCCCCGGCTTTCCAGGCTGCCCAGGGCTTCCTGTAAATTATCCCATTCGCGGTTCGTGTCCAGCGTGGGAAAGTCCCTGGGACTGGATACCATCGCCAGGATGTGCAGCGGCGGCTGGATCGCCAGCGGTTGGATCTCGCGCGGGATTTCCAGGTAGCGCACCAGTGGCGTCTCGACCGAAAGCGCCAGGAAGCCTCTCTGGCTGCTGGGATCGTACATGAATTCCCACGGCAGGTTGGCCAGTTCGGGCAGGTTCGAAATGCGCAGGCGGATGCGCAGCCCCTGGTCGTGGCGGCTGACTTCGTTCAGGCTTTCGCGCAGCCGGTCGCGCACTTCGCCCGTAAAGGTGGCCTCGAACAGTTGCTGCCCGAATTCGCGCATCTTCTGCGTCTGAGGGGATTCGATCAGGCGCGAATGGCCGATCTGTGCAAAAAATTGCTCTACATCACTTTGCGAGAAAGGCAATTTCAAGGCGGCAGATGCTTCCCCGGCGGGAGAAGCGACCACGCGCGCGTTGTAACTGTCCCCTGCGCGTTCGATGAGCAGGTCGAAGTCGCGATAATGGATCGGCATGTGAATCCTTGTACAAAGATTATGACAGTTTTCACGAAATATTACAAGACTCGAATCGGGAAAATGGCGCGAGGCATGTATAATTCGAGGAATGCAATTGATCCTGACCCACGAACAGGCCGATTTCGACGCCCTGGCCTCGCTGTTTGGCGCTTCGCTCCTGGACGAAGCGTCTGTCCCCGTTTTGCCCAGGCGCATCAACCGCAATGTGCGCTCCTTCCTGACGCTCTACGGCGCGGATTTTTCCTTTGTAGACCCGCGCGACCTGCCGCAGGGAAAAGTGGAAGCCGTCACCCTGGTGGATACGCAGTCGCTGGTGACGCTCAAGGGCATGGGCGCGGAGACCGCTGTCCGTGTATTGGATCACCATCCGTTGCGCCCCGGCTTGCCCGCCGACTGGCGGATCACGATAGACGAAGTGGGCGCGACCACCACCTTGCTGGTGGAAACCCTGCAAACCCAGGATGGGCACCTTACGCCCGTCCAGGCCACCCTGTTGCTGCTCGGCATCTACGAAGACACCGGTTCACTGACCTACGCCCGCACCACCGCCCGCGACGCGCGCGCCTCTGCCTGGCTGCTGGAGCATGGCGCCAGTCTGCGCATCGCCTCCAATTTCCTCAACCCGCCGCTTTCGCCCGCCCAACGCAAGTTATATGAAACCCTGCTCGAAGACGCCCAAACGCATGACATCTACGGACACCGCATCATCATTGCCTGCGGCGACGCCAGCGAAGTAGACGAGGAGATTTCTACCCTGGCGCACAAATTACGCGACCTGCTCGACCCGGATGCGTTGTTCGTCCTGGTGCAGACGCAGGAAGGCGTGCGCCTGGTAGCGCGCTCCACCAGCGACCTGATCGACGTTTCCGCGATTGCGGCTGAGTTTGGCGGCGGCGGCCACGACCGCGCAGCCGCGGCCCTCCTGCGCCGGGAATCCTCCGATAACGGGAGCAGTTCCATTGTCCTGCAAGAGGCGTGCGGGAACCTGCTCGCAGCGTTGAACCGTCACGTCC
>JBMOMP010000069.1:0-9100 GCA_049323115.1 Chloroflexota bacterium
GTAACTCGCGCTTGCTCCGTTGACTCATCATATGCTCCTCCGACAGTACTGGTATACTGTCGCAAAGTTACATCTTTTTTGAGGCAACGTTATTTCACAAAGTTACCTTTTTTATGAGGCAATGCGCGCGCCTGACCGGACGGCAAGAACAGGGTATAATCGGCGTCTGTTAACTTCCTTCGAAAGAGAGAAACATGGAGATCCTGACTTTCCTGATAGACCTGTTCCTGCACCTGGACGAATACATGGCCGAGGTCATCCGCAATTATGGCGCCTGGACCTACGGCTTGCTGTTCTTTGTTATTTTCATCGAGACGGGCTTGGTCGTCACCCCCTTCCTGCCCGGCGACTCGCTGCTGTTTGCGGCCGGCACCTTCGCTTCGCCGGTCATGGGAGAGGCGCTGAACGTATACCTGTTGGTTGGGCTGCTCATGGCGGCGGCGGTCTTGGGCGATACCGTCAACTATTGGATCGGTCACTTCCTGGGCGAGCGCGCCTACAACAGCCGCTGGGTGAAGAAGGAATACCTCGACCGCACCCATGCCTTCTTCGAGAAACACGGCGGCAAGACAATCTTCCTGGCGCGCTTCGTGCCTATCATCCGCACCTTTGCGCCCTTCGTGGCCGGGGTGGGCAGGATGTCGTATGGCTACTTCTTCTCGTACAACGTTGTCGGCGGCATCGTCTGGGTTCCACTGTTCACCTTCGCGGGCTACTTCTTTGGCACCATCCCCTTTGTGCAGAAGAACTTCGAATTCGTCATCATCGCCATCATCTTGATCTCGCTCATCCCGGTCTTTGTGGAGGCCTGGAAGGCGCGCCAGGAGGGGGCAAAGGAAAAGGTCGAAGTCCAGACGGATTAGGATGCCCTCCTCTTCGATCAAGATCGTTACCCTGCTCTTTGCGCTCTTTGTCCTCGCGATCATCCTCCTGGCAGATATCGGCCTGCTGCCAGGAGTTTTGCGTTTCGTCCATGTCATTCCCTACGGCGATAAGGCCGGTCATTTCCTGCTCGTCGGCGTGCTGTGCTTCCTGCTGAATTGGACGGCGCTCCAATCCTTCCCGCGCAACTCACCGGGAAGAGTGGTGACGCTCGCCTGCCTGGGCCTGGCGCTCTTCTTCGGCCTCGAAGAGGCCTCCCAGGGCCCCCTCCGCGCGCGGGACGCCTCCCTCTTCGACTTGTTGGCTGATTATGCGGGGATCGTGGTTTTTGGCTGGCTGGCCTGGAAATTGGCTCCCAGGCGCGCCGCGCCGATGTAACTTTTTGGCTTTTCCAGCATCTAATTTCTTTGGAATCTATTACCAGGAGTTTGTGATGCCAATTTTCGAATTTGTTTGTAGTGAATGTGGACAATCGTTCGAAGAACTTGTGTTCAGCCTCAGCAAAGTGGATGAGGTCACCTGCCCAGCCTGCCATAGCCGCCAGGTCAGGAAGAAAATGTCCACGTTTTCGTCGAAGACAAGCGGCGGCGGCGCTTCGTTCTCGCTGGGCGCGAGTTCCGCTCCCTCGTGCGGTACAGGCAGCGTCTGAGGGGCGTAGCCCTGCCCGGCCGTGCGCCAGTGGTATCCGGGACAGTCATCTGCGAAGGTGACTGTCTTTTTTGTTCTGCGGTTGAAGCCGTGGTCGGGCAGGGGATCAAGACAGGCAGTTGGGTCATCCGGCATCCGAAATTCGTGTCATTTTTCCAATGCGCCTGTATAATTCAAGCGTACATACCTGCCGCACGTCCTGGGCGATCTATACACTCGAACACAATGGATGGCCGTATGCCCTTCTCGAATATTCCCCGCCCCCATGTCTTGAAATCCTTTGCGGATGCAAAACCCGTCCCGTTTTGGATGGACGATCCGCAGCGCCCTGAACCGGCTCCCTTCCTGGCCGGGACGGTCTCCGCCGATTTGTGCGTCATCGGCGCGGGCTTTACCGGACTTTGGGCTGCCCTGCTTGCGAAAGAGTCCGACCCCGGCCTGGAGGTGGTCCTGCTCGAGGCCGGCGAGACAGGGGGCGGCGCCAGCGGGCGCAACGGCGGCTTCACCGATCACTGCCTGACGCACACCTTCGAAAACGGCCTGTCGCGTTGGCCGGACGAACTCGCTGCGTTGGTCAGGATGGGCTATGAAAACCTGGACGCCATCGAAGAGACCGTCCGCCGCTACCAGATCGACTGCGATTTCCAGCGCTCTGGCGAGATGGTAGTTGCCACCGAGCCGTACCAATTGGAAGGCATGCCCGAAGCGCCAGCCGAAGCCGCGCCTTACGGACTGGAACTGCAATACTTCGACCAGGCGCAAACGCGGGCGCTGGTCAACTCGCCCACCTACCTGGGCGGCCTCTACGACCCCAAGACCGTGATGCTCGACCCGGCGCGGCTGGCCTGGGGGCTGCGGCGCGCCTGCCTCGAGCGGGGAGTCCGCCTGTTCGAGCGCACGCGGGCCACAGGCCTGGAGGCAGAAGCGGGCGGGCTGGTCATCCGCACCCGGGATGGATGCGTCCGGGCGAAGAGAGTTGCGCTGGCGACCAACGCCTTCCCGCCCCTGCTGAAGCGGCTGAAATCCTACATCGTCCCGGTGTACGATTATGCTTTGATGACCGAGCCGCTCACGGAAGCGCAGCGCGCGACCATCGGCTGGGAGAAGCGCATGGGCGTGGGCGACGCGGGCAACCAGTTCCACTACTATCGCACCAGCGCCGATGGGCGCATCCTGTGGGGCGGCTACGACGCGGTGTATTATCGCAACAACGGCTTTGGGCCGCACCTGGAAACCAACGCCGGGTCGTTTGGGCGGCTGGCCGACCACTTTTTCCAGACCTTCCCACAATTGGAAGGGCTGCGCTTCACCCACGCCTGGGGCGGCGCCATCGATACCTGTTCGCGCTTCAATGTGTTCTGGGGCCAGGCCTTTGGCGGGAAACTGGCCTATGCAATGGGCTATACCGGGCTGGGCGTCGGCGCTTCCCGCTTCGGCGCGCAGGTGATGCTCGACCTGCTGGATGGGGAGGATACCGAGCGCACCCGCTTGAAGATGGTGCGCGAGAAACCGATTCCCTTCCCGCCGGAACCGCTGCGCTCGGTGGTGGTCAACTTTACCCGCTGGAGCATGGACCAGGCCGACCGCAACGAAGGACGGCGCAACCCCTGGTTGAGGCTGCTGGACGCAACCGGGTTGGGATTCGATTCGTAGGACTTCTCAGGCAAAGAAGCGCCACGCACTTCAAAAGTGCGTGGCGCTTGACTTAATGCATAGCTTTTGCTACAATAGTTTAGTTATACCTAAATTATAGATTAGTTATGAATCGAGAACCCCTCACCCAATCCATCCAGGACTACCTGAAACACATCTTCGAGTTGAACGAGGATGGTACGCCCGCCAGCACCAACGACCTGGCCGGGCGCTTGGGCGTGAAGCCGGCTTCGGTGACCGGCATGGTGCAAAAACTGGCCTCGGCGCAGCCGCCGCTGGTGGACTACCGCAAACACCAGGGCGTCACGTTGACCGAGGCCGGGAAACGCGCCGCGCTGGAGGTCATCCGCCACCACCGCCTGCTGGAAACCTGGCTGGTGCAGGCGCTTGGCTATACCTGGGACGAGGTGCATGAGGAGGCCTGCCGCCTGGAGCATGTCATCTCGGAAGATTTCGAGGCGCGGGTGGCGGCTGCGCTGGGGAACCCGGCGCGCGACCCGCACGGCGAACCGATCCCCGGCCCGGACCTGTCTATGCCGCCGGATTTGTCTGCGCCGCTGTCGTTGCTGCGCCCGCCGCAGACGGCCGTTGTCCAGCGTGTAGGCGCCAGCGACCCGGCGCTGTTGCGTCACCTGGACGACCTGGGACTGGTGCCGGGCGCGTCCCTCGAAGTGGTTTCCTACTCTCCTTTCGACGGCAACCTGACCGTGAAGATCAGGAGCCGTAACCTGGTGATTGGACCGGTAATTACAGCAAATGTTTTTGTGGAGGTACGCGAATGACCTATTGGATTGCATTGGCAGCCGTTGTGCTGCTCGCTATTTTCCTTCCCCGCTACGGGCTGTTCAAGCGTTATGCAGATTGGCAGGGCGCGCGCCAGCGCGAGCAGGTGGAGGACGCGCTCAAGCACCTGCTCGACCGTGAACAGCAGGGACGCCACGCCTCGCCTGAATCGCTGGCCGGCTGCCTGGACCTGCCGCGCGCCAGGACGACTGCGCTCATCGCCGCGATGGAATCCCAGGGACTGGTCGAGTCGCGCGGCGCTGAACTGCACCTGACCGCCGACGGCGAACGCTGGGCGCTGCACGTCGTCCGCGCGCATCGCTTGTGGGAGCGCTACCTGGCCGACGAGGCGCGCATGCCGCTCGCCAGGGTCCACACCGAGGCGCACCGCCGCGAGCACCGCCTGACCGATGTGCAGCTCGATGCGCTGGACGCCGCCCTCGGCCACCCCGTTACCGACCCGCACGGCGACCCGATCCCGACCCGCGAGGGCAACCTGCCTCGGGCCGAGGGGATGCCGGTTACGGGCTGGCAGGCCGATCGTCCGGCAAAGATCGTGCATCTCGAAGATGAACCCGCGCTGGCGTACCAGCAAATCCTGGCGGCGGGACTGCGGCTCGGGCAGACCGTCCGCATCCTGGAAAGTTCCCCGCAGCGTTACGTCCTGAGCGACGGCGAAAACGAGTACCGCCTGGCGCCGGCTGTGGCCGCCAATGTGCACGTTGCGCCGCTGCCGGAAGGGGAGATCGCGCCCAGCGGGGCGATCCCGTTGGATGAGTTGCCGCATGACCGGCGCGCGCAGATCGTGACGCTGGACGAGGCTGTGCAGGGCTTCACCCGCCGCCGCTTCCTGGACCTGGGCCTGACGCCCGGGGCCGAGATCTATCCTGAACTGAAAAATTTCTTCGGCGACCCGCGCGGATACCGCTTGCGCGGCACGTTGATCGCCTTGCGCAGGGAGCAGGCCGCGCAGGTCTGGGTCAAACCGGTCGAGGGTTGAACATTTTACAAAGAGGAAGTATGACCAACACGAAAATCACTTTACCAACCGAACATTGCGAAACCTGCCCGGCCTTTGCGCAACTGGAGCAGATGGGAATCAAGGTCGGTGATTTCGATCGCGTGGTGGCGCTGGCCGGCAACCCGAATACCGGCAAGTCCACGCTTTTCAATGCGCTGACCGGGCTCAAGCAGCACACCGGCAACTGGCCCGGCAAGACCGTCACGCGCGCCGAGGGCGGTTACCAGTTCAACGGCGTGAAGTACAAACTGGTGGACCTGCCCGGCACGTACTCGCTCCTTTCCGCCTCGCAGGATGAAGAAGTGGCGCGCGATTTCATCCTCTTCGGCCAGCCCGATTGCACCATCGTCGTCACCGACGCTACTGCCCTGGAACGCAACCTCAACCTGGTGATGCAGGTGATGGAAATTACCGACAAGGTGGTGGTGGCCGTCAACCTGATGGATGAGGCGCGGCGCAAGGGAATGGAGGTGGATGCGCGCAGCCTGGCGCGCGACCTGGGCGTTCCGGTCATTCCGATCACGGCGCGTTCCGGTGAGGGTGTCAGCGCGCTGCTGCAAACCATCGCGGAGGTGATCGAGGGCAAGGTCAGCGTCAAGCCGCTGCGCGTGGGCGGCACGCCCGAATTCCAGCACGCCATCCAGGAACTCGTCCCCATGATCCAGCAGATTGCGCCCGGCGTGCCGAACGCGCGCTGGCTGGCCATCCGCCTGCTGGACGGCGACGCCCGGGTGCAACAGGCCCTGCTGGACGGCGAACTGGCGCAGTTGACAGCGCGCCAGCAGCAAGCGGACGTGCAGTTCAGCCGCAAGATGGCAGTGGAGGGGAGACAATGAACCCAAACGATGTGTTGTTGAAAGCGGAGGCGCTCCGCAACGACCTGTCTTCCGGCTTCCGCGACGAGATGGTCAAGTCCCTCTACGCCGAGGCCGAGACCATCGCCCGGCGCGCAGTGAAAACTGCCCAGGACAAGAAATACGATTTCGACCAGAAGGTAGACCACCTGGTCACCTCGCCGCTCACCGGCCTGCCGATTATGCTGGCGCTGCTGGCGGCCTTGATCTGGCTGACGGTCTCGGGCGCGAACGTGGTCTCGGACGCCATTGCTACCGTGTTGTTCTGGGTCGGCGACCAGGGCAACGCCCTCTTCCAGGCGCTGCATTTGCCGTGGTGGCTGACCGGCTTCGTGTGGGACGGCGTGTATCGCGGGCTGGCCTGGGTGGTGAGCGTGATGCTGCCGCCGATGATGATCTTCTTCCCGGCCTTCACCATCCTGGAAGACCTGGGCTACCTGCCGCGCGTAGCCTTCAACCTGGACTGGCTGTACCGCAAGGCGGGCGCGCACGGCAAGCAGTCATTGACGATGGCGATGGGCTTTGGCTGCAACGCCGCCGGGGTGGTCTCGACGCGCATCATCGACTCGCCGCGCGAGCGCCTGATCGCCATCCTGACCAACAACTTCGTGCCGTGCAACGGGCGCTTCCCGACGCTCATCATGCTTGCTACCGTTTTTGTGGCGGCTTCCTTTCCCCCGGCCTTGACCTCGCTGGTGGCTGCGGGAGCAGTGGTCGGCGTGGTGCTGATCGGGGTGGCGTTCACCTTCTTCATGTCGTGGCTGTTGTCCAACACGGTCTTGCGAGGCGAGGCTTCGGCCTTCACGCTGGAACTGCCGCCCTACCGCCGCCCCAACGTGGGGCGCATCCTGTACACCTCGCTGATCGACCGGACGCTGTTCGTGCTGTGGCGCGCCATACAGACGGCCGTGCCTGCGGGCGCGGTCATCTGGGTGCTGGCGAACGTTCCTTTCGGGGACACCAACCTGGCCGCCGCCATCGCAAACTGGCTCGACCCCTTTGGCCTGCTGCTCGGCCTGGACGGCGTCATCCTGCTGGCGTACATCATCGCCATCCCGGCCAACGAGATCGTCGTTCCGACCATGATGATGATGTACATGGGGGCGGGGATGATGATCGAAGGCCCGGCCACCAACGCCGCCATCTATGACCTGCTGGTGACCGGTCACGGGTGGACGATGCTGACGGCGGTCAACCTGATGTTGTTTGCGCTGCTGCACAACCCGTGCGCCACGACCATTATGACGATCTACAAAGAGACCAAGAGTTGGAAGTGGGCCACCTTGAGCGTGGTCATCACGCTGGGGACGGCCTTCGTGGTGACCTTCCTGACGGCCAGCGCGGCGCGCTTGCTGGGGTGGGGGTAGGGTGAGAGGTGGTATATGGAATTTATAGAGGTGGGATAGCATTACAGTGCAAGGTCCTGGCGCTTGCCCAGGATTGCCCAGGAAGGTTGGCGGCGAGAGGCGAAAACGGTGGTCAACGGATCGGAAACGGATAAGCGGATAAGGCGCTGTCTATCCGTTTATCCGCTTCAATATCCGTTGACCATTGCTCACAAAAGGAAAGACCTGCGACTTTGCGCTGTCATAATAGGATGCACAAAGGAAAAGGGGGCGCTTCAAAGGAGTTTGCGAAAGAACGTCCCGGAGGTTTCAGCCGTTTTGCGAACCTTTGGGACAGTGGTTCAACAAGGGGAAAAGAGAGCCTTCAAGCAGGCTGGACGGACTTATTATATACTCACCATATAGATACCATATAGACACTATATAGACACCATATAGATAAGGCGGAGAAAGCCAGGAGGCAGGATGGCGAAAGCGCGCTCGAACGCAGTGCTGCGCGAAGTAGCGGCGCTTGGGGTAAACACAAAAAGAGCGGACTTCCAACGAAGTCCGCTCTTTTTGGTCGAGGACCGCCTTTACCAGCGGCCCATCATGCCGGGACCGAACTGGCCGGTGGGCGCCTGGCTCCCGTCCCACATCGGGCAGCTGCCAGCGCCGTTCCCGGGGCCGTAGCCGCCCATCATGCCGCCGCGCCCGAAGCCGCGCGTTTTCATCCAGTCGGCTTGTTCCTGCGTGAGGAGGCCGTCCTCGACAGCCGTATCCAACGCTTTGGCGCGCGCCTCCTGCATCAGGGCCGGGATCTCGTCAGCGGGGAGGCCTTGCGCCAGGGCAATACTGTAAAAGGTTTCCCCGGCGGCGCAGCGGGCGTCGAACTCGTCCACGGTCAGGCCGAGGGAATCGGCCATTGCCTGGGTCATATAGGGGTGCAGGTAGCCGCTGCCTCCAGCGGGAAGGGGCGGTTGCTCGTCCTGGGCGAAGGCGGCGCCCACGCCAAACGCGCCAGCGGCCAGCAGGGCCAGCGCCAGTACCAATATCATTTTCTTCATGGGATCTACTCCTTTTGTGTCGGTCCGGCGGGGGTTCGTGCGCCGGTTTGATGGATACAGGATAGCATCGGGATGTAAAGATGCGGTAAAGGTTGGGAGAAGGTTGGGAAAAGGTGGGCGGTCAGGCTGATCTGCGTATAGACAAACGAGAATGGGGTTTTGTTGTATACGAGTGCGCTGTGTAGACGTCTTTCGAAAAGCGTACGACAAGGTATAATGTGGAATAAAGAAGGAAGACCTGAGTGGTTACATTGTATCGTCCCTGGATCGAGGCAGAAGTCCATGCTGTGCGAGGTGGCTTGCCGGGAAATATGCAGCAGCGCGTCAAATAATGAAACCTCCGACTTCGACTACCATTTCCCCGCCGCCTGTATCGCGCAATACGGCAAGAACCCCGATCAAGTCCAGGCGCTGGGCTTTAGGATGCTTTCCCGATTTGGCTCGAAAAAGCAATTGAAAAACCCTGGGAATGATTGTATACTTTTGTCAGGATATTCCTGCACCGCCCCTGGTGGGGCGCTGGCAGGCAGAAGATGCGTCATCTGCCCACAGGTTGCTAATCCGAACGGTTCGGTTAACGCCCCGCAGGAGGCAAAAAGCCGATTCAGTCAGGTGAACTCATAGTTAGCCGCCAACCAATAGAAGGCTACAAGGAGTATGACCATGAAATCTGTTCCCGAATTAAATCTTGGTTTCCGAGATGCAGAAAACTATAGAAGACGGGAAAATAAAGATATCTTTACCTATTTTCCGCTACCCCTTGGGAGGGGTTTGGGCTGAGAGCAGGGTAGAATTTGAGGCATAGACACTCAAACTCCAACCCCACCTGAGATTGAATATGAGACCTATCAAATTGGCGTAGCCTAC
>JBMOMP010000070.1:0-9002 GCA_049323115.1 Chloroflexota bacterium
GCCCGTCAGGCGAAAGCGGATCTCCGCAAGCAGGGGATACAAGGGCAAAAGATCCACCCGGTAGCCTTTGCCGGCATAGGCGCGCATCGACGCCCGGGCGCGCGTGAGCATCTCCCGCTCCCAGCCCAGCGGCAGGGACATGAGTTCGCCGGCTGCCGGATGGTTCGGATAGCCCCCGGTCATCTGGTGGAAAAACCGGAACCCCGTCTGCCAGGCATCCAACTCCCCATACACGGACAGGGCAACCAGCGGTCCCTGTTGCAGGTGGCGGACTTCATGCACCAGCAGGCTCAACAGGTAGGGGTCAGAAAGGGGCGTTTGCGCATAATGCCGCGAGTTCAAATAGACATTCCCCCACACGCTCCAGAACGCGCCTACGCTGCGGCGCGCGCGCCGGAGGCCGATCTTCGCGCCTCGCGCGCGCAGGTAGGCCGCCGCCTGTTGCCCGTCTTCGCCGGCGGCGGCAAGATGTTCGAGCAAAGCCTTCGACCAATCTGCCGGTTGCATTCTTGAGAGTCTCTGGAAGCCTGTCCTGTTACAATTGGGGATAGTATACACGGAAGAGGAACGTTATGCGACCAGTCGCCATCCTTGGCATCGGCCAAACCAAAATAGACGAACATTGGGACAAATCCCTGAGAGACCTGGGCGGGGAAGCCGCCTTCGCCGCCCTGCAAGACGCAGGCGTCAAAAAAGTGGACGCGCTCTTTACCGGCAATATGCTCTCGCCCCTGGTGAGCGGGCAGAACCAGTTGGGCGCGTTCCTGTCGGATTGGATCGGGCTGCGGGGCTGCGAAGCCGTCAAAGTGGAAGCAGCCTGCGGGTCAGGCGCGGCTGCGCTGCGCGCCGGGTTGATGGCAGTCGCTTCGGGCGAGTGCGAGTCCGCGCTGGCGCTCGGCGTCGAAAAGATGACCGACAAGGCCGGGCACGACGTCACCGCCGCGCTGGCCACAGCCGCCGACGCCGATTACGAGGTGGAACAGGGCGTCTCGTTCGTGGGCATCAACGCGCTGGTCATGCGCCGCTACATGCACGAGTACGGCTGGCAACACGCCGACTTTGCGCCCTTCTCCATCAACGCGCACGCCAACGCCCTGCACAACCCCCACGCGCGCCTGCATCAAAAGATCACGCTCGAACAGTTCGAGAAATCCAGCATGGTCGCCACCCCGATCAATTTGCTGGACGCTTCGCCGGTCGGGGACGGGGCGGCCGCCGCAGTGCTGGTCCCGGCGGATGCGGTCGTCTCCCGGCCTGGACGCCCGCGCATCGTTCTCTCCGCATCCGCATCTGCTACCGATACCATAGCCGTCCACAGCCGACGGGACCCGCTCTTCCTGCAAGCCGCCTTCACCTCCGCCAGGCGCGCCTATGAACTGGCCGGGGTGGGACCGGATGATATAAATGTCTTCGAACTGCACGACGCCTTCTCGATCATGTCGGCGCTCTCGCTGGAGGCCTGCGGGTTCGCGGAACGCGGCCAGGGTCCGCGCCTGGGGCTGGAAGACGAGATCAGGCCGGGGGGACGCCTGCCCATCTGCACCCGGGGCGGTTTGAAAGCGCGCGGGCACCCGGTCGGCGCGACCGGCATGTACCAGGTTGTGGAGGTCGTCCAGCAGTTGCGCGGCGAATGCGGCCCCGCCCAGGTGGAGGGTGCAAAAGTGGGCATGGCGCAGAACATCGGCGGTTCCGGCGCGACCGTCATCACACACATCCTCAAAGCCGGGTAGGAATATCCAAAATTCGGGCATCCAATTTCCCAAAACAAATTGACTTTTAAATCCATCTTGTTATATACTACATATACATTCGCCATTCATCTTTCGTCCCTAAGGAGGAGACCCTATGACCGATCGTCCCTGGCTCGCCCATTATGATAAGGGCGTCCCACACTCCATTGACTACCCGAAAGTGGCATTGTTCCACTTCCTGGAAGAGTCAGCGCGTAAATATCCCGACAAACCCTGCACCATTTTCAAGGGGGCGGTGATCTCGTACAGAGAGATGAACGAGATCACCGACCGCCTGGCAGCGGCGTTGGCCGATATGGGCGTCAAGAAAGGCGACCGGGTGGGGATTTTCATGCCCAACACGCCGCAGTTCGTTATGGCTTATTTCGGCATCCTCAAGGCTGGCGGCGTGGTGGTTGCCACCAACCCGCTCTACACGCCGGCCGAGATCGAATACCAGGCCAGCGACGCGGGCATCGAAGTGATGTTCGTGATGACCAACTTCTACAAGACCATCAAGGCCGCCCAGCCCAAGACCAAGATCAAGAAGTTGATCGTGACCAACCTGAAAGAGACGCTGCCGCCCGTATTGCGCGTGCTGTTCACCCTGGCCAAGGAGAAGAAAGGCGGGTTCAGGATCGAAGGCGGGCTGGGCGAAAACGAATATTGGATGCAGGACCTGATCGCCAAATACGAACCCGCCGGTCGTCCCAAACTGGAAATTGCCCCTGAAGATACGGCCCTGTTCCAATACTCAGGCGGCACCACGGGCGTCTCGAAAGGCGCGGTGGCCTCGCACTTCAACGTGGTCGCCGACACGCTCCAGATCAAGAATTGGATGGTCAATATCAAAGAGGGCAACGAACTTGTGTTGATGGGCATCCCGCTCTTCCACGTCTACGGCATGGTGGCAGGCATGCACTTCGGGATGGCCTCCGGCGCCAGCCTGGTCATGATCCCGAATGTGCGCGACCTGAAAGATGTGCTGGAAAACATCAAAAAACACCGCCCGACCATCTTCCCCGGCGTGCCGACGCTGTACAATGCGCTCAACAATCACCCGGAGGTCGTAGCCGGGAAATATGACCTGTCTTCAATCAAAGCCTGCATCTCCGGCTCGGCACCCTTGATGCGCGAGACCAAAGAACGCTTCGAGGCGCTCTCCGGCGGCAAAGTCTTCGAGGGCTTCGGCCTGTCCGAAGCGCCCACCGCCACGCACTGCAACCCGCTGCTGGGAGAGAACCGCACCGGCTCCATCGGCCTGCCGCTGCCGGACGTGGACTGCAAGATCATCAGCCTGGACGACGGCGAGACCGAACTGCCCGTCGGCGAGATCGGCGAATTGGTCATCAACGGCCCGCAGGTCATGAAGGGCTATCACAACATGCCGACCGAAACCGCCAACACCCTGCGCACGCTGAAAGACGGCAAGGTCTGGCTGTTCACCGGCGACATCGCCCAGATGGACGAGGACGGCTACTTCTACATCGTGGACCGCAAGAAAGAATTGATCAAACCGGGCGGCTTCCAGGTCTGGCCGCGCGAAGTGGAGGAAGTGGTCGTCACGCACCCGAAAGTGCTGGAATGCGGCGTGGCCGGCATCCCCGACCCGTATCGCGGCGAGACGGTCAAAGCCTGGATCGTGCTCAAACCCGGCGAGACCGCCACCGAAGACGAGATCAAGGCCTTCTGCAAAGAGAAACTGGCCGCCTACAAAGTGCCCACCCACTACGAGTTCCGCAGCGAATTGCCCAAGACCACTGTCGGCAAGATCCTGCGGCGCGAACTGGTGCGGCAGCACAAAGAAGCAAACCCGTAGATTATGCTGCACTAAAGAAAAAGGTGAAGAGGCCTTCCGAAAGGAAGGTCTCTTTGTTTCTCGAAAAAGGTCGTTTTTTCTGGTATAATTTTTCCCCGTGACTGGTCCTGTCCCGCGGTAGGCCGTTTCCAAAATGGTTCGGCTGCGGACACGGAGACCTGCTTAAACAATAACGAAAGGAATTGCATACGTCATGCCGCTCGCGAAAGAACTCAAAACTCAGGTAATCCAGGATTTCCACCGTCATACCGGTGACACCGGTTCGCCCGAAGTCCAGATCGCCATCCTGACCAAGCGCATCCTCCAATTGACCGATCACCTGCGCGCCAACAAACACGATGAATCCTGCCGCCGCGGCCTGCTCAAACTGGTCGGGCAGCGCCGTCGCTTGTTGGCCTACCTGCGCAAAAAGGATTATGCGCGCTACCTGAGCCTCACAGAGCAGTTGAACCTGCGCAGGAAGTAAGTTAAGGCAAGTAGACCCTAAAGGTTTCGAAAACCTTTAGGGTCTTATAATCGTCCGCAGTCAGGAATTGAATAGCGCTGACAAACACGCTTGTCGCCGCTCTTCAGTCCCTGACCAGGCGGAACAATTTACAGGGGTTCGCGCAAATTGATTCGAACAAATAACCGCACAGATGGCAGCATCCAAAAAGGGAATTGAGTTTCTTCTTTTTTGCATCTGCTGAGTCTGTGCGCTACGCGCGCAGCCCGTTACAGGAGACAAAATGAAACCAGAATCAAAAACCTACACAATCAATGTCGGCAACTCGGTCGTCACGTTCGAGACCGGCAAACTGGCCGGGCAGGCCGGCGGCGCCGTCACAGCCCGCATCGGCGACAGCATCGTCTTTGCCTCGGCCACCATGGGTGATGTGCGCGAAGGCATCGATTTCTTCCCGCTCAGCGTGGAATACGAAGAACGCCTGTACGCCACCGGCAAGATCCCCGGCTCGTTCTTCCGGCGCGAAGGCCGCCCCGGCACCGAAGCCATCCTCACCGCCCGCCTCACCGACCGCCCGCTGCGCCCGCTCTTCCCCAAGGGCATGCGCAACGAAGTACAGATCATCATGTTCTCGCTCTCCTCGGACGGCAAGAACCCGCTCGACATCCTGTCCATCAACGCCGCTTCCGCCGCCGTCATGATTTCCGACATCCCCTGGAACGGCCCGGTCGGCGCGGTGCGCGTGGGACGCATCAACGGCCAATTCGTCATCAACCCCACCTTCGAAGAGATGGATGCCTCTGACCTCGACCTGCGCCTGGCCGGTACGCGCGACGCCATCCTGATGGTCGAATGCGGCGCGAACGAAGTCCCGGAAGAGGTCATGGTGGCGGCGCTGGAATTGGGACACCAGGCCATCCAGCCCATCATCGAGACGCAACTCAAAATGCAAGCCGAGATCGGCAAAACCAAACGCGAAGGCACCTTCAACCTGCCCGACGAAGAACTGGCGAAAAAGGTTCTGGAGCGCGTCAGCGGCCCGATGAACGCCCTGCTCGACAAGCCATTGACGAAGAACGAATTCTACACCGGTATGACGACCCTGAAAGACGAAGTCGTTGCCGAACTTTGCCCCGCCGACGCCCCCCCATCAGATACCATCCCCGAAGGGGGCTCCCCCCCGCCTGCCTCCGTCCGAGAGGCCTTCGACCAGGCCGAAGGGACCATTGTCCGCGAGCGCATCCTCAGCCAGGGAAAACGCCCGGATGGCCGCGGCCCCAGGGACATCCGCCCCATCTGGTGCGAAGTAGACCTCAGCCCGCGCGCGCACGGCTCCGGCCTGTTCACGCGCGGCGAGACCCAGGTTCTCACCATGACTACGCTTGGCACGCTTGGCGAAGCGCAAGAAATCGACTCGCTCAGCCCGGTCGACACCAAGCGCTACCTGCATCACTACAACTTCCCGCCCTACTCCACAGGCGAGGTCAAACCCCTTCGAGGCCAGAGCAGGCGCGAGGTCGGGCATGGTGCGCTGGCCGAGCGCGCTCTCGAACCGGTCATCCCGGCCGAGGAAACTTTCCCGTACACGCTGCGGCTGGTCTCCGAAGTCCTGTCATCCAACGGCTCGAGTTCGATGGCCTCTGTGTGCGGCTCGACGCTGGCGCTGATGGACGCGGGCGTGCCAATCAAAGCGCCTGTAGCCGGTGTGGCCATGGGCCTCATCACCGACCAGGGTGGCCGCTACCAGGTCCTGACCGACATCCAGGGCGCGGAGGACCACCTGGGCGACATGGATTTCAAAGTTGCCGGGACGGAACAAGGCATCACCGCCCTGCAAATGGACATCAAGATCAGCGGACTGAGCGCAAACATTATGAAGGAAGCGCTCGAACAGGCGCGTGAGGCGCGCCTTGCCATCCTGGGCAAAATGTTGGAAGCCATCCCGCAGCCGCGCGCCGCGCTGAAAGACCACGCCCCGCGCATCATCACCGTCAAAATCCCGGTGGACAAGATCGGCGCGCTGATCGGCCCGGGCGGCAAGAACATCCGCGCCCTGCAAGAAGAGACCGGCACCCGCATCGACATCGAAGAGGATGGAACGGTTTACATCGCCGGGGTGGAAGGTGAAGGCGCCCGGGTCGCGCAGGAACGCATCGAATCGCTGGGCGAGTCGGCTGAGATTGGCCGCATCTACACTGGGAAGGTAGTGCGCATCGAGTCCTTTGGCGCTTTCGTGGAAATCCTGCCCGACACGGATGGGCTGGTGCACATTTCGCAACTCGATACTGAGCGCGTCAACTCCGTGGAAGATGTGGTCTCGCTGGGTGACGAGATCACGGTCATGATTACCGACATCGACCCGATGGGCAAGATCCGTCTCTCGCGCACGGCCGTGCTGGAAGGCTGGAGCGCCGAAGAGGCCCGCGAACGCGACCAGCGCCGTCCTAACAGCGGCGGCGGGCGCCCGGGCGGCGGAGGCAGGCCCGGCGGCGGGCGAGGCGGCGATCCGCGCGGTCGCGGCGATCGCGGTCGCGGCGGCAATGACCGTCGGCGCTAAATCCGAATATCTCCAGGGTTATCCCTAATAGCCATCAAGATCACGGCGACCGCTTATCCTATCAGCGGTCGTCGGATTTTCTGTTACCGGATGTCTGTATAAATCCAGGTTCAAGAAACATGTTTTCAAAACTCCAGGCATTATTTCGTTTGTATCCCCGCCAGTTCTGGCTGATGATCACCGGCATCTTCATCAGCACGGCCGGCGGCAGTATGATCTGGCCGTTCATCCTGATCTTTGTCGGCAACAAACTGGACCTGCCGCTCAGCACGACCGCCACCCTCGTGACCATCAACGCCGGGACGGGACTGTTCTCCTCCCTGCTGGCCGGTTCCCTGGCAGACAAGACCGGGCGCAAGATCATCATGGTCAGCAGCATGGCGCTGACCGGCGCGGCATATTTCTTCATGCTCCGGGCAAATTCGTACCCGGCCTTTGCCGCGTTGATGTTCCTGATCGGCCTGTCCAACCCGCTGTACCAGGTCGGCGCCGACGCCATGCTGGCCGACCTGATTCCGGAGGGGCAGCGCATGGACGCTTACGCCATCAACCGCGTGGCGCTGAACGCCGGCTTTGCCTTCGGGCCGGCGGTCGGCGGTTTTGTCGCTGCGCAATCTTACGACCTGGCCTTCTACGCCGCGGCAACCGGGATGCTGCTGCACGGCCTGTTGCTCTTACTGCTGGCGCGCGAGACCCTGGACAAATCCCTCCCAAAAACAAATCCGCAGGGCGCGCCGGGAGGCTACACGCGCGTGCTGAAAGACCGCAGTTACCTGGCCTTTGTGCTGGCCTCCGCCCTGGGCCTGGCCGCCCCGATCATGCTGTGGATCCTGCTGCCGGTCTACGTCAAAAGCAATTTTGGCATCCCCGAAAGCCAGTACGGCTGGCTGCCCACCACCAACGCCTTGATGTGCGTCTTCGTGCAATATTTCGTGACGCTCGTCACCCGCCGCTACCGCACCCTGCCGGTGGTCGCTTTCGGGATGCTGGTCTACGCCTTGAGCGTCGGCGGCGTCGCGCTGGCGTCGAGTTTCTGGGGCTTTTGGATCTGCATGGTATTCCTGACCTTCGGTGAGTTGATCATCGTACCCACCTCCAGCACTTACGTCGCTAACCGCGCCCCCGCGGACCTGCGCGGGCGCTACATGAGCGTCTACTGGCTGGGATGGGGGCTGGCGCGCGCCCTCGCCCCGATCATCGGCGGCTTCCTGAACGACGCCATTTCCCCGACTGCCATCTGGTATGGCGGGATGACGATCGGATTGGTCAGCACAAGCAGCCTGGGACTGATGGCGTGGATGCAAAAATTGCGCGCCAACCTAGCGCCTTGAAAATTGGCAAACAGGCGCTCAAAGGAAAAGATTGCGCAATTTGCAATCGCCTTTTTCCCCTTCCTGAAAAGCCACAGCATCATGACAATCGTCACTTGAATTGGGAAGGGATGTCCCTTATACTGAAATCATACACCACCCGCTCGAACTGGGGGAAAGACACTAGTTCCCCAAAGATAAACTTTCAAGTTAGAGGGCCTATGACTCGCAAGCGTATATTCGGAATTTCGAAACCCCCTTTTCCTGCGATAGGAGGCAGAAACCATGAAAAATCGAATCATATTTACATTCCTACTGATCACCCTGGCAGCCTGCACGCCGGTCGCCGGGCCTGCCGAGACGCCCGCACGGCCCACCCTGAGCACCATGCTAGCCGCCGTCACGCCATCCCCATTGCCGACGCAACTAACAATCGTCCCTACGCTTAACCCTACCCAAACAGAACAACAGGAGGAGATAAAGGGAGTTATTCAGGCGTACTTTGATCTTCGCTATCAAGCCCTCAGCGTTTCGCCGCCAGAAGACTTCCAAACCAACGGCTTTGGTGATCTAGTCTCGGATGGACCTGATGCAAGGGATTTCCTGGTCACCGAAATGGGCAAGCTGGCAGTTGAACGAAAACACTATGAATTGAATCAACTCAGATACGTGAAATACGAATATTTCCTGGATTTTAGCAATATCGAGATTGATTCTTCCGCCCAGAGAGCTGTAGTGTCACTACTTGAGCGCTTTGATGCAATCCGAGAAAAAGCAGTAGAACTCAATCCAGAAGATCCACACATCTCTCGCATGGGCGGTCTTGAACATGAGATCAATTTGTACAAGGAGCATGATCAGTGGAAAATTGTCTCCGACATTTACTACGATCACCTATGGCGTATATTACGGCAACCCCTAGATGCATCTACAGAGGAAATACTACACAATATAAATATACAACTGACCAAATTGGAGACAAAAGCACCACCAACACCATGAACATTTTGAATGGCCTACTAGATTGTGACAAGATTTAGGAGACTAACATGATCAATTCCAAGTTTTTTTCATTTTTTGTAACTGCCTACCTGCCCTCACCCCCGGCCCCTCTCCCAGCGGGAGAGGGGAGCAAAAAACG
>JBMOMP010000071.1:0-8825 GCA_049323115.1 Chloroflexota bacterium
TGCCGCCGTTCTTGGCGATCTGCGACAACACGGCCTTGTGCAGCCACACGTTCATCGCCACGTTGTCCTTCATCGTTTCGGCCGGGCAGCCGAGTTCCTGCGCCAGTTCTTTGCGCGCCTGCAGGCTGCTGTCGATGCCCAAGACCTTCAGCAGGTCCACAATCGAGACCTTCCAGTCCAGGCCAGTGCCGGCGCCCATCTTTTCGAGTTTGCTCATCACGTCCACCATCGCCATCGGCGCGGCCGCCGGGGCAGCCGGGGTCGAGGAGGGGGTTGCAAAAGAAGCACTCCCAGCGGGCTTGACGCTCGCCGCAGGTTTGGCTGCCGGCTTTGTTGCCACAGGCCGGGCGGCCGGCGCCGCCTTCGGCGCTGCCTTGGCGGCTGGGGCGGCTTCCTCGGGCTTCTTCATCCCCAGTTTCTCCAGGATTTTTCCAAACAGACTCATCTTTTTAATTCCTTTCTTGATTAAAGATCAGAAATGTACGTTTGGTATTATAAACGATTTATCTCCCATCCGGCTCGAAGGTCCCAAAATCTTTTCGGTGCATTTCAAATGAACTGAAGAAAGAACGTCCCGCGAAGTACCCGCAGGGTGAAGGTTTTGCTCGGAAAACCAGGTTGCTTTCAAAAGCCTTCGGGACAGTTTCAACCGAAATGAAACACATCGAAATCTTTTGGCTCACCCAGCGGATAGAAGGAGACGACCGGCTCCCCCGGCGCGGATTGCGCAATGCGCCGCACCAGCCCCAGCAGGACGCTCCCGCTTCCCACCTCGACGAAGGCCTGCGCGCCCATCCCCAGCATCTCCCGCACCGACTCGCTCCAGCGCACGCGCGATTGCATCTGCGCCTTGAGATCGGCGCGTAACTCCGCAGCGGCCCCCATCGGCCTGGCATGGACGTTTCCAATGACCGGGACAGCCGGGTCGAACATAGGACAGGCATCCACCGCCGCATCCCATTCGCGCTGGATGCTGTCCATCAGCGGGGAATGCGCCGCAATGCTCACCGCCAGCGGGATGGCGCGCTTTGCGCCGGCCGCCTTTGCGCCCTCGATGGCCCTCTCCACAGCCGCTTTTGCGCCCGAGATGACCACCTGGCCGGGACAGTTGTCGTTCGCTACCTGGACGATCTCATCCGCGCGGCTGGCTTCGGAGCAGACTTTTTCCAACGCCGGAATATCCAGGTTGAGGATGGCAGCCATGCCGCCCGGCGCGCGTTCGCCGGCGCGCTTCATCAGTTCGCCGCGCGCGCGGACAAGCCGCAGGCCGTCATCGAAGGACAGCGCCCCAGACGCCGCCAGCGCCGACAGTTCGCCGAGGGAATGTCCGGCAACGGCAGCAGGTTTGAGGTCCGGGAAAAGATGCGCGCAGACGCGGTAGGCCGCCAGCGAATGGACGAAGAGCGCTGGTTGGGTGTTGAGCGTGTCGTTCAGGTCCGTCTCCGGTCCCTCCCACATCAGGCGCGAGAGGGAAAAGCCCAAGATGTCATCCGCTTGCTGGAAGGTCGCTTTCGCAACCGGGAAGTGGGCCGCCAGGTCGCGCCCCATTCCCAGCGCCTGCGAGCCCTGACCAGGAAAGAGGCAAGCGGTCGTTTTAGGATCGAGTTCCATACGCCTCCAAGAAAATAAGCAGGCCGGACTGGATATCCGGCCTGCTTAATAAACACAAAGGAGCCGCGTTCGTCACGGCTCACGAGCGGTCATTCAGACTTTTTCTTCTTCTCTTTCTTGATCTCGATGATCTCGCGTCCCTCGTAATGCCCGCATTTTGGACACACAGTATGCGGCAAGCGCATGGAGCCGCAGTTGCTGCAGGCGACCAGGTTGCTGGCTTGCAGCGCGTCATGGGCGCGGCGGCGGTCGCGGCGGCCCTTCGAATGTTTGCGCTTTGGATGTGGCGGCATGAGACTTTCTCCTTATTACATAAACATGCCGGGCCAGCGCCCGGCGAATTTCCAGACAAGCGGGCAGATTATAGCGGTAACAGGCAGAAGCGTCAAGGAAAAATGAAGTAAAATCCAGGCATGGAAGTTCAAATCGCGGTTGCCAAGATCAACAAGTACGCTTCTTCCGAGAGCGGCGACACGATGGAAGTGGTAGAACGCCCCAACGGCGGGCTGTCGGTGGTGCTGGCCGATGGGCAGACCTCCGGGCGCGGGGCCAAGGCGGTCTCGATCATGGTGGTGCGCAAGGTCATCGGGCTGCTGGCCGAAGGCGTGCGCGATGGCGCCGCCGCCCGCGCCGCTTCGGATGCGCTGTACACGGAAAAAAAAGGCAAGGTTTCCTGCACGCTCAACATCGCTTCGATTGACCTGGAGACCAACACGCTGGTCCTGTCGCGCAACAACCCCGCGCCGATCTTCGTCTGCCGCGGCGACCAGGTGGATTGCCTGGAGGCCGAGAGTTTGCCGCTGGGAATCCGCAGGGGCATCCGCCCGGTGATCCTGGAGGTCGAGTTGGAGACGGGGTTGGTGGTCGTCATGTACACGGACGGACTGACACACGCCGGGGAACGGCGCGGCCAGCCCATGGATGTGTGCGGCGCCATCCAGGCCATGCTCGAGGAGCAGGAGCCCTCGCCGCAAGAAATCGCCGACGCCCTGCTTGCGCACGCTGTCCACCTGGACGATGGCCGCCCGGCCGACGATATCAGCGTGGTGGCAATCAAAGTCAGCGCGCGCAACGGGGACGAGGTGCGGCGCATGAGCGTCAGGTTGCCGATACGCTAGGGAAGGCCCATGCTAACCTCCAGACTGCAAATGTGGCGTATCTCCTGGCGGGATACCATCATCCTCATAAACGAATTCCGCGTCCCGCTGCTACTCTTCACCGCAGCGGTACTGGGCGGCGGCCTGCTGTATGACTGGCTGGCCCAAATGGTCGGTGAGCCGGCCAAGAGCCACATCGAAGCGATTTACATTGTGCTGACGGCGGTCTTCCTGCAACCCATGGGAGAATTTCCCCGTCATGGCGTATTGCAAATCTTCTACTTTATCATGCCGGTTGTCGGGATCGGAACCCTGGCGCAGGGACTGGCCGATTTTGGCAGCCTGCTCTTCAACCGGCGCGCCCGGAACAAGGAATGGGAAATGGCTGTTGCTTCCACTTTCAACAAACATATCATCCTGGTCGGTTTGGGGCACCTGGGCTATCGCGTCGTTCACAAACTGCACGAAATGGGCGAAAACGTGGCTGTCATCGAGTTGAATCCCGCGATTGATACCTTCAAAGCGGTGCAGAAAATGGGAATTCCCGTCATACAAGATGACGCCAGCCGCCTCGCCGCCCTGGAGTCAGCCAATGTGGCGCAGGCCCGCACCATCATCCTGGCGACCCAAAACGATTCCTTGAACCTGCAAATTGCCCTCAAAGCGCGCAGTATCAACCCAGATATCCAGGTTGTGGTGCGCATTTTCGATGAAGAGTTTGCCCATGCCCTCCAGGACCAATTTGGCTTCATCGCCGTCAGCGCCACCGAGATGGCAGCGCCCGTCTTTGCCGCCGCAGCGGCTGGCGCTGATGTAACCAATCCCATCTCAATAGAAGGGCAATTGCTAGGGCTGGCGCGCGTGACCATCCGGCCAAACTCATCCATCGTAGAAAAAACCGTTGGGGTTGTAGAGGACGATTACCACCTCAATATCGTCCTGGTGCGCCATGACCATCAATCCGAACTGCACCCCACCGACAGTATGATGCTCCACGCGGGTGATATGATTGTAGTCTTGGGCGCTCCCGAACGCTTGAGCCGCCTCGTCCATGACAACGAGTAATGACGTAGCGCCCCCCGTAACGCGGAATTCATTCCGCCGCCCCTTGATCGGCATCGTTGGTCCCTGCGGCGCCGGCAAGTCTACCCTCGCCCACGCGCTCGACCGGCTCGGCTACCGCACCCGCCACATCGCCCAGGAACACTCCTACGTCAGGGACATGTGGAAGCGCCTCACCAATCCCGACCTGCTAGTCTTCCTGCAGGCCTCTTACCCGGTCACCTGCCAGCGGCGCAGCCTGGACTGGACCGAGGCCGACTACCTCGAACAGCAGCGCCGCCTGTCGCATGCGCGCGAACACGCCGACCTGTTCATCGATACCGACCCGCTCGACCCCAAGCAGGTGCTCGATCTCGTGCTGGCATTCCTCCAAATTCCCCCTTGCTGACCAGCGCAAACCCCTCTCCAGTCCCATCCCGCGCGCCCAAAAATTTGTTACGATGGAGCCAGAAACATCTTGCAGGGAACCAACATGAAAAACCTTCCGACCAGGCTCATCCTCCTTGCGGCATGTCTGGCAGCCTGCCAGCCTTTGCCAACCCAATTGCCCATCCCCAGCGCCGAACCCGCCGCGCCGCAGCCGGTAGACTGGGAAAACCGCTCCCTTTACGAAGCGGGGCTGATCGCCTCGCAGCGGGGCGCGCTGGACGAACTCGAAGGCGCCAGCGTGTACCACCTCAACTGGAACATCGCCGAAGACCTGGCCAGCATGACCGGCGTGGAAGAAGTGCGCTACACCAACCGCGAGCAGGTCGCGCTGGACGAAATCCGTTTCCAGTTGTTGCCCAACCTGCTGGGCGGGCGGATGGAAGTCACTACAATACTGGTGGACGGCCAACCGACGCAAGGCAGCCTGGAATTCAGCGACAGCCGGCTGCGCATCCCCCTCGGCCGCGGCCTGCTACCGGACGAAAGCGTCGTCCTGCATCTGGAATATTCCCTGTCCATCCCCGTGGAACTGGAATCCAACTATGGCGTCCTGGCGGCTTACGACGGCGTGTTGACCCTGGCGCACGCCTACCCGATGGTCACGGTCTACGATGACGAGGGCTGGGCCGCCGAGACGCCTGCCCCGCACGGCGACCTGACCTATGCCGACGCCAGTTTCTTCCTGGCGCAGGTCAACGCCCCGGCAGGGTTGGCGCTGGTCGCCTCCGGGCGCGAGGTCAGCCGCCAGGATGGCGGGAGCAGGCAGATCGTCACGTATGCGGCGGGGCCGGCGCGCGATTTCTACCTGGCCGCCAGTCCCGATTTCCAGGTCGCCAGCAGGACGGTCGGCCAGGTCACGTTCAACAGTTACGCGCCAAAGGAATTCGAAGACGGCACCCGGGCGGCGCTGGATATGGCGGTGGAGGCTTTCCGCATCTTCGGCGAACGCTACGCCCCGTATCCCTACACGGAGTTCGACCTGGTAGCCACGCCAACCTATGCGCTGGGGGTCGAGTATCCGGGCATCGTGGCGCTGAACGCGAACCTGTACAACCTCCAGGGTGAATTCAACGGAACGCCCACAAACATTATGCTCGAATCGGTGGTGGCGCACGAAGCCGGGCACCAGTGGTTCTACAACCTGGTCGGCAACGACCAGTTGGCCGAGCCCTGGCTGGACGAATCGCTGGCGCAGTTCGTCACCTGGCAATATTACGAAGACCGCTACGGAACGGGCGGCGGGGACGGCTTCGAACAGTCCCTGCGGGCGCGTTGGGCGCGCGTGGAGAACGAACCGATCCCGGTCGGGATGCCGGTCGCCAGTTATGATGGGACGGCATACAGCGCCATCGTCTACGGGCGCGGGGCGTTTTTCTTCGAAGCCTTACGCGATCAAATGGGGGAAGAAGCCTTCGACGCTTTCCTGCAAGACTATACCGAGACTTACAGTTGGGATAATGTAACTGGGGATGATATGAAAGTGCTGGCCGAAACGCACTGCCGCTGTGACCTGGGCGCGTTGTTCGCCGAATGGATCTATCCATGAGCGCTGGCTGCGCCGTCCCTGCCAGCAGCAAGGACGTAACCAAAAAGGCGGTTGCTACACCGCCTTTTTAATCGATCTGCAAATTACGTGTCCTGCCGGCTTAACCGCTCGCTTGCAAGACGGTTCAAACTGATACCGGTCTCTGCCGCTTCCATTGCCAGCCGCCGATGCAATTCTGGCGGTATCCGCACCATGAATTTCCCGCTGTATTTTTTGGCCGCAATCGGTTCAGGGACAGGTTCCCCATTTGTCTTCAAATCCGCAACGGTTTCCGACACAGTTTGGCGGATTCCCTTCAGGGCCTCTTCGGGCAGGGGAGCCAGCCAGCTCAGGCTCGGAAACTCCGTGCAGAGGCCGACATATTCGTCATCTTCCTCTGACCAGGTTACGCGATAAGTATACCGGTCATTCTGTAACATCACGTTGCGCCTCCAGGCGTTCGATGGCTTTCAATACTTGTCTTACCTGGTATGCTTTTGCCATTCCTTTATCGTCCTGGATATTGATTCGCGGATCGCCATGCCAGGGCGTTTTGTAGATTCGGTGACTGCTGCTTTTTTGTCGAGCCTCACCGAACAGGAAATCGCACACTTTACAAAGGTCTTGAAAACGGATCCCTTTGGGATTGCAACGCATCTCGGCGAGGATGTCTTCGACCTTTGCCATACAGATATGATACCACTATTGATACTTACGTCAAGATAAACGAAACGCAAGCCCTGTCCCCTTCTATGCGCCCGTACAGACCGTGATGATCGAGGGGCTTGCCTGGGTGAGCGGATTTTTATCCCAATCCCCATATTGCTCTAGGATGCGGAATCCGCTTTGTTCGAGCAGGGCGTTCAACTCCTGCGGGAAGGTGTAGCGGATGGCAATGTGGGTGATGCGTTCTTTCTCCCCGTCCGCTTCCCGCCAGCGCCGCCACAGGGTATAGTCCAAGACCTGCGCCGCGTGGTCGTATGCGCGCGCCTCGGTGATGCGGACGTGGTATCCCTGGGCATTGGTGTACGAAAACCACTCCGTTTCGTTCGGGTCGCTTGTGAGATCCTCCCAGTTGGGATTGCGGGTCTCGAAGGCCAACACCCCGCCCCCCGCCAGGTGGGCGCGGACGTTGTGCAGCATGGCGCGCTGGTCGGAATTGTTCAGGAAGGCCTGGAAGGCGTTTCCCGTCAGGTAGACCAGGTTGAACTTTTCGCCCAGGGAAAAATGGCGCGCATCGCCCAGCACCCAGCGCACGGGCAAGCCTTGCTGCTCGGATTTACGACGGGCATGCGTCAGCATCCCCGGCTCGATGTCCAACCCGGTGATCGGAATCCCCTGCCCGGCGAGCCACAAGGTCACCAGCCCGGTACCGCAGGCGAGTTCCAGCGCGCTCCCGCCGACCTGCCTCGCCAGCGCTGCGTAGAAATGATAGGCGGGACGTTCACCGCTGTTTTCGATGTCGTAATTGATGGGGTCGAAAAACTCGCCCAGGTAATCTTGCTCGATGGAAAATGTGCGCATCCCGGAAGTATACTGTAAAAAATCGCCCGAATCCCCATCCACAGGTTGGAATGGGCTATTTCGTAAGACGACGGATCTTTCGCCATTGCCAGACAATCACCACAGCCATCGTGAGCGTCAACACCGGCCAAATGATGACAAAAACCCAGACGTTGATCTCCTTGTACGTCATGCCGAGAATGCCGGCCCAGTAGACCAATACGGTTACACACCAATCGAAGATTCGATCCATCATGCCTGCCTCCAATTTCGAGATGGAGCGATTTTATGGCAGGGAGACTTGCTATTTCTTGCAGAGACTCTCACATTACTTCTGACGCCTTCCCTGTCAGATAAAAAGGCGGCTGGTACGCCGCCAATCTTTATACCTTCGCAAAACTCATATCTCGCGGCATCTCGTCCCACGTCCTGCCATCGAGCAACCTGCCCGCTTTCTTCTTTTGCACGCCGCCCCACTGCTTGAAAAAGAAAGGGACCTTTGCCTTCTGGCACTGGTCGCGGACGCCGACCACCCACTCCCTCTCCAGCGGACGCGCGCCAGGTCCCGACTCGCCGCCCACGATGACCCAATTGATTCCCCTGAGATTCATCTTCGGCAGCGGACCCAGCAACGGCTCCACGGACAAAAACTTGATCTTCGCGCCCGTCCTCCGCAGACCGTCAATTCGATAGACGTAATCCTCGTTCTCCACGCTGACGCCCATCCAGATATTCTCCGCCCACTCCAAACGCGGACTGAGTTCCGCCAGCCGCTCCGAGCGCTTGGTCAACACCTGGAACTGATGCCAATGAGCACGCTTCATCACATCGAAGACGCGCTGGATGAACTCCAAAGGCACGTCCTTGTGGAACAGGTCACTCATGGAATTGACGAAGATGACTTGCGGGGTTTTCCACTCCAACGGCTTTTCAAGGACATGCTCGTGCATAGTCAACTTGAAGCCGTTGATGTAATTCGGCTGTCCCATTGCTTTCAGACGCTTTGCCATCCTCTCCGCGTAGCAATGCTTACAGCCTGGACTGATTTTTGTGCAACCAGTAAGCGGATTCCAAGTGGATTCCGTCCATTCGATTCCTGAGCGAGCCATTTCTCCTCCAAGAGAATAAGGCAATAATAGCACCGTTGTTCTAATTTTACAACAATTGGATTTGCCCAGAACGTTTTATCTTCGTTATGTCTTTCCAGAATTTGACGCCAAGCATGTCTTTGCTTGCAAACAGCAATCTGTATAACGGCGCATTGTTTCGATTGCGCATCAGTGGCTCAGTCCAAATTTCTTCGTCATCTTTAACTTCCACGTATCCAAGCTGTTGAAGATTTGACTTATAAAAATTAATCAATGGGCGATGATAACCCCCAGGATTGTCTTTGTGCTTGGCATATACATCTTTCCACCTTGAACTCCCAAAGAACCTATCTACCTATTTTCCGCTACCCCTTGGGAGGGGCTTGGGCTGAGAGCAGGGTAGAATTTGAGGCATAGACACTCAAACTCCAACCCCACCTGAGATTGAATATGAGACCTATCAAATTGGCGTAGCCTACCTGGTGAAAGACATTCTAGACCGGTTAGGCA
>JBMOMP010000072.1:0-60122 GCA_049323115.1 Chloroflexota bacterium
CGGCACTGGCGTGATCGAAGGAACTTGCCGTCATCTCGTCAAAGATCGCATGGAATTGTCGGGCATGCGCTGGACCATCGCAGGCGCAGGAGCATTGTTGGCTTTGCGCGCCGTCAACGAGAACGGTGACTGGAATGATTTTCATGCCTTCCGTCGTGCCCGACGCCATCGCGAACTGTATGGCACAACTCTCAAATCCAATCGCCTTGAACTGGTGGAACGCCTTGAGACCAACCAGTTTTAGTCACACTCAAATCAAACCACAGAGACACGGAGACACTGAGATGAAGATGAAGAACTCCGTGACTCCCTGGCCTGTCGGCCAGGACAGGCTGTGTCTCAGTGGTGAGAATTCAAGGTTTTTGCAGTAGAGTCACGAATGAAATGGCCTGAATTCGGGCATTCGTGACCCTATTCGTGGATGGTTTGTGACGAAACCACAAATTCCGCCAGAATCAGGAATTTTCCGCCGGATTCTGTCAGCGACTCGCCCTGGCAACAGCACGCAATCAATTACCCTAACCGCCGCCGTACCAGTCTCACGATCCCCAAGATGAAATTCAGCCGAGGGACGGTCTCCATGTAGCGCCGGTAGGCCTGGCCAAATTTCTCGATATTATCCTTCTCTTCCTCGAAAGTGTTGACGTAGTAGATAACAGCGGCAACCACACCCAGCGCCAGGACCGACCAGTGCTGCGTGATCAACGGCAGGGCAATGCTCATCAGCACGCCCGCCAGGTATTGCGGGTGGCGGACGATGGCATACACGCCGCTGTCTACCAGTTTGGTGGTCTGGATGTATCCGCGCCCTTTGACTTCCCCCTTCTTGCGAAAGGTGAAGATGGGCAGCCAGCCGAAGATCGCCGACACCCACAGGATGCCCCAACCGGTGTTGATGACCGCCGCGCTGGCCTGCGGCTCGTACAAGACAATTGCCAGGGCGATCTGGCCGACCGCGGCAATGGTCAGTGCGCCGGCCATGAGTATCATTTTCTTGCTCATCATAGGACAACCTCCTTCCCAATCTATACGGGCGCTTGGTCAGGCGCCGAACAACCACCCCTTTTTCAAGACGGCTTCCACGGCATCTTGAAGCCTGTTGGGAAAGCCGACCCCATGATCCTGCTCGTCCGCCATGTACACCAGGGCATGTTCCGGGTGCTCCGGGATCCAGACCTTGTATTTGGCAAGCCACAAGACGAGATGCGCCTCCAGCAGGGACAAGTTGTCTGCCAGCGCCTTCCGATTGCCCCGACCCCACGTATGCGCCTTGAAGTAGTCGTCGTTCCGCACCCATTCCAACAACAGGTTGTTGATCGGGTGCAGGGTATTCTCCGTGATCGTTCGGATCATGACGTGCAGCACCCTTTCCTCGCTCGTCATACCGGCATAGACTGTTTCGAACACTTTGTCGTAGCCCTGTGCAATGGTTGACTCAACCAGCATCGGGTCCCTCGCTTCGATTAACGCTTGCAGGCGGTCCCGGTGCTTCGCCTGGATGACAACGGCGACCCTGCCCGCGCGCAGCAGCGAATACAAGGCTGCCAGGCGCGCGCGCCGGGCGCGTCGCTTTTCGTTGACTTGGGCCAGCCATTCCACGATCAGTTTGGCCACGTAGCCAATCGCTGCCACGACAGCGCCGACCACGGCAGTCCCCAACCATTCAGGCAGGTTGATCAGGTTTTCCATATTTCTACTCCATAGCCAGATCCCAATCTACCGGTTCGCACCCCCTGTCTCCCCGTACAACTTCCGATGCACAATTGACTGCGCCCGCACCTGCTCGGCTGCATTATACGATGACCTCGCTGGCGAGGGATTGACAAATCCAGCCGAGCATCACGGCAATTTTCAGCGCTCGTTATTGGTCGCTGACTTTGCTGCCGAAGATGTAGCCCAAGATAGCGGTTAGAACCGGGAGCAGGAGATTCAATAGAATCATCTGCAAGAATTGTAGCCAGAATTCCCGAAACGCTTTCCTCTGGACTTCGAGTTGCGCGATGAACTCCTTGACCATGTTCATCTCTGCTGTGCTCATGTCTGGTTTGAGTTGTTGGGTATAACTCGTTTCCATTTGGAACAGCCCTACCTCATTCCAGGCCAGCAGGGCCAGCGCAACGACGATGAAAACGGACACGATCACAAACACCCATTTTGCCAGATCGACGCCAGCCCTTGCAAGGGGAGGTATCTCGCTGGCGGGCGCTTCCGATGGCGTAACCTCGGGCGCCGCTTTCAGGTCGATCTTCTCATTCGGTGGCATGACATCGCTCCTTCCCCTACGAGACTCCCTCGTTTATCCTGGTTTGATCTTGCTCAGTGTAGGCATTGCGAGGCGGCGCACCTCGGAGCCATCATTTTTCGCCGAGAGGATGACCCGGCCTTCTTTGGCCTCCTCCACGGCCCAATTGAGCAGCGTCAGGGCGTCCACCGTCACCTCGGTTGCCTTTTTGGCTTTCAACTGGTTTTTCAGTGATTCAATGAACTTATCATCCACGTTGATACGGATTTCCATCGCAACCTCCATTGTCAAAAATCAACAGTTCAATTCTAATGTCAGATTATATCCGGTTTTCATCCAAATGTAAACCAAAAAATCTCCAGAAATAGGCCTGAAAATTCCCGATGCCTGAACCGAAAACCGTTTACCGGCAACTACCCCCCATACAACTTCCGATGCACAATTGACAGCGCCCGCACCTGCTCGGCGGCGTGATACGACGAGCGCACCAGCGGCGCGGACTCGACCCACTGGAAGCCGATCCCCCTACTTCGTAGCGGTTAATTCATGCAGATGCTCGGACAGAAAAACGTTTACCAGCGTTTCAACCGATAGCGCGAGCGCGCCGTATGAGTTCTTCTGCGACTTCGGGCAGGATCGCGACGCGAATCGCCCGTTTGTTGGGAGTCTCGAAGCGAAGCCATTTGCCGTCGTCTTCCATGAAGGCGGAAGTATCAAGATTATCCCAAAACGCTGCTTCCTCTTCGTACGTTTTGAATTCCGGCACTTGCAAATCGTTCATTTTCGCGATTATATGCCTCCTCTCCCCAAAAATCAACCAAAAGCATCCCGCCGAAAAAGAACCATCCACGAATTCCGGTCTCGAATGCTCGAATAAGGGTGCGCGACATTCGGTTATTCGTGGAGAAAAATTCGTGGACGGTTTCCTCCCCGCCAGGAGACTCACTGATAACTGATGACTGCTCTCTGTTCCCTATTCCCTACTCTCTCCATAAAGTTTCCGATGCACCGCGCTCAACGCCCGCACCTGCTCGGCGGCGTGATACGACGACCTCACCAGCGGCGCGGACTCGACCCACTTGAAACCGATTTCACGCCCGTAATCGCGTAGTTCCTGGAATTCTTCCATCGTGTAGTAACGGTCGATGGGATAATGCTTCTTGCTTGGTTGCAGGTACTGGCCGACCGTCAGGATGTCCACGCCCCACGAGCGCTGGTCGCGCATCACGGCCTTGACCTCCTCCAGCGTCTCGCCCAGCCCGACCATGACGCCGCTCTTGGTCAGCACTTCGGAGTCGAGTTTCTTGGCGTTCGAGAGCGTGGCCGCCGCCCACTCGTACTTGTCCTGCGGCTGGATGGTCTTGAACAGGCGCGGCACGGTCTCCACGTTGTGGTTCAGAATCTCCGGTCGCGCTTCCATCACGATCTTCAAGGCTTCCAGGCTGCCCTTGAAATCGGGGATCAGCACCTCCACCGAGCAGCCCGGCAGTAGTTCGCGGATGCGGCGGATGACCATCGCGAAGACCGGCGCGCCGCCGTCCCGCCGCTCGTCGCGGTTGACCGAGGTGATGACGGCGTGCTTCAGTTCCATGGCTTTCACCGCCTGCGCCACGCGCTCGGCTTCGCCCCAGTCCAGCAGGGCCGGCTTACCGTGTTTGATGTCGCAGAACACGCAACTGCGCGTACATACATCCCCCAGCATCAGGAAGGTGGCGGTGCCGGAGCCCCAGCACTCGCCCAGATTCGGGCATCTGGCCTCCTCGCAGACGGTATGCAGTTCCTTCGAACGCATCAGGGTGTGCAACTTTTCGTATGTCTCCCCTCCCGGCGCGCGCACTTTGATCCACTCCGGGCGGCGCAGGGGGCGGGTGTTCATCTCTTCGGGTTTGACCCGGTCTCGGGTAGGGGTAGCAGGCATGGGGTCCTTTCGGATGCGTTCTTGGACACGGAACTGACGGAAGCCGCGGAAGAGTCCGTGAAATAAACGGAAATCCATCTACTCCGTGTGATCCGTGTCCTAATTCTACTGTATCTTGCGGACTTTCAGTCGCAGTCCTTTGACTTCGACGACTTCGACCTTGTCGCCCTTACGGATCATCTCCGACCCTTCGGCTGCTTCCGCTGTCCAGAGTTCGGACTCGACCTGGACCTGTCCCGTCAAGCCGACGTCGCTGCGGGCGAAGCCGGTCTTCCCGGCCAGCGTCTCCCGCCCGGCGCGGATGGGCGCGCGCAGGGCGCGGATGCCAAAGCCGACGATGACGCCGAACCCCGCGCCGGTGAGGATGCCGACGACGATGACCAGCGGCAGCGAGACGCGCTGGAACTGCGGCGTGCCGGGCGAGTTGAACAGCACCAGCGCGCCGACGATGAAAGTGGCGATACCGGCTGTGGTGAGCGCGCCGTGCGTGGGCGCTTTGATGTCGAGGACGAACAGCGCGAACGAGATCACCAGGAAGGCAATGCCGAACCAGTTGACCGGAAGAACGCCCAACCCATAAGCCGCTAGTGACAGGCACACCACGCCGATGAAGCCCGCCACCCAGCCGCCCGGGCTGCTGAGTTCGATGAAGATGGCCTGCACGCCGATGGTCAGCAGCAGGAAGACGATGTTGGGGTTGATGAGCATGGCCAGCAGTTGCTCGATGAAACTGGCCTCGACCGCTTCGGTGACGGCGCCGCCTGTCTCGAGTGTGCGCGCGCCATCCGCCATTTGCACTTCGAAGCCGTCCAGTTGGTCGAGCAGGTCGGGCAGGTCGGCGGCCACGAAATCGATCAAGCCGACTTCCAACGCTTCGTTCGAGGAAACGGCTTTGGCGGTCTCGATGGTGGCTTCGGCCAATTCCACCGCCTTTGCCCCACGCCGTTCGGCTAACGCGCGCACGGTGGCCTTGGTGATCTCCTTGGCTTTGGCCTCCAGGGTCTCGGTCAGGTCTTCGCCCTGCGCTCCCACCGGGCTGGCTGCGCCGATAGCCGTTTCGGGCGCCATGGCAGCCGCGTGACCGGCCAGGGTGATAATCGTGCCGGCCGAGCCGGCCCACGCCCCGCGCGGCGCAACATAGACCACCACCGGCGTCTCACTGGCGCGGATGGCGGTGACGATCTCCTGGGTGGTGGTGATGTCGCCGCCGGGCGTGTTCAACTGCAAGATCACCAGGTCGGCGCCGCGCTGAACCGCCAGGTCCAGCCCGCGAGAAATGTATTCGCGCATAGCAGGCGTGACGGCGCCATCCGCTTCCAGCACCAGCACGAGCGGGGCATCGCCCTGCGCCTGGGCAGGTTGGAAGGCAATACAAAGTAAACCAATAAGGAACGGGAAAGCAAACCGGAACATTTTCATAGTTGGTTCTCCAACAATCCTATCGTAGCGCAATTTGGCAAATTGCGCCACCCGTCTGGACTCTTTGAGGATTGGCGCGCACGTGCTATTATTATACTGTCACAGGAGGCTGCCATGTCCAATTCGCAAAAAGTCATGACCCCGCAAGTCGTCCTGCAATTGCTCGTTTTCCTGGTGCTCGTGCCCCTGTTGCCTATCCTCATTGCCTGGCGCTGGAAGTGGTGGGAAGCCTGGACGTTTGCAGGCGTCAACATCCTGGGCTTTGCCATCAGCCGCGCGCTGGCAGCCAGGCGCCATCCCGACATCCTGGCGGAACGTGCCCGCTCCATGCAACTGGCCGACGCCAAACCCTGGGACAAAGTCCTGTCCCGGCTGGTCGGTCTGGGCGGGGCGCTCATCCCCCTGGTCGCCGGGTTGGATGCGCGCTACGACTGGACAAAGCCAGATTTCAACCTGCTGCCGGAGGTCATTGCATTGGCGCTGATCGTCGCAGGCTTCGCCTTCGGCTCGTGGGCGCTGGTGGAAAACCGCTTCTTCTCCGGCGTGGTGCGCATCCAGAGGGATCGCGGGCAAACGGTCGTGGAGGGCGGCCCGTATCGCTTCCTGCGGCATCCCGGCTATGCAGGCGCGCTGTTGACCTACTTTGCCACGCCCGTTCTGCTGGACTCGTTGTGGACTTACCTGCCTGCGGTTTTCCTGGCTTTCATTCTCCTCGTCCGCACCGACCTGGAGGATCGCACACTGCACAGGGAACTACCCGGCTACAAGGAGTACGCGAAAAAGACGCGCTACCGCCTGCTGCCGGGCGTCTGGTAAGGCTGCCCTGCTTCTCGTGGTGGCAGAGTAGGGGCGCGAGAAGCAGGGCTTTTCGCTACATCACCGCCAGCACGATGGTGCGGATGCTCAAGCCGATGATGAGCAGGCCGACCATTGCCATCAGGACTTTCACTGGCAGTTTCTTGGCAACCATGGCCGCAAAGGGCGCTGCGATCACACCGCCCAGCAGCAGGCCAACGATGACCGGCCAGTTGGCGAGCAGATCGGATGAGAGAGTAAAAATGAAGACCACCGACTGCGAGAAGGTGATGAAGAACTCCGAAGAGTTGACCGAGCCGATGGCAAAGCGCGGGTGTTGGCCGCGCGCTACCAGGGTGGTGGTCACGATGGGGCCCCAACCGCCGCCGCCAATGGCGTCGAAGAAGCCCCCAATGGCCCCCAGGATGCTGATGTGGCTGGTCACTTCGTTGTGCTCACCGTTATGCCGGATGGCCTTGACCAGGATGACGATGCCCATCACCAGCAGATAGCCGGAGATCCATGGCTTGATGGCGTCCCCGTCGATCTGGGTCAGGATGTAAGCGCCCACCACCGCCCCCAGGATGCCGGGGATGATCAATTTCTTGAACAGTTCCTTGTCTACGTTGCCGAGTTTCCAGTGTGAGACGCCCGAGACGCCGGTGGTAAAAGTCTCTGCCAGGTGCACACAGGCGCTGGCAATGGCCGGCGGCACGCCGACGCTGAGCAGGAAAGTATTCGAACTCACCCCATACGCCATGCCCAGCGCGCCATCGATCATCTGGGCTACGAACCCAACTACCAGGTACAGCAAGATCGTCAGTTCCATTTTTTCTCCTGAGAGATAGATTTAGGAATACGGCATTTGTAGCCGGATTTTCAACGCTATTACTCTATAAAGTCTATTATAATAATATACTTTTAGGTATAATTTTTGTCGTGACAGGAAACCCGTCACGCTGCAGGGATTACGCTTCCAACGAACTGCGCGCCGCTTCGACGCGCGCGGTCACATCTGCCAGGGTCGTATTTTCCAGGATGTTCGCAATCGCATTGCGCACGTCGCCCATCACCATGCGCAAGCCGCAAGTGCGCTCGTCCGGGCAGCCGCAGGGTTCGTAGGCCATCTGGCTCACGCAGCGGATGGGCGCCAGCGGCCCGTCCAGCACGCGCACGATCTGGCTCAGGCTGATCTCCTTCGGCTGCCTGGCCAGGTAATAGCCGCCGCCGATCCCCATGCGGCTGTTCAACAACCCGGCGTTCTTGAGCGCCAGCAAGATCTGCTCCAGGTATTTGGCTGGGATCTTCTCGCTCTCGGCAATATCTTTGATCTGCGCCATCGCGCCGGGCGTACGCAGTTGGGTGTTCGCCAAGTAGATCATGGCCCGCAGGCCGTATTCACCGCGTTTGGAGAGTCGCATAGGGCTGAAAGTCTACTAAAACAATAGAGTTTATAATAAAAGTATACACGCAGCGGCGCTGTTTGTCAAGTAAAATTCAACGACTGAATTTTGACTGTCCTGGATCTTCGCATAGCGACGCGACTTCCACTTCCCCCAGCGCGCGCCGGAAATCCTGCCGCTTCAGGATGACGGCCGCGCCGCGCACGCCGGAACCGAGCGAGACCTCCTCCTCGGCGAACACGCCCGGGTCCGCTACAACCCGCAGCCTGCCTGTGCCCGAAAGGGTACGCGCCATGCCAAACGGCCCCACCGCCCCGATGGGATATCCCGTCACCCGCAAGACCTCGTCCTCTTTTGCCATCGTCAGGCGCGACTGACCCAGGTAAGCGCGCAGCGCCTTCCAGGAGATTTGCGCCGCTCCCGCCACAAGCGCCATCAAGTACTCGTCCTCCCCGGTGCGGAACAGAATGCTGCGCACCACCTGCTCCGGGCGATGACCGCGCTCACGGGCGGCCTGCTCCAACGAAGTCACCGGGCCAGAATGGACAAAAACCCTGTGCGGGATGCCGCGTTCTGCCAGCGCCAGGCTGGCGGGAGGCGGGTCGTTTTTCCGCATTTGCCCTCAAACGGTCACGTCGCTCAATGCGCCCAGCACCGACATCAAGGCCGGGTAGTCGTCGCGCAGCAGGCTGATGATCTCATGGATGGCGGCTTCGGCCCAGACCTGGTCCCTGGTCACATCGCGCACCTGCTGGATATGGGCGCTGAGCACTTCACTGACCGGGGCGTCTTTGGCGTTCAAGATGTGCCGGAAATAGCCAAAGCGCCCGGCTTTCACGAAGCGCGCCAGTTCGCCTGCCTGGCACGAATAGATCACGTCCAGGCTCAACGGCGGGCGGGGCGGCAGGAGGTGGAAAACCTTGCCGCCCTGTTCGTATCCCACTGCCAGCACCGACATCTCGACCGGCACGATGCGCCGCTCGCGGTTGTCGCGCATCACCTCGTCGCTGATGGCCTCGGCAGTGACCAGTTGGCGCACCAGCCCGTCATCGTCGATGTGGATGTCGTAGATCAGGCCGTAGACCTGGTAGCCGTCTTCCAGCGGGGCGCGCACCAACGCGCCGAAGGCCGGGACGGTCAGTTGCGAGACGCGGCAGCCGGCCACGAAGCCGGTCGTGCCAGCGCGCAGTAAGCGTCCGATTTCGATTGGGGTCATGTGGCCTCCTGCCCCCTCCCCGCATCGTCCCCGAGGGGGGAAGGATGGTGGGGATGGTGGGGGCTATCTCCTTGTTCTTCCCGGCAAATCCTTTGCCGATTGCTTGTACGAGCCGTCGTCGAGTTCTTCGTCCTGGCGGCGGAGTTCCTGCGCCAGCATCTGCTCGACCTGGTATTTCTCCTCCTGCCTGACCACGGCCACCTCATGCGCGCGGTGCAGCAGGTAGGGATAGGGCTTGCTGCCCATCATGCGGCATTGCTCCACCAGTACGGCGTGCAGGAGGTCGAGTTTTTCCCGGTCGTCTGCCACCCACTTGGGGATTTCCACGCGGGCAGGCCAGGGATGCGCGTCTGCGCCGACGTTGAGGTAGAAGAAACGCAAGGACAGCGCGCCCTGGTAGTCTTTTTCGGATTTGGACTGGATGCCAAAGACCGCCGAACGATGACCGGGCGGCAGCAGCGGGGCGCTCTTTTCGCCGAACAGCCAGCGGTCGCTGACGCCGCGCAGGGGATGGTAATTGCGCAGGTAGGACAAGATAGCATCTTGTCCTACACTGGCCGACGCAATTTCGAGCAGGCGCACCACCAGGTTGGCGGAGGGCTTGTCTACATACCCGGCGGTGATGACGCCCCGCGCCTGTAAACGGGATAAAACCGACTTGTAGTTGTCCAAGGCATCCAGGTAGGCCTTGGCGTCTTCCCCATCCCTGGCGCCCCACAGTTCGATGGGCCCGTCGGTGAAGGTGACGACCGCGCCATCCATGTCCCTGGACAGTTCTTCGAGTTGGGAGCGTTCTTTCAGGTCGCGGCGCAGGGCCACCATGCCCTCGGTCATGACGCCGGTCTGGGTATCCAGTTCGTCGCCGTACAGCAGTTCGCTGTGGGTGTGGATCTCCGGCGCTGCGCCGGATCGCGTCTGCATGACGAGGGCGCCGACATTGATGAGGCAGAACTGGGTCGCAGCGTGCCGGTCGGGGTTGATCTGCGACCCGTCAGCGGCAATGAGAATGGCTTGGGGTACGGAATCAGGCGGGGGGCAGGATGAAGCGAGCGCCTCGTCCAGCGGCAAGGCGCAGCGCAGGCTGGGATCAGCGCGTTTAGCGGCGTCCACTGCAATGCGCAGCGCGTCCAATTCGGAAGCGTAAGCGGACAGCAAGTCGCGCGCCCGGCTGCGTCTCTCTTCGAGCGTCTTCTTGCGTTCGCGCGCGCCTGCGCCGATCTCCTTGATCTTGGTATAGATTTGCTGGAAGTCAATCGCCATAGCAACCTGGAACAAATGTGCGGTTATTTTACCTACAAACCAGGTACAATTCAAGCCATTTCTGGAACTTTCCCGGCCTGAGCGCGTCTATACCATGCTTATATCACAACAAGGAGATGATCGTATGCGTAACAAAACTTTATTGCTATCGGCGGTTCTCATTGCAGCGTTTGCGTTGGGCGCCTGCGGGCCGACCACCATCAACCAGGCCGCGCCGCCGCCCACCCGCTCGTTGAATGTCAATGGAACAGGGCAAGTCTACCTGACGCCCGACATTGCGTATATCTATGTTGGCGTGCATACCGAAAGGGCGACCGCTTCCGAGGCGGTGGCAGCCAACACCGCCGAAACCCAGCAAGTGATTGCGGCGCTGAAAGAGGCCGGCATCGAAGACAAGGATATCAAGACCACCAACTTCAGCATCTGGCCCAACACGCAATATAACCCCGAAGGCCAGCAGACCGGCGTCACCTACGTAGTGGACAACTCCGTCTTCGTGACGGTGCGCGACCTGGATGCGCTGGGCGACCTGCTGGATGCGACCGTTGCGGCGGGCGCGAACAGCATCAACAGCATCCAGTTCGACGTGGCCGATAAGACCGAGGCGCTCAAACAGGCGCGCGATGCGGCGGTGGAAAACGCCCAGGTCCAGGCGCAGGAACTGGCCGAGGCGGCCGGCGTGAAACTGGGCGAGATCCAGTCCATCGGATTCTACGACTCATCGGCAGCCCCGTACATCGATACCTTCGGCGGCAAGGGCGGCGGCGGTGGGGCAGAAGCGGCTGCTGTGCCGATCCAGCCCGGCCAGTTGACGTTGACGGTCACGGTCAGCATGACGTACGAGATCAAATAGTTCGTTCTCATTCATCAGGAACAGTGACCAGCCAAGGCTGGTCACTGTTATTATGGTGAAATTGGGGATTGACGCAACGCGCGGGATATTGTATTATAAGGATGTAAATTTTCGATTTTTCCACAAAAAGGATGTATTATGTTGCTGGAATTTGCAGTAGGAAACTACCGATCTTTTCACCAACCGGTGACGTTGAGTCTGCTGGCAACATCCTTGCGTGATGACCCAGAACTTGACGAACGCAATGTGTTTCGAGCAGGCAAATTCTCCTTGTTGCGTAGCGCAGCGCTTTATGGAGCAAATGCCAGCGGTAAGAGCAACCTGGTGCGAGCAATCATGTTCATGCGCAATTTTGTGCTAAATTCCGCCACAAAACTGCAAGCAGGCGAAAAGATTCCGGTAGAACGCTTTCGCCTGGATGTGTCTGCCCGTAAAAAGCCGGCTTATTTCCAAATCGTCTTTTTACTTGACGGGAAACGCTATCGCTATGGTTTCGAGGCCGACGAAGAGCGTGTACATAGTGAATGGTTATATCACGCCGCGCAGCGCGAAACGCGCTTGTTTGCGCGCGAGGGGCAGGAATTCGAAATTTCTGCTCCGCTGCGGCGAGAATCTCCTCTATCTGTGCAACGCCAGACTCGTTCCAACGCCTTGTTTCTTTCAGTGCTGGCGCAGTTCAATAGCAAAACCGCGACAGAACTGTTGGAGTGGTTCCGTTTTCACCTGAGAGCAATATCGGGATTGAACGATGAAGTGTACGCTGGATACACAATGGAGCGGTTAGAAAGAGAGTATACATTTCTCCAACGGGTTCGAGAAGTGATTCGCCTGGCCGATACTGGCATCCTAGATTTATCAGTACAGACACTTCCCTTTGACCATCCTGCCCTGCCCGATGAAGTACGCGATACTCTCAAAACAATTGCTGCCAAAGAAAACAAACCGGAAAACGAATTTACAATCAAAAATATGGAGACGAAACATCCGCTTTTCGATGGCGAGCAACAGGTGGGTCACGAAACTCTTGAGATGAGTGATGAATCCGAAGGGACGCAAAAGTTCCTGGCATTAACAGGTCCGTTGTTTGATGTCCTTGAAAATGGCTGGACCCTTGTCATAGATGAATTGGAAGCTCGCCTGCATCCGCTTTTGACACGTGAGATTGTGCGTCTTTTCAATACACCCGACAGTAACCCACGCAATGCACAACTCGTTTTTGCTACACACGATGCCGGACTGTTGGGCGAATGTTTATTGCGCCGCGACCAGATCTGGTTCATGCAAAAGAATCGTTACGGCGCGACCGAGTTATATTCACTTGCGGAAATGAAGGAGCGTAAAGACGCCTCGTATCTCAAAAACTACTTGGCCGGACGCTATGGAGGTGTCCCGCTCATAGGCGGCTTGCGTCCCTACATCGAACAGGAACTGAATGATGGCGCGGAAACCAAAACCGAGCGGGCGTAAATTGCCGGATAAGGGAAGCCTGCTCGCCAGGCGCGCGATAAAAACGCGTGAACTGCGCCCGCGTTTCCTGATTGTCTGTGGGGGCGAAAAGACCGAGCCGAATTACTTCCGTAGTTTTCGCGTCAATGCAGTGGTCGAAGTCAAAGGGACGGGGCGCAGTCCAATGGGCGTGGTGGAATACGCCCAAAAGATAAGATGCGAAGAATATACACAGGTTTGGGTGGTGTTCGACCGGGATGATTTCGATGCCGAAGAATTCAATCGTTCGATCAGGCAAGCCGGGGAAACTGGTTTTAGAGTTGCATATTCAAATGAAGCCTTTGAGTTATGGTATGTCTTGCATTTTGGTTACCAGAATACGGCTCTCTCGCGCCGGGATTATCAGAAGATCCTGACGGAAAAATTGGGGAAAACTTATAAAAAGAATGACATCCACTTGTATGCCGATTTATTGGCCAGGCAAAACGAGGCCATTGCCAATGCACAAAGATTGTTCGAAGTGCATCAACCTTATCACAATCCGGCAGCCGATAATCCTTGCACGACAGTTCATCTCTTGGTGATGGAGTTGAATAAGTATCTCCAATAGCAACTTCTTTGCCAGCCAGGAAAAGGTTTTTTTCAGTTGGGGTTCACGCGGGTATAATCCCCTCCAAAACCTCCCAAAGGAGCAGGTATGCTAAAAGTTGGTTATATTGGTCTCGGCTTGATGGGCAAGTCCATCGCGCGCAATATTTTGAGGGCGGGTTTCCCATTGGTAGTTCACAACCGTTCCCGCGCCCCGGTGGACGAATTGGCGGCCGAGGGCGCGACCCCGGCCTTCTCACCAGCCGAGGTGGCCGCGCAGGTGGACGTGGTCTTCACCAACCTGCCCGACACCCCGGATGTGGAACTGGTCGCGCTGGGCGAGGAGGGCGTCATCGCAGGCGCATACGCGGGGCTGGTCTTCGTGGACAATTCCACCATCAAGCCGGCTGCGGCGCGCGCGATCGCGGCCAAACTGGCGGCGAAGGGCGTGCAAGCCCTGGACGCGCCTGTTTCCGGCGGCGACATCGGCGCAAAGAACGGCACGCTGACGGTCATGGTCGGTGGCGAAGCCTCTGCGCTGGAGAAGGTCATGCCGGTCTTCCAGGCGATGGGCAAGACCGTCACCCACGTGGGCGCAGCGGGCGCGGGGCAGGTCGCCAAGGCCGCCAACCAGATCATGGTCGCGGCGCAGATGGTGGCCATGGGCGAACTGCTGGTCTTCTCGAAGAAAGCAGGTGTGGACCCACAGAAAGTGGTGGATGCCATCAAGGCAGGCGCAGCGCAGTGCTGGACGCTGGACGTCAAACCGCCGCGCCTGTTCGACGGCAACCGCCAGCCCGGCTTCAAGGCCTACATGCAGGCCAAAGACCTGAACATCGTGATGGAATCGGCGCGCGAATACGGTATCCCATTGCCGGCGGCGGCCGAGCACACCCAGTTGTTCAACGCCATGCTGCAAATGGGCATGGCCGAACTGGACAACTCAGCGGTCATCGGTGTGATCGAAAAACTGGCAGGAGTGCAGTTGTTGGATGCCTGAACGTTCCTGGCCCCTCTTCCGCGATTATGGCCTGATCGTAATCGGTTCCCTGGCGCAGGCAATTGGCCTGCGTCTCTTTCTCGTCCCGGCGCAACTGGCGTCGGGCGGCGTGAGCGGCATCGCGCAACTGGTCAACCATTTCACAGGCTGGCCGATCGGTTTGATGGTCTTCGTTGGCAACATCCCCCTCTTCTTGCTCGGTTGGCGTTTCCTGGGCGGACGGCGTTTTGCAGCGCGCACGGCAATTGCCATCCTGGTCTACTCGCTGGCCGTAGACGCCCTGCTCTGGCTGCCGTTTTTTCCTGAAAATGGCCTGACCGATGACATTTTTCTCAATTCGCTGTACGGCGCGGTGGTCAGCGGTTTTGGATACGGCTTGGTCTACCGTGGACGCGGCACCAGCGGCGGCTCGGACATATTGGCGCGCATCCTCAACCACTGGCGGAATGTGTCCATGTCGCAAAGTTACCTGATGGTGGATTCGGCAGTCATCCTGGCGGCAGGCTTCGTCTTCGGCTGGAAGCAGGCGCTGTACGCTATTGTCACCCTGTACGTCAGCGGCATCGTGGCAGAGACCGTGCTGGAAGGCTCGGAGACTGCCCGCACCGCCATGATCGTCACCTCGCAGCCGCAGGCCATCGCCGACCAGATCCTGCGCGACATGGAACGCGGCGTGACGATGCTGTCCGGTACGGGCGCGTATACCGGCGTCGAGCGCCCGGTCTTGTATTGTGTTGTCTCGCGCTCCGAGATCGCCCAGATCAAAACCATCGTCCAGGAAACCGATCCCCGGGCCTTCATGGTCATTGGGATCGCGCACGAGGCGCTTGGGGAGGGATTCAAATCGTTGAAACCGAGCAGAAGCGGGTAGTAAGTGCCTATCTACCCAGTATCTGCTTCAAATCCGCTCATGCCGATACGCCATAAGCCATGTGATAATAAAGGTCGTTCCAGCGCAACTTCTCGCGGAAATCGTCCACACAGATGTTCTCGTCAATCAACAAAATACCGCGCCGATCCAGCCCGGTCAGTTGACGCTGACGGTCACGGTCAGCATGACATACGGGATCAAGTAAACGCTTCACCCTGGGATTTGAACCTGCTTCCGTTATGAAGGCAGGTTCTTTGTTTGGAGAGCGCGAGTATAATCCCCTCCAAAACCTCCCAAAGGAGCATTTATGCTAAAAGTCGGTTACATTGGTCTCGGGTTGATGGGCAAATCCATTGCGCGCAATATTGCAGAAGCCGGTTTCCCGTTGGCCGTACATAACCGTTCCTGCGTTGCGGTGGACGAGCTGGAACGAGGCGACGTGTACATGAAAAGGTGGAATGGGAAATAATCCGAACATGAAAATTTTTTTATCGCAGTTGCTTTTATTGATGCTTGCAGCATGTGCACCTTCGAAGTCTGTCTCCCCAGTTTCCGGTACACCGCCTTCTGCAACGAAAATAGCCTCTTTGCAACAGTATACGATTCATCAACATTTATCCTTAACCAATAAAGGTGATCGTAGTCCTGACAAACAAAATCTATGGGTAGCACTGATACGCGACATATCACCTTACCAGAAAGTCCTATCACGACAAATTTCACCAGACACTTACATACTTGTTACTGATGAATATGGGAACCAATATGCAGAGTTTGATTTTTTAGAACATCCTGCCAATACAACCATTTCGGTAGACATTGATTATGAAGTCGCTGTCAACGAGTTAACTTACGACCTGTCAATTTGCGAAGGTGATTTGCTCTTGGAATTTACTCAGCCAGAACTTCATATCGAATCAGCCAACCCGCAAATTCAGTTGCTTTCAGCCAACTTATCGAAAAAAAAGAAGACAACCTGCGAACAAGTTGAGGCTTTTTATAACTATATCGGGGATGAATTAACCTACACCAGTAACCACAATGATTGGGGGGCACAAGCCACGATAGGTAATATGGGGGCAGATTGCACAGAATATTCAGACTTGATGATTGCCCTAAGCCGCGCAGCCGGAATCCCGGCGCGCTATTACGAGGGATTGTTGTACCTTGAAGATCCAAATACTGAGATTGCAACAACAGAACACGCATGGCTTGATGTAAATCTGCCCGGAATTGGCTGGGTTGCAATGGACCCCACATTGGGACGATTGCCGGTTTTCCGGAAAACTTATTTTGCGCATCATACTGCCAATCACATTATCGTTACAACGGGGCGGAATCCCTCGACGCTGAGAGGTGCAAGCTATTGGACGCACCTGTATTGGCCGGGGAATAGCACGATAATTCGCGTACAAGATTCTGGATGGTCGATCTCTCTTTCTCCTTGAGGTAAATATTGGACAACCAGCGCAACTACCCGGCAGTCCAATCACGCCCAGCAATCCTGTCTATTAGCACCCATGCTCTTCAGCAACCTGCCAAAGAGCATGGATATTTTCATCTCAGGACGCAAAATCAAGTTGGGAAGATCATTCCATTCGTTTGCGCAAATAGGTGTGCATGATCACCGAAAGTACGATAATCAAACCGTAAATCAATTGAGTCCAGAAGCCGGTCAATCCAATTGCGACCGTAGCGGCTTCGATCGCGCCAATGATGAAGGCTCCCAGAAAGGTTCCCAAAATGGTGCCAGTGCCGCCGAAGACGGAGGTGCCGCCCAGGAAGACAGAGGCCAGTGTGCTGAGTAGGTAGCCATCGCCCGTGCTGGGCCAGAAATAAGCGATGTGAAAACTGTAAAGCACACCAGCGAATGCCGAGATCAAGCCTACCAGCATAAAGGCCTGAATGCGGACACGCCCTGTGTTGACGCCCATAAGTTGGGCGCTTTGAACGTTATCACCAATCAAATAGATGTGTGCCCCGAACCGATGTCTGTTGAGCAGCACCCAGCCAAGGATGGCTATGATGGTCAGCCAGAACATCTGCATGGGAAAATAACCGCCAACTTTGCCGACCAACAAAGGGTGTAGAAAAGATTCCTTAATGTAACCCAGACTGTAATTCTTGCCTTCCGTGAGGACCAACACTGCTCCGCGCCAAAAGAATTGCGTACCGATAGTAGCAACCAGGGAGGGGATACCAAACTTGACAACGATCATGCCGTTGAGCCAGCCAATGAGACTCCCAGAGATCAAAGCAGCGATAAAGCCCAGAAATACCCTGGTTGGGGCGTTACCGATGCTCGCAGTCGAATTATATGCGAACGAGAAAGCTACCATACCCATGGCCATAATGGACGGGAAAGAGAGATCCATTTCGCCAGCAATGACTACCATGGTGAGTGGGATGGCCATGATGGCGAAAAAAGGGATAGTGGACATGAAAGCGAAGTAGATCCGGGATGATAAAAAGGTGTCAGGGGCTGAAACAATAAAGATGAGCCACAAGCCAAAAAAGACTCCAAGCATACCTAGTTGAGTGCCGTAAGCGCGGGCAAATCTGCTCAGGCTGAAAGTTTCTTTATAGGGCTGACTGGTTGCAGAAGAGTTTCCTGTGGTTTGAGTAACCATTATGTCCATCCTTGTTCATTAATCGAGCGTGCCAACTTCCGCAACGCGGATCATTTTTTCCATGAGTGTATCGAGCGTGATGTCTTCCGTGACAAATTCACCGGCAACCTGGCCACGATCGATCACTACAATCCGATCGGCAACGTTGTAAACATGAACCACATTGTGATCGATGAAAATAGCCGACTTGCCCGCCTTTTTGATGTCGCGGACGAAATTGACAAGTTTTGCTGTTTCCTTCAGCGAAAGCCCCATGGTAGGTTCATCCAGGATGATGATCTCAGCGTCAAAATAAAGAGCGCGCACAATAGCAACGCCCTGCCTTTCGCCTCCGGAAAAGGAGCCAACTCGTGAATTTGGATTTACCGCTGAAGAGGTAAAACCCATGGATTCATTCATCAATCGATAGGTTTCCTGTTTCATCTGGTTTACATCGAGCAATCCCCACTTGTTTTTGAGTTCACGCCCGAGAAAGATATTGCGCCATAAAGTTTGCAATTCAGCCAGGGCGCGTTCCTGGTAAACTGTTTCCACCCCTAGTTCCCGAGCTTTGGGAACGGTCAGATGATCCACTTTTTGACCATTGAAATAGATTTCCCCTGACGTAGGCTGGTGATAACCTGTCATAATCTTAATGAGAGTGGATTTTCCTGCTCCATTGTCTCCAAGCAGGCCGACAATTTCATTTCGGCCCAACTGGAAGTTGATGTTCGTCAGCGCCTGCACCTCCCCAAAGGATTTAGACACATTTTTAAGTTCCAGGCGATAGTCCATAGGATAATCTCCATTCCAATGCTTCTTCAATGAAACCAATTTCGCAAGAAGATTACATCAAACATATTACCAATATTTTCAAAACGCACAAGGGCTAAATGACTTTTTCAACGATGTAAGCCATAACGTGCTATGGAACATGTTAGAGCCACTTAGCCCTTGTACTGTTATTTATTCGCTGATTTTCTCAGTGGTAATGAGCGTTAGATGGCAAAACAGACATTTGCCTTAGCGAATTTGCTGTTCGACCAACGGGGCCAGCATTTCAATGTTGTCTTTGTCAGCAAAGCCCGCGCCAGTGTCGATGTGCAGGCCAGCGAAGCCATAGTTGTGGGTGAGACAAATCTGCAGCACGCCGAAATAGCCTTGCAGCCATTGTTGTTGATCGATGACCAAGTCAAGGTAGCCAGAACGGATGGCTTCTACAGCGTTGCCAGACATGTCAAAGCCGGCTGCATAGGCATCGTCTGGGCCAAGGCCAGCGGCTTCGAAGAAGGTCTGCACCGTGCCGGTCAGGTTGCCGTGATCAGTGACGACCAGCTTGATGTCAGGATTTGCGGAAATGATGCCGGTGAAGACCGGCACGCCAGCAGCTGCCTCCGCATTGGTGGCATCATCGATTTCCTGATAGACCACTTCAACGCCAAGATCCTCGAGGGCGTCGATAATCCCCTGCGTGCGTTCGCCGCGGCCCGCCTGGGCCACTAGGCCCCAGACGAAAGCCTTATCGCCAGCTACTAGGCCGGCGCGCGTAGCAGCTTCCTTGCCCAGGGCATAGCCAGCGTCGTGCAGGATCGCGCCGACGTAGCCATAGCCTTTGGTCGCATACTGGGCTTGAAGGCCAGCGGTTTGGGTGTTCATGCTGGTGATGACGATGCCTTCCGCCTCCGCCTGGTCTACGATGTCTTTATATGCTTCATCACCGGGATGCCCCATGATGGCAATGCCGTCGGGTTTGGTGGCAACAGCTTCCTGTAACTGGGTCACCATCTTCGCTGGATCCCAGTCGGACCAGACGTATTCCACGTTCGCGCCAGTGTCGGCAGCAGCCTGCACAGCGCCATTGTAGACGACGGTCTCGAAACCACCACCCGGCGAACCGCCTGGGAAGAAGACAATGTTCGTGCCAGAGCACCATCCGCCTTCAGCAGCAGGTGCGGGGCCTTCTGTTTCTGCGGGCGCTGCGACCGTAGGTTCTTCAGCCGGAGCAGCGGTTTCAGCAGGCGCTTCTGTTGCAGGAGCACCACAGGCTGTCAGAACCATGCTCAAGATCACCAGCGCAGCAACAAGCCAATATAGTTTCTTCATCTTCCTTCTCCTTAATTATGTTAGTAGGTTGACATTATCCAAGGCAAATCTTTCAGAATCAATACATAGGCACCTCCTTCAGGATTTTTGCCCACGATTGGGCATCTTACAAACTCCCATTCAACTGGTAATACAGATCGTTCCAGCGCAGTTCCTTCTTGAACTCTTCCAGTTCCGTGTTTTCGTCGATCAGCAGGAATTCAAGCGCGGCCATGTCGGAAAAATCGTGCAAATGTTCAGCGGTGACAGAATAGCTGAAACTGGTGTGATGCGCGCCTCCCGCGTAGATCCAGGCTGCTGCCGCTATCTTCAAGCTGGGACGCGGCGACCAGAACGCGCGCGCAACCGGCAACTTCGGTAGCGGTTCATCCGTCGGGACAACATCCACAACGTTCGCAACCAGGCGGAAGCGCTGACCCATGTCCATGATCGAAGCGCCGATAGCGGGGCCAGTATTCGCATCAAAGATCAGCCGCACGGGATCGGCTTTGCCGCCAATCGAGAGCGGTAAGATTTCCAGTTTGGGCTTAGTAGCCGCTATCGACTCGCAGATTTCGAGCATATGCGCGCCCAGTACCTTGTCGCCCGAGGCGCTGAAGTGATAGGTGTAATCTTCCATGAAACTGACGCCGCCTTTGACGCCGGCGCTCATGACCTTCATAGCGCGCACCAGCGCGGAGGTCTTCCAATCGCCCTCGGCTCCGAAGCCGTAGCCATCGCGCATCAGGCGTTGCACGGCTAGGCCGGGCAATTGCGCTAGGCCGTGCAAATCTTCAAAGGTAGTTGTGAAGGCCTTGAAATTCCCGGCTTCCAGGAAGTGGCGCATACCAACTTCGATACGCGCGCCTGCCAGGAGCGAGTCGTATCTGTCGCCATCCGGCTGGAGCGCAGAGGCGACATCGTATTCATCGAGGTAGGCTTCTGCCATCTTTTTGACATCACTATCGGAAGCCTCGTTGACCGAACGAACCAGGTCCCCTACCCCATAGCCATAGACATCATAGCCAAATCGGATTTGCGCCTCGACCTTGTCCCCTTCGGTGACAGCCACGTCGCGCATGTTGTCGCCGAAGCGGGCGATCTTCGCGCCCTGCCAATCGGCCCAGGCGCAAGCAGCGCGCGCCCACACACCGATACTGGACTGCACATCTTCATCCTGCCAGTGCCCGACGACTACCTTACGGTTCAGGCGCAAGCGGCTGCCGATAAATCCGAACTCCCGGTCGCCATGGGCAGCCTGGTTCAGGTTCATGAAATCCATGTCGATCTCGGACCAGGGGATTTCACGGTTGTACTGGCTGTGTAGGTGCAGGAAGGGCTTCTTGAGCAGGTTCAACCCGGCGATCCACATCTTGGCAGGCGAGAAGGTGTGCATCCAGGTGATCAGACCCACGCAATTCTTTGCAGAGTTGGCTTCCAGGCACAGGTCGCGGATGGCTTCGGGCGTAGTCAGCACCGGTTTGAAGACCACCTGTACCGGGACTTGCCCTGAATCGTTCAAAAATCCAGCCATTTCACGCGAGTGCTTGGCTACTTTTTCGAGCGTTTCCGGCCCATATAAATGCTGACTGCCCGTCACAAACCAGACTTCATATCCTTTTAGATCGATCATAATTGCTTCTCCTTGTGTTGTTTTCTATGTCATTGCAAGAGCTGGTGGTTGAGTAGGGCGAGCGATTTTCTCGCCTATATCGAAACCACAGCTTATGCAATCTCTTACTGTATCGGGGAGATTGCTTCGAGCGGAAAGGTCACCGCCTCGTAATGACATATCACTGCCCATAATAGGCGTTTGCGCCGTGTTTTCTCAGATAGTGCTTATCTAACAGTTCCTGCTGCATGGGCGGAGTTTTTGGCTCAAGAATCATGGTGTGGAAGTTCATGAACGCGACCTCCTCCAACACCACAGCATTGTGGACGGCATGCATGGCATCGGTGCCCCACGCGAATGGTCCGTGACTGTATACAAGAACCGCAGGAATGGCATCTGGAATTTTTCCTTTGAATGTTTCTATGATTACCGTGCCGGTTTCTTTTTCGTATTCACCTTCGATCTCGGCTTTTGTCATCTTTCGGGTGCAGGGAATCTCGCCGTAGAAATAATCACCCTGTGTTGTGCCGAGCGCCATGATGCCGCGGCCTGCCTGTGCAAAGGTCGTTGCCCAACGGCTGTGCGTATGTACGATGCCGCCAATGTTGGGGAACGCCTTATAAAGTTCGAGGTGTGTCGGCGTATCGGAGGAAGGTTTCAGAGTTCCATCCACAACCTTGCTCGTCTCTATTTCCACAACCACCATGTCCCCTGCCTTCATCACATCATAGGAAACGCCTGAGGGTTTTATCACCATCAGTCCCTGTCCCCTATCGACGCCTGATACGTTCCCCCAAGTGAAGGTGACAAGACCATGCTTGGGCAGTAGTAGGTTTGCCTGAAAAACCTGTTCTTTCAATTGTTCCAACATAATTCTCCGATTCACAGCGCGGTTGTCACATTACAAACGTGACCTACTTCAACGCCTCCACGGCTGCTCTCTCTATGACGAGTCCCTTTTTATAGCGTTCCATAAAGGCCGCAAAGCCCTCTACATCCTTTTGTTCAGGGGCAATCGTTGTGCTATTCTCTCCTGCAAAGACCCTGTCCGAAAGATAGGCTTCCAGGGGTTCACCGTTTGACTTTTGCAGCATGTAAGCAGCCAGCAGGGCAATCCCCCATGCGCCGCCCTCGCCGGCGGTCTCCATCACGGAAACGGGAACGTTCATCGCCGCCGCCATGATGCGTTGCCCCACTTCCTTCGTTTTGAAGAAGCCGCCATGACCGAGAACCTGGTCGATCTTGACCTTCTCCTTTTCAAAAATGTCCAAGCCGATCTTCAATGCGCCAAGCGATGAGAACAGGTGTGCGCGCATGAAATTCGCAAGCGTGAACTTGCTTTCGGGTGTGCGAACAAATAGCGGGCGTCCCTCCGCAAGGTACGTGAGATGCTCACCCGAAAAATAATTGTAGGCAAGCAGTCCGCCCGCATCCGCATCGCCCGCAAGTCCCTGCTTGTACAGCATCTCAAACAACCCCGATTCGCTCACTTCCACGCCCAACGCCTTGGTGAATTCCTGGAACAGGTCAACCCACGCATTGAGGTCGGAGGTGCAGTTGTTGCTATGGACCATCGCCACGGGCTTGCCAGTGGGCGTGGTCACCATATCGATCTCGGGATACAGTTGCGACAGGGGTTTTTCCAAAACGATCATGGCAAAGACGGATGTCCCTGCGGAAACGTTGCCCGTTCGCGCCGCGACGCTGTTGGTTGCGACCATGCCCGTACCGGCGTCGCCCTCGGGTGGACAAAGCCGGATGCCCGGTAGCAACTGTCCCGTAGGATCGAGGCGCTTTGCTCCTTCTTTGGTCAGAACGCCTGCGGAATCCCCAGCAAGGAGGACTTTGGGAAGAATGTCCTGCAACTTCCAAGATATGTTTTTGGCTTTGAGAAGTTCGTTGAATTGCCCGAGCATGTGTTGGTCATAGGTATTGGTTGTGCTGTCAATGGGGAACATGCCTGAGGCTTCGCCGATGCCCAACACCTTTTGCCCCGTCAGTTGCCAATGGACATAGCCTGCCAGTGTGGTGAGATGGCTGATGTCCTTGATGTGGGGTTCTTTGTTCAATAGCGCCTGATAGAGGTGCGCGATGCTCCAACGCTGGGGAATGTTGAATTGGAACAAATCGGTGAGTTGCTCGGCGGCCTGCCCGGTGATGGTGTTGCGCCACGTACGGAAGGGGACAAGCAAGTTCCCGTCCTGGTCGAATGGCATATAACCGTGCATCATGGCGCTGAGACCAATAGATCCAATCGTCTTGAGCGGGACGTTGTACTTCTCGAACACCTCTTTGCAAAGGGCACGATAACTCTCCTGCAAGCCCGTCCATACATCATCGAGGTGATACGTCCAGATGCCGTTTTCGTATCGGTTTTCCCATTCATGGCTGCCCGACGCAATCGGCCTGTGATCCTCGCCAATCAGCACAGCCTTGATGCGAGTCGAGCCAAACTCGATGCCAAGCGCCGTCTTCCCGCTTTCAATTGCTTGTTGGGTATCATTTCGGTTCATTTTCATTCATTCCAAGAGCAGGATTTCTACTTAGGTTGCTCATTAATCCTTGAAAACACAGGCTACTGTTTTACAAGGATAGCCGGTCGTTTGATGACTTGTCGATCGACTTGAACGTCAATGCTCGGCCAATCGGTCATCTCGGTAATGATTTCATTCGGGCCTTCACCTACCAAAATCGTGTCTTCCGATTTTGCGCCGGTGATGGACGGGTTCCAGGCAAATGCCTGCCCAACCAGAATAGGCTCAGGCGAACCGGGGGTAGCAGTGACTTCGCGCGGAGCATACCCAGCCGATCCGCCCTGATGGTGAAGTTGCCATTCGTCCGGGAAACCGGCTGTAGCGTAGGCCGCTTGTGCCTGGCGGAAAACATCGCCCAGGGTTTTGCCAGGGCGAGTGGCGGCAATCATCTCCGCATCGATGCGCGCCACTGCTTCCGCTTTATGACGTATCTCATCCGGCAACATGCCAAAGTGAACAAAGCGCGTCACCGAGCAGATCAATCCCCATTTGCGTCCGCACAGGACCAGCATGGCATAATTTCGAAGCATTTTATCGGTCGGCAGCGGGTGACGATAGGAGAAGATGCGTTCGTCCGTGGCAACCAGGTTAACGACGACTTGCACCCCCCTACTCTCGACGGATTGCGCAAGTGCGCCAGCAATCTCATATTCATTCATCCCAGGTCTTACGGCATCAATTGCTTGGTACATGCCCTGCGCGCATAATTGACCTAATTCTCTGTATCGATTTCTTTCTTCCGGGGTCAGTTGGGAACGTATCGAGGCAATTTTGTACGATAAATCCAAAGCATGGGGAAAATTCGTGTCCGCACCCAACTTCATTCCCTGGGTCAAACTGGCAATCTGGTTGTCCCCTTCGAACCAGGGTGAAACTTTGAACTCCCAGCCTTGTTCGGCAAGTCTTTGTTCTTGCATCAATCGTGTAGCCTCGATATTGTTCGTCACCACAAAACGGTTTGTCCGCGTAATCAACAGGGATGCAATCCCCATCGAATCTGCGGTGTTGATGTGCGGGTCTCCACCGCAGGTTGCCCAGGCGAAATTCTCTGTCTTCTGAAGCAGAAGCGTATCCAGATCGCATTGAGTGAGCAACCCACGGATGCGTTCCAATTTGAGATGGAGTTCTCCATTGGAGGTTGTTTGATTTGATCCCATACCTGTACTTTTGAAATATCCTTTCGTGGCTGACAGGAAAGAGTTTAAGTTGGCGCTACAAGTTTTCTTATGAGTGCTTTTTTCTTATATAGAACAGGCTTTGAATTCCGATCGCGATCAAGGTCAGTACACCAACACCAATCCTGGTCCACCACGAACTCAAGGTACCATTGAACTGCAGAACGGATACAATCGTGCCGTGGATCAGGACACCAAACAAGGTGCCAATAACGTTACCGACGCCGCCACTTAATGAAGTTCCTCCAATCACTACCGAAGCAATGGAGTCAAGCTCCATGCCGGTTGCAAACTGTCCATAACCTGCTAACAATGACATGCTGAAGACAATCCCTGCCAGGGCTGAGCAAAAGCCGCTGAACGCATAAACCATTATCTTTGTACGAGCAACCGGAAGACCCATCAGGAGCGCGGATTGTTCGTTATTGCCCATAGCATAAATCGTGCGACCAAAGCGCGTGAAGAAGCTTAAGTAAATTGCTACCAATAACATGATGGGGCCAACCAAGGTTGTGGGGTAAACGTATGCTTTCGGTATAAATGGGATATAGATCGGTGTCAGTGCAAAGGTCTTATATATGTCATTTGTGATCGTCACTGAAGTCAGACTGATGATGTACGCCATGCCGCGAGCGAAGAAAAGGCCCATCAAGGTTGCAATAAAAGGCTGGACTTTGAGAACTTGAATGATCCAACCCATCAGGCCTCCCAATGCGACGCCTATAACGATCATCAGCGGGAGCACGATATACGGGCTTACTCCGCTCCGGAGCAGAGCAGCGGAAGCAGTGCTGACCAGAGCAATCACTCCACCCACTGAGAGGTCAATCCCGCCCCCGCCACTCAGGATCACCATCGTCATCCCAATCGAAACAAGGAGCAGACTGCTGTCATTAATGAATAGATTGAAAAACACCTGTGGCTTTTGCATGGCGGGATACAATTGACCGCCTATAAAGTAAACCAGGAGAAAGACTACAAGGGTTAAGAGTAACGAACCGTATCGTAAAAGGAAGGGTTTAACTCGCTGTATCATGCTGAGCACCTCTTCGCTCGAATAATCGATTCATAAAACGGCGGGAGTAATCGGAGTAGAGCAGGATAACCAGCAAGACCAATACTGCTTTGGCGGCTAACAAGGCATTGGCTGGCACGCCCAGGCTATAGACCGTAACCGTGAAGGTCCAGATAACGACTGCGCCAATCACACTGGCAAACATGGAGAACCGTCCGCCCGTCATCAAGGTCCCACCCATGACAACCGCCAGGATAGCATCCAACTCATAGTTCGCACCATTGTTATTTCCATCGGCGCTGTGGACATAAGAACTGAGAATTAGACCGGCAATTGCGCCGCAAAACCCGCAGAAAGTATAGGCTAATAGTTTGACATTTTGTTCATTGATGCCACTATAAAAAGTCGATTTGGCATTGATCCCAACCGACTCGATGAACAAGCCGATTGCGGTCTTGCGTACCAATACCCATGCCAGGAGCAATACGAGCGCAACAATATAAATCGAGACCGGCAAACCCAGGATAAAGCCATTACCAAACCAGAAATAGGGAGTGTAATAAATCGTCATGATTTGCCCATTCGTAATCAGTTGGGCTATTCCCCGACCTGCCACCATCAATATGAGCGTGGCGACCATAGGCTGGATCCTTACCCTGGAAACCAAGAAACCGTTCCACAAACCGCATAGCGTACCGGCTGCAAGATTAGCAATAATAATGATTGGCAATGGTGTATTAGTAGCGTTTCTGGTGAGAATCTCATTTGTGATGAGCTCGTTGCCAAGAGCCGGATTGATTAATACGGCGCCCATGGCGGCTGAAATTGCAATTACAGCACCCACAGAAAGATCGACACCTCCCGTTGCAATCACCAGGGTCATCCCGATCGCCACCAACATGAGTGGCGCACCATTATTAAAGACGTCAACAAGATTGCCGTACAGGCGTTTTCCATATACAGGGTCCTCGATAATGCCAAGTTTAAAGAAACCAGGCGATACAATGGCATTAAAAATTAGAATAAGCACCCAGGCCACAAGCGGCCAGAATATCTGGCTGTCACGGAATTTTCTAAGAAATGATGCCTGTTTCATGCTTCTCCTGCCATGGCTTGAATTAGAGTCTTTTCTTCTACGTCACTAGCATATTCAGCAACCTTCTTACGATCGCGCAGTACAACAACACGGTTGCTGACACGCAGTACTTCTTCCAACTCAGAGGAAATGAACACGCAAGATTTGCCTTCCTCTGCTAATTGCATCACCAGTTTTTGAATTTCTGTTTTCGCTCCCACATCTATTCCTCGAGTTGGCTCATCCAGAATAAGAACCTTGGGATTTGTTGCAAGCCAACGGGCAAGGATCACTTTCTGTTGATTGCCACCACTCAAATTCTTGACCAACTGCTCAGGAGAAGGTGTAACAATCCCTAATAATTTAATATACTCATCAGCAATTTCATTTTGTCTTTGTGGGGAGATAAATTTGAACCAACCATAACGCGCTTGCAATGCCAGGATAATATTTTCGCGGATGGTCAGGTCTCCCACAACTCCCTGTGCCTTGCGGTCTTCGGGACTCAGGGCAATCCCATGCTTTAGAGATTCAAGGGGAGAAAATTTATTCACCTTCTCGCCGCTAACAACGAGAGAACCGTTATCTGGAGCATCGATCCCGAAGATCAAGCCGGCCATCTCAGTGCGTCCAGAACCTAACAATCCGGCTATCCCCAAAACCTCGTTGGCGTTCAATTCCAGATCCACTGGCTCCAACGATCCCGTCAGCCCCAGTCCTTTTGCTTCTACTAAATGTTGCTCATCCTTCTTTTCTTCCTCTTGGGATTTCACTTTGGATATGGCATCCAGCTCAGTAAGGCTGCGTCCTAACATTTTGGCGACCAGTTCTACCCGGGGTAGGGAAGAAGCCTCATAGGTACCTACCAGTTTTCCGTTCCGCAGGACTGTAATCCGGTCCGCTATCTGATAAACCTGATCTAAAAAATGAGTAATGAATATGATGCCGATGCCTTCGCTCTTCAGCTTGCGCATTACATCGAAGAGCAGATTCGTTTCGTGCATATCCAGACTGGAGGTAGGTTCATCTAATATCAAAACCTTAGCAGACAGGACTTCCAGCGCGCGTGTAATGGCAACCATCTGTTGGATGGCAACCGAATAATTTTCCAACGGCTGAGTCACATCGACATCGATACCTAAGCGGACAATCGCCTTATTAGCTAATTCGTTCATCTTTTGCCAATCGATACTTCCAAAACGATAAGGTTCATGTCCCAGCATGATGTTTTCAGCAACAGAAATATTCGTGCAAAGATTGACCTCTTGATAAACCGTGCTAATGCCAAGTTCTTGAGAGTGTTGAGGTGACCTCACCTGGATCAACTTTCCATCCAGCTCAATCGTGCCATTGTCGGGTTGTTCCACACCTGTCAAAACCTTGATAAGCGTGGATTTTCCAGCTCCATTTTCCCCTACCAGAGCATGGATTTCCCCCCGTTTCAGGGAATAGTCAACATTCTCAAGGGCCATCACACCTGGAAAGGATTTTGTGATTTCCGACATCTTGACAATAATTTTCTCGTCATTCATGGAAGTAACCTGCCTGAGATTATTTATGTTTAGGATAGAGAAGCGACGTCTTATTCGCGCCGCTTCTCTATCGACTAAGGTATTCTTCGCGCGTTTACCGCGACCTCACTTTGTGGTTTAGTACTTGCGAGATGGCAGCAATTCAGCAGCGTTGTCCGGATAGTAGACTGTCTCATTGGTGAGAACTTCCGGATCGATCGTTTGGCCATTCATAAGTTTCAGAGCCATCTCGTAGACCTGCGGCCCCAACAGTGGATTGCACTCAACATCGGCCTGGAACCAGCCATCTACCATGGCCTGGAAGCCGCCGCGAGTGCCGTCCACGGAGACAATGAAGAGATCGCCGGGGTTGATGCCCGCAGCCTTCAAAGCCTCGATGGCACCGATGCCCATATCGTCGTTGTGAATGAAGATTCCCTGGAAATCTACACCCGGTTCGTATTTCTGCAAGAAGGCTTGCATGACAGGGAGCGCCTCAGCACGAGTGAAGTTGCCGGTCTGAGAGTCAAGGATCTCGATGTTGTCATTGAGCGCGTCCCGGAAGCCATCGGCGCGTCCAACTGCAGCACCAGAGCCCGTTGTTCCAGACAACTCAAGAACAGCGCCACCATCGGGCATAGCTTTGTTGAACTCTTCGGCAGCTCGTTGACCTTCCAAGAACATGTCCGAACCGATATGAGAGGCATACAGGGATGGATCGGCACTGACACTGCGGTCTACGATAATGACAGGGATACCGGCATTCTTGGCTTCCGTCAAAACAGCATCCCAGCCGTCTTCAACAACCGGGGGAAGGCCAATCACGTCCACGCCCTGCTGGATGCAGGCGCGCATGGCAGAGATCTGATTTTCCTGCTTCTGTTGGGCATCAGAGAAAATCAAGCGAACGCCTAATTCGCCAGCAACCTCCTTAAAGGAAGCAGTGTTAGCTGTGCGCCAGTCACTTTCAGCACCAAGCTGCGGATAACAAAATGTCATGTCGGTATATTGGCAGTTTGGAGCACAACCGGCCTCTTCTTCTGGAGCAGGGGCCGCGCCGCCGCCACAGGCTGTCAAAACCATTGTGGCTACTACGAACAGAAAAACGACTTTTTTGAAGCGAAACATGATCTTCTCTCCTTTTGGAATTTGTTTGGTTCTCCTTACGGAGATGTGTGCGATATAATAGGATATGCGAGAGTTCCCTGTCCAAAGGGCTTCTCTCGCCCACCCGGAAGTGCCTGCCTGGAGACGCCAATCACTGAGCAGGCACTTCTCTGTTAGTCGTTCTATGCATTTTGAATAGGTTCACCTCCTTTATCTTTATTTCGTAACGAACTCCGCCGTACTATTAATGTGGCCGTCAGCGTAATGGGTTTGGACTGGACAGTCTCTTGCCCTTGCCAACCGCTCTCAATGATTTTTATGACCTCCTCGACAGCCACTTTGCCAACCTCGTATTGATCTTGCTTGATGGTTGTCAATGGAGGCCAGAAAAAGGCTGACTCGCTAATATCGTCGAAGCCGACCACCCCCATGTCTTCGGGTACCCGTAACCCTCTTTGGCAAGCCATTTGAAGGACGCCGAGAGCCATCTGATCGTTTGCTGCAAAGACCGCGTCCATCTCAGGATATTGTTCGAATAGTTTTTCAATCGCCTGGACGCCACTTGCCGGGGACCAATTACCTTCTGCCCAATGCCTTTCTCCAACCTCTATACCCGCACCTCTTAGCGTATCTCTCCATGCAACCATACGCTGGCGCGCTTCCCACCAATCCAATGGGCCGGTGATGTGTCCAATATTTCGGTAACCCTGCTCCAACAAATGAGTTGTTGCCATTTTTCCCCCCTCATAATTATCAATAGATACGACGCTGACGCTTTCTTGTGGTTCCATTGCCAGATAGACAACAGGAATCTCAAGATTCAATGACAAGTGATTGACCCATTTTCTATTCTCTCCCACCTCGGGAACAGCCCAGATAATTCCATCAACGTGACGGGAAAGAAGCGTCTGAAATATAGGTGTTATATTTTCCGCATCAAAACGAGATAGTTCCTTCAATAACAAAGAATACCCGGCTTCTTCAGCTGCGCTGGTAATACCATTTAACGTACGGGATGGACCAATATACTTTAATCCAGCAGTAACTACTCCCAAAGTATAACTCCGCTGGCGTATCAAACTACGGGCCAAGGCACTGGGCTGATAACCTAACTGCGTTATGATTTCTTGAATGCGTTTTCGAGTTTGTGGAGATACATCCGGCCTATCGTTAATAACACGCGATACTGTTTGCGTTGATACCCCCGCCGCAGACGCAACTTCTTTAATGGTTGCTCGTCCATTTTTATGCATAAATATTATCCCGTTATCGTTCTCGTTATCGTTCCCGTTATCGATAACACAATAGCAAATAAAGAACGCGGATTCAAGTGCCGAATGTCATATTTAAAATATGACATTGACTGATCAGAAATATCCCAAATCTGTTGAACTTGGCGGTTTTCCCCCGGCTCAGATACTCCTAAATAACTTTCAAAATAATCTTCCCCACAGGACAGCTCTTACTGGAATCACAAAGAACGCGAAGCCTGCAAAAGAACGATCAGGTCTTCTTCGCGTTCTTAGCGGTGAAGTTATCTATAACGCCCCTGACCGGACCCTATCCCTGGCGCATCATCAAGGATTCCAGATCTTCATCCAGAGACTGCAGATCTTCCTCGTGTTCCACCTCCTGCTCGAGAATGGTCAGCACGATGTTGTAGGTGACCGGGTCGGCGTCTTTGACTACCTGGAGCAACTTCTGGTAGACATCAATCGCGCATTGTTCGCCTTTGATGTTCTGGGCCAGGATTTCTTTTACGAACGGATCGGTCGGGGCGTCATAGCCGCAATGGGTGTGATCCAGCCACTTGTCCGGGCTGATGAGCGGCGTCCCGCCCAACTGGATGATGCGCATGGCCAGCATATCGGCGTGCCCCAGTTCTTCGGTGGCATGGAGCAGCAGTTCAGAAGCGACCGCATCTTTCATCGGGCCCTTGACGATTTTTGCCCCCAGCCAATATTGGTAATACGCCAGCCATTCATCGGCAAAGGCCTTGTTGAGCATCCCCAACAACTCATCAATATCCATTCCGACAATTTGACGACCTTTGGTACCCATGACAAACTCCTTTTGAATGAATTTGATTCGGTCCCTGTAACGCCGAAATCGCTTGGGCGCTCAATTTGCGCGATATTTAGCCTGCGCCACGCCCCAAAAGCGTTCCCCGCGCCGTTCGACGGCCTGCACACGGCCAGTTGCTTGCAGGGACTCCAGCGTTTCCTCTGCCTGGCCTGGCAGCCACCTTTCGAGGCTTGCGAGCAGGTCGCTTTCGCGCATCGGGTGACGGGTCAGGATGGCGAGCAGGGACTCGGTCACGTTATGCTCCAATGATAAATCAAAAATCCCGCTTGCTTCTGAAATGATGCGGGCGCGCTGGCCCAAGATGAATTGGGCGCGCTGGAGCGTGGCCTCGTCCGGCGGCTCCACCCAGGGTTCGGCCGGCGGACGGGTGGGCAGGAGCAGGTGGATTTCATCGGCCTGGATTCGCTCCAGCATGGCAGACAGCGCTTGCAGGTCGCGCACGCCATCGTTCAGGCCCTTGATGAGCATCACCTCCACCCACAACTGCCCCCGGTATTCGGCGCGGAAAGCCTCCAATCCTCCGGCAAGCAGGTCCAGGGTCAGCGAAGGATGCGGGCGGTTGATCTTACGGTAGAGACGCTCCGTACCGGCATCCAGCGAGGGCATCACGGCGTCGGCGGCAAGCAGTTCGCGGCGCACTTCCGGCAGGTGCAGCAGCGAACCGTTGGTGATGACCGCCACCGGCAGGTCCGTCTCCTGCTTGACGGCCTCGACCAGCCAGCCCAACCCGCTGTGCAGGCAGGTTTCGCCGGAGCCGACAAATGTGATCCAGTCAATCTCGCCGGGTATGTGCGCCCCCAGCGCTTCCCGTACTTGCCCTAAAATCTCAGCGCGCGGGACGTACTCGCGCCGTTCCAGCGCAAACGGCGAGGTGCGCCCCAACTGGCAGTAGACACAATTCCAGTTGCAAGTTTTGAGCGGCACCGGGTCTATGCCCAGCGACTGTCCCAGCCGCCGCGAGGGGACAGGGCCAAAAACGTACTTCATTATCCGTGGCCGTGCGCCACGCTTTCATCGCACGGCGCGGCGTCTTTCAATGCGCCGCCAAAATAATGTTCCAGCGCTTGACGCACCGTTCCGCTCGCGCCTGTGGCGGCTTTGACGCCGACCTGCGTGAAGAACTCGATGGCGCGTCCGCCCATGCCGCCGCTCAGAATTACGTTCGCGTTTTGCTGGTGGATGAAGGTGGGGATCTGCCCAGGCTGGTGCGCTTCGGCGAACGGATTGGCCACGCCTTGCACGGCCTTCACTTCGCCGTCTTCCACGTCCACCAGCATGAAGTACGGGGCGTGCCCAAAGTGCTGGGCCACCATGCTGTCCAGTCCATTATTGCTTTCGGCGGTTACTGCGATTTTCATGTTAAGTCTCCTGATTGATGAGTTTTTCCAAGTCATCCGCCATCATGTAACCTTCGACGGCGATTTCTTGCGATGTCACGCCGGGCACTTCGGCCACGGCTTTTTTGATGTCCATTGCCAGCATCACGGCAATCGGACAGACGAACGACGACGGGCGAAACGTGTAACGCACCTTGCCAAGCGCGTCCGCCCACAGGTTCTCCACCAGGCGCATCCGCACCACGTCGGTGTTGGTTTCGGGGTCAATGACGGTTTTCAGCCGTTCGAGAATCGCTTCTTCCAAAGTCATCTCGTTCATTCCTTCTGCGACAGGGATTGGAGGACGCGTTCCCACACCTGGCGAATGGCGACGCTGGAGGGGGCTTCTGGCTGGAAGGCCGTCACCGCTTCTCCCGCGACCATCGCGCGGGACACCATTAAATCGAACGGGATCCTCCCGACGGTTTCGATTCCGTTTCCCGCGCAAAACGATTCGATCTCCTGCGCGCCCGCGGGATAGATGTCGGCTTTGTTGATGCAGACCAGCGCCCGCACGCCAAAGTGCTGGACGGTCTGCAAAATGCGGCGCATGTCGTGGACTCCCGAAACGGTTGGCTCTGCCACGATCAGCGCCAAACTCGCTCCCGACACCGCCGAGATGACGGGACAGCCGATCCCAGGCGGCCCGTCCACGGTGACCAGTTCGCGGTTTTCGTCCATGGCTTGCAGGCGGGCGCGCTGTTTGACGAGCGTCACCAACTTGCCCGAGTTCTCCTGTCCAGGGAATAAATTCGCGTGGTACAGCGGCCCATAGCGGCTCTCGGAAAAATAGAATTTGCCCGCGATTTGTTCGCGCATGGAGATGCTCTGCGTGGGGCATTGATAGACGCAGGCCGCACAGCCGTCACAGGCGATGGGGTCAACCTGGTACAAACCGTCAGCGCAGTGGATCGCGTCGAAACGGCAAACCGCCTCACAGTCACCGCACGAGGCGCATGCCTCCTGGTCAATGACCGCCACCTTCCCGCCTTTGAAGTCCTGCTGTTCGAGCAAACGCGGCTGGAGGACGAGTTCCAGGTTGGCCGCGTCCACGTCCGCGTCGGCGAGGATGACTTTGCCCGCCAGCCCGTTTTGCGAAGCGAGATGGGCAAACGCCGCTGTGACGCTGGTCTTGCCCGTGCCGCCCTTGCCGCTGAGAATGACGAGTTGCTTCATACCTGAAAGATTTCCAATTCGGGATGTTTCAATGCTTCCTCGTAGATCGGGCCGCGCTGCAAAAATCCCAAAGCCAGCCCACTGCCGCGCGCGACCAGCAAGCGCTCGCCAGGTTGAACATCCACAGCCTGCGGCAGGGAGGCCATTCCCCGACGCGTGAGCGTCCCTTTCGCCCACGTCCGCGACAAAATCGGTGAACGGCTCAGAACTTCCTGTCGTCCCATTCCAAAGCCGCCCGATCGCCGACTGCCGCGCATAAAAAGCACTTCGTCCTGCACCTGGAAACCGTATTCGTCCCATGCCTCCGGCGGGACGCGTATCTCGCGCTCCTGCCCGACGATCACCCAGCCGAACACCCATTTACCGCCTTTAGCCAATTGGGGCATGTTTTTCTCCTTGGATCGTCAAAAGGATGGTTCCGAGTAAGTTATGAAAAGATAGACGATATTCGGGCGCGGCCTCCAACAATGTTTTGCCACTCGCAATCGCCTCGGCGAAGCGCCGCTCCATCGGGATTTTTAGCAGGATGGGGATGTTGTTTTCCGCGCAATATTTTTCCACCGCGTCGTCGCCAATGCCATCGCGGTTGATGACCACGCCCGCCGGGATGCCCAATTCGCGGGCGATGTTCACCACTTGCTTCAGGTCGTGCAGGCCGAAGGGCGTCGGTTCGGTGACGAGGATGGCAAAGTCCGCGCCGCGCATGGACTCGACCACTGGACAGGACGCGCCAGGCGGGGCGTCGCGGATTTCAATGATTGAGCGCTGGTCGAGTAAGCGATGTTCTCCCGAAGGGGCTGTATCGAGACCAGGCTGCCACTTCTTCAACTCGCGGATGATCGGCACGGCCATCGGCTCGCCGACGTTCATCACGCCCTGCGAAAAGTCCACGCCCGCGGAGGCCGTACCGCGCTCCAGCACGCCCATCACGTCCAGCCGTTCGCGGATGGCCTGTTCGGGACAGATGCGCGTGCAACTGCCGCATCCGTGACACAACTCGGGGAAGATCAGCATCTTTTTGCCGATGACCGCGATGGCGTGATACTCGCAGACTTCGGCGCACTTGCCACAATAGGTACACTGCACCTCGTCCACGACGGGGAGCAGGATGCCGACCTCCTTGCGTTCCTCCACCGTTGGGTGGAGGAAGAGCGCGGCGTTGGGCGCTTCCACATCGCAATCGAGGACGCGCACCGACGCGCGGTCCGCGGCGGCGAGGGCCAGACTGGTGGCGACGGTTGTCTTGCCCGTCCCGCCCTTGCCGCTGGCGACGACGATCCGCATTAGTGACGGCCTCCGTGATGGCCCGCGTGCGTGGCGGCTTCGGCTTTCGTCAATTTGCCAGCCTTGAACAACGCCAGCACATCGGCAGCGGTCAGGGACTCGCCCGTCGGTGCGAGGTACATTTCGATGCCCGCGGGGGACAGGGTGTCAAAGGCGTTGGGTCCGTATGCGCCGCTGATGACGGCCTGCGCGCCGAGTTTGGCGATGAATTGAGCCGCCTGCACGCCCGCCCCGCCCGAAGCGGACAGAGCGGGATTCTCGTGGACGGTCCATTCGCCCGTCTCGCTGTCCACGAGGCAGAAGGCGGCCGCGCGCCCGAAACGAGCATCAAAAGGCGATTCAAGCGTATTTCCAGAAATAGTAATCACAAGTTTCATGGCTGCTTCATTCACGTATCATCTTTGTTCCACATTTGGGGCAAGCCCGATCAAGGCAACGCTGGCCGGTTATATGTGGCTCTCTGTGCCCACATTTAGGACAAACGCAGTTGCCTGCTGGACCGGAGCCGGGCTTAGTGCCGCCTCCCTGTCCACGACCTCGTCCCTGGCCACGTCCTTGCCCCTGTCCCCTACCACCGCCGCGCGCACCTTGGGCGAATTGGTTGTTCATGATTCTTCCTTTCGGGAGGCGCACTCATACATTGGGTGACAGCCTCCCATGAATTATTTTTCAAGTTCCTCGATGCGCTTGTTGATGGCATCCAATTGCCCTTTCAACCACTCTGCATCGGTCTTGAGAGTTTGCAAGGTCTCTTCCTGCGCAGGCGGCGCATAGCGGGGATAACCCCAATCTGCCGGCCCGGATCCAAAGAAACGATGCCGCCAGCCAAACCCGCCGCCCCAGCCGCGTCCCCAGCCCATCCCGGGGCCGAAGGCAGGATTTGCGAACCCCGGCGCGTCATAACCGCCGCAGTATCCCATCCCGCGCCCAGTTCTTGGACCAGCGCCCATTGGACCTGTACGATCACCTCGTGGCATGACAATCACCTCCTTTCGTTTGAATTTCAACCTTCATTACCAATTTGCCTTTCCATTGCCATGCCCTTGCCCACGCCCACGACCTTGACCGCGACCAGAGCGGCCCCGGCGGCGATGGCCCCGCCCATCCTGCCTGGACACGAGTTCAGCATTTCGGGATGACTGGAGGGCTTGGGAATTGGCAGGCTGTGTTTGCGCCAGCCGCCGATCCAGCGCGGCAACCAGCGCATCGCCCAGCCGGGGCAGGATTTCGCGTCCCGTAAAAGCCAGAGCCGATACCAGCCAGGGTTTTATTTTGGAAGGGGCAGGTTCCGCAACCATGATCTCGGATTCGCGCACAGGCCGAACAACCACTGGCGTTGCCGCCGCAATGGATATTTCGGTGGAAGTGATCGCGCCCTGTGGGCAGGCATCCACGCACGCCTGACATTGCGCGCAAGCGGCCTGGTCAATGATGGCGAGTCCCGCGTTCATGTGAATCGCCCCGCTTGGGCAGGCCTCGACACATGCTCCGCAACCATTACATTGTTCTGCATTTACTTGCATTTCAAACTCACTCCATTTTCAGGAATCTTTTGCTCGTCTGGAGACTTTGCGCGGGAAAGGCGATTGCCGCTTACGCAGGGAAGTTTTCACTACGATTGTTTTTAACAGCGTCATACGCGGCCTCCAGCGCCTCGATCTCTTTTCGTCTTTGGCGCAGGGCTTGCATCCACTCCGCCAGGGCTGATTCGCCCTGTGGGGTGATGGTGTACATGCGCCGCTGGGGTCCAAGGCTATCTTCGCCCCACGAACTGGCAGCCAGCCCGGCGCTTTCGAGATCGCGCAATGCGCGGTAAAGGATGCTGATGTCCATTTCTTCGGTCTGGAAGCCAAACTCTTTCAAGCCATCCATCAGGCTGTAGCCGTAGCCTGACTCGCGGTGCAAAAGCACCAGCAGGCACGACTCGAGGAAAAACATCTTGCGCCGACCGCCCCCGCGGCCACCTCCAAAACCTCTTCCACCGGGCATGTGCACTCCTTAAATCAAATTGTCTATAGTTTATTACACTATAGACAATTTGTCAATATCTACAATTCAGAAATGGGTATGATCCCGTTTTTACTGGCTTTCCCCCTCGCAAGCGGTAAACACATCGTCGCCGGGGCCGCCCAGGCAGATATCGGTCCCGTCGTTTCCGGTCAGCGCATCGTCACCGCCGCCGCCCAGGATACAGTCGTCGCCGCCCAGCCCGTCTATCACGTCGGCCCCCGAACTTCCAAGAATCAGGTCATTGCCGCTGGTGCCTGTCAGCGTCCCGGAGCCGCTGACCATATGCGTGAGCGATAACCCGGCGCACTCCGAAGGCTTGAAATCGTCCACCGTGACCGATTCGGAGTCCTGCCCCACATTGGCCGGCGAGACCGTAATGCCAGCCGCAAAAGCGGTGACCACACTGATCACGACCAGCGCCGCCAACCCAAAGATGAAAAATCGGATAGGAACGGAGAGTCTCACACCCTGATCCTCCTCAATACTTCTGTCTCGCGCGGGGATACGCTGATGCTATCGTCATTCCCCATTTCGAGCAGGTAGCCTCTCCCATCCCATTGTATCGCCTGCGGGGATTCGATGGTATATCCCTGGCTGTCGGCGAGATACCCAAACACCTCGCCCCTGGCAGGCTCTACTTCAGGGACGCCCCTTTTCCCGGCGCTCAAGATATAACGATACATCGCTCCATTGCCCTGGACCAGGTAAAAATGGAGGAAATTGAGGGTCATGTGCAGGATCATGGTATTTTGCCGTTCGGCCATCTTTGCCAGGTCGTCCATCGAAGTTACATCAATGACCGGCAGGGAGGGGTCAAGGCTGCGCTCTAAAACGTCCATGATCATCGAGCCATAGCGCAAGCGGATCGACGCTTCTTCGCCCTGGCGGGCGGTTTTCCAGAGAATGAAGCCCATGAGCGCAACCCCGCCGAGCGACAACCCCAGCCCGATCAAGGCAAGTGCGCGGACGGCGCCAACGGTAGGCTCCCATCCCAGGACGGGCAGAGTATTCGCCACAACCATCGAACTGGCCGCGAGACCTTGTTTGGTAATATGCATCGGGTCGCTGCCCGCATCGTGGTCGGCCAGGTAAAGGTGCACTTTGTCGAATTTGAAGACCAGGGCGGGATCGAACCTGTCCTGGAAGACCTGCCCGGCAGTGCTGGCTACGACGGCGATATCGGTGACGATTTCCACTGTGTACGTATTGGCGCGTAATCCGGTTTCGCTTTCCACCAAATCCACGAGCGCTTCCAACTGGCACAGATCGAGCGGCGCCATAGCAACGACAGAATTGCCGGCAAACGAGGTCTGCGGGAGCATCGGGATCGTGCGCTGCCAGCCGCTCTGTTCATCTGCGACGCGGGCATACATTTGATAGTTCCCGGCGACATTCTGGAACGGTCCGCCCAGCATGTTATAGGTAAAGCCGACGTTGAGGAAACAGGTCAATTTCGGGAAGACAGGTTCCCCGGTGCGCACCATCTCTGCATCGTAAACGCCGGGAGCGCCGGTGGCAGAGTAAAAATAATTGCTTTCCTGTTGGTACGAAATACCGTCCGCAACGCGCGTGAGGGGGCGCGTGAAGGCAAAAATGGATAAGCCCAAGAAAGCGAGACATAAAAATCCCAACAGGTACAGCGTACCTTCGAGTATTCCACCCGGGTTGAACGAAGGGCTGTTTTTCCCCGTCCGCCCCTGGGGTGATTTGGGTATCGTGCCGGTCATAAGGACACCTCCCAGTAAAACGATGCTCAACGACAGGTTGAGCGGCGTGCGCAGCCATTGCATGGCCCAGCCCATTTTAGGGACGTGGATCCACTGTTTGCCGATGATCTCATCCTGGGCGGGATGATACGCATCGATCCACGAATTGTTGTCGCCTTTCAAGACGATCTGTCCCTGCTCGATGCCGATGATGCGGTGAATGACGTAGGCGCCCATCTCGGCGTCACAGTATGTGACAACGTCGCCGACCTGATAGGCGCGCGCCCTGCGGACGATGACCAGGTCGCCGCTGTGATAGCCGGGCTCCATGCTGACGCCGTTCACCATCACGTAGGACGCCTGCCCGCCGATCCTGGCAGGGGCAAAAACGACCCACAGGACCACCAAGCCGAGCAGCAAGATCAGGTCGAGAAAAATGGATTGCCAGCGCCGGGACTGTTTCATAAGACAAATTGGAGGAAACAGGCAGAACCGCTTTTTGCGCCAGGCAAGGCCTGGCTTGCGCCAGGCCCTACCCGCTTGAAAGGAGAGCGTCGAATTTTATCGTCAGGCCGATGTTACGGGGCCGGATCGGCGCTGCTGCTGGCGACAATGTTCAAGGCGGTGATATCCGCAAGCGCGAGGGAGCCATAGGTGCAGGTCACGTCCATAGAGGGGGGCGTACCAGCCGACAGCGAACAATCTGTCCAGGAGCCGGCTGCTGCGGTCTGTACTTTTACGATGGCGGCGACCACCGTCCCACTCGTGGGAGCGATGTCGAAGGTGATGGCATCCACAATGGTCGGGTCGGTTGCATCCAGGTCATATACAACATTGGTCACTGTGTAGCCAGGGACCACGCTGGCTTTGTAACCAGCGGCGCTGTCTGCTACGGTGTTCTGGGCGGCGAAGGCGTAGGCGCCTGCCGCGATCACCAAGACAGCAAAGACGATCAGTAGGACTTTGAAATTACGGAACATGGTTTTCTCCTTTTCTGCATCTCCGGTTCCTGCCGGATTTGCGCTGGTGGGACGAATCCCTGAAAGGTTGGCAACCATCCAAATAAAAAAGCCTGACTTGTGATAAGCCAGGCCGAACAAACTGCATCTCTGTAACGATCTCTGTAACGATCGCTGTTGATCTCTTCGGCGGCCTGGCAGTCTTGGCCGCTTTCGCGGCGGTAGACCCATAGCTTTGCGTCGCCGGTTTTCACCGGGTTTGCCTTTATCGGATGGTTTTTACGAAGTCAGTATAGCACCAAATCAAGTTAATAGACTTTACAACGACCTGTCAGTTCTTCCAAGTATTTGCGGCAAATCTTACAATTATGCAAACGGGAATGTCGCCATTTGATATAATCCCCCCTTGTGACAGGAGAGCCATGTTTGATAAAGAACAAAGAGACATCGAAGCCAGGATCGTCGAATTCTGCCGCCGGCAGGAAATTCCGCTGGCAGCGTTGAAGTGGCAGCCCATCCCGTTCAGCGGGGAATGGGGCATGTCCACGTCGTTCTTCCAGACCGCAGCCGACGAGGCGCGCGCGGGCGGGGGCAAGGGAATCCCCGTCCCGCAGAGAGCGCAGCAGATCGCCGAGCAGGCCAAGGTCCAGGTGGGAAGCGTGGCGGGGATCAGTCACGTCGAAGCGGTGAAGGGCTATCTCAACCTGTATTTTTCGACCGGGGAATACGCTTCCCGCGTGGTGGATACGGTGCTGGAGCAGGGCGCGGACTTTGGTCGCGGCGCGCCCAAGAATGAACGTGTGATGGTGGAGTACGCCCAGCCGAACACGCATCACTCGTTCCACATCGGGCACGCGCGCAACACGCTTTTGGGCGAGTCGCTGGCGCGCATCGTGGAGTTCGGCGGCTTCGAGACCATCCGCGCTTCGTACCCCGGCGACATCGGGCTGGGCGTCATTACCGTTTTGTGGGCTTACGAGAAGTTCTACAAAGGACAGGAACCGAGCGATATCCACGCGCGCGGGCAGTGGCTGTTGAAGATCTACGCCGAGGCCACCAACCTGCTGGCCGAGAAGGAAAACGAGACGCCTGTGGAGAAGGCGCAGCGCGAATCGTACGAGGCCGAACGGCGCGAGATGTACCGCAAATGGGACGCCGGCGACCCCGCCGTCCGCGCGCTGTGGCGGGAGACGCGCGAGTGGAGCATGGAGGAGTTGCGCGCCATCCTGGAGATGCTGGACGTGAAGATCGACGTGTGGTTTTTCGAGAGCGAGGTGGATGAGCCCTCGAAGGCCATCGTGCAGGAGTTGTTGGATCGCGGCATCGCCGAGGACGAGCGCGCCGAGGGCGGCCCGGTGATCGTGAAGATCGACGAGAAACTGGGGCTGGAGAAAGAGAAGTACCGCACGGCGGTCATCCTGCGCAACGACGGCACCACGCTCTACCTGACCAAGGACCTGGCGCTGGCCAAGGACAAGTTCGAGCAGTACCACGTAGACCGCTCGCTCTACGTGGTGGACAACCGCCAAAGTTTGCACTTCCAGCAGGCGTTCAAGATCCTGGAACTGTGGGGCTTCCCGCAGGCCGCCAAGTGCTACCACCTGGCATACGGATTCGTGAGCCTGCCGGAGGGCGCCATGTCGGCGCGCAAGGGACGGGTGGCGCTGTTCAAGGATGTGGCCGACGAGGCCGAGCGGCGCGCGCTGGCCGCCATGACCGAGCGCACGCCCGATATGTCCACGGAGAAGAAGCGCGAGATCGCCCGCCAGATCGGGCTGGGCGCGCTGGCGTACACCATGCTCTCGGTGGACAACAACAAGGACATCATCTTCGACGTGGACGACGCGTTGAGTTTCGATGGCCGCACCGCGCCGTACATCCAGAATGCGTATGTGCGGGCGAATTCGATCGTGAAGAAGGCGGGGATGAACAGTACACCGGTACACAGGGAAACAGGTACACAAGGAAACACGTTGTTCGGATATGCGTTGACGAAGCACGAGATCGAACTCATCGAGCAAATCTCGCGCTTCCCGGCGGCGGTGGAGCAAGCGGCGCAGGAGTACCGTCCGCTGGTGATCGCCGCCTACGCCTACGACCTGGCGAACACGTTCCACTCGTTCTACCATAGCGTGCCGGTGCTGCAGGCCGAGGGCCCCGAAGTGCAGGCGGCGCGCTTGCGCCTGGTGGCGGCGGCCAGGCAGGCGCTGGCCAACGCCCTGCGTTTGCTGGTCATCCAGGCGCCGGAGGTCATGTAAGGACGTAATGCGTAATCCGTAATCCAGGGTTACGCATTATTATTTCAAGAATTCCCCGATGGTTGAGTAGCCCGAAGCGGTAGCGTAGGGCATACCGAAACCATCTGCTACTGTGGAAACTGCTGTAATACTTGTGGTCTCGATACGGGTTCCGGGTTTCGATACGCCGCTTCGCGGCTACTCAACCCTCCATCCCGCTCGACCACCAGGTAAACATGTCAACACGTCACCTGGGTAAAAACGGCGCGGCTCAAATCCCACCCCCGGGCTGCGCCGGACACTGTCCTCAGCGTGACTTGTGAAAATAGGAGAACCTATGCCTATCAAAACCATCATCATGGGCGCCGCCGGGCGCGACTTCCACAACTTCAACACCTTCTTCCGCAAGAACGAAGATTATGACGTTGTGGCCTTTACCGCCACCCAGATCCCGGACATCGAAGGCCGCCTCTATCCGCCCGAACTGGCCGGCTCCCGTTACCCCAAGGGAATCCCGATCCATGCGGAAGAGGAACTACCTGCGCTGATCCAGGAGCATGGCGTAGAGCAGGTGGTCTTTGCCTACTCGGACGTGCCGCACGAGGTGGTGATGCACAAGGCCAGCCTGGTCAACGCCCTGGGCGCGGACTTCCGCTTGATGGGCGCGAAATACACGCAGGTCAAGTCGTCCAAGCCGGTCGTGTCGGTATGCGCCGTTCGGACAGGAGCAGGCAAAAGTCAGACGACGAGGCGGGTGTCGCTCATCCTGCGCGAGATGGGGTACAAGGTGGCCGCCATCCGCCACCCCATGCCGTACGGCAACCTCGTCCGCCAGGAAGTGCAGCGCTTTGCGGATTACGACGACCTGGTGGAGCATGAATGCACCATCGAGGAGCGCGAGGAATACGAGCCGCACATCGACAACGGCGTGATCGTGTACGCGGGCGTGGACTACGAGAAGATCGTGCGCCAGGCTGAACAGGAAGTGGACATCGTGCTGTGGGACGGCGGGAACAACGACTTCCCGTTCTATAAGCCGGACCTGCAAATTGTGGTGGCCGACCCGCACCGCCCCGGCCACGAGAGCACGTACCACCCCGGCGAGACCAACGCGCGCATGGCGGACGTGTTCGTCATCAATAAGGTGGACACGGCCGAGCCGGACAACGTGATCAAGGTGCGCGAGAACCTGCGCCGGTTGAACCCGAAGGCGACCGTCATCGAAGCCGCCTCGCCGCTGTTCGTGTACGACCCGGCCGCCATCCAGGGCAAGCGCGTGCTGGTGGTGGAAGACGGCCCGACGCTGACGCACGGCGAGATGGCCTATGGCGCCGGTTACGTGGCCGCGCGCCGCTTCGGGGCGGCGGAGATCGTGGACCCGCGCCCGTTCGCGGTCAAGTCCATTGCTGCGACGTTCGAGAAGTACCCCAAGACCGGCGCGATCCTGCCGGCGATGGGCTACGGCGAGGCGCAGACGCGCGACCTGGAAGCCACCATCAACAAGGCGGACGTGGACATGGTGATCATCGGTACGCCGATCGACCTGACGCGCGTCATCAAGATGAACAAGCCCCACCAGCGCGTGAGGTATGAATTGCAGGAGATCGGCCAGCCGACGTTGCAGGATATCTTGAAGAAGAAGTTTGGGAAGTAGTGAGATAATATAGATGAGTCCACTGCAAAAAGGCCAAAATCAAACCACAGAGACACGGAGACACTGAGACACTGAGATGAAGATGAAGAAGTACTCCGTGACTCGGTGTCTCAGTGGTGAGAATTCAAGGTTTTTGCAGTAGATTCATAGATGTCCAGAAAAGTTTTTTCCACCATGTCATTGCGAGCACATTTCAGCGAAGCAATCTAAACAGGTGAATATTGCCAACAGGAGATTGCTTCGTCGCGGAGAGCGCGCTCCTCGCAATGACATGCCAAGGTGAAGCAGGAAAGAACTTACCTTGAGAACTATACGTTAGCACGTTGGTCGTGTGAAGGGAGTCGGGCGCTGGTTGTCCCGGCTCCCTTTGTGATTCCTGAGGGGATGTTGGGGCAGCCCCTTCCGCTGCGAAGCGATCCCCTGGCTCGAAGGGAGGTATAATGGAGGAAGTATATAGTCACCATATAGACACTATATAGCCACTATATAGACATATCGAAGGAAACGCACAGGAGGACTGGATGGCAAAGGTACAGGACAACCTGGTGGTGCGCGGGACCAGCGGCAGTATGGGGGAGTTGGTGTTCCGCCAGATGCCGGACGGAAGCACGTGGGTAAGCAGGAAGCCGGATTTCAGCCGGCGCGTGTTCAGCGCCGGGCAGAAGGAGCACCAGGGACGTTTCCGCGCGGCGGCAGCGTACGCGCGGCAGGCAGCCCGGACGCATCCCATCTACGCGGAACTGGCGGCGGGTACGATCAGGAGCGCCTATAGTTTCGCGCTTGCGGACTGGTTCCACGCGCCGGTGATCCACAAGATCGAGAGACGGGGCGGGGTCATCCGCATCGAGGCCAGCGACAATGTGCTGGTGAGCGAGGTGCGGGTAATGGTTTTGGATGGCGAGGGGAAGGTGTTAGAGCAAGGACAGGCGGCGCGGGTGAGCGGCGAGCGGTGGGAATACGTCCCCGGCGCGGAGGGGAGCGTTATCGTGGAGGCGCGGGACCTGGCAGGGAATGCGGCGAGGGGGGAGTTGAGGGATTAACGGTTGCGAGTATAATTCAAGCGTGGTTGCCGCAAGTCGTGATGACCTGGTTAAAGTCTTGAAATCAAAACGCACCGTCTATAAACGGTATGGCGTCAAATCGCTGGCGCTGTTTGGTTCTGCGGCGCGGGACCGCTTGAACAAACGCAGCGACGTGGATGTCCTCGTGCAGTTCGACCAGCCTACATGGGCAAATTACATCGGACTGAAATTCTACCTGGAGGATTTGTTGGGCCGCCAAGTGGATCTGGTCACGCCAAAAGGGTTGAAATCCGCCGCGCGCCCTTCGGTGGAGAAAGACCTGCTGTATGTCATCTCGTAGCCCGAAGTTATATGTCGAACAAGAAATGTCCCTCACAGTTGCTTCCCTCCCACCTGTTGATTTAGTGCGATATCGAAAGGCGCTCAAGAATCGCATAGGGATTATGCGCTGCCAGGCAGATTCGCGTTTTCAAAAAGCCAGCGACATAGCCAGCCGCGCGGCGATCATCTTGAAACGCGATTTTGGGGTAAAAAAGGTCTTGGTATTTGGTTCACTTGTCCACCCGCACCTGTTCCATGCCCACTCTGATATTGACCTTGCCGTTTGGGGGTTGACAGGGCGAGATTATTATCGCGCTGTAGGGATTCTCCAAGGATTAGATCCAGACATCAGTGTGGACATCATTGCCTTTGAGGAGGCATCCAAATCTATGCAGGAGACGATCCTGCGCGAGGGGAAGGAAATATGAGCGAGTATACTGCGCTGGCCGGGCGCATCCGAACTTCGCTACAGGATGTCAAAAACAGCGTTGACCGATCCCTGCAATTGAGCGATAAGGCCCACAAGAGCGGAGATGACGGGTATTGGGATGGCGTTGCCCTCAACCTGCACGGATTTTATACGGGCGTGGAACACATCTTCGAAGACATTGCGCGCACGCTGGAAAACAGCGTTCCGTCTGGCCCCGAATGGCACATGGATTTGCTTACCCAGATGGCGAGTGAAATTGAAAATGTCCGCCCTGCGGTGATTTCCCATGAAACACGAACGTGTATGGATGAATACCGCGGCCTGCGCCATGTGGTACGAAATGTATATGCCTTCAATTTGCGTTCGGCGCGCCTGCATGAATTGACACTGAACCTGGAGGCTTGTTTTTCGAGAGTCCAAAAGGAGTTGCTTGCGTTGGCTGAATTTCTGGAAAGCGTTGATTGACCCAAGGGTATAGCCTGCCTCGGCCATGACTCTTTCGCGCGGATCGAGGGCCGCATACAAGCGTCAGTCAATCTTCCTGCGATAGTAAATCTGCGTCGATCAAATCTTGCGGGCGGCCTGCCGCGCGTTTCGAAGCGATCAAATCCTGTTTCGAAATGAAGATGACTTTCAGCCCGTCGAAATCCACCTCCACGCGCCTTTCCCAACATTCATCGAAATGAACTCCCGGGATGCCCATCAACACATCCACACGGATCGGGGACACTCCCATCTGGAAGAAAAACCCTTCTTCCGAAAAGTCCTTGGGGGTCAAGCCTGCAAGTGGAGCGCCAAACTCACGCAACGCAGCGAAAACCGCTCCCGCATTCTCAATATCGGTGCTGATCAGCACGTCAAGGTCTTTGGTGAAGCGCGGCTCGGCATACTGAACCACTGCATATCCGCCAATGATCAGGTACTTAACGTTGTGGCCGTTGAAAATGCGTAACAGATCGCTGAAGTCTGAGTTGACGAACATCGCGCCCTTTGACTTTCATGTAGTGAAGGATCAATTCCCAGGAGGCATCGAAGCGGGCTTTGGCGGGTTGCGCCTGCCAGAATTCCAGATCAAATGATTTGTCAAGGTCTTGTAACTTGCCTCTGCGTTCTAAAAAAGTCTTTTCCATAGCAGCGTTTATAACATAGTTTCATTTGGCTTGTTCCAGGAACTTCCTGGTTGCCTCGATCTTCTCCCTTTCCACCTTGCTTGTCTTTTCCCAATGCTCCAGCATCTCGCTGATGGTCAGGACGGCGCGCAGGGTGTAGCCCGCTTCGGCCAACGCTTCTTTCGCGCCGGATTGCCGGTCCACCAGCACGACCACATCCTTGACCACCAGCCCCGCGCCGGTCAGTTTCTGGATGGCTTCGAATTTGCTGCCGCCGGTGGTGGCCAGGTCGTCGATGACGACCACTGTCTCACCGGCGTGGTATTCGCCCTCGATCTCAGCCTTCGTCCCATAGGCCTTGACTTCCTTGCGCGGGTAGAGCATGGGGTAATTCCCGGCCAGGCTGATGGCGGTGGCAATAGGAATTGCAGCATAGGGCAGGCCGGCAATCCTGGAAAATTCGAGCGCAGAGAGCAGGGGTAAGTACGCCTGGGCAACCTCAGCGAGCAGTTTGGGGTGTGAGATGATCCGGCGCAGGTCAATGTAAATCGGCGACTGCAAACCGGATTTCAAGGTGAATTCGCCGAATTTGATGCAGCCGGCCGATAGAAGAGCGTCAGAGAGAGTAGCAAATAGAGGATCAGTGTGTAGTGGTTGCATGTCATCCTCCTTGACGGCGAAACTGTTCTCTAATCTCTAATATCTGATCCCTGAGTTCCGCCGCAGCCAGGGCGGGATTTTCGGTCCGCGCAACCGAGCGCGAGACGTTGACCAGCATCCCGCGTCCATCGGGACGCAGGCCTGCTCCCAGCGCCTGGGCCAGATCCCCGCCCTGGGCGCCGACGCCGGGGGCCAGGAACCACAGGTCCGGCGCGGCGGCGCGGACGCGGGTCAGCGCTTTGGGCTGGGTTGCGCCAACCACCAGGCCGATGTTGTTGCGAGTATTCCATGCCTGCGCAAGCCTTGCGACCTTGATGTGTAAGGGCATGAAAGAAGAAAGAGGAAAGAGGTTGCCTTCTTTCGTCTTTCCTCTTTCTTCATCGTCAAGAACCAACACATCTTGCAGGTCGCTGCTGCCCGGATTGCTGGTCTTGCACAGCAGGAAGACGCCCTTTTCCTGGTAGCCCAGAAACGGCTGAATGGAATCGAAGCCCAGGTACGGGTTGAGGGTGATGGCGTGCGCGCCGAGATGCTCGAAGGCGGATTTGGCGTAGGCTTCGGCGGTGGAGGCAATGTCGCCGCGCTTGGCGTCCAGGATGACGGGGATCAGCGAACCGAGGCGGCGCGATTCGGCGTCGATGGCTTCGATGACCTGCTTGAGGGCCGTCCAACCATCCGCGCCAAAGACCTCGAAGAAGGCGGCGTTGGGCTTGAAGGCCGCAGCGTAGGGAGCGGTCGCTTTAACGAGACGCAGGCAGAAGTCCAGGGCAGATGCGGCGGTGGGTTCGGGGAGGCGCTGCCTTGAGCTTGTCGAAAGGTCAGAGACGTGCGGGTCGAGTCCGATGCACAGCAGGGAGGAGCAGTCGTCCACCCGTTTTTCGAGGAAGGAGAAGAAGGTTTCCATAAGTTTTGCACGCGGATAACACAGATTGGGCGGGTTATCGCGGATTCCTTTTTATTTTTTCTGAAGCGCTAGGCGCTTTTCAATGCAGGTTTGCGCGCATTGGTGAAAATCTTGCGCTTTTTGACGCGCCATCCGCGTGCTATCACTTTTACGCTTTCCCAAGCACCATCGCCAGCAGCGCCATGCGGACGTACAGGCCGTACTCCATCTGCCGGAAGTAGGCGGCGCGGGGGTCGTCGTCGAAGTCGGGGCTGATCTCGCCGACGCGCGGCAGGGGGTGCATGACGATCATCTCCCGCTTGGCGGCTCTCATAATGGCAGGATCGATCACATAGGCGCCCTTGACCTTTTCGTAATCCGCGGGGTCTTCGAAACGCTCCTTCTGGACACGGGTGACGTACAGCACGTCGGTATCGGGCAGCACTTTTTCGAGCGAGGAGTATTCGGCTTGCGGGATGCCCTGGGCGGCCACCTCGTCCATCACTTCCTTCGGCATTTTCAAAATATCGGGCGAGACGTAATTGATCTTGACCTTGAACAGCGACAGGAGGCGCGCCAGCGAGTGGACGGTGCGGCCGTATTTCAAATCGCCGAGCATGGTGACGGTCATGCCGTCCACTTGTCCAGCCCCCAACTCTTCGAAAATGGTGAACGTGTCGAGCAGCGCCTGGGTGGGATGCTCGCCCACGCCGTCGCCGGCGTTGATGACCGGTTTGCGCGCCGCCTGGGCCGCGATGGCCGCCGAGCCTGTTTCGGGGTGGCGCAGGACGATCACGTCGGCGTAGCACTCCAGCGTGCGGATGGTGTCCGGCAGGCTCTCGCCCTTCGACACGGACGAGTATTTCACCTCGTTGATGGGGATGACGCTGCCGCCCAGCCGTTCCATGGCGGCTGTGAACGACGACGAGGTGCGGGTGGAGGGTTCGTAGAACAGGTTGGCGAGGATCTTGCCTTTCAGCAGGTCGAAGGTGCCGATGCGTTCGACCATGCCGCGCATCTCATGGGCGACGCCGAACACGTACTCCAGGTCGGCGCGGCTGAACTGCTTGACGGACAGGATGTCCTTGCCGTACCAGGGCGCGTGGGTGTTGTCGCCGAAGGGCAGGTAGGGGGATTGGGGGTCAGTGGGCATAAGTAGTCTCCTAGTTTGGTAGTTGGTTAGTTTGGTAGTTTGATAGTTCGGTCACCAGGGTAGCGTACTGTATAAGGGCGCATTGGCCGAAAGATAGACTTCAAAAAAACTTCCGAAGCCTGGAAAACTTCGGAAGTTCGATGTTTCGCTCGTCATGCAAATCCCAGACCCCGGCAGCTTCCTGGCAAAGGCCGGGTTCTTCGAGGACAGGATCAACAGGTTTCTTTTGGATTGTCATAGGGGTAATCCTGAAGCCTGATTATACAACAAACCGGCCCTTTAGCCTGCCCTTTACAGGTGTATACTCAAGGCATGTTAGCACGCCTCAAAGAACTGCTGATCGGCCCGCCCCTCCCCACCCACCAACTGCACGAAAAGAAATTGAACAAGATCCGCGCCCTGGCCGCCTTCTCGCCGGATGCACTCTCGTCCATTGCTTACGCCAACCAGGAAATCTACCTGGGGCTGCTGGTGGCGGGCAGCGCCGGGCTGGCGCTGGCCTGGCCGATCGGGTTGGCGGTCACCGGCTTGCTGGTGATCGTTGCCCTGTCTTATTACCAGACCATTCATGGCTACCCTTCAGGCGGCGGATCGTACGTGGTGGCGCGCGATAACCTTGGCTCCCTGCCCGGCCTGGTGGCGGGCGCAGCATTGTTGATCGGCTACCTGCTGACCGCGGCTGTCAGCCTGACGGCCGGCGTGGAAGCGATTGCTTCGGCTTTCCCTGCCCTGTGGCCCCACCGCGTTGTATTGGCGCTGGCGATATTGGCCATCGTGACGGTGGCAAACTTGCGCGGCCTGCGCGAGACCGGGACATTGATGTCCGTGCCGGTATACCTGTTCCTGTTCCTTTACTTGCCGATGCTGGCGTATGGACTTTACCGCCTGCTGATAGAAGGACCCGCGACCTGGGAGACGGGTCTCCCCTCCGCGCCTCAACCTGTGACCCTTTACCTGCTCCTGCACACCTTTTCAGCCGGCTGCACAGCCCTGACCGGCATCGAGGCCATCAGCAACGGCGTGCCAGCCTTCCAGCCACCCGAAGCAAGGAACGCAGGCAAAACGTTGATCGTCATGGCCGCGCTGATGAGCATTCTCTTCGTCGGCAGCATTGGTTTGACGCAGCATCTGGGAGTGACCGCTGCTCCCCAAGAGACCATCCTTTCGGCCCTGGCGCGGCGATTGGTGGGAAATGGGTTGGCCTATTACCTCATCCAGAGCAGTACCATGCTCATCCTGGCGGTAGCCGCCAACACCAGTTTTGCGGGCTTCCCGCGCCTGGCGGCCATCCTTGCCAAAGACGGCTTCCTGCCGCGCCAGTTGACCGGCCTGGGCGACCGGCTGGTGTTTGCCAATGGGATCGTGACCCTGGCTGCGGCAACCGGCCTTCTCATCGTGCTCTTTCACGGCGACAGTCACTCCCTGGTGCCGCTCTTTGCAGTGGGCGTTTTCCTGGCATTTACATTCTCCCAGGCGGGCATGGTGATCCATTGGTTCCGGGAACGTGGAACAGCCTGGCTTGGGAAGGCTCTCTTGAACGGCCTCGGGGCGGCAGCAACGGCTGTCACGGTGTTGATCATCGGGGTCAGCAAATTTCTCGAGGGGGCCTGGATTACGGTCATTCTCATTCCTGCGCTGGTGCTCATTTTTTACAAGATCCGTTCGCATTACCGGGAAGTTGCGCAGGAGTTATCGCTGCACGGCTTGCCGCCTTCCCTGAAACCTTCCCCGGCGCCGCGCGTGGTCATCCCTATCTCCGGTGTGCATCGCGGGATCGTGGATGCGGTGGATTTCGCGCAGGCTATTTCCATGGATGTCACCGCCGTATATGTCGAAATGGAGCCAGGAGAAGCCGATGCGGTAAGGGAGAAATGGAGACGACTATGGCCGGATATCCCTCTCGCGGTTGTATCTTCTCCGTATCGCTCCATCATCCACCCCCTGATCGATTTCCTGGATGAAACAGATGCAAAACACAACGACGGCCAACTTGCAACAGTCATATTACCCGAATTCGTCCCGGCCCATTGGTGGCAATCCCTGCTACACAACCAGACTGCCTGGCTGCTCAAAGCGGCCATGCTCTACCGGCGGCGCAACCGGGGCTTCCAGCGGGTCATCATTGATGTCCCCTATCACCTGAGAAAATAGGGAACAACGCACGCGGCACGAGTCAACACTGTTTCACTAGAACAGAAAATATCCCAGGGCCGCTGCAACTGTGGTGACAGTGATGTTGTCCACGTCCCGCTGCGGCAGCGATTCCACCACTGCGCTGGCCAGCGAGATGATGGTCAGCGGTAAGACATAGGCAGTAAAGGGCTTGCCGAACATCCCTACCCCAGCATAAACGGCAAGGACGAAGGCCGAGAGCAGCCAACCGCCAAAGAAGACGCCCAACGAGCCAGCAACGGTCTTTTGGGGACTATGCGGCAATTTGCTGGAATTGAAGCGCCGGCCAACCAGGTCTGCGATGCCGTCCCCGCCGCACATGATCATCAGGGCGGTCATGCCGACCGGCGAATCCTTCCAGAAGATGAGGGTCAGCAAGACGAACATGACGCCGTAGTAGAGCGGTCCACGCAGGATCTCCCGGCGGTCGCCGGTGCGCGACATGGCGCGGACGGAGGCCTCGTCTTTCATCACGCCAAGTCCCACCAGCGCAAACTGGACGGTGATCGAAAAGGGAACCAGCGCCGCCAGCCAGCGCGCTTCGGGCGCGTCCGGGTAGAATAGCCAGCACAGCACAAAGATCGGTCCCGTGCCGATGTGGATCAGTTTGCGGCTCAAGCGGGATTCGATCCAACCCTGGTGGGCGAAGTAATCCATCAGGCGCAGGAAGGCCAGCGCGATGGCAAAGGTGAGGAGGGTAGCAACAACACTGTTCATAAGTTGACACTTTGTCAGAAGAGTCTATTTAGGGAACGTTTTCGTCCATGTAGGGAGCAAGGGAGCTCAAGGCTGTGGCAGAAACCAAAATCAAGGTCAATGCAGGGAAATTCCTGTCCAGGAAATCCGGTTTGACGGTAGCAGGGTAGAGGGTACTCCAATAGGCCAAGGAAGTAAGCAGAATCAAGAAGATGTGGACGATTTTCTTGCTTTTTCCAAACACTGCAGTTTTTCGGCATAAAAACAATGTCATCGGCACAATAAGAATGGACAATTTGTAATCATTGCTCACCGAGGGAATGAGCAATGCGGCCAGAGTGCAAACCAAGAGCAAAGAAGGGTTCAAACCGCGCACACGCCTCTTCCATGCTGCAAGAATTACGACCAAAAACGCCAGTACAACCAGCGCCAGGAATAAAATTTCGAACCATGCAGGCGCTTTCGTCATTGTCTCAGCGCCAAACAAGGTCGTCGAAAGGTAGTATGAATATGCTTTGATGGAGAGGTTTTCATACCGCGAACTCAGGTAATCGAATTGATATGCAGTAATGGCTTTGACAAAATCCCCATAGAATTTGTATCCCAAAACAAACAAGAGAGAAAAGTTCACCACGCCCAATCCCAGTAAGCGCCTCAGGTGCTTTTTCCAGTCCCTCCACTCTTCGATGAACATGGCAACGAACATGATTGGATATACCTTAAGTTGGACAGACAGGGAAAAGAGTAAATAAGCAAAGTAACGAAACTTGTGATGATAGTGATAAAGGTAAATCGCAGACAGGCATAATGTAAAAGCAATGAGATTGAATTGCCCTCGCTCTTGCTCGAATTGCAGGCCGTATGAAAAGAGGCCCGTAACAAACAGCAGAAATAGAAGGGCATGATTCCGTTTTGGAATGATAAGCAGTGGAATGACCAATGCAGCCATCATATAAGCCGCTACGGTCAAGCCGGTCATCAGTTCGAAATAAGCCGGGTATCCAATGATGGACAAGGGCGTAAAAAGGGCAATCGCCAGGGGCGGATAAGCGATGAAGCCGTCAGCATAGGGGGATTGACCAGTCGCCAGCCAGGCTTGAACCCGTGAAATGATGGCCTCGATATCGAATCCGACGTGAGTGATGTAGGCGTTGGGAATATACTTCGTGAAATAATGGATTTGGGTCTGGGAAAAAAACAACGGGAACAAGAAAAACGGGATATACAAAATCAGAAAAGCCAGCGTCACCCACACAACATTCGGCCAGACGATAATTTGCTCTGCCAGAGCATGAAGCCTCTCTCGAATCGAGACTTTCCCATTCAGGTCGAGCGCGAACAAACCAATGCCAATCAGAAAGATAAGGATACCCACTTCTATTCCAAAGAATTGGAAAGCCCCAAATCCTTCATCTCCACCTAATACCAAATCGGCCACAAGAGTAGCAAGGACGACTACGCCTCCAAGAACAGTGAAAACACGTCCCGTTCTTTTCATCGACATCATCACGCAACAAATTCCCGTATCTTTTCCACGACAAAACCGGCCTGCTCCTGGCTGACATGCGGACCGATGGGGATGCTCAGGACGGTATCGGCCATCTTCTCGGTGATGGGGAAGGCGCCGGGCTGGAGTCCCAGGTCGGCGTAGGCGGGGGAGAGGTGGGGCGGGACGGGGTAGTGGATCAGCGTTCCGATGCCGTTGGCGGTCAGGTGTTCCTGTAGACGCCCTCGCTCCGGGTGGGTGACGACGAAAACGTGCCAGACCGGGATCACGTCCGGGGGAACGGCGGGCAGGCCCAGGCGTGGAAGGAGGCGCAGGTTGTCCAGGTAAAGCCGGGCAATGCGGCGGCGGCGCTCGTTCCACTCGTCCAGGCGCTTGAGTTTGATGCGCAGGAAGGCGGCCTGCAGCGGGTCGAGGCGGGAGTTGTGTCCGCGCACTTCGTTGTAATATTTCTTCCGCGAGCCGTAATTGCGCAGGACGCGCACCTTGTCGGCCAATTCGTCGTCGTTGGTGGCGACCGCGCCTGCATCGCCAAAGGCGCCCAGGTTCTTGGTGGGGTAGAAACTGAATCCGGCTGCCGCGCCCAGGTTGCCGGCCATGCGGTCGCGGTACCAGCCGCCGTGCGTTTGGGCGGCGTCTTCGATGATTTTCAGGCCGTGCTGTTCCGCAACCTCCCAGATGGCTTCCATTTCGACCGGCTGGCCATAGAGATGCACCGGCATGATGGCCCTGGTGCGCCGGGTGATGGCCTGGGGAATCCTGGCGGGGTCGATGTTGTACGTGGCCGGGTGCGGCTCGACCGGGACCGGCGTTGCGCCAACGTAGGAGACCGCCAGCCAGGAGGCAATGTAGGTGTTGGCCGGGACGATGACTTCATCGCCGGGGCCGATGCCGTAGCCCATCAGGATGAGTTGCAGCGCTTCCAGCCCGTTGCCCACGCCAATACAATGCTTTACGCCCAGGTAGGCGGCAAATTCCTGCTCGAAGGCTTCCACCTCCCCGCCCAGGATGTACCAGCCAGAGTCCATCACGCGCCGGTAGGCCTGGTCGAACTCGCTTTGGAGTTCGGTGTATTGCGCTTTCATGTCCAGGAACGGGATGCGAGGAGGGGTCATGGCGTTCCTTTGGAAGGTGATTTCGAGACCAAACGCAGGTATTCATCGTAATTGCGGATGTAGTCATCCGCCTTGTAGATGTCGGAAGCCAGGACGAGCAAGACCGCGTCGCTGGTGAATTTATACTCGGTGGCCCAGATCATGGGCGGGATGTGCAAGCCCAGGGTCGGTTTATCCAACAAGATTTCACAACGTTCCTGACCGTTGTCTACTACGATGGAACAACTGCCATGTGTGCAGACCAAAAACTGATGCAGTTCCTTGTGGGCGTGTTCGCCGCGCACGTCCTTGCCCGGCACGTTGGAGATCAGGAAAAAGCGGCGCGGTTCGAAAGGCAGGTTGCCTGGGAATTCGGCAAAGGTCAGGCTGCCGCGCAGGTCGGAAACTTCGGGAAATTCGCACAATTTTACCTGCGGCACAGACAGGCTTTGCGCTTGTGAACCGGATTCGGCCCTCCGATTGGGCGGCAGGCTGCCGTCGCCTGTCACATAGTTGACAATTCGCGCCGGGTTGCCCACTACCACAGCATTGGGCGGCACGTCCTTGGTGACCACCGCGCCCGCTCCCACCATGGCTTTCTGCCCGATCGTCACCCCCGGCAAAATGGTAGCGTTTGCGCCGATGGACGCGCCTTTCTGGATCACCGTTTGGAAGAACTTTTCTGGATAGTGTTTGCTGCGCGGGAAGCGATCGTTCGAGAAAGCGACGTTGGGGCCGATGAAGACATCCTCCTCGATTCGGACTCCATCCCAGAGTTGCACGCCAGACTTGATGGTTACCCTGTCCCCGACGATGACGTCGTTCTCGACGAAGACATGGTCACACAGGTTGCAATCGGCGCCAATCCGCGCGCCCGGCAGGATGTGGACGAACGCCCAGATGCGCGTCCCCTCGCCGATGCTTTCGGTCTCTACGATGGCAGTCGGATGTTTTCGATAAGGCATTTTCACCCTCGGGGTTTCCCATTCGGATCGGTGGAAGAGTCGTAGATGGCGTCAATCACATACAATGGACGTCCCCTGGCCTCGTCGAGCGTCCGCCACAAATATTCGCCCAGGATACCTAACAGGGTCATCTGCAAGCCTGCCGTAAAGGTCAACACCAGCATCATCGGCACCCAGCCCTGCACCTCGATCCCAAAACTCAACCAGGAGGCAAAAATGAACAGGCCATAAGCAAACGACAACAGCGCATAGATGATACCGACAAAAGAAAACAGGCGGATCGGGAAATAAGAAAAAGAGACGAAAGTGTCCACGAAGAGTTTGACCTTTTTGCCCAGCGTCCAGCGCGATTTGCCTTTGGTGCGCTTGCGCCGCACGTACGGGATGAAGATCGCCTGGTAGCCCAGCCAGAAGATCAACGTCAAGATATTGGTATTCTTTTCGTGGATTTTGTTGACATTGTCTATCACCTGGCGGTCAGCCAGGAAGAAGTCGAAGCCGCCGGGCGGGTACCCCGGCACGGCAAAGCGGCTGATCAAGGCATAATACAGGTTGGAGAACGATTTTTGCAGCAGGGACTCTTCCCGGTCGGCGCGGACGGCAAAGATGGCCTTCGTCCCCGCCTCCCAATGGCGCACCATGTCCAGGAAGAGTTCCGGGGGGTCCTGCAGGTCCGCGGCAATGACGCCCACGCAGTCGCCGGTAGCGACGGTCAAGCCAGCCTGCAGGGCGGCCATGGTGCCAAAGTTGCGGGTCAGTTTGACGACTTTGATCTGCTGCGGGAATCGCCGCTGGTGATCGAGAAGAATGTTCAACGATTGGTCGAGGGAGCCGTCTTCCACGAAGACCAGTTCGAGGCCATAGCCAGGCAAGCGCTCGGACAATGCCAGGAGTTGCGGGACAGTATCCGGCAAATTCAATTCGTTGAAATAAACAGGCACGACGATGGAGAAGGTTTTCATTCCGGCTGCATACTCACAAGCGTGGAGTTGGGAAGCAAGTTGCCAACCCACGCGATTATACAACAAAGAGCGGCCTGTTTTCACAGCCGCTCTTCTCTGGAATGTCTCGCTTCGAACTGGTTAGTCCATGTGTTCGATAATGGCATCCCCGAACTCGGAGCACTTGAGCAGGGTAGCGCCATCCATCAGGCGTTCGAAGTCGTAAGTGACGGTCTTGGCGGCAATAGCGCCTTCCATGCCTTTGACGATCAGGTCGGCGACCTCGCTCCAGCCCATGTAGCGGAACATCATCTCGCCAGAGAGGATGACCGAGCCGGGATTTACTTTGTCGAGGTCGGCGTACTTGGGCGCGGTGCCGTGCGTGGCCTCGAAGATGGCGTGACCAGTCTCGTAGTTGATGTTGGCGCCCGGCGCAATGCCAATCCCGCCCACCTGGGCAGCCAGGGCGTCAGAGAGATAATCGCCGTTCAAGTTGAGGGTGGCAATGACATCGTAATCGCGTGGACGGATGAGCGTAAATTGCAGGCTCACATCGGCAATCGAATCCTTGATCAACAGCATCTTCTTCCACTTGCCGTCTCCATGCGTGTCCCACAGTTTCAGGGTTTCTTCCACTTCCTGCTTGAGTTCGTTCTGCTTGTCGGGAGCCATCATCTCGTAGCCGGGTTCCACCATCCGCGCGTTGTCTGCCACACTCAAGTTGGGATTGGCCTCCTTGTTGCCCAGGATCCACGACTCGCGCTCGGTCACAATCTGGGAGCGGAACTCGCGCTTTGCCAGGGCATAGCCCCAATCCTTGAAGGCGCCTTCTGTGAATTTCATGATGTTGCCCTTGTGGACAAAGTTTATGCTCTTGCGCTTGTTGTCCAGCGACCATTGCACCGCGGCGCGCACCAGCCGCTCTGTCCCTTCGATGGAAACAGGCTTGACGCCAATCGCCGCCGTTTGCGGGAAACGCATCTTGGCGTATTCTTTGGGATAGGCTTCCTTGAACCAGGCCTTGAAGCGCTCGTTTTCTTCTGTGCCTTGCCGGAACTCGATGCCCGTGTAAATATCCTCGGTGTTCTCGCGGAAGATGACCATGTCCACGTATTCCGGGTGTTTCACCGGCGAAGGCACGCCCTTGTACCAACGGACGGGACGCTGGCAGACGTATAAATCCAGCGCTTTGCGCAGCGCCACGTTCAACGAGCGGATGCCGCCGCCGATGGGAGTCGTCAGCGGGCCTTTGATGCCGACCAGGAATTCCTTGAAGGCTTCCACGGTCTCATCGGGCAGCCAGGTGTTGAACAATTTGAAGGATTTCTCACCGGCGTACACTTCCATCCAGTGGACTTTGCGTTTGCCGCCGTAGGCCTTCTCGACGGCTGCATCGAACACCCGCACCGAAGCGCGCCAGATGTCCCGTCCCGTGCCGTCGCCCTCGACGAAGGGAATGATCGGATTGTCGGGAACCTGCAATTTCCCATCTTTGATCGAAATTTTCGCCCCGCCAGCGGGGACTTTGACATTGGTATATGCCATCCTGCAACTCCTTTGGAAATATCGGGCGGATTATAACACCGGCAACACGCCCAAACCATGATCGTGATAACCGCTGTTCTTTCGATGCACAATCCCTGTATAGGTTGCATGACAGTTCTCCCGCAGTTCAACTGCGGGAGAAACAAAAACCATTTTCCTTCGCTTCCCTGGGCAAAGTTCTGATAGAATTGCGCCTTGTGAAAACCAAAGCCCTTCTTTTCGATTTCGATGGCCTGATCCTCGACACCGAGACGCCCGAGTTCCAGGTCTGGCAAGATATTTACCGTGAATACGACCAGGAACTCCAGGTAGAACAGTGGGGCATGATGGTGGGCGGTTTCGGCAGGGGCATCTTCGACGCCGCCGGGCACCTGGCGGGGTTGGTCGGGAACGGCCTCAAGCCCGACGAATTGCGCACGCGCCATCGTTCCGAGAGCGACGCGTTGACCCTCCTCCAGCCCATCCTGCCCGGCGTGACGGACTACCTGGACGAAGCGCGCCACCTGGGACTACGGCTTGCCATCGCTTCCAGTTCCCCCCACAGTTGGGTGGACGCGCATCTCACCCGACTTGGGCTTGCTCCCCGCTTCGACGTCATCCTGTGCTCCGAAGATGTCCCGCCCGGGCACACCAAGCCCCATCCCGACCTGTTCCTGAAAGCGCTGGACGTGTTCCACTTGCAGGCCAGCGAAGCGCTCGTGTTCGAAGATTCCCCCAATGGCGTTGCCGCCGCGCGCGCCGCCGGCATCCCGGTCGTGGCGGTTCCCAATCCCATCACCGTCCTGCTGGGCGTGGACGGCGCCGACCTGACCGTGCCATCCCTGGGGACAATCCCCTTGACAGAATTGCTTAATCAGTTACACAAGTTGTGATACAATTTATGTGCTTGACCGTAGGATTTGTGTGTTTTAGCCGCCAAACCTGACGCAGGTTGGCGGTTTTTTTCTTAACTCACCAGGAGAAGAGTACAGTATGGAATCAAAGCTCTACGTCGGAAATCTTTCGTATGGCGCGACCGAAGACCAGTTGCGCGAACTGTTTGCGCAGGCCGGCACCGTGGCGTCCGCCAGTGTGATTACCGACCGGGAAACAGGCAGGTCGAAAGGCTTTGCCTTTATAGAGATGAGCAGCCCAGGCGAGGCCGAGAAGGCCATCCAGATGTTCAATGGCTACTCTCTCGATGGCCGCGACCTGCGCGTGAGCATTGCCCGGCCTCGCGAAGATCGTCCGCGCGGCTTTGGCGGTGAGCGCCGCAGCGGCGGCGGGTATGGCGGCGGCCGGGATCGTCGCAGCGGGGGCGGCGGACAGCGCAGATACTAATCCTATAATTACCATAAGAGACCGGTTGAACGCCGGTCTCTTGCTTACAAGTTGACGGTCACCTGCGAGGTGACCGTCAATTGGTTCTA
>JBMOMP010000073.1:0-59824 GCA_049323115.1 Chloroflexota bacterium
CCCATCCGGCCAGCGCAATTCGCGCACTACCGCAAAACACTTCGCATCATCTATCAGATTCTGTATGTTGACCATGAACCAATCTTATCAGAATCTGACCACCTCCTTGAATTCAGTTAAGAGCCAAGCCAAAATAACGGAAGGAAAAAGGAATGACCAAACACCTCGTTGTAGTTGCTGGCAATATTGGCGCAGGCAAAACCTCACTTACCGAGCGCATTGGGTCGCGCTTGGGGTGGCATACCGGCTATGAATCGGTGGCGGACAATCCCTATCTTTCCGATTTCTATGCCGACATGCGCGCCTGGGCTTTCCACCTGCAGATCTTTTTCCTGGGACATCGCGCCGAACAGTACCTGGAAGCTGCCCGCGACGCCCGCTCGGCCATCCTGGATCGCAGCATTTACGAAGATTTCCACATTTTTGCGCGCGCCCTGCATCACATGGGCAATGTGGCCGAGCGCGACTACCTGGCTTACCGCCGCCTGTTCGACCTGGTGGTAGACGGCCTGCCGCGCCCTGGTCTGCTCATCTATCTCAAAGCGCCCGTGGAAGTGTTGATGGAACGCATCCGCCGCCGCGCCCGGAACATCGAGACGGGCATCTCTATTGAATACCTTTCCCTGCTCGATTCATTCTACGATGAGTGGCTTGCGCCATTCGACCTGTGCCCGGTGTTGACCATTCGCACCGACAACCTGGACTATGTCCACCAACCAGGGCATCTGGAAACGGTCGTGGAACGCATCCAGGACAAGTTGGCCGGGAAAGAAGTGATGGACCTTCGGGGGCTATAGTCTCATCGTGCGGGTTCGCCCGTTGGAGGCTCACATGGAACTTAATGGTAATGTGGATAAGCGTCTTCCTAGCAACAAGACAACGAGAGAGAGCATCCTGGCCCGCATCCCGCTTTTTAGCGACCTGCCGGATGGCGAACTCCAACACTTGCAGGGTACGTTGCGGGTTGTATATCTTGAACGGGGAGAGATCCTGTTTCGCGAAGGCGACCCTGGGGAACATTTTTATGTCATCACTGATGGCGAACTCGAGATTCTTCTGGGCGCTGGGAGCGCAGAAGAATTACAACTCAACCGGCTTGGACCGGGCGAATATCTGGGCGAAATGAGCCTCATCAACCCCGGCGGCTTGCGTACCGCCACTGCCCGCGCCAGTCGGGCTTCTGCCCTGCTCGTCATGGGGCGGGATGAATTCAACGCCTTGCTCGAACGCTGTCCAATGCTGGCCTATGCTATGGTGCGCGTCCTGAGCGAACGCCTGAATGCCACCAACGACTCTTCTTTCCGCGACTTGACCGAAAAGAATCGCCAGTTGCAGCAGGCTTATGACGAGTTGAAGGCCGCACAAGCCCAGTTGATCGAAAAAGAACGCCTCGAACGGGAACTCCAACTTGCTGCCGATATCCAGACCAGCATCCTGCCCGATGTATTACCCGCGCCCCCCTGCTTCGACTTTGGCGCTTGCATTGACCCGGCGCGCCAGGTGGGCGGCGATTTCTACGACGTGTTTCCCGTCACTGATACCAAAATGGCGGTATTGATCGGGGATGTGGCGGACAAAGGTGTGCCCTCGGCCATTTTTATGGCCCGCGTCCACGCTCTGATCGCCGCCGAAGCCGACAATGAAGATCCCGGCGAAGTATTGCGCAAAGTCAATTCCCATATCACTCGCCTGGAAAAATCCACCCAGTTCGTCACAGTATTATACGGTGTGCTGGATTGTTCGACAGGTGAATTCCAGTACGCCCGCGCCGGGCATGAACCTCCCCTGTTGCTTTTTACCGATGGCAGCCTCGAGCGCTTGCCGCACGGTCCCGGTATGGCGCTTGGCTTGTGGGACGAGATCGTGCTGGACGAGCACAGCATTACACTGCCACCCGGCTCCACATTCTTCATGTTTACAGATGGCTTGACCGATTGCCGCAACTCGCAAGGAGAGTCCTTTGGCCTGCAGCGGGTGAAACTCGCTTTGGGCAGTCAGGTTGGCGCACCCGCCCAACAGGTCTGTGATCGGATATTACAAATGCTACACGATTTCCAGGTCAGCGCCAGGCAGGACGATGATGTAACCCTGGCGGCCATCCACACCAGCGGCCTTCCGTGAACGATCGCTGTCGATGTTTGCTACGCACCTGAAAACCTGATAATATTGCTCCAATTTCAGCCTGATTTTAGGATAACTGTATGACCAAAACTTTACTTTCTGTTTTGGCCCACCCGGACGACGAATCGTTTGGTATGGGCGGCACACTGGCCTATTATGCCAGGCAGGGTTACCAGGTCTACCTTGTCTGCGCGACGCGCGGCGAAGTGGGTATGGTGGATGAGGAGCATCTGCGCGGGTTTGGCAGCGTTTCTGAACTGCGCGAAGCGGAATTGCGCTGCGCCGCGCAGACTTTGGGGCTGGCAGGCGTCTTCTTCTTGGACTATCGCGATTCGGGAATGCCGGGCTCGGAAGAGAACAAACATCCACTGGCCCAGATCAACCATCCCGTAGCAGAGGTAGCAGGGCAGGTGGTCAAACACATCCGCACACTCAAGCCCGATATTGTCCTGACGTTTGACCCGATTGGCGGCTACCGCCACCCGGATCATATCCACATCCAGCAGGCTACAACCCTGGCCTTCGAGAAGGCTGCTGACGCATCTTTCTACCCCGAGGCTGGTACGCCGTTCCAACCGCGTGCGCTCTACTACCACGTTTTCCCGCGCTGGTTCTTGCGTGTAATGACTCGCATCATGCCGGTCTTTGGGGTAAACCCGCGCAAATGGGGCCGCAACAAAGATATTGACCTGCAGGCGCTGGCAGAAGTGACATTCCCGACACATGCCCGCATCGACATCCGTAGCGTGGGCGAGGTCAAACGCGAAGCGGGTGCCTGTCACGCCTCCCAGGGCGGTATCATGATGCGCCGTGGCTTGATGGGACTTGTCTCGAAAGTGTTCGGCGAACACGAGGATTATATGCGCGCCTGGCCGCCAGTGAATAGCAAGATGAAGGTTGTAAGGGATCTGTTCGAAGGCATTGCTTGAAATTCTTCCACCCTCATAACTGGGGAATATCGAAAGGCGGTAGGCGGTTCATCCATAATAACTGCGCGCTGCCTTTGCTGATCGCGAGCAAAGTCACAGAGCCTGTGTCACAAGCCAATCGCTGGAAATGATCCAGTGGCAGGCCAATGAAATGCGCCACCGCCAGTTTGATCGGGTCGGCGTGAAAGACGACTGCAACAACGTCCTGGGGCTTTTTGTGTCTTTCGTAGATTCCTTCCAGCGCCGAAACAACCCGTGTTTGCATCTCAGGAAACGACTCGCCGCCGGGGAACCGAAAACGAGACGGGGACTGTTGAATGAGTGTCCACGCTTCTGTTTTCATCAGCCCTTTCCACGATTTACCCTGCCACCTGCCCACATCGCTTTCCAGTAAGCCGGGCACTTCGATGGTGGTCAATTTGCATGCTTTTGCAATCGGTCCGGCGGTCTCCAATGCGCGCTCCAAAGGACTGGAATAAAGGGCGCTTAGGGGAATATTTGCAAACGCATTTCCCAACGCCTCGGCTTGCGCGCGCCCGCGTTCATTCAAATGGATATTGGGCATGCGCCCCGCAAGTTTGCCTTTCTTGACAAATTCATTTTCGCCATGCCGGGTCAAAAATAGGAAGGGCATAGAAGATTCCTGTCCTTGGTAAGTTGATTGGCCTATTGTATCAGTGACTGCTTTTCCAGGTGTAGTGGGATATAATAAAAATGTTGCCCTATGTTGAGCAGGACCAGGGGCAGTTTTTTATGCCTGAAACTAGAAAAGACGTCAATTTTCCCACAAAAGTGATTTAAACTGTCCGAAATATCTCCTCTGAAAGGTGACGGATGAAAAAAGGTCTCCTCTACGCACTTGGCGCATATGGTCTTTGGGGATTGTTCCCGATTTACTGGAAGTTCGTAAAGCATGTTCCGGCTTTACAGGTGATCGGGCACCGCATCGTCTGGTCATTTGTCTTGCTGTTCATTGTTATCCTGGCAACGGACCAGTGGACGAGGCTCCGTTCCCTCCTGACCCGGCGCGTGCTGGCCGTTTACCTGTTGACCGGCCTGCTCTTGAGCGTAAACTGGTTGATCTATGTTTGGGGCGTCAATGCCGGTTATATTGTGGAGACCAGCCTGGGGTATTTCATTAACCCTCTGATAAGTGTATTGTTAGGTGTGTTCTTCCTGCGCGAACGGTTGCGCCCGGTGCAATGGCTGCCGTTGGGACTGGCTGCAGCAGGCGTCTTGTATTTGACGTTTACCTATGGCCGCCTGCCGTGGATTGCGATTTCGCTGGCTTTTTCCTTTGGGCTGTATGGCCTGGTGAAGAAACTGGCCCCGCTGGGTTCCCTGCACGGGTTGACTTTGGAGACCGGCATGGTGTTTGCGCCTGCAGTGGCTTACCTGTTGTTTGCCGAAATCCAGGGAGACGGTCATTTTTTGCGCGACGGCCTGGCAACCGACCTGTTCTTGATCGGCGCTGGCCTGGTGACGACAGTTCCTTTGCTGATGTTTGCTTCGGCCGTGCAGCGCATTCCGCTGACGATGGTGGGCTTGATGCAATATATTGCGCCGACGATCCAGTTCTTGATCGGTGTGTTGGTCTACAAAGAGCCGTTCGACCAAGCGCGTTTAATCGGTTTCGGCATGGTTTGGGTGGCGTTGGTCATCTTTTGGGTGGAGGGGTTTTGGGCGCATCGCTCCCAGGCGGTAACCGTCCCGGCGGATTGACGGCCTTCAAGGGATTGATCCATCATATCGATTTGCTTTGTCCCAAGTAGACCAGGCTGGCGATGAAACCGACCAGCATGAGGAGCGCGCCTGTCATATAGGGGAAACTCAGGTTGATGTCTAGCAAGTATCCCGCCAGCAGGGGGCCAAAGACGCGCCCCAGGCTCATGAAGGAGTTGGTCAACCCCAGCGCCATGCCTTGCCCGCTGGCGCAACTGTCAAAGACTGCCCCTGCCAGGCACAGGGAGGGTTAGCCGATGGGATGCTGCATGCGTTGTCCGCCCATCAAGTGCATGTGCAAATGAAAGATAACCTGTCCGCCATGTGCGCCGGTGTTGACAATCAGGCGATAGCCATTGGCACTGATGCCTTCCTGGGCGGCTAACTTTTGCGCGACCGTGAAGAGATGTCCCAAAACAGGCTCGTCTTCTGGCAGGATGTCATTGACGGATGCGATGTGTTTGTTGGGAACGACCAGGATGTGGGTTGGCGCAACCGGGTGGATGTCGCGGAAGGCAGTTATGTGTTCGTCTTTGTAGAGGATCTGGGCAGGCGCCTCGCCTTGAGCGATTTTGCAGAAGATACAAGCGGTCATGGAAGTTCCTTGGGGATCTGAAAGTGTGTAAATTATAACAAGGGTGTCGCCTGTTCTTTGGCCGGGTAGGGCATATAGAAAAACACGCCAGGATTTCCTCCGGCGTGTTTTGCTCCGAGCGTCCCAATTGCAGCGTTAAGGAAACAGCGCAGGGATGCGTGGCAAGTTATATATCGTCAAGCGAAATGTCGGTTTGCAGCAACTTGAAGACTGCCTCTACTGCAACCGGGATGGCGGCCTCGACAGGCGGCGTCAAAGTTTCTGAAAAGTCGTATACGTTTTGGGCCTCGATGGCAACGATGTCCACTTGCCTGGGGACGCCTGCTCCCAATTGTTCGGCTGCGCGGAGCGCAGTGACCAGGGTGGCGTCGTGGGCCGAGGCGGAGTGACCAGCCATAGGGTCCGGCAACGAGGCAAGCGGGAATACGCTCACGCTTCCCACCGGACTTTGGCCTGTCTCCATGGAATCGATCAGGATCACATGCTCGTAGCCGAGCAGTCGTTCCATCAGGCTGAGTCCGCCCAACGCAGCGCATTCCACGTCAACCGGCGTAAGATGTTGGACAGTCTTCGAGTTGATCGGGCGATAAGGAAGGCGGTAGCCGGGGTTGGCGGCCAGATGTTCTTGGACCGTTTCTGCCACTTTCCAGCCAACGCCGTCGTCACCCAGGATGGGGTTGCCAAGCCCTATCACGAGTTTTTTCATGGTGATCGTGCACCCGTTGGTGAGGGCTGCAGACGCCTGTCGCAGCCCTCACTTCGACGGATGCTCCTCCCGTCTTAACAATGTTGTTTGAGCACTTCGACCGGTTCGCCGTTTGCATTGCGTATGGTGACTTGCAGCGGCATCTTGCCGGGCAGGGAATGCGTCGCGCAGGACAGGCAAGGATCGTAGGCTCGGAAGGCCATCTCGACCATATTGAGCAGCCCTTCAGAGACCACCGTGCCTTTCTTGATCAGGCTGCTGGCTGCCTTGTTGATGGACATGCTGATGGGCGCGTAGTTGTTGGTGGTGCCGACGATCAGGTTAACTTTGGTAGCAATCCCGCGCTCGTCCGTCTTGTAATGGTGTGTCAAAGTGCCGCGCGGTGCTTCCACGATGCCTACCCCCTCTGTTGGGGTTTCGGTCGGGACAGTGCGGAAGTTGTCAGATGTGATTTCCGGATCGGTGGCCAGTTCTACCCAGCGCTCGGCAGCATAGAGCAACTCGATCAAGCGCGCCCAGTGGGTGGCCAAACGCTGATGAACGGGTTTGCCGCCCAGGGTTTTATAGAACTTGTCGTATTCTTCTTGTGCCAGGGGAGTAGCCATGCCGTCGGCGGCGTTCAGGCGTGAGAGCGGAGTGGCGCAATAAACACCTGAGTCCTTGCCGTCGGTAAAGCCTTTCCAGCCTACGGCCTTGAGATATGGGAACTTCAAATAGGTCCACGGTTCCACGTGTTCGGCGATATGTTCGGCGTAATCCTTTGGTGCATATTTGACCAGTTCCTTGCCATCCGGACCGACAACGCGCACTTTGCCGTCGTAGAAATTGGTGTGGCTGTTCTCGTCCACCAACCCCATGTAGTAGGTGTGATGGGTGTAGATATCGCCCAAGATCAGGTCAACATACTCTTTGTTGCCCAGCACGATGTCGTTGAACAGTTTGAGGCTGAATTGGGCGAATTCCACTTCCCAACGGCCCATTTCCTCCAATTCTTTGCGTTGCTCTTCTGTGATGCCCTTGGTCAGGCCGCCTGGGATGGAGGTGCAGGGATGCACTTTGCGCCCGCCGATCATCTCGATGGCTGTGTGTCCGAACTTGCGACATTGGATGACCTTGCCGCCGATTTCCAAGCCCACCTTATGGATGACACCCAGGATATTGCGCTCAGCTACCGGGGCATTTGGGCCTATGACAAAGTCTGGGCCGGCCAGGGCGTAGAAGTGGGTAGCATGATCGGTGACGTAGAACGCGCTGTAGAGCAGTTCACGCAATTTTTTGGCCGTCGGCGGCGGGTCGACATGATAGACCGCGTCCACAGCCTTGGCGCCAGCCATGTGATGCGCTTCCGGGCATACGCCGCAGATGCGGTTGGTCAGGAGTGGCACCTCCTCAACCTGACGGCCCATGCAAAAACGCTCGAATCCGCGCAACTGAGGCACCTGGAAATAGGTATTGGCTACATTGCCTTCCTCATCCAGGAAGATCTCGATCTTTCCGTGACCTTCCAGCCTGGTGATTGGATCAATAGTGATACGTTGTGTCATGGTTACCTCCAAATTATCCACCGTTGGACTTCCAGGCGGCCTTGCTTGCTCGTAAAAGTGAGCCAGCCATATTGAATCGATACAGTTGACCAGCCGGGTCAGGGATACCGTCTAGAATTTGTTCGATCTCTTCTGGGTCGTTGCTATCAATGACGGATGACACAGCCGTAAGCAAACGCGCACCATAATCAACGACGCCTTCAGCCGGGCCATAACAACCGATACAGGGTGAACCAGCAGACGGACATTTCGCTTCGCACCCGCTCCGTGTTGCCAGGCCACTACAAAGAATTCCCTGTTCCAAGAGGCAGACCTCTGGATCTGGCTCGACAAATTGGATCCGGTCGAATTTTTTCACTTTCTTTATGTTGCGTTTGCGAGAACACTCATCACATACTGTTGATGCTCCAGCGCCGATGACCGATCCGGCTGGAGGCAATTCTGCCTTTCCGTTCAGGACTTGAATCACCAGATCGATGACCGCAGCAATTTGGTGCGATTCGGGGGGGCAACCGGGGATGTGGTAGTCTACCGGCACCACTTGATCCAGGGTCCGAACAACGGGATACATCTCCGGGATTGTGATTTCACCCTCCGGAACCTTGACGGATGTTTGTGGTCGAATGTTTTCCGGATTATCGGTTGAGACCGTCGAGAAAACGGTATCGTAAAAATCTTTTTTGCTGCTGAGGTTGATCAAAGCAGGCATGCAACCTTCATTAGCGCATGATCCGAAGGCTACCAGAATTTTCGATTTCTTCCTTAGCAGGTGCGCAATATGTTCGTGTTCCTCTGAATGAATAGCGCCGTTGAACAAGGTAAGCAAAATCGACTCGTCGGGCATCGCCTCGACATCTTTATATTTTGCGTCCATTGCAACTGGCCAGAAGACGACCTCGAAATTCGCGTCCACATCCAGGATTTTTTCGTGGATGTTTAGAACGGCAATTTCACACCCGCCGCAGGAGTCGGCCCAGTACATTGCAAATTTAGGTTTGTCAGTCATGCTGGCACCTCCTGTGGTGTTGGAGCAGTTTCTTGGGCGGACGGTTTGCGTCCATTCTTGCCATTTATGTTACCCCAGTTGAGGGGGCCTAACGCCCGGACTTCCTCCACGAAACTGGTCACTTCATGGGCGAATTTCGCGCCTTCGGCCGCGCTAGCCCAAACCAATTTCACACGTTCCGGTTCCACGCCGAAGCCCTTCAAGGTGCGGCGGACTAAGTGGAAGCGCCTTAGGGCTTTGTAGTTCTGCTCGATGTAATGACACTCGCCTGGGTGACAGCCTGTGATCATCACGCCGTCTGCCCCGTTGGCCAGGGCTTTGAAGATAAAGGTTGGGTCGAGGCGTCCAGAACACATCAGCCGGATCAGGCGGATGTTGGGCGCATATTTCGTGCGGGATGTGCCGGCCAAATCTGCAGCGCGATAGGAGCACCAGTTGCAGGTGAAGCCAATAATGACCGGCTCGAAGTTGTTATTAGTCATTGTCATTCCTCCGTTATGCTGCGACCTGCTTGTCGACGTTCAACAGCAGCAGGCCTTCGATTTGAGCCAATACCTGCTCATTGCTAAAGCCCGTACCGGCAATTGCCCCGGCAGGGCAAGCCGCTACGCAGGTTCCACAACCCTGGCAGAGCGCCGGGTTGATTTCTGTGACCATGCGGTCTTCGTGGAACAAGATGGCGTTGAACGGGCACAGGTCGTTGCAAATGCGACACCCAGAGCATTTCTCTTCGATGACGCTGGCGCGGAAGGGTTCCAATGCGATCTCCCCGGCGTGGATCTTGCCCAGCGCGCGCGCCGCGGCCGCGGCGCCTTGCGCCACAGTGGCGGGGATGTCCTTTGGCCCCTGCACGCAACCAGCGATGAGAATGCCTTCGGTCATTGTGGAGACGGGATCGAGTTTCGGGTGCTTTTCGATGAACCAACCGTCGGCTGAACATGAGAGGCCAAAGCGCTTTGCAAGTTCCTTCGCATCGTGACGAGGTTCCAAGGCTACCGACAGGATGACCATATCCAGGGGGATGCGCATTTGTACGCCGACCAGCGTATCCTCCACTTGGACGATGAGTTTGCCTTCCTCGTCCTTGTTGCGCGCGGCGTCGTTGACCTCAGCCACCTTGCCTCGGATGAAGTGAGTGCCCTCCTCCAACACGCGCTGGTAGAATTCCTCGTAGCCTTTGAATGGGGTGCGCATGTCAATGTAGAAGTTGTAGACTTCTGCGCCCGTCCGCTCGTGTACCAGGTGGGCAAACTTGAGTCCCTGCATACAGCAAATGACGGAGCAATACTCGTTGTAGTTCTTGTCGCGGCTTCCAACGCAGTGAACGATACCGACTGCCTTGGGAGCATTCCCATTTTTCATCACGACTTTGCCTTCGGTTGGGCCCGAGGCGTTGCACAGGCGCTCGAATTCAAGGCTGGTGTATACCTCTGGGTATCGTCCATAGCCATATTGCGCGATACGATGCGGGTCGAAGGTGTCATAGCCGGTGGCAATGATGATGTTTCCGACATTGACCGTGACAAGTTCGTCTTCCTGGGTGAAATCAATCGCGTTGGTGGGACAGAACTTTTCGCATGCCTTACACGTTCCCTTGATGAAGTATGTGCAGTTCTCTCGGTCGATGACAGGATACTTTGGGACCGCTTGCGCAAATGGCGTGTAAACCGCCTTGCGATTTGCCATGCCAACCTCGAACACATCGTCCACCACTTTCTTCGGGCATTTCTCCCAGCAGATGCCGCAGCCTGTACAAAGTTCCGTGTTGACATAGCGGGCGCGCTTGCGGATCGTGACAGTGAAATTGCCTACGTAGCCGTCCACTTTCTCGACCTCGCTCCACGTCAACAATTCGACGTTGGGGTGGGTTCCAGCCTGTACCATCTTTGGCGTGAGAATGCACGCGGCGCAGTCAAGCGTGGGGAATGTCTTGTCGAATTGCGCCATGTGTCCGCCGATGGATGGTTCGCGTTCGACAAGGTAGACTTTGTATCCCGCGTCCGCAATTTCGATGGCGGCCTGGATGCCTGCGATGCCCCCGCCTACGACGAGCGTATCGGGATGGATGGACACTTTCATCGGTTCGAGCGGCACCTGATGATTGACGCGTTCCACGCCGCCCGAGACAACAGCCATGGCTTTTGCTGTTGCCACGTCCTTGTCCGTGTGAACCCAAGACACCTGTTCGCGGATGGAAACCAGTTCGCACAGGTAAGGGTTCAAGCCAGCGCGTTGGCAGGCTGTTCGGAAGGTATTCTCGTGCAAGTGTGGCGAGCAGGCGGCTACGACAACGCGCGTCAGGCCAAGTTCTTGGATGTCTTTCTCGATCAATTCCTGGCCAAGACTGGAGCACATGAACTTGTAGTCGCGGGCAATGACCACGCCACGCACTTTCAGGCGTGCGGCAGCCCACTCAGCAACTTCTTGCACATCTACCATACCGGCGATGTTTGTGCCGCAGTGACAAACATAGACTCCTATTTTTTCCATAAGATTTCTCTCCTGTGTGTTATTGGGCGGCAAGGACAGGCATTGCAGATACAAGTTCTTTGCCTATGCCCAGTTTCTTCTTTGGGATGCCCAAGGCCAGCCCCAAGAGTTGAGTGAAATACAGGATGGGTACTGAGTAATTCGTGCCGAATTCCTGATTGACCGATTGCTGGTAGCACTCAAGGTTGACCTGGCACATCGGACAGGCCGTCGCGATCACGTCGGCACCCTTGTCAATGGCAGCCTGGAGCAGGTTGCGCACCATACTCAATGCAGCGACACGGCTGGAGATGATGAGCGAGCCGCCGCAGCAGCGCGTCTTGAGGGTATATTCGACGGGAGTTGCGCCAGTGGCTGTAAGTAGTTCCTCGAAGTATTGAGGATTCTCCACCGCTTCACGCTCCTCCTTCCGGGGTCTCAAGATCTGGCAACCATAATAGGGGGCCACTTTGAGGCCCTCCAGCGGTTTGGTCACTTTGCTTTTGATGGTTTCAGTGCCAACGTCTTGCGCAAACATTTCCAATAGGTGCCGGATTTTGATGTTTCCGGAGAAATTCAGGTTATCCTCTTCCAGCGCAAAATTGATATGTTCGGCGAGGTCAGGGTCTTTTCTCATGTGAGCCGCAGTGAAGAACATGTTCTTGTAGCAGGCGCTGCAAGGGGCAACCACGTCCAGGCCGGTCTTTTCGGCAATGGCGAGGTTGCGTGCAGTGAGCGTGTAAGCCAGCAACTCATCGATATGGAAGTAAGTGGTAGACCCACAACAGTTCCAGTCCTCCAGTTCCTTGAGATTCACGCCCAGTTTTTTGGATGTTTCCAGAGCAGACTCATGGTAACTGATCGCCAGTTTTTCGAGCGAACAGCCAGGGAAGTAGGCATATTCTTTCATTCCAAACCTCCCATGGGCAAAATTCTGCGAATCATGTGCCTGAAGTTAGTGAGGCGTTTGATTCTTGGAGGCAATACCGGAAGCCTGCCCTTTAGCAACAGTTCGGTGGCATTGAAGATCTCTCCGATGAACTGCTTCATGCTGAAGCTAAAGAGATAAGACGGGGCGAGGAGTGGCTCGAACGTGCGCCCGGTGCGGACAATCATCTTTGCAAACGACTCGGAAAACGCGGGACCGACCAGGCCCTCCTTGTAGGCGCTTTTCCAGATCGAGTAGCGTTGTAGTGCATACATCAGTTCTGTGATGCTGATGTTTTGCGGGCAGCGTACGGTGCAGTGGTAACAGGAGGCGCAATACCAATAGGTATTGCTTTCCAACACTTGCTCTTTGAGTCCTGCATTGACCATGGCGATAATCTGCCTTGGCGTGTAGTCCATGTACGCCGCCACGGGGCAGGTACCTGAACATGTTCCGCACTGGACGCACATTGGGAACGGATTCCCATCCGCCGCGTGCAGAAGGCTGGACACTTCCTTCATGAAATTGAATGTGTAGGTTTCTGACATAAGATTTGGCCTCTCTGATGTGCCGGGCGGGCTTGCGCTCTTCCCGCACCAGGAGTGTAAACGCGGCCTACTGTATGCCCGCCTTTCTTTCCTCTGCGGTCTTGATCAGGCCGCGGACCTTGTCCAACAGCAAATTGGGCTCCACGGGTTTCTCCACGAGTTCGTCTACTTCGACAAAACGAGGATGAATCGGTTCACCGGGGAAGAGGAAGGCAATCTGCTCGCGCATACCGGTGATGATCAAGACCGGCATCTCGCGCAGTTTGGGGTCTTTGCGCAATTTGCGGGCAATCATTACCCCTTCAGCGCCACGGCCCATCATGATATCAAGCAGGAGCAGGTCATATTCCTTGGTTTGCAGAGCCTTCAACCCCTCCTTTGGATTGTAGGTCACATCCACCTCGTATTCCCCCGAACTGTCGAGGATGGATTTGATGCCTGCGACGAAATCAGGGTCGTCGTCAATCATCAGCAATTTTTTGGTCATGCTCTACCTCCATTCTTGGTTTACGTTTTAGCCTTTTCCAGGCTGGTCGGATGATGAAATGGGCAGGCAAATGAAAAAGGTCGTGCCCTTGCCCGGTTCGCTTTCCACTGCAATTGTGCCATCGTGCGCCTCCACGATTTGGCGGCTGACGGCAAGCCCAATGCCGTGTCCGCTTGCGGCTTCCTGGCCGGACTTCCCACGATAGAAACCTTCGAATACGTGGGGAATATCCTCTTGCGCGATGCCAATGCCGTTGTCTTGGATCGAGATTCGAATTTCATCGCCTCTTTCTTCTGCTTTTACAATTACTTTTGTTCCATCTGGTGAGTACTTAATGGCATTGCCAATAATGTTCACAAACGTTTCCGAGAGACTGAGGACATCGCCATTAATTGGCGGTAGCGTGTTGCCGATTTGAGTTTCGATTTCGATGTTTTTGCGTACCGATAAGGGTTCGACTGTTTCGAGCGCCTTAACAATGGCTTCCTTGATTTGAATCTGCGTAAAATTTTCCTTCAGTTTGTTCACGTCCACTGAAATAACTCGCAACCACGAGTTGATAAGTTTCAACATGTCGCTAATTCTGGCTTTGATCCGTTCCAATTTTTCTTTTTGCGCGTCGTCGAGGGATTTGGATAACTCGAACTCCAGTGCAAATAGATTTTGCTGCACCGCTCCCAACGGCGCTTTCAATTCGTGCGACACGATGGAGGCAAACTGCTCTCTCAATAATTCCTTCTCGCGCCGCAGGGCGATGGCTTCTAGGACGAGTCTCCTTCTTTCGATGCCGCGTCGTGTGATGATCCTGAATTCTTCAGGTTGGAACGGCTTGGGCAGGAAATCGTACGCGCCCATTTTCATCGCGTCTACCGCGGAACTGATGGTAGCAAAACCGGTGATGACGACAGTTACGATGGTCGGGTCGTTTTTGTGGATCTTTTCCAGGACTTCCATGCCGGAAAGGCCAGGCATTTTCAGGTCGAGGAACACTAGATCGGGTTTGAACTGTTCCACCAAAATCAAGCCGCGTGCGCCGTTATCTGCTGTGGCAATTTGATAATTGCCATCCTCGAGAATTTGCGTACACGAGTCGAGAACGACTTCCTCGTCGTCAATGATCAGGATTTTCGGCGTGTTATCCATTAATTAATTGCTCCTGTCTCCATTTTCGGCAGGGGCAAACTGACAGTGAACGTCGTACCTTTGCCAAGTTCGGTTTCTACGGCCAGCGAGCCGCCATGTTCGTTGACAATGCCGTGGCTGATTGCAAGTCCAAGCCCAACGCCATGCCCTGTCTCTTTGGTGGTGAAGAACGGATCGAAGATTTTCTCGAGGTTTTCGTCGGTGATGCCAGGCCCAGTATCTTTTACATCTACATCTATGCACCGTGTCTTTGCGTTCATGGTAGTGGTGATAATCAGTTTTCCCGAACCTTCCATCGCTTCTGCAGCGTTGATGATCAAGTTCAGGAAGACTCTTTCCACTTGCGAGGGATCTACGATGATCATCGGAAGCGACGGGTCGAGGTTGCTCGTGATTTCGATGTTGTGGAAAATAGCCTGGTTTTCGACCAGCGAGACACAACCGGTCAAGAGTGTGTTGATGTTACACAGCGCCTTGTCGGGATTCTTGTGGCGCGAGAAATCGAGCAGGCCGCGAATAATATCCCTGCAACGGTTTGCCTGGATGACGATTTTCTGGATGTTGCCCTGACACCTTTCGTCGAAGGTGCGTCTTTCTAACGCAAGGCTGGCATAGGTGACGATTCCCTGGAGTGGGTTGTTGAGTTCGTGGGCAACGTTTGCCGATAACTGCCCGATGAGCGCCAATCTTTCCGATTCCATGATTTTCTTTTTGGCGTATTCCTTTAGTTTCTGATCCCGGTCACGTAGCGCCGCTGCCATGGCATTGAAAGAATCTGCCAGTTCGCCGAGTTCATCGTGAGTGACGTTGTTTACTTTGGTCTCCAACTTGCCCTGCGCCAATTCTCGTGAGGCGCTGGCAAGATCTTTGATCGGCAGCGAGATGGTGCGGGCCAGCAGCAGGGACAGAGCGGTGGTGAGCAGGATGCCGCCCAGGGAGATCGCCAGGAACACTTGTACTGTTTGATTCTTCAGGTCGGTGTATTTCTGTTCCAATACACCGACATAGAGCGAACCGATCGTCACTTGGTGGGTATTCTTGATCGGCTCATACGCGGTGATATACCAATCGGTTACCACAAATGCCCGCCCCAGCCAGGTCTTTCCTTCAATGACGGTCTGGTTATAGACTTCCTCTGAGATGCGGGTTCCAATAGCGCGCGTCCCTTTGGCGTCGTGTACATTGGTCGAGATCCTCACGTCATCCAGGAAAATCGTAGCAGTGCCGATATCTTTGCCTTTGTACTCTACATTCTGGAAGACGGTCTGTTTGATCTTGTCAACGATCCCGTAGTTTCGGTTCAGCATTACGCCGCCATACAGAACGCCGATCATGTTTCCTTTGTCGCCGAAGATGGGTGCAGCGGCTTTCAACACCAGGCCGGAGGTGATCTCTGTTTCTGCTCGTGGACGCGCCTTGGGTGTTTCCACAAATTGAACAATGGCCCTCTCTGCCAGTAGCGACGATTCTTCGCGGAGATTTTGGTTGCTGACCACCACGGTGCTGGCGGCAGGCAGGTGCGTAGCGAAAACTTCGGCCACGATTTCGTCCTGGCGCTGGTTGTCGCCGACATGATCCGGATTGGTTGTCCGCATGATCACGATACCGTTCGAGTCTGTGACTGAGAGAAAATCAAGACCCTCGTCAGCCTTGACATCCATCAACTCGTATGTGGCTTGCTCTAATATGCCAGACAGTATTGCTTCTTGCAAGAAAAACCTTTGAGCAGTGAGACGGGTTACGTCTTCCACATGCCTGAGCTCGTTGAGGTAGATTTCGCGCGCTGCGTTCAAGTCGGTGCGCACTTTCTCTTGCGCCTCGACCTCGAAGCGATTACCGACCAGTTGAATGCCAGCAATCGTGAAGATGACATTGCCAGCGATGATGATGAGCAGAAATCCCGCAGTCATCTTGGCGGCGATGGGCATCACGTGACCGTTTTGCCTGTGGAGGTCTTCTTTTTGCGAGCGTTTCGCCAAGGTGACTTTGAGTTTTTCCATAAACTATTTGATTGTTAAAGTGCTTCAGCGACCAACTCGATCAGGTCGTGAACAGCGATGTCCTTCTCGTGGCCGGTGGTTTTGACCGCATCGCGGTACATGGTGACATCCTTGGGGCAGGCAACGACGAAGGCTCCCACGCCCGCGAGCGCGGCTGCTTCGCGGATGCGCGCTTCGCTGGGCCTTTCCTTGACTTCCTTCTCCTCCATCCAGATCCGCCCGCCGCCCGCGCCGCAGCAGAAGGCGCGGTCGCCGTGGCGCGGCATTTCGACCACTTCGCAACCCAGGACCTTGAGTACCCGCCGCGGTGCATCGTACACACCATTGTAGCGGCCAAGATAGCATGGATCGTGGTAGGTGACTTTGCGATCCAACTTCTTGCTGAATTTGAGTTGCCCGCTTGCAATCAGTTGATCGAGCAGCTCGGTGTAGTGCAGGATGTTCGGGCGGTTGCCGTTCCATGGATATTCGTTCTTCAATGTATTGTAAGTGTGCGGGTCGGTCGTGACGATGGTCTCGAATTTACACTTGCTTATGGCCTGCATGTTCTTGTCTCGCAGCATTTCGAAGAGGCCCTCTTCGCCTATTCGTCGGACATCGTTGCCCGCATTGCGTTCGGCGTCGAACATGATCCCGAAGTTCAAGCCGATTTTCTGGAAGACATCGGCGGTCTTGTGGGTCACATCGGTCAGTGTGGCGCTGTAGGAGGCGTAATCGCCCACGAACCACAGGTACTCGACCGCTTCACGGCGGGCATCCTTGACCGCTGGCTGCAGGCCCATCGTCCATTTCGCACGCATACGGTCCGATTGACCGAATGAGTTGCCGTAACGGCCCAGGTTGGAGAGCGCCTCCTGGAGCATGGTGTCCATCTTGCCCTGATCTACCAAGTAGCGACGCAGGTCCACGAAGGTGGCAACGTGGTCAATGAAGGCCGGGCAGACCTGGGCGCAGGCGCGGCAGGTCGTGCAGGCCCACAGTTCGTCCGCGCTGATCACGTCGCCGTGCAGCGCCCGCCCGTTGGCCTTTTCCCACAGATGCGCCTCCAGTTTGACCAGTACATCGCGCGGCGAAAGCACCTGCGCGCTGGCGTAGGCCGGGCAGACCTCCTGGCAGCGTCCGCAGCGGGTGCAGGACTCGAAGTCCAGCAATTGTTTCCACGTGAATTGCTTCCACTCTTTCACGCCCATGCCGCCTTCCATGTTCGCGGCAGGCAGGGCGCCGGCCGGTCGGAACGAACGGAAGTAGATGTTCAGCGGCACGGAAAGGATGTGGAACAGTTTGGTGAAAGGCAGGCTGGCCAGGATGACGAAAGCGGTCAGGATGTGCAGCACCCAGATGATCAGGTGCAGCGTCTGGTTGGTTGGGTCGCCAAGGGCGAGGAAGGCCGCGGCGATCACGTTGCCAACCGGCGACCAGGCCGCCCAATTCGGCTGTGTGACGGCAATGCGCAACCCCTCGGTCAGATAGCCGCTGATGGTGATGAAAGCCAGCATGATGAGGACGTACGCGTCGTCACCGGCCAGCGATCTCACCGGGAACTTTTGCAGCCGCGCCGGGCGGGTCGCGTAGCGACGGTAGATCGCCATCCCCAGCCCAACGATGACCAGCAGGCCGAGGGCATCCAATGTCAGTTCGAAGATGATATAGACCCAGCCCGTCAGGAATTGAAAGCCAAAGAACAGGTGAGTGACGTCCCAGTCCACTGTGGCCAGGGCAGTGCCGACCGCAAGCACGAGCATGCCCCAGAAGATGGTAAAGTGCATGATGCCGGGGTAGGCCTCGTCCAGCGTACGGCGCTGCCCAAGCACTTGCGTAACGAGCGACCAGATACGTGCCCAGAAGTGGCCGGAGTGTTTCTCCGACCTGCCCTGGCGCCAGCGCAGGATGCGGCGAGCCATGCCATAGATGAAAACGATGGCCGTCAGCGCTGCCAGGATGTACTGGACAGTTTCGGCCCAGTGCGGGATGTTCCAGAAGGTTTCTCGGATAGGCATGTCCGCTCTCCCTCGCGAAGCGCTACTTGGCTTGCTTCACTTTGTCGGCCAGGACCGGCACCAGGTCGAACATATCGGTGGTGGTGCCGTATTTGGCTATGTTGAAGATGGGGGCAACGGGATCGGTGTTGACGGCAATGATCACGTCACTATCTCCCATTCCCTCTACATGTTCCGGCGCGCCGCTGATCCCAAGCGCTAGATAGACCTTCGGCTTGACGTGCTTGCCCGACTTCCCCACCAACCGCGAGGTTGGCAGCCAGCCCTGGTCTACGACCGGGCGCGAGGCGCATACCTGCCCGCCCAGCGCGGCGGCCAGTTCATCTGCCAGTTCGATGTTATCTTTGTTCTGGATGCCGCGCCCGACAGCCACCAGGATCGGCTCCTTCGCGATGTCCACATCGCCGGCTTCGGGCTCGATGTATTGTTTCACCGAGATGCGCAGACCGTCCAGCGCAGGCGCAGTGATAGTTGTGATGGCGGGCGCACTGGTGCTTTGTCCTTGCTCGGCTTTATATCCACCTGGAACCAGTGTGACCAGCGCAGTGGGGGATGGGAGTTCTCCCTCGGCCATGATCTTGCCGCCGCAGATCTGGCTGACGAATTTGCCGTCGTCGAAACTACGACAGGAACTGACAATTGGCAGGCCCGTTTTTGCAGAAAGACCACTGGCGATATCCATGCCAATGGAGGTATGGCCGAAAAACACAGCGCGCGGTGAGTGCTCTTTGATGAGGGTATCGAGCGTAAGTTGGTAGGCATCCGAAGTGAACTCGGCCAGCGCTGGGTGGTCTACGTACAGCACGCCGTCGGCGGCCAGGTCTTTGGCCAGATCCTGTGCCTTATGGCCGAGCAGCACAGCGGTTACGTTCCCGCCGGCGCTTTGCGAAAGTTCCCGCGCCGCGGCCAGCATGACATACGATATATCTGCAACTTTTCCTTGCAGGTGTTCGATGACTACGAAAATATCCTGACTCATCTCTGCCTCCCGCTTACAGCGTACCCAATTCCTTGAGGATGCCGATGATCTTGTCGGCTACTTCGTCCGCGCCGCCTTCGATCATGGCGGCGTGTTCGGCTGCTTCGGGCTGGTACATTCGGCTGACCGTTGCGCTTCCGCTCAGATCCAATTCGGGCAGGGGATGTTCCTCGATCTTCATCGTGCCCATCATCTGACGAATCTTGCTGTAGGCCACGTAACGCGGAGGCTGTTCCGCTGCCTGGATGCCCAACACGGCAGGCAGTTTGACCTCGATTTCGGCGATCAGGCCGCCGGGATATTCCTTGCGTACTACCACCTTGCCATCTGACGCTGTGATGCCCGATACGTACCCGACGAATGGCATTCCCAGGTATTCTGCTAACAGCGGCCCGATCGAGCCGTCCAGGTCGTTGTGCGCCTGGACGCCGGTCAATACCAGATCGGGTTGGAATTCTTTGAGCAGGTTTGTGTAGGCGCGCGCCAGGGCGTGGTTGTTGACGTTGTTGACGTCGCCGGTCAACTTGACGAGGTGGTCGGCGCCTTTGGCTGCTGCGGTGAAGAGAAAATCATCTGCTCCTTCGGATTCGATGGTCGTCACGATTACCTGGCCGCCGTTGCGTTCTTTGAGGAGGATGGCCTGTTCGACTGCGTGATCGTCGAACTCATTGATGATCAGGCGCAGCCAGGTCGTGTCCAGAGCCGCACCGCTGGCGTCTATGGAGAGTTCCTCCACAAGGTCAGGAACGAATTTGATGGGAACTACGATTTTCATGAGTGACTTCTCCTTTGGCTAACATCCTGGATTGAGCCATTGCAAGAGTTCTTCACGAAACAATCCCCAATACCGGGGAGATTGCTTCCTGTCTCCATATTCCTCGCAATGACAGGAAAATCATACGCCCATGGATTCTGCAAGCAGTTCAGCGATCTCGCGAACCTTCAAATCACTTGCAGGCTGTAACGTCTTTACGGCGTCCTCGAAGCGAGGTGGTTCATACGGGCAGGCAACTGTAAGGATGTCTGCCTTTGCATTGACCGCTTCGCGTACACGCCAATCTGAAAGTCGGACATGCGCCTTCTCCCATTGGAAGCCGTCCAACCACATGCCGCCTCCACCGCCTCCGCAGCACAGGCTGTTTGTTCGCTGGTGCGTCATCTCGACCAATTCGACGCCGGGGATGGCGGTCAATAGCGCGCGCGGCTCCTCGAAAATATCGTTGGCGCGCCCCAGGTAACACGGGTCGTGATAGGCGATTTTTGCCGGGACTTCGTTTTTCAGCAGTGGCTTGAGTTGGTCCATGCGCTCGGCGAGGAACTGCGTGTAATGGCGCACGGGATATGAAATGCCTAATGCAGGATATTCGTTCTTCAATGCGTTGAAAGCATGGGGGTCGGTGGTGATGATTTCGTTGAATTTGAATTTCTTGAATGCCTGTCCGTTCTTTTGCGCCATCATTTCGAACAAGCCGCGTTCCCCCGCGAGTCTCTGGGAATCGCCGTCGCTATACTCGTCGGGTCCCAAAATCCCAAAGTCGATTCCCAGCGCATTCAGGATTTTTGCCATTGCCTTCGTTGCAGAAATCATGCGCGGGTGATACGAGGCATAATCGCCGACGAACCACAAAACATCTACGGGCTGCCTGGTTTTTCCCAGAATCTTTACTTCAGGCTGGATGCCCAATGCCCAGTCAGCGCGCTTGCGGGGCGATTCGCCCAGCGGGTTGCCGTATTGTTGCGTATTCCTCAACGCGGTTTGCAATTCGGCGGGGACGTTGCCTGCCAGCAGGAGTTCCTCTTTCGTCCGGGTCATCAACACCGAGGTGATGGGAATTTGCGTCGGGCAGAATTCGGCGCACGCCTGGCAGGAAACGCACATCCACACGCTGTCCGTTTTCATCACAAGGTCGAATGTCTCCGCGCGCAGGGTTCCAATGATTTTCCCTGGGGGAAACTTCATATAATAACCAAATGGGCAAATGCCACTGCATGTTCCGCATTGAAGGCACTTTCGCACGCGCTCGCCATCTTTCAACTCATGAAGACTTTGATAGAAAGTCTTGCTGAGTGTCGAGCCATGGGGGGATAACGTAATTTCCAAGGGACGCCTCCTGTTCGATAGATTGTGAAAGTAAGACCTCGCTTCCCCTGCCATCGGCGAGTTGAATGACCATTCCGAGCAAGATGTCTCACTACAAGTATGAGGTTATTTTTGAAAAAGAATAGTACGCTAAGTCACCGTTATATTGTGACATATATCACAAAATTGCATCATCGATTTGTCCAGACAGTTTGGTGTTCGTGGGCTTGCAATGTCTAGACATATTATACACCTCACGATGACTAAAGTAACCAGATTTCGTTTTGCAGTATAAGCGGACGACTTAATGAGGTGACGCTCGTTCGCAGCGCATTTGCTTACAAACAGAAAATTGCCCGACTTTGCACTGTAATGTATAATCATACAAAAAATATCCAAATATCAGGAGAGAGTTATGAAAATGAATTTTGCCATGTGGCGCAAGGCCTTGAATGTCATCCCTGACGTCAGTAAGCAGGAATGGGAAGGACTGGATGTGGTTTCCCGATGGTTGATTTCCACGCGCGCTGCTGTTCTCATCATGACATTTATTTCTGCGGCCCTGGCGGGGCTGTTTGCCTTGCGCGACCATGCCTTCCAATTCCTGCCCTGGCTGGCGTTGACGCTGGGACTGATCCTTGCCCATGCCACGAACAACATTTTCAACGACTTTACCGATTTCGTCCGCGGCGTGGACAAGGACAATTATTTCCGTACCATCTATGGCGCGCAGCCAATTGCCAGCGGCCTGATGACCAAACGCCAGCACCTGACGTATTTTGCCGTCACCGGTCTCTTGGCGTTGGCGGCCGGGGTGTACTTGATCGCCGTCAATCGTTGGGACTCGATGATCTGGGCCTTGCTTGGCTTGGGCGCATTCTTTGTCCTGTTCTACACCTGGCCGCTCAAAGGATTGGCGATGGGCGAACTGGCTGTGCTCATCGTGTGGGGGCCGTTGATGATCGGCGGCGGATACTACGTCCTGGCGCATACCTGGGACTGGAACGTGGTCATTGCCAGTCTGCCTTACGTCCTGGGCGTGACGACGGTCATCTTCGGCAAGCACATTGACAAACTCGAGATTGACCGCGCCAAGAAGATCTATACCCTGCCGGTGCTGATCGGCGAGAAAGCCGCGCGCTACAGCGTGCTGGCCATGATGATCCTGCCGTATCTCTTTACCGCGTACCTGGTGGCGGTCAAATTCTTTACGCCGGTCATGGGGATCGTCCTGTTTGCCCTGCCGACCTTCTTCGAGATTTACCCGGCCTTCCTCGATCCCAAGCCTGCCGAGCGCCCCGCCGAATTCCCCGACGGGCAGGGCGGCTGGCCTTTGTACTTCGCGCCGATGGCATTCTGGAACAACCGAAAATTTGGTTCGCTCTTCATGCTCGGCTTGCTGATGGACGTGCTTCTGCGTGTTCTCCTTCCAACTTTTTGGAGATAACCTGTTTTTGTAGGACAAAATGCCATTTTGTCCCCGAAGATAAATTGCCAATTTGTCCCACAGAACAAATTGGCAATTTGTTCTACACACGTTGTATAATTTGCCTCACCAACTCAAGGAGAGAACCCATGAAAATCAACTTTGCCATGTGGAAGAGAGCGTCCTGGGAACTCATCAAAATGGACGACAAGAAAGAATGGGATGCGCTGGACGTCGTCTCCAAATGGTTGATCGCCACACGCTCTGCCGTGACGTTGGTTACGGTCTATTCCTGCGTCATTGCAGGCATCCTGGCCTGGCGCGACGGCTATTTTTCCTGGATCCCGTTCCTGATCCTCACGCTTGGCTTGTTCCTTGCGCACGGGACCAATAACCTGCTCAACGATTACACCGACTTCAGCCGCGGACTGGACAACGGCAATTATTTTCGCACCCAATACGGCGTCCACCCCCTGGCGCAGGGCTTCTTTACCAAACCGCAGCAACTCCGGTGGTTCGCCGTCAGCGGCGCGCTGGCAACCCTGGCAGGCGTTTGGGCGTTGGTCAATACCGGTTTCAATGCCATTGTGATCGGCCTGTTTGCCTTTGGCGCAATCGTCCTCCTCTTGTATACTTATCCGTTCAAATATTGGGGCATCGGCGAACTGTCCATCTTCTTGATCTGGGGACCGATCATGATCGGAGGCGTATACTTCGTGCTGGCCTTGGTCAGCGGGAAAGAGATCGTTCCCGCCACCGTTTGGAATGCGGTTCTGGCGGGCGTTCCCTATGGCTTGGGCGTGGTGAGCATCAACATGGCCAAGCACATCGACAAACTCGAAGACGACAAGAGCCGCGGCGTCGGCACCTTCCCCGTGCGCGTCGGGGAGGCGGCAGCCCGCCGCACGGACCAGTTTGCCGCTCTCATGATCTACGTGGTCATTGCTTACCTGGTATTCGTGCCGCGATACTTCACGCCCTTCATGTTGGTCGTCTTCCTTGCCCTGAAAGATGCCCTCCGGCTCGTAAAAGTATTGAACACACCCAAACCCGCCCAAGCGCCCGAAGGCTGGCCCGCCTGGCCGGTCTGGTTCGCCGGCTTTGCCTTCCAGCACAATCGCCAGTTTGGCGGTTATATCCTGCTCGGCTTGCTGGTGGACGCGCTCCTGCACGTCATCCCGTTCACGGCCGACCTCATCGCCCGTTACTGGCCTCCAGCATAACATGTAGGGGCGACTCCAGCATAACATGTAGGGGCGACTCTCAGAGTCGCCCCTACCTCACATCAATATTCTTCACTTCCAACCACGCGGGTTCGGCGTTTGCCAGGACGCCGAACCCGATCTTTCCTTCGGGGGTAAAGGCGGCGTACTGGTTGTCGATCCAGATGACCAGTCCCAGCGGCGGGCGCGGGCTGACGGGCGACTCCAACACCAGGGCGTCATCTACCCAAAAAGCGCACCGCATCGGACTCCACTCGAGCCTGTACCCGTGCCATGCGGTCACGTCCGCCCCCAAGCGGACTCCGTCTTCACGCACTACGCGCCCCGTCAGTTTGCGCAGGATGCCCCTTGATTTTCGTGTAGCCAGGAGTGGGAGAGCCGGAATGCCCGCCAGCGCCAGCAACGCGGATGGGATGGCCGGTGACCGAAAGACCTGCGCCAGGAACCCGTTCCCTGGTTTTTCCCCGAACGATAAATGATTCTCTCCCGACGCATGGAAGAACCAGGCTGCGTTCGGCAGGGCCGGCAGCCGCCAGGGATTTCCCCCAAAGCCCAACGACAAGCCGAATGGATCGTTCCACAAACCGAAGCCCCACGTCCCGGGCAGGGAAGAGGCCGAGGCGCGCGCCAGCAGGCCCAGGGTCAGGGGAGGATGCGCGGGGAAATGCCCGCGGGCGAGATTTGTGTAATCGTCCAGTTGCGCCACGCGATAGCGCCTGTCATTTCCAGCCGGGATCGTCAAACAGAATCCGTCCGGGATGGCGTCCACGTTCGCGCCGGGGGTGGTGTGCGGTCTCATTGCCTGTTCACGAACCAGACGCCCAACAGGATGATCGCCCCGCCAACGGCGGCTGCCCAGGTGATTGTTTCGGCCAGGATGAGCGCTGCCACAACCACTGCTACGGGCGGTTCGAGGTACAAGAAAGCGCCCAATTGGGCGGCGGGCAGGGCTTGCAGCGCGTCGTACCAGGCGATGTAGGCCAAGCCGGAGCAGAGGACGCCCAGGAAGGCCACGCCCAGCCAGCCATCCCGCGTCAGTTGCGGGATTTCGGCCAGGCCCGGCCCGCGAAAGAATAGAATGCTCGTGAACAACCAGCCGAATGCCATTACATAGAACATCATGCGTGTGGCCGGATGCGCTTTCAGCCCGCGCCGCGAAAGCGCCGAGAAAACCGCCCAATTCAGTGCGCTGATGAGCACGAGGATGTCGCCCGGTTCGCCAAACTTGCCCAACTCGAGGGAGGCCAGGTCTCCGTTGCTGACCACCAATATGACACCCAGCGCGGCCAGCAGGATGCCGCCGCTTTGCAGCCAGGTCAGTTTTTCTTTCAGGATCAGCCAACCGAGCAGCGCCATGAAGACCGGGGTGGTGGCCACGATCCAGGCGGTGGTGCTGGCGCGCGAGGTCACCAGGGCCGTGGATTGCAGCCATTGGTGAAAGGTGATCCCCAGGAAGCCCAGCAACGCGAAGTAGGGCCATTCTTCCCGTTTGGGCAGCGCGAATTGCTTGCGGGCTGTGACCACGACGCCCAGGATGACCACGCCCATCGCAAAGCGGATCCACACTACGGTGACGGGGGATACGTCTTGCAGGGCTACTTTGGTGGCAATGAAGGATGCGCCCCAGACGATGACGGCGAACAGGGATTCGGTGAAGGGGAGGAGTTTGGTTTTGGGCATGGGCGTCCTTTGCTGTGAATGGAACAATTATAAATCCCCTTTGACAGGGCGGCATTCTCCTGTACAATACTTGCATTCAGGAAAGCGACCTATGCGTTATCACGGCACTGTCATCCGCCCGCCCAGCGAAGCGGACAGTTACATCTTGCAGGTCACGTATGGCTGTTCGCACAACCGCTGCACCTTTTGCGGCACCTACCTGGACAAACCCTTCCGCCCGCGCGAGACCGGCCAGGTGATGGAGGATATCGCGCTGGCCGCCTCGCTGATCCCGGACACACGGCGCGTCTTCCTGGCGGACGGGGATGCGTTGGTCTTGAGCGCCCCGCGCCTGGAGGCCATCCTGGATGCGCTGCGGCGCGCGTTTCCCCGCCTGGAGCGGGTGGGAATCTACGCCAACGCCGGGAACCTGCTGCGCAAGAGTCCGTCCGAACTGGAGAGTTTGCGCCAGAAGGGATTGGGCATCGTCTACCTCGGTCTGGAAAGCGGCAGCGACCAGGTCCTGGCGCGGATCGAGAAGGGCGCCACAGCCGCAGGGATGATCGAAGCGGCTGGCAAGGCCAAAGCGGCCGGGATGCTGACGTCCGTCATCGGCATCCTGGGCATCGGCGGGCCGGGCGGTTCTACGGAGCACGCCCGCGCCACCGGCCAGGTCGTCAGCCGCATGGACCCGGATTACTTCTCCATGCTGACCCTGATGCTCGTCCCCGGTACGCCGCTCTACCGGCAGTGGCAGGCGGGGGAATTCCAATTGCTGGAAGCCGAAGCGATGCTAGCCGAGTTGCGCCTGGTCATCCAACACCTGGACGGGTTGACCGGCTGCGTCTTCCGCACCAACCACGCCTCCAACTACCTCCCGCTGGGCGGGACGCTGCCCGGGGACAAAGCCCGCCTCCTGTCCACGCTGGAGGCTGCCCTGGCGCGCGGCAGGGATGTCTTCCGCCCGGAGGCCTGGCGCGGGTTGTAAGCGCGTCGATTGATGCTATACTCGAAGAAAAGGAGATGCTATGTCCCCAAAAGGAAAAGTCAAAGCCACGAAGTTGACGGTGGGATTACCCTTCAATCTTGGTTCGCTCGAACTGGAAAACGACGAAGCCCAGCAGCGCGCCGCCTGGGCGTTGTACGTGGAATTGTCCACGCGCATCTCGACCGTGCCGTTGGAAGAAGGGACGGGCATCCTGCGCGAGGCGCTCACCTCCCTGTACAACGTGTTCAACATCACCCGCCAGACCCTGCGCGAGGCGGGACCGGGCATTGCCAGGGGCCCCAAATCCCTGGGCGCGATCGCTATCGACGTGTTGAACAAGGGCCTGCGCCCGTTCCTGGTCAAGTGGCATCCGCTGTTGAAGGATTACGAGGAGAAAAAGCCGGACGGAATGACCTCCGTGGACCACGAGCGCAAATGGGAGCGCGCCGCCGACCTGCGCGAGGAACTCGAACAGGTGCGCCAGCAGATGGTCATCTACGTGGAGGCGCTGGCCAAGATCGCCGGGGTCGAGTAGGAAGCGTCAGTCCGAATGCGATAGCAAGCCTCTCAGTTCCAGCGCCGCTTGGTCGTGGGTTCGGCTGGACAGGCGCGGATGTGTTGCGGGGATAGTTGCGCAGGGAGAGGCTGTTTGGGGCAGGTAAATGAACCGTTCGAGTGGGATGGTTTCGGAAAACGTGCCATCCCATTCCCGTTGCGTCCAATTCTCATCGCTCTCGTCGGATTTCTCCCCATAATGTTCACTCTCGACGACCAACAGGGCTTCCGAGTGCTGGTATCCGTATTCGAGTAAGCGGGTCAATTCTTGCGACCTTTTTTGGGCGACTTTCAGCGATTTGGAAGCCGGCAGGGCCAGCAGGTCCAGCCAGGGCATCAGTCCCTGGTCTGCCAGGGCGTAGGCCAGGGACAGGATGTCGCCGGGCTCGTGGTCGCGCTGTTTCCAACTGAGGAAGACCGGCGGCGACTGCGCCAGCAGGTCGAAGTGCGATATCCCCGATTCGGGCAGCGCAACCTCGAAGGGACGGATGAAGCGGCTGCCGTACTCCGGCTTCCAATCGGCGGAACGGTCGGACAGTCGCCACTGCAAGCGCGAGGTCGGGTTGACGAATGTGGTCTGCATCAAGGCCGGGCCGGCGTTGTTATGCCCGAAGAACACGGAGGCTGGCCCGCCGAGCGCCAGGTAATCGAAAGCGGAAAACTTCAGTTCCAGGCTTTCTGCAATGGGCAGGGATCCGCAGCCCAATGGCGCCACCCCTTCGATCTCCAGCCTGGCGACCAGTTCGGGCGGCCTGCCCTGCACCGGCGACACGATCCATAACACGTCGCCCTTCTCTAGTTTGGCAAACACGCGCCTGTCCCGGCTGCCGTACACGAAAGCCCGCTCGAAGTGCGTGATGACCTTGCGCTTCCAGTCCGCGATCAACTTGCGTTGGACGTAACACACCACTTGTTTGCTCATGAGATAATCTCTTATCTTATATTATAGGGAATTTGGGCTGGATTGAATCCCCCAGTTTTGTTGTACAATAGGATTGTCGAGCGGGGACGATGGTTCGCCTGCTTAAGACGCTGGAGGTTGATATTTTCTGGCAGGAAACAAGGTATGTCCCACATCTTCATTTCCTACTCCCGCAAGGACTTGGCAATCGCCAGGCCGATTGTCGCTGCATTGGCACAGGATGGCCTGGATGTCTGGATTGACTGGGATGATATTCCCAAAGGCGAGGAACTCTCCAAAGAAATTTATCACGGCATCGAAGAATCAGACGCCTTCCTGTTCCTGGTAAGCCCTGATTCTGTTCAATCTGAGTGGTGCAACAAGGAGATCGAGTACGCGGCTAAAAATGGCAAGCGGATACTACCGATTGCCATCTGTAATACCGACCCGAAAAGTGCACACCCTGAAATTTCGAAGCGCCTCTGGATTTCCTGCCGTGAAGAGCAGGACGATTTCGAGAAGGCGATTGAAGAAGCGCGTAAGACCATTCACACAGATTATGAGTGGCTGAAATACCACACCGAATTACAGGTAAAAGCACTAAGGTGGGAACAGAAAAAAGATGCCAGCCGACTATTACGGGGAAAGGAATTGCGAGAAGCAGAACAACGGCTTGCTGATATTAGTAGCCAAGAAGATCCACAGCTCACCAAAACACAGCGAGAATATATCCTTGCAAGCCAAAGGAATGAAGTTCGCACTCGAAGGCAAATCACACTGAGTTTGGGGGTTGGATTAGCGATTGTGGCTTCGCTTGCGGTTTTTGCCTGGAATCAAAGAAATAACGCCTTGAATTCAGAGGCTACAGCGGTAGCGGAATCAAATGCCAAAGCTATAGCATTGGTCAACGAAGAAAATGCTCGTGCTACGGCTGAGGCTGAAAGGACACGCGCTGAGGAACAAGCATTAATAGCAAATTCCAGGCACTTGGCTTCCGTGGCTCAAACAGAATTGGATACCAGAACGGATCTTGCCTTACTTTTGTCGGCGGAATCGGCAAAGAAAAATCAGAATTTTTCAACTCTGGACGGTTTGTTAAGCATTCTCAATTATGAACCTGTTCCATACACTTTTTTCTTTAGGCATAAGAAACCAGTTTCTGCTCTTTCATTTAGCCGTGATAATCAGTATGTAGCTTCAGCAAGTGAAGACCACACGATTTGCATTTGGAATAGGTTATCAGGTCAGGTAGAGGAAGAGATCAATGTTGAATTTACAGCGACAGCTCTGGGGTTTAGTCCTGATAATAAATACCTTGTTGTCGGCCTTGATGATACCGTCCGTACTTGGGATATAAAAAAATCTGATTGGATGGATCAATTTTATACAGGGCATAATGCAAGACTTACCGGATTTGCATTTGATCCAGGAGGCGATAAATTAGCGGTCAGTTATGAAGATGGAAAAATCTTGCTTTTTAATTTCAATAGTGCAAACCTGATCCTTACAATTGACGCTCCCGACCGGGTTGACGGCTTGGCATTTAACAGCAATGGATCCACTCTGGCTGGAGGATATGCTGTCGATGTTTTCACATGGGAGACGAGGACAGGAGAATTACTAAAGTCATATTATGAATTCGGAGGATTCGCCGAGGGATTAAGATTCGACTCCAATGATGAACTGTATGCATATGGAAGCTGGCAAGATATTCTTCAAATTAGAAAAGTAGCAACAGGTGAAATCGTTCGGTCGTTTGAGAATCGTGTGGAATGGTTCAGTGTAGAAGCCTTAAGTTATGATGGGCAATGGCTTGTCACAAGCGGTTATAGTGAATGGGTAGGAACTATCTTTGTGTGGGATGTAAGTGGAACCCAACAGATGAATTTCGATATCGGCAAACACGCTTCTGATGTTCAATGCTTTAGCTTTTCCCCAAATGGTCGATATTTTGCTGCATCCGGTAACGGCGAAGACATTCAAATATGGGACAAAATCTCTGGATTCCAGCGAGCTGTCACTTTCAATTCCACCGCCGCGATCCAATGTGCAAAATTTGTCACGGATAATCTTATCCTTGCGTTTGGCAAGGATAAGATTATCCGCCAATTTGATGTAAATACAAAAAAAGAAACAAATACCTCTTTCCTGTTTTCCAATGAGATCCTTGATCTACATATCTTGGATGCAACGGAAAACATTGTCGAAGTTATCACTTGCACCAAAAAGAATGCAGATAATCGGTGCATAGAGATAGAAATCAGTTATTATGATTTTTTATCTAATAATTTGGGAAATTCATTTTCCTATGAAACAAAAGGCGGAAATATAGCCCTAAGCTCAAGGGGGAATTATTTGGCCGTTGCTAACCCTGAACCTGAATTCAACTTGGCATTATGGGACCTGCCTCCCGATGGCGAGGAAAAGAAGGTCCTGTTTGGGCCATTCAACTGGATTCTAGGGATACAGTTTTCTACCGATGGTAATCAATTAGCGGCTTCCAGTCAGGGCGACGGTTTAATTTATATGTGGAATCTTGCATCCAGTCAGACTAATGGTGATCTTTTAATGGGTCATGATTATATGGCGCTCGCTTTAGCTTTCAGCCCAGATGGTAAGTTTCTTGTGTCTGGAGGTTGTAGTCAGAGAAGTGGTATGGGATGCTCCAGTGGTGAAATCAGAATTTGGGATGTTGACTCACTGCAGCTAATTGGTGATCCCCTTACAGATGCTCATAAGGATTGGATTGATCAATTGGATTTTAGTCATGATGGAAATTTATTTGTTTCTAGCGATTTTGATGGAGTAATAAAAGGTTGGCCGATTGGTTATGACGCATGGATAAATAAAGCCTGCCAACGTACGGGCCGCAATTTTACCCAAGCCGAATGGCAACAATACTTTCCTGGCGAATCCTATCGCCTTACCTGCCCTCAATGGCCTGCTGGAGAGTAAAATTCCCTCATGCCTACCCCCGAATCCCTCGCCTGCCTCAACATTGACCGCCAACTAACCGTCTGCGGCTGGACAGTTCAATCGCGCGCGGAGGTGAATCTCTACGCGAGTCGCGGCGTGGCCGTGCGTGAGTTTCTATTGGAGACGGGGGAGGCGGATTATTTGTTGTTCGTGGATCGCAAAGCGGTGGTCAGTGAGAGGTTGGGAATCGAAAAAGCCAGGTTGGGAATTCGAAAAGCCAACCTGGAAACTGAAAAAGCAAAGTTAGGAATTCAAAATGCTAACCTGGAAATCGAGGAAAGCCGGTTGCCAGAGGCCGAGCGGCGGCTGTCGGTGATAGGGCAGGCGATGTTACGGTCCGCGTTCGAGGGGAGGTTGTGATGGATTGGAAAGAATTTCAGGATTTTGCGACGGTAGTTATGGGAAACCACTTCGGCGTACACTTTACCGAGAAAAACCCAAGAGGTTTCCCCAAACGATTTGATATGGTGTCAGATGACGAGCAGGTTGTTGGTGATGCAAAATTCCTAACTTTGGTACGAGGAACAAACTTGCCCCCAGCCAAGTTCATGGAAATTGCTGGTCACATGTGGCTTCTTGAACACGTACGGGCAAAACGCAGATTTCTCGTATTTGGCAATCAAAGAGAAGTTGCAGAATTATGGCTTCGCAAGTATGGAAGCCTTGTTGAAAATGTTGAGTTTTATTTCATGTCAAACGATGGAAAACTTGACCTGCTTTCAACGAAATAACACCATGCTTCGGCGGCTGTCGGTGGTGGGGGAGGCCCCCTACGGGGATGATATCGAGTCCGCGGTGGAGGTGGGGCTGGCGCGGGCGGCGAGGTTGAGGCAGGCGGTGTTGAGGTCCGCGTTTGAGGGGAGGTTATGATGAAGAGAAACCGTCCACGAATGGGGTCGCGAATACTCGAATGGAAGGCGGCGTATTCGTGCATTCGTGGTTTATTCGTGGATGGTCTCTGGGCGCGGCGGCTGTCGGTGGTGAGGGAGGCCCCCTACGGGGATGATATCGAGTCCGCGGTGGAGGTGGGGCTGGCGCGGGCGAGGAGGTTGAGGCATATCATCCCCGAAGGGGATGCGGTATTGAGGTCCGCGTTTGAGGGGAGGTTGGCGTAAAAAACGCTCCCTGTGTTGGGAGCGTTGGTTGTTATACTTCTTCAAGAACCTGATTGACCGTCAAAATTCGAATGCCCCGATATTCTTTCAAGCCCAATAAATGGCTGTCGCCAGAAGCGATGATTTCCGCTTTTGCCGCCAGCGCACAGGCAAGCACTCTATCGTCGTCAAGGTCAGCCAGAATCACAGGCTCGATATTCGGCGCTCGGATGGTGGTCGCCAGCGCGGCATAACCAAACACCAATTCGTCCAATGTTACCTGCGCTGCACGCAGCCTTGCGGCAAACTTTTTACGCCCAAGCACATCCTCCAACTCTGCCAGCAATTCGGGGCTGGTAAAAAGGGAGATGGAACCAGAACGCGCCAGGTCAAGCACTTGACGAGGCGCGCCATGCCAAAGTAATCCCGAAATGACCGTATTCGTATCGAGGACAAGTTTCATCGGCGGGATTTGCGCGCAAGGCGGATTTCTTCCGTGATCTCTTTATCGCTCATTGGCTGCACATCCAATGCTGCCAGGCGATCCATCGCTGCAAAGAGGTTGTCCACGCGGCGGCGGCGCACCTCTTCCTGCAAAAGACGCTCGATGACGGCCGGGCTGAGTAGTCCAGCCGCCTGTGCATCTTTCAGCAGCGGTTCGGGTAAGGATAGTTTGATGTCAACAGTAACCATGTTTACCTGCTTTCTCTTGGTAAAATGATTATAACATTTTAGGAAAACGGAACTATGTCTACCCTCCTCCACCATCGTTCAACGTCTATGGAACTACTGTAACGTCCTGTGTGACGATGGCATGTCGTATGGCGATTACAACAAGCGGCGGCTGTCGGTGGTGGGGCAGGCGGCGTTGCGGTCCGCGTTTGAGGGTAAACTATGCCCATGATAGAAACCTATCCATCCCCTGTTGATAAACTTCTCACGTTGGGCGAAACGCGCATCCACGATCAGCGCAACTACCTGAAAATGGGCTTAAACAGGCCAAGAAAGCCCGCAAGCGGAGTAAGAAAAAATAAACCTGACATTGCGCGCTTATAAGGAACCGAGAAATGGATGTAAATCACATGTCCTACCAGGCTTTGCCATTCCCCATGGAACGGCAGGTGACCATCCAGGGCGGCCGGCTGGCGTCGCAGAAACACACCATCTACGCCTTGATCGAAGTGGACGTCACCGAGCCGCGCCGCCTGATCCGCGAACATAAAGCCCGCGCCGGTGAGACGTTATCGTTTACCGCCTTCGTCATTGCCTGTCTCGGCCAGGCCATAGACCAGGACAAGCGGATGCACGCCTACCGCGATTGGCGCAACCGCCTCATCATCTTCGACGAAGTAGATGTGAACACGATGGTGGAGGCCGAAGCGGGCGGCAGGAAGAGGGTCATCCCGCATTGGGTGCGCGCGGCGAACAAGCGCACGCTCAGGGATATGCACGACGAGATCCGCGCGACCAAAGCCAGGCCCGAACAGACGCGGGAATTCGGGGTCAAATGGCTCGGTCTCCTGCCCGCCTTTGCCTGGGACATTTTCTTTTGGTTCATCTTCAAGAACCCGCGCGCGTTGAAAAAGAGTTTCGGCACGGTCGGCGTGACCTCGGTCGGGATGTTCGGGAAGGGCAGCGGCTGGGCGATTCCGTTCGGCCTGCATACCCTCGACGTTGCCCTGGGCGGCATCGCCGAGAAACCCGGCGTGATAGACGGACGCATCGAAATCCGCGAGTACTTGTGCCTGACCCTGTGCTTCGATCACGACCTCGTCGACGGCGCGCCGGCCGCGCGCTTTACCCAGCGCCTGAAAGACTTGATCGAGGGCGGGTACGGTTTGGCAGACTTCATGACAGGGAATGTGGATGGCGGGGAAAGTTAGCCGGATCGCCCCTGGATGCTGGCGGGACGAGACTCGCCCTCGAAACGGAGCAAACCTGAAGTCACGAACAAAGCCCCTTTAGCGGTGCGAATCCAGCCGCCTGCCCTGCGACCGAAGGGAGTGTTGAAGGATCCGCGTGCCCGCCGTGTTAGGCACCATTTTCCTCGGAAAGGATTTCTATTACAAAAGGCGCATGAGTTTGGCAGACCATAATTGACCCATTTCATTGTACTGCAACTACATCAACGTCAGTCTGTTAGCGTGTTATCTGATCATGGGCTGGATGACGCGCGCTCCCTGCGGCGCTTTGACGAATACACCATCCAGATAGGGATTAATCCAAGCAAGTAGATGATAAGTTGGATCATGCCCGTCAGGGTGAGAATAGCCAGAACGTAACCGCTCCCTTCCCGGCATCCCCACTCGGGTCCAACGCAATTGGCGGGCTGTCCTGCCGACTCACATGCTCTCTTAATGCATGCTTGCAAGGAGATATGATCGTGCACGTAGAAGGCAATCTGCATGATCAGAAGGGGCGTGAGTCCAAAGGTTACGGCAAGAATGGGACGGGTTTTGTTGAAAGCAAATCCAGCGATGACGAGCGATAGCACAAGTGCCAGAACCGTGATGAGAATATATTGGAGCATGATTTTACTTCCTGTGACAAGAACGTACCAACTTATGGAAGCCGACTAATACCGCATAGCAGAGATGGTAGTGGGTAAGGGAGAGGGGCTACCTCTCCCTCCCCGTAGTCGCAATAGGGTCAATTCCCTTCCTTCATACCAGTAGCAGGTTGTGGAACTCACACGCGGCAGCGGGGTGGGCAACCGCCCCGCCGACCATAATTGGGCAGAACTTCAAACAATGTTACGAAGCTGCTTCTGGGGAGGATATGGTTGAATCTTCGCATTTAATATCGAGTGCATCAATTAGATGTACCCACTCTTGAGTAACTCCTGATGACTCAATAAGGATTGTTAGTCCTTGCTTGAGTCGCCTGAGTACTGGGCGTAAATCTCTGGACATTCTTTCTAGAGGTTCGGCAGCGGTAAGCATATACCGAAAAGACTCAATTGCTTGATTAGAACTAGCAGACATATTACGAACCGCATCAAAGAACGCACAAAAATTCGATTTGGCGTCAGGGTTTTCTTTAATTTCAATAAGTGCTCGCTCGATCACAAGGCGGAATCCCGAATCGACGCTGTGAAGTTGTGAAGCATACACATTGCTTACTGACCATATGCGTTCTGTAGGTTCGCTTAATCGCGATGCCGTTTGTTTAGTAACTATTAACCTCGCAGCAAAGCCTTTCCCTTGAGCATCTGCCCGCTTGATGTTATCTGTAGCTTCCTGCATAATCTGCCCTATTTGAGTAATGTCTTGTGTCATTGTATTTAGAGTTTCGGGTAACTTAGTTAGCATTTCTTCAGAGTCTGCTAAAGTATCAATGAGACCTGGTGAGTCATCTTCGTTCAGTTTAGGCGCTGCTTCGATCTGTGCTGGAATGGGAATTGTAGATTCTTCCGCATGCTTATTAGCCTGAACGAGTTTTTCGGCTAACCTTGCAACGTTTCTCCTATATTCACTTGCTGAGACATCTGAAAATCGCAGTTCGCGCCAGTCTTCCCACTGGATTGTGCATAAGAGTTTTATGAGTTCATCTTCTGTTGTTTCATCAGATAGCGTAGGAACATTTATATAATGCAACGGTAACACCAATTCCTCGATACCTAAATCGGTTGCTCTTCGCAAAAAGAACTGCAATTCGCGACGACATTCCGGACTCATGAAATACCGAGGAGTCATGACAGGTATAAAGAATGCTACGGAAGCGAGGCTTGAGTCAATTTCTTTGCGCCATTGATCTCCCCAATGAATATCATCCTTATCAAGGAACAATAAGCGAATTTCCTCACCTGTTAGCATTTGATATTGATCGACAATGTCTCTAGCGAGGCGACATATACGCCCACCTTCTGCCCGATCGTCATCATGCACATAGGACCAAAAACCTTGTGAGTTTCCCATCTCATACTCCTTCTTTGATTGAATGAATTTCTGCTACTCGGTTCTGCCCAACGATTAAGAATTGATGCGGCGCGTGGGGAGCAAGAAGCAAGGGCGGGGAAGCAACAGCCGCCGCATCTTTCCCATTGTGCGGATTATACGCCGATGAAAGCCGCCTGACAAGAAAAACGAGGGCTGGATCAAGCGAAGCAGAAGGCTTCGGGCGCGCAGATGTTTGCCGAAGGCCGGCGGACATCCGCCGAAAGCCCGCGCGCTTTCACAGCCGGGGAAGGCGCGCTTGCCAGGCCAGGTGACTTTGCAGGCTGCGCTCGGCTGCGCCCTTGATCTCTTGCATGGCCTGGCCGTCATGTTTCCCGGCGACGATTTCCCCGAACGTGACGCGCGGCGTCAGGCCGAAGGTCTCGCGCTCCGCTATCGTCTGGCGCAGCATCTGGTACATGAAGGCCAGGCGCTGCTTGTCGGCGCGTCTCTTCCGCAGCCAGGTGAGGGGGGAGCGGAAGGCGGCCCGGGCGATGACCCCGCTGACGATGGTCAGCAGGACGCGGGTCTGGGGGACGCTGCGCAGGATATTCTTGAGCGCCTGGCTGTGCGGGCGCGCCATGGCCCGGGCGAGTTCATGGATCAGCATTTCGCTCAAGGCGTGGATGGTCGGCGCTTGGGCGTTCATGCGCCGGCCTCCGTTTGCGCGGGTCGGGGGATTTTCAGGAAGGCCAGCAAGACCAGCGCGGATAAAGCCAGGATAGCGCCGGTGACCCGGAACGGCGCCGCCGGGCTGGCCGCATCATACAGCCAGCCGCCGCCCAGCGGGCCGAGGGCCGCGCCGATATCGGACGCCATCACGTACAGGCCGTAGGCGCGCCCGCGTTGGTCGTTGCCGGTCAGGTCGGCTACCAGGGCTTCCTCGGCCGGGTCCCCGGCTGCGAAGCACAACGCCAGCACGGCCCACAGCGCGGCCAGGCCGAGGATACTGTCCAGGGCGGGCAGGACGAACATCGTCCCAGCCGAGACGGCCAGCCCCAGCGCCATGAGCGGTTTGCGCCCGAAGCGGTCTGCCAGCCGCCCCAGGTGGGACGGCAGCAGGGCCCAGATCAGGCCGGAGGGCAGGAACGCCCAGCCGATCGCGCCGACGTCCGCGTGCAGGCGTTCCGTCAGGAACAAGATCAGGATCGGGGAGGTCATCGTCCAGGCGGCGGCGGTGACGAGCGTGACCAGCATCAACAGCGTCCACGCCCGCGACCAGGTGATGGGGCTGGGCTTCGTATGCGCGCGCTGCGGATTGGTTTCCGGCATCCCTCGCAAGGCGATCCAGGCTGCGATCAACGCGCCCGCAGCGAATACGAAAAAAGAGAGTTGCCAACCGGTCAATCCCTCGCCTGAACCGTTCGAACCAGCGTCGATGTTGAAAATGGTGAACGCAATGAACGCCCCCAGGATGGAGCCGCGGCTGGAGGCTTGCGCCTGCCTGCCGAAGAGACGGGCGCGGTTCTCGAGGCCCGAAATGTCTGCGATGATGGCGCTGGCCGAGAGCCAGGCGCAGGCTGACGAGGCTCCTTGCAGCAAGCGCGCCGCCGCCATGCCCCATACCTGGTCGCTGTAGGCAAAGGCGAGCATCGTCAGCGCGTAACCGAGCATCCCGCTCACGTAGAAGGGACGCCGCCCGAAGCGATCCAGCGCCCAACCGACGAGCGGGCGCATCAGGATGGTCATCACAGAAAACGCCGAGAAGATCACGCCGATCTCCAATGCGCTAGCGCCCAACTCTTTGCCGTAGACCGGCAGGAGTAATCCCATGATGAAAAATGGAAGCGACAGGAAGAAGAACGACGATTCCATCACTTTCATCACTTTGCTTTCGAGGCTGGGGGGAGTCTTTTCCATAGTGCGCTCCTGGTCATGCTGATTTTACACTAACGCTGCGAGCGCGAATCTGCTTCGCCGTTAAGTCTGTGTTAAAATATTCCAATGACCTCCAAACTGTCGCGCCGCGACTTCCTGAAACTAAGCAGCCTCGCCCTGGGCGGGATGGCGTTTTCGCCGCTCGCTTCCCCTCCCGGCGACTTCGACGATAGCAGCCTGGTGCGGGTGGCGACCAAATCCGTCAGCGTGTACAGCGAGCCGAGCGACGACGGCCTGATCCGCGGCACCTGGTACCGAGACGAGTTGCTGCACGTCTACGGCGAAGTGATCGCGGACGAACCGAAGTACAACCCGGTCTGGTACCGGGTGTGGGGCGGGTACGTCCACCGCGCCCGCCTGCAGCGCGTCAAGACCCTGTACAACACGCCCCTGCCTTCCATCCCGGAGGGCAAGCGCTTGATGGCCGAGGTGACGGTCCCGTTCACCCAGCCCTGGCGCTACACCAAGACCTACGGCTGGCAGTCGCTCAACGAACCGCCCAACCTTTCGACCAACCCGCCCATCTACTACGAGTCCCTGCACTGGATCGACGCGGTGGAAGAAGGCCCGGACGGCGATCCCTGGTACCGCATCTTCGACGACCTGGATTCGAACGTAAAATACTACCTGCCCGCCGCGCACATGCGCCCTGTTTCGGAAGCGGATTTTGCGCCCATCAGCCCCGAGGTGCCTTATGAGGGGAAACGCATCGAAGTCAACCTGACCATGCAGACCCTGACCGCCTTCGAATACGACAAAGCCGTCTTCCAGACCAAGATCTCGTCCGGCATCCCAGGCGGGCCGTCCGGCGAGAAGTTGATCTCCACCACCACGCCCAACGGCGACTTCTACATCTTCTCCAAGATGCCCGCCAAGCACATGGGTTACAGTTATTTCAACCAGGGGAAGGGCGGCAACCTGCTGGCCGATGCGGACGGTTACGTCCTGCCCGGCGTCCCGTGGACGTGTTTCTTCACCGAGGTCGGCCACGCCTTCCACGGCACCTACTGGCACGAAAACTTCGGCGCACCCATGAGTCATGGCTGCGTCAATATGCGCACGGAGGAGGCCAAATGGCTCTTCCGCTGGGCTTACCCGATCTTCGATTTCAACGCCGGGAAAGCCGAAAAGACCGGGCGCGGCACGCCGGTCAAGATTTTCTATGCTTGAGCCTCCCACCACAGATGAACGGGATAAACGCAGATGCCCGCTTTGACCTGGCCCGGAAAATGCCTTGCCCCAGTCCCCGCTGCCAGCCTGCTCACGGAGGCGGTCGTCTACCCGCAGGGGCGCGGCTACCCGTCTGCGCCCCCGGAAAACCGTCTCATCCTGGGCGATAACCTGCCCGTCATGGCGGCCTTGCTGCCGGAATACGAAGACCGTTTCGACCTGCTCTACGCCGACCCGCCCTTTTTCACCAACCGCAAATACCCGGCGCGCATCGGGCGCGGCGAGGATTCGCGTAAACCCGCCGAATGGCAACTGACCGAAGGCTACCCTGACCACTGGCCGGACCTGGACGCTTACCTCGCTTTCCTCTACCAGCGCCTGGCTTTGATGGTTCGCCTGCTCGCGCCGCACGGGACGCTCTACCTGCACCTCGACTGGCACGCCGACGCCTACGCCCGCCTGCTGCTCGATGAACTCCTGGGCGCGGAAAACCTGCTCAACGAGATCATCTGGACCTATCACGGCCCGTCCCCCATTCGCCGCGCCTTCAACCGCAAGCACGATACCATCCTTGCTTACGTCAAGGGCAAGGACTACACCTTCAACACCGACGCGGTGCGCGCGCCCTACAACCCGAACACGGTCAAGACCTTCGAGTCTTCACCCAAGGCCGGCTTCGGCAAGGTCCCCGACCTGAAGCGCGGCAAAGTGCCCGAAGACTGGTGGTATTTCCCGGTCGTCGCCCGCCTGCACAACGAGCGCAGCGGCTACCCCACCCAGAAGCCGCAGGCGCTGCTCGAGCGCATCCTCCTGGCCTCTTCCAACCCCGGCGACCTGGTGGGGGACTTTTTCTGTGGATCGGGGACAACGCCCCTCGCAGCGGCCACCCTGGGACGCCGCTTCATCGCTTGCGACCTGACCTTCCGCGCGCTTCATACCACCCGCAGCCGGCTGACCGTTACCGGGGCGCCCTTCACGCTGGAACGGGATGCCGCTGCCCCCTTCCCGCTGGCGGAGGGCGAGCGAGCGGCGACGCTCTCCCTCGGTTCGGTCGCCCTGGATACCGACGGCCTGGACTATTGGGAGGTGGACCCGGCCTGGGATGGGGTCGCGTTCAGGAGCGCCGCGCAGGCCGTTCGTCCGGCCCGAAGCGATGCTGTCCCGCAAGTATTGGAAATCAAACGCGGAGGCCGGGTCTGCCTCCGCTGGGTGACGATTGATGGGCAACAGTTCCAGTCAAACGTCTAGGCGATAGCCCACGCCGCGGATGGTTCGCAGGAATTTCGGTTGCAGGGGATTCAGTTCGATGGCGCGCCGCAGCCAGGAGATGTGTACGTCCAGCGTGCGTGTGTCGCCGGTGTAGTCGGTTTCCCAGCCTCTTTTGAAGAGCGTTTCCCGTTCCACCACTTCGCCGTGGTGTTCGATCAGGATCTGCAGCAGGGTGACCAGGCGCGGGGTCAGTTTGGCGTTCTTGCCCAGGCAGCGCACGCGCCGCCGTTCGATGTCCAGGCGGATCGGGCCGGCATGCAGGATGTTGTTACCGTCGCCAGGCAGCAGCGGTTTGATGCGGTTGACCAGTTTTTGGGCGGTGAAGGGCAGGTACAGGATTGCGTCGGCGGAGTCTTTACCAACCGGTTTGCCAGCCTCCAGGATGAGGATGATGGGCAGCTTGCCGTCCTTTTCGCGCAGCGATTGGCAGATGCGCACGCCGCTGCTGCGCAGGGAGGCAGCATTGACCACCACCAGGCTGGGGGCGATGTCATCCAGGCGCGCGACGCCGTCTGCGCCGCTGCGGGCGCTTTCGACATCGAATCCCTTCTTTTGCAGGCCGGCCGCGAAAGAAGGGATTTCTGCATGTTGTCCTTCGATGATCAGGATAGTTGCGTCTGTCATGTCCGTTGGGTGGTCGTGTTCGCCTTTTACATACTGCCGCGATTGGTCTGGCAGCCTCCCCATGGGGGATGGTAGGGTAGAGGGTACAGGAATGGATGGCGGCCCGTGAATGTTAAAACATTATACCCCAAATCTTAACAAACGTTCCGTGACACCAAAGTACTGTTTTTGTGGTTTCCTGTTGTTTCCTGGTTAGTCTGCATAACGTAATAACATTAAGAAATGTGAATAGTAGGGGCATGACGCCTCCCACGAATTATGATGTGATGAAGGCAGAACTGAACGAGAAGCAGTGGCGGCATTACTTGGCGACCGATCAAGGTTATCCCGTACGGGGTCTACAATGTGTTGAGAAATCAAGGCTTTGTCAGCGTCGGGATTGACCACAACACGGCCGCCTTTGCCGTGGGATCCATCCGACAGTATTGGACCCAATTTGGCAGACAAGACTTTCCCAAGGCACAGGATATTCTCCTGCTGGCGGACGGGGGCAGTAGTAATGGATCTAACAATCGTCTCTGGAAAGTGTTCCCTTTTGGGCCTGGTTCGAGGCCCCATCCCGGCGATTACCACCCCGAGGCTTTCCGCCAATTCGACTTTTTCGTGCGGATGGCGCATCGATACGGGATTTACCTGCACCCGACCTTATTCATCGGCAACGAGGTGGGGGAGGCTTATTGGGATGTCCCCTGGCATAATGGACGCCACCCCCATGCCGACCCGGCCCTGCTGCGCCTGCAAACCGAACACGCCGCCGAATTCGCCCGCCGCTTCCGAGGCGAGACTGCCATCCTGGCCTGGGACCTGACTGACGAGCCGCCCTTCTGGATTGTGTCCGACCCGAAAAGGTTGCCCAATACGACCGCGCCTCGATGTATTCTGCGTTGGCTGCTGGGGCGAATGGTTTCATTCCCTGGTGCTATACCGACGCCGCCCCGGAGACTTACCATCGCGTCCCTTATAAACGCGCTCCCCGCGAGATCCAGTTTGGACTGACCACCTGGGATCGAAAAGACCGCCCCGCCGGGAAAATGCTGCGTGATTTCAGTCGCCTGCTTGCCCAACTCGACCTCGCGGTCACCATCACGGTCTGGGATTATTACGGTGAATCCACCCCCATCGTCCCCATTGTGGAGGCCTTCGAGGCTGGAAACCCCGGCATCAAAGTGCAGGTGGAATCGCTGGATTGGGACTCCACCCTGGAAAAACTCAACGTTGTCATGACCGGCGGCACCGCGCCCGATGTGGTCACCCTGGATATGACCTGGCTGCCCGCTTTTGCCCCACTGGGCGCTTTTACCGATCTCAAACCTCTTTCTGGCGGCAATCTCAACGGTGTGCCCCTGGAGGAAGCCTATTCCGCTGGCGCGATGGATGCCATGTCCTTCGATGGCCAGGTGTTGGCGATGCTCTACGATTTCGACGTCTATGCGCTCTATTATCGTGCTGACCTCTTCGAAGAGATGGGGCTGGAAGTTCCCGCCACCTGGGACGAATTGCTGGCCGTAGGGAAAGCGCTGGGCGCCGAGGGGCAGTATCAATATGCCGTCCTGCCGGATGGTTTCTACGCGGCCCAGTTCATCTACGAGAACGGGGGAAGCATCCTCAACGCCGATAACAGCGCGGCCGTTTTCAACGCCCCTGAGGCAGTCGAGGCCGTGGAGTTCTACGCCGGATTGGTGGATGAGGACGCCGGTTATGTGTGGTCCTTCGAAGAGGGCTGGGAGATCACCCCTGGCTTGAAGGACGGGCGCACGCATTTTTCTCTACGTCACCATCAGCACCGGCATCGGCGGCGGTCTGATTTTAGATGGGAAACTCTTCCGCGGCGTGGACGGCGTCCACCCGGAGATCGGACATCACGTCATTGACCCCTCTGGCCCTGCCTGCACCTGCGGCGCGTGCGGCTGTTGGGAGAGCCTGGCTAGCGGTTCTGCAATGGAACGCTGGTTCCGTGAAAACGCTTCTGCGGAAGACCTGAACGCCTGTGAGATTTGCTCCCGCACCGACCCCCTGGCAAAAGCGGCTGTCACCCGTACAGGACGCTATATGGGATTGGGACTGGCAAACCTTATCACACTCTTCACCCCCGAGATGATCGCCCTGGGCGGCGGTTTGATGCGCAGCCGCGATCTGTTTTGGCGCCAAATCCAGGAAAGCATCCAATCAAATTGCGGTTATGTTCCCCGCGAGAAGGTGCGTATCGTTCCGGCAGCCTTGGGGGATGATGTCGGCATCATCGGCGCAGCCTGCGCGTGGGCATTGCGCCATCGGAGCAACGAATATGGACAACCTGCTTGAGAATCCTTATTTTCAAGATATTCTATCTCAACCTCAAGCCTTGCAAGCCACGCTTGTTTCGTTGGAGAAAGAAGCCACTCTAGGAAACATCCCTTCCCAACTGGCAAGCGGGGAACTGCGCCGGGTCATGCTCACCGGCATGGGATCATCATTTCATGCCTTATACCCTTTGATGCTCACGCTGATCGAGCGTGGGGTGACTGCCCAAATCATCGAAACCGCTGAACTGATCCACTATGCGCTGCGACTGTTGGATCCGCATACCCTGTTAGTGGCGGTCTCGCAATCCGGCAGGAGCGCCGAAATCCTGCGCCTGCTGGAACTGAATGCCGGCACCTCCCCGGTGGTGGCTGTCACAAACAACCCGGACAGCGCGCTGGCGAATGCCGCCGATGCGCTGATCCTGACCGCGGCGGGCGAGGAGCATTCCGTCTCGTGCAAAACCTATATCACCGCGCTGGCCGCGCTGGCCTGGTTGGGGGACACGCTTGTAAATCACCCCCCGCAAGATACACTAAAGGCGCTAAAGCAAACACCCGCACAGATAGAAGATTATCTATCCAACTGGCAAGCCCATATCGAAACGCTGACCGGGATACTCCTCCCTGTCCAGCGCCTGACCCTCGTGGGGCGAGGGCCGTCCCTCGCAGCGGTTGGCACGGGAGGGCTGATCATCAAAGAAGCCGCCCAATTCCCTGCTGAAGGGATGAGCAGTGCATCCTTCCGTCACGGCCCGTTGGAAATGGTGGGCGCGTCACATTTCGTTCTAGTCTATTCTGGATTGTCCCGTACCGCAATGCTCAACCAGCACCTGGCCGAGGATATCCGCGCGATTGGAGGGCAAGTCGGGGTGATCGCCGAATCCGCTCCTCAAAGTGTATTCTCCCTCCCGCGCTTACCTGAAGTTGCTCTGCCATTGTTTGAGATTCTTCCCGTCCAGATGATAACACTGGCTTTGGCGCAATTGCGTAATCATGACGCGGGAACGTTTACACATGCCCAAAAGGTGACAACAAGGCAGTAATAGCGTAAAGTCGATTCCCCTGCGTCACTGGTCGAGCGTCCGAAACGTGCTTGCAATCTGGTCGAAAATGGGCAGGCGCGTGTAGAACTCGTTGAAGTGGGTGTAGCAGGTGATGACCCAGACATTGCCCCCTGCGTGGATAAAATACATCACCTGTCCCAGGCTGGTGTTCGATAAACTGCTTTCCAGCCAAACCCGTTCGGCTTGGTATTCACCGTTGTGGTATGGCCTTCGTTCCATCAAGCGGGTGGAGGTTGGAAGTCCTTCGATCCGGGCGTCGATGTAGTCGGCCAGTTTCTTCCTTTCGAGCGGATAGGTAGCCAGGGATATGTTGGTTTGGTAGCGCAGCGCTGTGGGGAGTGTATCAGCCATCCACAGGGTGTAATGGGTGACTTCTTCTTCGAGAGAGGCCGCCAGCAACTGGGCGGTCTCGGCGTCGCCGCTATCTTCGTATGCTTTGATGATCTCTTCCAGTTTCCCGCGCGGGTCTACCGGCGTGTACTCCGGTGGGAACCAGATCTCGAACCCGAAATAGGAAGCATCGCGGTATTGTTGCCACCCCTCAGGGATCAAATCCTTGTAGGATGTGGGGGTAGGCGTCGGGATAGTCGTGGAGGTGGGGGTAGGGGTTTGGGTGGGGGGCATTGTTGGTTGCGGCGTCTCGAGGCTGGCGTCTGAGGTCGTTGCCGCTTTGTATTCCAACGAATTCACAATAAAGAACAGTCCTGTCCCTGTAATACTGCAAGCCAGGCAGGCCATGCCCGCCAGGATGCCCAATTGCACCAGGGACATGCCAAAGTAGCGTTTGGGTCGTCTGGTTTTCATCTTTCACTCCTCCAGTGTCCAGCCGCTGGATTCGAACATCATCTCCAGGAAAGTCTTTCGCTCTTCTGGTTTCATCAGGCGCGGGCGGGCGTAGTCCTCCAGCATGGCGGTGACCAGTTCGGTGCTGATGTAACGTCCATCATAAAAGATGTGCCGGTCGAGGAATTCGCGGCGCGACGGGCCAGACATCTGGTCGAAGAACAAGTTGCCCAGCCCATAGTGGACGAAAGAGCCGTTGTAGAACTCCATGGCCTGCGGCACGTGCGCCTGGCTGCCGCTGACGATGGTAGCGCCGGCCTCGGCGATGGCGCGAAAGTCGCTGCGGTGAACCTCTGTCGGTTCGGCCTGGTAGTATTCTTCATACTGGAAGGTCGCGATCACGATATAGCCCTCCGCTTCCAGGCGGGCGATCTCACGTTTCATCCATTCGTAATCTTCACACGGCGCTGCGCCGGGACTATCCTCGGTGGCCAGCGCGTAGCCGGGACCGATGGGGTTGCAGCCCAGGAAGGCAAAGCGGTTGCCGTTGTGTTCCAGGATGGCGGGCTTTTGCGAGTCTGCCAGGTCCGCGCCGCCGCCGTAGTAGGGCCAATTGCGCTCCTTGTACATTTCCAGTGTGTCCAGCGTGGCTTGTGAGCCGTAGTCCTGGAAATGGTTGCCGGTCAACTCAATGATGTCGGCGTCGATCAGTTCCAAGAGTTCAATGTACTTCGGGTTGCTGCAAAAGACCAGCCCCTCCTGGCGCGGATCGGGGTACGGGCAGCCGTTGAAGAACGGGATCTCGTTGCTGATGTGGGTGATGTCGGCGGCCTTGAGCGTATCGCCGATGTTCCAGGCCGGGTAGTCCACGCCCACGATCTCCATGCGCACGGCGGTGGCGCGCACCAGCGCCGTCACACCCGTCATGAGCAGGACGGTCAATTTGGACGGGTCGCGGTTGGCGGCGGGCAGCGGCAAACTCTCTAGTTGCAATTCGGTCGGCTGGACGCTGACGAGGGAAAAGTTGATCTTCAACGGGTAGACGGTTTCGTCGAAGTCGTTGCGGATGGGGGACTGGCCGTCCACAGCCAGGACTTTCAGTTTTGGTTCGAGCGCCTCGAAGGGAACGATGCCCCAGGCGGGCTGGTTCTGCCACATCTTTTCGACCAGTTCCCCTTCTGACGCGATCTGGACGGCCCCCGGGCCTGCTTCTTCGCCCCACAGGGCGGTCAACGCCTGTTGGGTGGATTCTGCCATCCATAACGGCGAGCCGGCCATTGGTCCGGAAGAAGATGCGCTCCAGGCGGCTTCCAGGTCGGCCAGCGTCACGCCGTCCAATGTGGTCGGGAAGGGCGCCACCAGGGCGTAGATCCAGGTCGAGGAGACTTTGTCGTACGGCGCCGCAAAGCCCAGTTGCAGGCTGGCTGTGGAGGCGCTGTCGGCAGGCGGCAGGTTCCAGGCCAGGGCGGCCTCGCGCAGCGCATCCGGCAGGGCTGGCTCTATCCAGAGGGGGTAGGGCAGGGGCGTGTTGGTAGGCGTAGCGGTCAACGGATGGGAATCGGATAAGCGGATGGAGGGAGTTGTGGACTGGGGCGGTTGCGTGGAGACAGGGGATGGGAGGGCGAGCGTGGGCAGGGGTTCGTTGGCCTGGTCTGGGAATTGGCGCAGGGGAATCTCCAGCGAGGGCAGGGCGATCTTGCCAGGCGCTGTACACGAGGTCAGCCAGGCGGCAAGCAGGAAGGAGCAAACCAGGCGGCGCAGGACCGGTCTCATGGGATGGGGGTGGGGGGCAAGGTGCTGAAGGGTTTGGGCAGGCTCATCGGCGTGAGTGTGACGGTCGGCGGCGGCGTGGGGGTAGGCAGCAGTTCGCTCCAGCCGCTGTGGTAAAAGTATTCGTTCAGGAAGGCAGCGCGTTCTGCGGGCGTCATGGGATGCGGGCGGGCGTAATCCACCAGCATCATGGTCAACGGCTCGACGCTGATCAGTTGCCCGTCGTAAATGACGTACCGGTCGATGAACTCGCGCCGGATGCCGGGGTAGTAGGGGATGTCGCCCATCTGGTCGAAGAACAGGTTGCCCAGCCCGTAGTGGATGAAAGACTCATTATAGAATTCCATCATTTGGGCGAAATGCGCCTGGCTGCCGCTGACGATGGACGCGCCGGCGTCGGCGACGCGGTGGAAGTCTTCCAACTGGTCGGGTCGGGCTTCGGGCGAGTAGTATTCCTGGTGCTGGAAGGTGGCGATGACAAAGTAGCCCTGTTCTTTCAAACCGCTGATCGTATCCACCAGGTATTTGTGGCTGCACGGCGCTGCGCCGGGTTTGTTTTCGGTGGCGACCGGCGGTTTGCCCAGGTCAACCGGGTTGCAGCCGATGAAGGCGAATTTCGTCCCGTTGCGCTCCAGGAGCAGCGGTTTTTGGGCGTCTTCCAGGTCTGCGCCGCCGCCATAGTAAGGGATGCTGTGGGCGTTGTAGATGTCTAACGTTTCCAGCATGGCTTCTGGCCCGTAATCGGCGAAGTGGTTGCCGGTCAGTTCCACGACGTCCGTCCCGATGTCGGTGAGCAGTTCGATGTATTTCGGGTCGCTGCAAAAGACCAGTTTGGAGCGGCTGGGGTTGGGAAAGTCGCAGCCGGTGTGAAAGGGGATCTCATTGCTGATGTGGGTGATGTCGGCCTGGCGCAGGAGGTCGCGGATGTCGTGGCCAGGGTAAGTGACGCCCTTCATCTCCATGACGTAGGCAGTGGCGCGCACCAGCGCTGTGACCCCGGTCAGGATGACGGTGGTCAGTTTGGACGGGTCGCGGTTGGTGACGGGCGCAGAGGCAGTCAGCGCGACTTTGATCTTCAGGGGGTATGCTTCCGGATCGAAGTCTTTGTGAATCGGGGACTGTCCGTCCACAGCCAGGACTTTCAGTTTCGGTTCGAGCGCCTCGAACGGGACAATGCCCCACGAAGGCTGGGATTGCCACATCTTCTCGACCAGTTCGTCTGCGGGCGCGGTCTGGACGGCGCCGGAGGCTGCCTTGCCCCATACGGCGGTCAACGCCTGTTGGGTGGATTCGGCCATCCATAACGGCGAGCCGGCCCACGGTCCAGGAGAAGAAGCGTTCCAGGCGGCTTGCAGGTCGTCCAGCGTCACGTCATCCGTCACGGTGGGGAAGGGCGCCACCAGGGCATAGATCCAGGTCGCTGTTGGGTTCGAGGAGGGCGTGGTTTCCGGGACCCTGAAAGTCTGTGAGACCTTTAGGGGCTGTGCTGGGGAGGCAAATGCTTGCGTCGCCGTTGTTTCGCCGGGCGGTTGCGCCGCTGCCGGGGACAAGCCCCCATGCGGGGGCAGGCAGGCAGACAAGTATAAGATTAGCAGGAGCAGCGATGGAAAAGCGCGGGGGCGGGGCATATAAGAATTACGAATTATGGATTACGGTTTCTGTCAGGGTGAATCCGGCCAGCGCTTTCTCATCTATCGTCACGCCCAGGCCGGGGCCGGCGGGGACGGTGATGGTGCTGTCGGGGTTGAGGGTGAAACGCTCGTGGGTGATATCTTGCTGGTAGTAGCGGTCGGAGGCCGAAATGTCGCCGGGCAGGACGAAGCCGGGCAGCGAAGCGAGGGCCAGGTTGGAGGCGCGCCCCACCCCCGTTTCCAGCATCCCGCCGCACCAGACCGGTATCCCCTGCGCCTGGCACAGGTCGTGGATGACAACGCCCTGGCTCAAGCCGCCCACGCGCCCCGGCTTGATGTTGATGTTGCGGCAGGCTTCCATTTCGAGCGCGTAACGCGCATGGCGCGGCGAGACGATGCTCTCGTCCAGGCAGATGGGCGTCTTGAACCTTGCCTGGAGTTTGCGATGGTCCCAGATGTCGTCTTCGAAGAGCGGCTGTTCGATCAGCAGCAAGCCCAGTTCGTCCAGCGGTTCGAGCGCGCGGGCGCTTTCGAGCGAATAGGCCGAGTTGGCGTCCACTTGCAGGCGGATATCGGGAAAGGCCTGGCGGACGGCGGAGGCATCCTCCACATCCCGCCCCGGCTTGATCTTGATCTTGATGCGGTTGTACCCCTGCTGGATGTACTCTTGCGCGCTTCGGACCAGGGCCGAGGCCGATTCCTGGATGCCGATGGATACCCCCACCTCCACCTTGTCCCGCGCCCCTCCCAGCATCGTCTTGAGCGACAGGTCGTCGCGCTTGCCGAGCAGGTCCCACAGCGCCATTTCGACGCCCGCCTTGGCCAACAGGTGCCCGCGAATGCCGTCTACGCGGCGCTGGAAATCGGCGGCGTCTTCCACGTCCTGCCCCAGCAGGAGCGGGGCAATGAAATCGCGGAGAATGTGCCAGGCCGTGCCGGTCGTTTCGTAGTTGTAACCCGGGTCGCGCGTGGCGACGCACTCGCCGTAACCGATCAGCCCTTCGGCTTGCAGGGCAATCAAGATACACTCGCGGTCAACCTCGCGGCCAAATGAGGTCTCGAAGGGAGAGACCAGCGGCATCCGCAGGTGGTAGAGGCGCATTGAATCTATTTTCATGGTTTTAGTCCGCTTTTATTTCTTTGTCATTGTCGCTGATGCCCAACTCACGCAAGGCTTCTTCCATGCTGATGGCGGTTTCCTTCCGCAGGCCGGGGGCTGGCGTGCCGCAGTAGGGGCATAGGTTCCAAGATAGTTCCATCAACTTGCCGCATTCCTGGCAGGTCTTTTTGAGTTTGGTATGGCAGTTGGGGCATACCTGCCAGTCATCCTTGACGCGACGCTCGCAGCCCGGGCAGAGCGGCAGGTCTTCCAATGCTTGCAGCAAGGCTTCCTCCTCCAACGTGCGCTGGTATTCTTCTTCCAGTGTGCGCGGCGGGCGCAGGATGAGATAGACCAGTACGCCCGGCAGGTTGAGCACTGCCACCAGCAGCGCCGAAAGGATGTGCACCAATTGGTCGCGGGCGCGGGTGCGGATGTCGCGATACGTCCAGATGACCAACGCGATCCATAGGGCCGCCAGGAAGGCGCCGCCAAAACCAGTCAAGATGAGCAACAGACTGCTCAGGAAGGTCGGGTCGAATGTCATTGTGCCTCCAGGCGTTTCTGGAATGAGGCCTGCTTCATGCCCTGATTATAGTCTATGCTTTGTCCCTATTTCAGGGGGTAGCAAATGTGAAATGCCAGTCTGCGCCCTCGTTCCAAGATTCGGACGAGGCGCCTATCACCTGATAGAATGTGACCCCTGGTTTCAGGTAAACGGGCGTTCCAAGTTCGGTCGTTAGTAGCAACGGTTGGTCGAGTTCGGTGCGGCTCCAGGTCGCTTCGGTGGCCAGTCCGTCCCGGAACACATACGCTTGCCCCGATCCGTACAGGTCGATATGGTAAACCTCATCTTCGGCCTGGCTTGAGTTTGCAAAACGGTGGGAAACGAACAACACAACGATATTGTCGGCCTTGACAGATAAATTCGTCAGCGCATCCGTCAGGGGAGCGTAAGAAGCGCTTTTTCCCTTCCACAGGTCGTTCACTTCCTGGTAGCGCAGGTAGCGATTTTCAGCGCGGACATATTGCCAGTAGTGGTAGTCATCTGGGGAGTATTGGGTGAAGATCCTCTCTGCCGATAGCGCGGACTGGGGCGGCAAGTAACTGAAAAAGTTGCTTCGTATGGCCGGACGGGTGTTGTCGACCCCTTCCCGTTTGGCGATGCAATCCTTGAATTTGACCGTGTTGAGGAAGATGTTGTTGTAGGTATCCCGGCCGCCTTTGCCGACCACAAAAGGCGGGCATGCGCCATTGCCAGGCACAACCAGGTAATTTTTCAGGTCGCTGTCTTTGTAGTAATCGTATACGCGCGGGTCGGCATATTTGAAGACGAAAAAAGCCTGGTACATGCGCGCGACATGCTCATCGAAAAAGCGGCCCGAACGGACGGGTCCGGCCATTGCCGCGTTGTTGCCATAGAACACAGCGATGAAACGTGTCAGGCCGTCTTCGATGTAATACTCGAAGACCACATCTGCCAGTGACAGGCCCGATTGCGGGCGGACATAGCGGGGGAACAGGGTGACTTTTACTGCGATCGGCCTGCGTTCCAATAATTCGGGATCATTGACCATTAATCCGGTCAGAGGGTTGATGCCTGTATGTGAAACAGGAACTACCAGCCCGTCTTGCTCGGAGGAAAAGGGCGATGGGATCGGGCTGATGGCTACAAATGCAGTATGTGTGGGCGCACCTGTCGTTTTTACAGGCCGCAGCGTGGCTGTGGCCGTTGGTTTGGCTGTGGCGGTCGGCGTCAATGTTATCGTGGGGGTGGGGGCGTCATAGGGAGAGTAGTTCGAAGCGCTGCCTGGTTGGAACGGTGTGGCTGTGGCATGATCCCGGTCTGGCGTCAGGAACACGGATTCTGCGCTCTCCTTGTCAGTGTGGGTCGCGCAACTTGTCAGCAGGCTGAACGGCAGGAAGAGCCAGACCATAGCGATGAGCGTCAGCCAGTGCGGCGGTCTTGTCCGTTGTTTGTGGGCATACATGAGGTTGATTGTACAATAAAACGGGCAGGACGAAACCAAACCTGATAAAATTGCAGGCACTTGCAATGTTCATCTTATTTACAATCCTGTTCCTGTTTGCCCTGGCTATTGCGCTGGTGCTTTTGTATTGGATACGCCCCGGCTTTGCCTACACTTGGCTGGTTGCTGCCGGCGGGGCGTTGCTGGTTTGGATCAGCGTCTTCATCTGGCAATTCCGCTTGCCGCTTACTTTCCAATTGCCGCGTTGGGAACCGGCAACCCTGTTTCTGGAAGCCCTGTCTTTTTCTGCCGATACATTGACCTGGCCGTACGCTTTCAGCATAGCCAGCCTTGCGCTGGCGGTCATCCTGACAGCGCCTGCGCGCGCCAATTTCCCCGATCCGCTTCCCTGGGCGGCTGCGTTCGTGCTTGGCGGCCTGGGACTGCTGGCTGTGTTGGCAGATAACCCGTTGTCGTTGCTGGTGGTTTGGGCTGCTATTGACCTGGCTGAACTGGTCACCCAATTGCGCTCTGTAGAAGGCTCGCAGGCCAGTGAGAAAGTAATCAATGCTTTTGCGACCCGTGTCGCTGGGATCGGCATGTTGCTATGGGCCAGCATGGTCAGCATTTCGGCGGGAAGGGTGATGAACTTTCAAGACGCGCCCCCGCAGGCCGGACTGTACCTCCTCGTTGCAGCGGGGCTGCGTTTGGGAGTGCTGCCGTTACATCTTCCTTACGCTTCCGAATCGGCCATCCGGCGCGGATTTGGCACCATGCTGAGATTGGTCTCGGCTGCTTCCAGCCTGATCTTGCTGGCTCGCATCCCCTCTGCCAGTGTGTTCTCGATGCTAACGCCTTTCCTGCTGTCCCTGGCGGCGGTTGCAGCCGTGTATGGGGGCTGGATGTGGCTTCGCTTCCCTGATGACCTGACCGCTCGTCCTTATTGGGTCATTGGATTGGCTTCCCTGGCAATGGCTTCCGCTTTGCGCGGCAACCCGGTCGGCGCCGCAGCCTGGGGATGCGTTTTGGTTCTTGCGGGTGGGGCTTTGTTCCTTTCCTCGGCATACCAGACCTGGCTGAGACGCGCTCTGTGGATTGGGATATGGGGTCTATCTGCTTTCCCGTTCACATTGACCGCGACTGGTTGGGAAAGCGGCGCGCCTTCGTTCTGGCCGGTTTGGCCGTTCCTGCTGGTCGCGCAAGCGTTGTTGATGGCCGGTTATTTTCGTCACGCCAACCGTCTCGCTGCACAGCCCAGGCTCGATACGCTCGACCGCTCGGCGCGGACCGTTTATCCAGTTGGGATTGGCGTTTTGCTCCTGGCGGTGGCTCTCTTGGGACTATGGGGCTGGCGGGGCGCGTTCCAACTTGGCGCCTGGTTGCCTGCTGTGTCTGGCGTGTTGTTGAGCGGTGCGGCGATTTGGCTGTCGCCGCGCCTTGCGATGCTTGCGCCTGCGCGTGCGCATTGGGTACGTCCCAGCGGCAGTTCCTGGATGGATTGGCTCTTTCACTTTCTTTGGAATCTCTACCGTTTGTTTGGACGGCTTGCCCATGCCTTCTCGTCTATCTTGGAAGGGGAAGGCGGTATCATGTGGGCCTTGCTATTCCTGGCTTTTTTCATTGCTTTGTTGACGCAAAGGGCACCCTTACCATGACCATCGCTTCTTGGATCGCAACCGGAATCCTGGCAGGCGCTTCCATCGGGCTTTTGATCGCCCGCGATTGGCGTATGAGTTTGGGCTTGCTCGGTGTACAATATCTCGGCGTATTTTGGTTGTCGGGGCAATATTGGCCGTTGAGCATGGCGGCCGTCAAACTTGTAACCGGCTGGATGTGCATTGCGATCTTGGGGGTAACTCGCCTTGGACTGGGACAGGAAGAACCCGGCACGGAAGCGTTTTGGACCCAGGGACGGCTGTTCCGGGTCTTTGCCGCCGGGATTGTCATGGTCATCGTATTTGCTTCTGCGCCGCGCGTCGAGAATATTATCCCTGGGATTGGCTTGCCGGTCGTTTTTGGCAGCCTGTCCCTGCTGGGACTTGGTATACTGCATTTGGGCATCATCGCGCAGCCTTTTCGCGTCATTCTTGGACTTTTGACTGTTTTATCCGGTTTCGAGACCATCTATGCCGCCCTGGAAAGTTCCATCCTGGTGGCGGCTATGTTGTCGGCGGTCGACCTGGGATTGGCGCTGGTTGGCGCTTACCTCCTCGTTGCGCAGAAAAGCGAGTTGGGTGAATGAGCGCACCTGTCCTTTGGATCTTTGTGCCATTTTGCATAGGCGTGGCCGCCTTGTTTTTGCGGAATCAACGGGTCTTGACGGTTTTGAACGGCAGCCTGGCCCTGCTCCTGATGCTCCTGGCGTTCCTCATTCCTATTGATCAGGCGCTCCTGGTGGCCGGGATTTCATTCAAAGTTTCATCGTCTGTCCAGGTCTTGGGAAGGAGTTTAGCCTTCTTGCCTGCCGAAGGCCCATTGCTGGTGATCGTGTATGGCTTGATTGCCATGTGGTTGTTTGGCGCGGAAGTTGCCGGGGTGGCCCATCGTTTAGCGCCGTTGGGACTCATGATTGCCAGTTTGTTGGTCGCTTCGATTGCGGTCGAGCCGTTCCTGTATGCGGCGATCTTGATCGAGATGGCCGTCCTGCTGGCTGTCCCCATGCTCTTGCCGCCGAACCAGGCTCCGGGTCCGGGTTTGATGCGCTTCCTGATCTACCAGACCCTGGGTATGCCCTTCATCTTGTTTTCTGGCTGGCTGTTGGCGGGCGTGGAGGCTAGTCCTGGCGACCTGGCTTTGGCGGTTCAGTCGGCTACGATCCTTGGCCTGGGATTTGCTTTCTTGCTGGCAATTTTCCCTTTATACACCTGGTTGCCAATGTTGGTCGAGGAGACTTCCCCTTACCTGGCCGGGTTCCTGTTTTGGATCCTGCCGACCATTGCTATCGTCTTTGGGATGGGGTTCCTTGACCGCTATTCCTGGCTGCGCGCCTCTGAGCAACTGGCGCAGGGTTTGCGGTGGGGCGGCTTGTTGATGGTAGTAACGGGCGGTTTGTGGTCGGCGTTCGAGCGTCACCTGGGCCGGCAAATGGCCTATGCCGTGATCGCTGAGATTGGATTCAGCCTGTTGGCGCTCAGTCTTCCGGCGGGGAAAGCGGTCGAAGCGGTATTTTTGTTGGTGATTCCTCGTTCCCTGGCGTTGCTGGTCTGGGCGCTCTCGTTGACCGAGATCAAGCGGGATGGTGCTGCGCTGCGTTTCAGTGCGGTAAAGGGGATGGCGCGCGCCCATCCTGTTGTTGCTGCCGGCCTGGTGTTGCCGCATTTCTCGGTGGCTGGTTTCCCGTTGCTGGCTGGGTTCCCCATCCGTCTGGCGCTTTGGGAGGGACTTGCCGCCCAGTCGTTGGGCGTGGCGTTTTGGTTCCTGGTTGGCATCCTGGGGTTGCTGACTGGCGCCATACGAACACTGGCTGTGTTGGTGATGGCGCCGCTGGGGAGCGGCTGGGAATTGCGCGAGAGGTGGGGCGCCGGTATCCTGATTGGTGCGGGCATTCTGGGGTTGTTGGTGTTGGGTGTCTTTCCGCAGGTCACACGCCTGTTCTTGGCTAACCTGCCAGCCATGTTCGAGCACCTTGGCAGGTAGGCTATAATCATGCAGGAATTTTTCAGCCCCTGGAGGTTGTAAACATGGAATTCGAACAGATCGTAAAACGGCTGGAATGGCTGGATGACGAACATCGTAAAGATAAAGCGGCCCTGACCGCGTTGGAAGAAAAATTGGCTTCGCTGGGTAGCGGGAGTACCACATTGACGAAGCAGGTCAAGGAAATGAGCAAGAAGGTCTCAGAGATCGGGTCTGTGGGCGCGCGCCTGGCCCAATTCGAAGAGATCATATCCAAGCAGCGTGCGGATATGAACCAGATGCTCGAAACGCTGGAGAAGAAGTACCAGCGCCGCGAGCGCGAAGCGCTCAAGCGCCACCAGGCAGAATTGGAAGAGTTGAACAAGGTTGTCGCTACCCTTGACAGGTCCAAAGACATCGAAGAACTCAAGAAAAAACTCAAAGAACGCGCTGACGAAGACATTCGCCTGAGCGTTGCCATCACGGAGATCAAACCGAAGGCGGAAGAGGCTGTTCGCAAGGCCGAAGATACAGCCCAGACCTACAAATTGCTGGAGGACAGCCGCCGCCAGGATGTCAAGCGCGTAGCCGACTTGCAGGGTGAGATCTCTGCTGCCCGCAAGCGCGTGGATGATTTCCGCCAGAAAGTGGAATTACAGGGCGACAGCCTCCGCAACATCGAGAACCGCTTCAGCGAATTGATCATATCTGAAAACGAGCGCAAACAGGCCCAGGCGGTTTTCCTGGAGCAACAGTCCCTTGCGCAGGTGGACCGCGAGCGGGTCTACAAGGAATGGCGTGAACAGTTCGAGTCTTTCAAAAAACAAGCCGCTGTGCTGGATTCCCAGACCCAGGCGCTGGATGAAACCCTGCGCGCTGCCAAACGCGCCCAGGATACTTACTTGGAACTCAACCAGAAACTGGAACGCCGCATCAACGAAGTGACCGAGATGCAGCGCCTGGCCGAGGATCGTTTACGGCAAGAATGGATCACCTTCAAGGCCGACGACCAGAAACGCTGGATCGGCTACACGCTTTCCCAGGAAGAGTCCATGCGGGATATTCGCAAGACGGTGGACAAATACGACGAACGCATCACCGCCATTGACGACGCCGCCCAGACCATGCAGGACCAACTCCACCAGACCACCGATGCGACCGAGCAGCAACTCCAGGAACTGATGAACGTTGCGCACGAATGGTTGACCGCCTACGAGCGCATCATGGGGCATGTTCGGAAAACGCCAAAATAGTTCGAAAAGATTTCCAGGAGAGTCATGCGCGTTATTGGCACTGCCGGTCACGTCGACCACGGAAAATCCACGCTCATTGCCGCGCTCACGGGCACGCATCCCGACCGCTTGAAAGAGGAGCAGGAGCGTGAGATGACCATCGAGTTGGGCTTTGGCTGGCTGACCCTGCCGGACGGCGAAGAAGTTGGCATCGTAGACGTACCCGGTCACCGCGACTTCATCGAAAACATGCTGGCTGGCGTGAGCGGGATAGACGCCGCCCTGCTGGTCATCGCCGCCGACGAAGGCGTTATGCCGCAGACCAAGGAACATCTCGCCATTTTGGACTTGCTGCAAATCCCGGCGGGATTGGTGGTCTTGACCAAGACCGACCTCGCCTCGGACCCCGATTGGCTTGCCCTCGTTGAAGCGGACATTCGCGCCGCCCTGGCGCCTACCGTTATGCAAGACGCCCCCATCCTGCGCGTTTCTGCAAAAACCAAAACCGGCCTGGGCGATCTGCTCTCGGCGCTCTCTGCGCTGCTCCAACAAAAACCGACCCGCCTGGATTTGGGCCGCCCGCGCCTGCCTATCGACCGCGTGTTCAGTATGCCGGGCTTCGGCACGGTCGTGACCGGCACGCTCAGCGACGGGCATCTCTCCCTGGGGGATGAAGTGGTCATCCTCCCCTCTGGCGCAAAGGGGCGCGTGCGCGGGCTGCAAACTCACAGGAAGAAAGAGGAAAAGGCTGTACCTGGCTCCCGTACCGCGGTGAATATTTCGGGCGTGGCGGTGGAGGACATCCGCCGCGGCGAAGTGGTGACGCGCCCCGGCCAATACAGTCCCACCCGGCGGTTGGACGCGCGCCTGCGCCTGCTCAAGGATGCCAGCCAGCCGGTCAAGCATGGCATGGAAGTCAAAGTCTTCCTGGGCGCGAGCGAGAGCATGGCCGCCTTGCGCCTGCTGGGAGTGGAAACGCTCAACCCGGGGGAGGAGGGTTGGATCCAACTTGAATTGCAAGCGCCAGTGGTGGCCGTGCGCGGCGACCGTTACATCTTGCGGCGACCCTCGCCGGGCGAGACGCTGGGCGGCGGTGTGGTCGTGGACCACCAGCCGAAGGGCCGCCACAAACGCTTTGACGAGCAGGTGCTCAAGTCGCTGGCTTCGCTGGCGGCTGGCTCGCCTGCGGATGTGCTGATGGAAGCCGCGCTGGCGCTCAACGCTGCGCCGGTCAGGGAGGTCGTTTCCCGCTCACGCCTGGAAGCCGAATCTGCTCAGGTTGCCCTGGGTGAGTTGCTGGAGGCTGGCGCGTTGGTCATGCTGGAAGACGGCGCTCCGGCTGTAAACAGCGATCTGCTGGTCATCCCTGCGCCCCACTGGAACGCCTTGCAAGACAAAACGGTGAGCATGGTGGCAGCCTACCACAAGAGTTTCCCCCTGCGGCGCGGCATCCCGCGCGAAGAACTGAAGAGCAAACTCAAACTCGCGCCGCGTATTTTCAACGCCCTGCTCGCGAAATATGTTCCAGGCGGCGTGTTGGTTGATTCTCGCGGGGCCGTCGCCCTCCCCGGCCACGAGATCCACTTCGACAGCGGCCAGCAGGCCCAGGTCCGGGAATTGATGCGGAAGTTTGCCGGGTCGCCGTACGCGCCTCCCTCCGTCAAGGACTGCCAGGCGCAGGTCGGGGAGGAAGTCTACAATGCGCTGATGGAACAGGGACAGTTGAAGCAGGTCTCGGCCGAGGTCGTTTTCAGACCAGAAGACCTGGAGCGCATGACGGCGGAGGTGCGCGCCTTTATTTCCAAGAACGGGCAGATGACGGTGGCCGACGCGCGCGACCTGTTCGACTCCAGCCGCAAATATATGCTGGCGCTGATGGAATACCTGGATGCAACCGGCGTCACCGCGCGGGATGGCGATTTCCGCAGGTTGCCGAAATGAACTGAGGATGACGATGTCAGAGATCAAAGATGTGTCCACTGTGAGCAAGCGGGTCGTTTCGGAAGTCGAACGCGCCATCGTTGGCAAGCGCGACCTGCTGGAGAAAGTGATGGCGGCTGTGCTGGCCGGCGGTCACGTACTGTTCGAAGATTACCCCGGCCTGGGCAAGACGCTGATCGCCCGCAGTTTTGCGGCTGTGCTGGGGCTGGCGTTCAAGCGCATCCAGTTTACGCCCGACCTGCTGCCCGGCGACATTACCGGCGGGTACGTGTACAACCGCGAGAAGAACCGCTTCGAATTACGCCAGGGGCCGATCTTTGCCAACATCATCCTGGCCGATGAGATCAACCGCGCTTCGCCCAAGACCCAGTCTGCGCTCTTGGAGGCCATGCAGGAGGGGCAGGTGACGCTCGAAGGCGAGACCCTGCGCCTGCCCGAACCATTCATCGTGTTGGCTACCCAGAACCCCATCGAGTACGAGGGCACCTTCCCGCTGCCCGAGGCGCAACTCGACCGCTTCATGCTCAAGTTGTCCGTTGGGTATCCCAGCCTGGACGAGGAAAGGGAGATCCTGCGCCGCCGCCGCGAGCGCAGGCAGGACGAACTCTCCCTGGGCAAAGTGACCGACGCCGGGCAACTGCTCGATATGCGCGCGGCTGTGGAGAGCGTCTACGTGGAAGCCGACCTGGAGGAGTACATTGCGGCCCTGGTGCACGCCACCCGCGCCGACCGGCGCGTGGCCGTTGGCGCCAGCCCGCGCGGTTCGCTGGCCTTCCTCAAATTGGCGCGCGCCCACGCCGCCCTCGAAGGCCGCGATTACATCCTCCCGGACGATGTCAAGCGCTTTGCCCTGGCCGTCCTCAGCCATCGCATCCTCCTCCAGCCCGAATATTGGATGTCGCACCAGGTCGCGGGCGAAGTCATCCGCGATGCGCTGGATAAGGTCCCGGTGCCGGTCATTGCACCCTCCGCGGGCCGCATTTAGCCGGTCGAAGCGGGCGGTATTTCTCCGTCCTTGCCAGGGTCATGTCTCGAACCACTTTCCTCGTTCTCATCCTGTATGCCCTCCTGCTGGCGGGGCTTGCCAGCCTGCGCGGCGACCTGCTCGACCTGGCCTTGCCGTTCTTCGTCTATTTGCTGGCAGGCCTGTGGCGGGCGCCGGAAAAACTCGACCTGGAAGTGCGCCGCATCCTTTCCCAGGAACGCGCCATGCCGGATGAGGACGTGTCCGTGACACTGGAAGTGACCAATCGCGGCGCGGACATTGACGAACTGCTGCTCGAGGACGTGCTGCCTGCCCGGCTGGCCCTCCGCTTCGGGACTCCCCGCCGCCTGCTCCCGTTGAAGAAGGGCGCTTCCTGCTCCTGGACGTATACCGTACATGGCCCGCGCGGAGGCTATTCCTTTGGGCCGGTCAAAGCCGAGGCTGCGGATGCGTTCGGTTTGCGGCGCCGTTCACCCGCAGTTGAACTGCGGGTGAAACTG